>CAWHUM010000012.1:0-231038 GCA_963832445.1 uncultured Alphaproteobacteria bacterium
TCGTTACCGGTATCGCTCCGACCAAGGATGTTCCGAAGTTGGCCGACGCCAAGGAATATGACTTCTCTCGACACTTTGTGATTCCGGGCTTGATCGATGTTCATACACATCTGGCCTACGGCAACGCGAAAACCGAGGAGGACATTGACCTATACAGTTCGCTGGAGTTTCGCGCGGTCCGTGGCGTCTTCTTCGCCCATCAGGTGTTGGCATCCGGCTTTACGACCATCGTCGCTCCAGGCGACTCCGGCATGGTGTCGCGCGCTGTTCGCGACGCGATTGACGCCGGATTATTCGAAGGTCCAAGAGTCACGGCCGCAGGGCCTTACATTACGAGCCGGCAGGGACTAACAGACTGGTATCCGACCTGGATCGGCGTGCCCACCACCTCGATCGGAAGACTTGTCCGGAATCGCGACGAGGCGATCGAGGAAATTCGCAAGCAGGTGAAAGAGGGTGTCGACGCGGTTAAGATCGCGATGGACGGCATTCATCGTCGACCGAATGGCGAGCTCGTGGCGGCTTTCACGCTGGATGAGACCAAAGCCATGGTCGACGAGATCCGTCGGCTCGGGAAGATCTCCATCGTGCATGCGCGGGGCCGCGAGGCGACGCTTTATGCGGCGAAGACGGGAGTTGATCTCATCTTCCACGCATCTGAGATCGACGATGAGGGACTGGAGGCGGCGGTCGCCAACAAATGCGCCATCTGTCCGACATTGACGCTGCTGCGCAATACCATGGATTTCATCGAGCCGCAGGATCCAGCATTTCGTGAGCGGCGCAACAGCGTCTACAACGCCGAATTCGATGCCGCAGTCGAGAACCTCCAAAAGGTGCGGAGGGCCGGGGTTCCGATGCCCATCGGCACGGACTCGGGCTTCGCGGTGACACCGTTCGGCGAATGGCACGCGCGCGAGCTTGAGATCTTCGTTGACTATCTCGGCTTCACGCCGATTCAGGCGCTCAAGGCCGCGACGTCGGTGAGTGCGCGCGTCGTGAGGCCGAACGACAAAGTGGGCGCTCTGATGCCCGGCTATCAGGCGGACTTCGTCGCGCTAGATGGCGATCCGACCAAGAGTGTCTCCATCCTGCTCGACCGCAGCAAAGTCACCTCCGTCTTCAAGGGCGGGGCGCCAATCGGGCCAGGGCGCCGCAAATACGATCCAAGACGCGTCAGCGATTTCGCCATGACGATATCGAGCGACCTCTACACGCGCGAACGGGTTGCGGAGCTCGGCTATCGCAAAGCATCGTAGCGGCCTTCGGACGCCTCAGAGGGCAACGAAGCAAGTCTCAGCGGTCAGGCTTGTCTAGGTGCCTTGAAACTGCCGCAGCCAGGGTTTGGCTAATGCCAACGCGTCATGAGGTAAGGGGGTCGCTGATGCCAAAACACGCAATGATCGCGGCCGCACTGGCTATCACCATGGTGGCCCACCCGGTAACAGTTGCTGCTGCTACGGCTTACGGCGGGCAGAACCGTCCGGACATACAGAACCGCCAAGTAGAAGCCGCCCAGTACGGTCCCGACGGCCACAGGCACAGGGGGCACCGCGGCGATGGTCGTGGTCCGCGCGCACATCCAGGCTGGCGGGGAGAACCTGGGTGGCGAGGAGCACCTGCATGGCATGGTCCCCGTGGCTGGGCTGGCCGACCCTACTGGTATGGGCGTCCGTGGGTGCGACGGCCGTATTACGGCACCATCTTTGCGGGCGTTGCACTCGGAACGCTCATTACGGTTGCTGCAGTCGGATACGTTCCCCGTCGGCCACATCCCGACTTGTGTTGGTACTGGGCCGATCCCTACGGTGAAACCGGGTATTGGGACTATTGCCGATGACCGAGGCAACATTCGCCTCGCATCGTGACCACGCCTAAGGTCGGGTGATTCATGCCGACCACTTCCGCACTGCAGCGGTTGCGACTGCTCTCCTGATATTACTGGGATGGCTGCGGTCGTCGGCTGGCGGCCCGCAACTCGATGCTGGCGCTTCGCATTTTCTTAGTTCACGGCGCAAGCGGGCGGCTCGACCAGGGAAGCTACGCGCAACCCTCCCGTTGCGGGGGACCGCGAGCAGCAAGTGTGCATCCGTATTGTGGTCTCTAGCGAGTGGCAACTAAACATGGGATTGAGCCGGGTCAGCTTCTGAAGACCATTGTAAAACCCATGTTGACAGTCTTCGGGTGGAGCCTAGGCTGCAGCAAACCCGGCAGCTGGACCATCCGAAGATGGCCCTTTCAGCATCGCGTCTCTCACCGCTTCTCGCGCCGCGCTCCGTTGCGATCGTCGGCGCCTCGCCACGCGAGAACACGCTCGGCAACAACGTCGTAGTGAACCTGCGTCGCTTCGGCTATGCCGGCCGCATCTTTCCGGTCCACCCGAGCGCGCAGGAAGTGGCAGGCCTCCAGGCTTACCCTGCACTCGCTGAGTTGCCTGAGACCGCCGAGTGCGCAGTACTCGCGGTTCCGGCTGACAAAATTGCCGCGACACTCGAGGAGGGCGCAGCACACGGCCTCAGGGCCGCGGTCGTGTTTGCAAGCGGATTTGCAGAACTCGGCGTGGAGGGGCGCGCCCGGCAACGTGAACTGCAAGAACTCTGCACGCGCACCGGGATTGTGCTGTGCGGGCCGAACTGCCTGGGTCTCGTCAACGTGCACAAGCGCGTGTCACTGTACAGCTCGGGTATCCCCGAAGGGATAAGAGACGGCGGCCTCGCTATCGTTTCTCATAGCGGCTCGGCCTGCATTGCGCTGTCCACATTGGGGCGCTTCGGCATTTCTTACCTTGTGTCGGTAGGCAACGCCGCGGTACTCGATGTGGCCGACTACGTGCAATATCTCGCAGATGATAGCGAGACCAGGGCTGCGGCGCTCTTCATCGAGACGCTGCGCGATCCTGCCGCCTTCGCAAGCGCGATGCGGATGATGCATGACGCGGGCAAGCCCGTCATCGCGCTTAAGGTCGGCCGGTCAGCCCAGGGCGCGGCAGCGTCCGCCGCGCACACCGGGTCGCTTGCCGGCAACTGGGATGCCTACCAGGCCTATTTTCGGCGTCAAGGCGTGATCGCGGTCGATGACTTTGACGAGTTGTCGGAGTTGGTCGAGCTCGCGCTGAAGGTCCGCGTTCCGCCGCAAGGCGACGGCGTCGCGGCAATCGCCGTAAGCGGCGGCGAGACCTCTCTTGTGGCGGACCTCGCCGAGCGCGCCGGTGTGCGACTGCCGGAACTCGCCTCGGAGACGGTGGCGCGGCTGCGGACGGTGCTGCCCGCGTTCGGCAGCATCGGCAATCCGCTCGATACCACGGACCGCGGCGTCTACGACGCGCAGAATGTGTACAGCGGGTCGATCCGGGCGCTGGCGGATGATCCTTCGGTATCACTCGTTGCTGTCGTCCAGGATTGCTCGCCCGGCCTGTCCGCGCGAGGCGCCAACAACTACCGACGCATCGCACAGACCGTCGCGGACGTCGCGCGCGAGATAGCCAAGCCTATTGTCTTCTTCAATACCGCGGCAGGTGGTTTTCATTCGCATGTGATCGAGCCGTTCGCTGGCACCAATGTTGCGGTCATGCAGGGCGCGCGTGCGAGCCTACTTGGGATCAGTCGGCTCTTCGCGCATGCGCGATTTGCGACGCCGGTGGAACCGCAAGCACTTGCGCCCGCTCCAGGGTGGTACGAACGACTGGCGAGCGGCATGCCCTTTACGGAACGCGAGTTGAAGACGTTTCTGGCCGCCCACGGAATCGCCGTGACGCGCGAGATGCTCGCGCGCGATGCGGAAGCTGCCGTGCTGGCCGCCGGCGAGATCGGCTACCCGGTGGTGCTGAAGATCGAGTCGCCAGACCTGCCGCACAAGACGGAAGTGGGTGGCGTGCGCGTCGGCCTCGCTGGTGCGGCCGCCGTCGAAGCGGCCTATGCCGAGGTCATGGCGGCAGCGCGTGCGGCCGCCCCAGCAGCGCGGCTCGAGGGTGTGTTGGTGCAGGAAATGGTCTCGGGGGGAACTGAGTTCATCGCCGGACTCTCGCGCCAGGAGCCCTTTGGCATGGGTGTGGTTGCCGGTGCGGGAGGAGTGCTCGTGGAGCTGATGCGTGACACGGCGCTGGACCTTTGTCCACTCGACGATGCGCAGGCCCATGCACTCCTTGCGCGTACGCGCGCCAGTCGCCTGCTGCAGGGCTATCGCGGTCGGTCTGTGGGAGATGCCGACGCTTTCGCCGCACTGCTTGTACGCCTATCGCGACTCGGACCCACCTACGGAGACGTGCTCGAGGCAGTGGATCTGAACCCCATTGCCGTGCTGGAAGCTGGCCGCGGCGCCATTGTGCTCGACGCCCTCGTCATTCCCCGCACACCAACGACCCAGGAGGGGCCATGCCCTACGAAACGATAAAGCTGGAGCACGACGGCGCGCTCGCGACCCTCACCCTGAACCGGCCCGAGAAGATGAACTCTCTCTCCGACCAGCTGCTTGCTGACTTCCGGGCTGCGATGGACGCGTGCGAGCGTGACGACAACGTACGCGCCATGATCATCACCGGCACGGGTAAAGCGTTCAGTGCCGGCTTTGACATCTCGCCGCGGGAGAAACCGCGCACGACCGTGCAGGATTGGCGCGACCACGCCAAGGACGGCAATGAGACGTGGCTGCGGGTGTGGCGCTCGCGGCTGCCAGTCGTTGCGGCGGTGAACGGCTATTGCCTCGGGGGCGGCTGCGACCTTTCTATGTGCTGCGATTATACGGTGGCCGCGGACACCGCCCAATTCGGCGAACCGGAGATCGAGTTCTGCTCGGCCCCTCCCTTTCTCATCATGCCGTGGGTCCTCGGCATGAAACATACCAAGGAACTGCTGCTCCTCGGCGGGAGGGTCGACGCGGCGGAGGCGTTGCGCATGGGCCTCGTGAACCGGATTGTCCCAGCCGATGGGCTCATGGAGGAGGCGAAAAAAGTGGCCCTGCGCATGGCTCGCCTGCCGGCGATTGCCGTGAAACAAAACAAGGAGGCGATCAACCGTGCCTACGACATGCGAGGGCTAGCGGCCAACATCGAGTATGGCCAGGAAATGTTCTGCATGACGGCAATGGCGCACTCACCGGAGGGCCAGGAGTTTCGCAAAATCGCTCGTGAGCAGGGACTTAAAGCGGCGATTCGCTGGCGGGAGCAGCGCTTCAAATAGGTTGATGGTATCAACGGTTATCAGGTGAGCGGTCGGCATCTCTCTTAGGCAGTTGATGGGCCGCGACAGAGCGCCGCCGATCGCCTTTCAGTATATTTGCTTCACTGGGTGGAAAGACCAGGCGGTTGGCGCCGATGTCTGCATCTGGCACAACGCGAGTTCGCTGCGCTGCGGCGAATTCTGTCTGGAATTGAGGGACTTCTGCCGTGCTGGTAAGCGTTGCGTCAGGTGAACTCGTGGCACGAAGTCGCCGGACGTGAACAGAGCAAGCCACCAACAAAATCGTGGGACCAACGGACATGGTCGGCAGGGTGATGGATCACGGTTTCAAGCGCAGCCAATCCCTCAACCGCTCACCACCATCCGGCTCGGCACCTCGAAATAGGGCGGCCCGGTCATACACCTCCTCGCAAAGGACCTGCCATGGTGAGCCTATCCTCGACGCGTTTGACACCTGGCGTCTCCTCGACAAGGGTTTGCAACGCGCGGTGCTGGTCGGCGGGAAACGACAAGTCCCCAAAGCTCCACTACCCCATCGTTCACGGCGACATTGATGTAGGCATCGTTGAGCCACGACTGCCCCCTGAACTGATCGCGCAACGTCTTGTGCAGAGCGGCATTGTCTAACTTAATGGGAGCACTGGACGCCTGAACCTGGCTCAATGCCCGTACTAGATCGCGGCGCGAAATGATCCCGGCGAGACGGCCGTCGTGCAGAACCGGAACGCGCTTGATGCGATGGCTATCGAGAATATCAGCAACGTCTCTGAGATCGGCGTCATCGCGAACGGAGATGACGTAGCGAGACATGACATCTCGCGCAGAGAGGCCATGGGCCTTGGCGTACTCACGTGCAGCGGCGTCGGAATCCGCGATATCTGGAACCACCACTCGTGCTTGCGCTCGGTTCCCACCTCCGCCCGGTGCAGCAGATCGCCTTCGCTGACGATACCGACAATCGCTCCATCGTCGCTCACGACGGGCATACCGCTAATGTTTTTCTCCATCATGAGGGCGGCAATCTCGCGCATGGAAGTCTCCGGCCTGACCGTGGCGACCTCGCGCGTCATGATGTCCTGCGCTTTCATGGTGACCTCCTGAGCCTCCGACAATCTCCACAGCGGCAGCCTAGCCTGCGTTCATGTCCGTCAATCCACCAACACCGAATTACTTCCCACCAAGCCTAACGGATCACGTGCTCGGCCGCACCGGCAAGTGTAAGCGGGAACCTTGCGGACATCTCCGCCTATTGGCGTGGCCATATGGGTTCAGCCGGAATACCTGCGGTGCGTGAGCTAGGCCGATCAACGGTCGGCCAGCGGCTGAAAGCGAAGACCCACAAGCCGATCAGATTGAGCAGCGGAATGAACCCAATCAGCGTCCACCAGCGGTTGCGACCGGCACGATGCAAGATTTTCGCAACGGGCACGCCCAGAAGGACGATAGCCAAGAGTGGCATGATGATCGGCATCAGCCACACATATTCCGGCGGCACCGCACTGCACGGCCAGAATTGCTGACACATTTGTGGCATGGCTTCACCTCGCTCCGGTGCTGAGATTGATGGATGGGCGGGACGTAGCCTTGACGCAGGTCAACGGGCTGACCCGCGGTGTGCCGGGCAGCACGCTGTGAACCGCACTATTTTGCAGTTGCTCACGGCAAAAATGGCACGAAGTCCCCCGTCGTTGCCAGCGGCCGATGCTGTCAGTTTTTAGGGGTGGAGCGGACTAACGGAAGTCGCTGGTGGCGGAGGCCCGATACCATCGATTTCCCCAACCCTGCAATTCAGGATCGCGGCATAGCACGCGGGAGAGTTTTTGTCCGCTTGTTGAGGCACTTCCGCCGTGCCGCAGCGCGCGCACGAATGCGTGCTCGTGACCCTGGCTGTGTGAAAACGCGGTCGCTGTTATGATTCTCCTGGCGATTCTGCGGGGGAATTGATGAAGCGCTTCGTTGCGGGGGCGGATCGCGGGCAGTCGACATTGTTGCCCGAATGCCTCGATGATTTCATCGACGAGAGCAATCCTGTTCGCGTGATCGATGCGTTCGTCGATGCCCTCGATTTAGTTGAGCTGGGGTTCGACGGCGTCGAGCCGGCGGCAACGGGTCGGCCGTCGTATCATCCCTCGGTTCTCTTGAAGCTCTACATCTACGGCTACCTCAATCGGGTGCAGTCGAGCCGGCGGCTGGAGCGGGAAGCGGGCCGCAACGTCGAGGTGATGTGGCTGCTAGGCCGGCTGGTGCCCGACCACAAGACGATTGCCGACTTCCGCAAGGACAACGGGCGTGCGCTGCGCAAGGTCTGTGCGCGCTTTGTCGAGCTGTGCCGGCAGATGGGCCTTCTGGCGACGACGAGCGTGGCGATCGACGGCAGCAAGTTCAAGGCCGTGAACAACCGCGACAAAAACTTCACGCGTGCGAAGGTGGAGCGGCGGCGGGCGCAGCTCGAGGAGAGCGTAGCGCGCTGCGACGCGGGCCGCTGCGCTTTCAACACCGAGTCGTGCACGCTCTTCGTGGTCGACGCGAACACCGGCAAGCAGGTGTGGTCGCTTTGGCTCGGCGACCCTCTGACGAGCGCGCCCGCCATCGCCGACGGCCGTGTTTACACGTCGTACCCCGCCAGCGGCCACCCGTCGGCCAGCCACGTGCTGGCGGCCTTCGACCTGCAGACCGGAAAAATCTTGTGGCAGCGGTGGATCGACAGCGACGTCCAGTCCGCGCCCGTCGTGGCCGAGGGGAAGGTCCACGCCTCCACCTTCGGCGGCTCGGTCTATCAGCTCGATCCGAAGACCGGTGAATTTCTCTCAGCGCGCCAGTCCCGCGCCACTTCGGCTCCCACCATCGCCGGCGGCGTGATCCACTACAGTGCGCGCGCCGACAAGGCCGGCGGTCGTGCCCAGGAAGCCCTGGCGACCCAAAAGGGGCACGCCGCGCGCAAGCTCCAGGAAAAGGAAGCGAAGTATCTCGACGGGGAAATCCAGCAGAAAGCCGCCTACGCCGAGCACGCCAAATCGCTCGACGCGATGAACGGGTTCGGGGGCGGCCCTCCGGGCTCCGCCAACGCCACCGCGGCGCTGGGCAATATCGGCAAGGGGAGCGTCTCGAGCATGCAGTCGCACCAGGGGTCGCGCGTACTGTTGTTCGAGGAGGACCTGGTCGCGGCGATGGGCGACGAGATCGTGAGCACCGACAACAAGACCGGCAAAACCCGCTGGAAGCGCAAGATCGACGGCGACATGGCCAAGCTCGGCGGCGCGCTGGCGACCGCGCCGGCGGCCGCGGGCGACGCGATTTTCGTCGGCACTACGGCGGGCGAGGTCTGGCGCCTGGACCCCAAGTCCGGCGAGGTCGCGCAGCGCTGGAGGGTCGGCGGCCCGGTGCGCTCGCAGCCGGTGATCGAGGGCGGCTGGATCTATGTCGGCACCGAAAACGGCCGCCTGGTCGGCATCGACACGAAGAACCCCGAGTTCACCGGGTGGGCGACCTGGGGCGGCGACGCGGCGCGGACCGGCGTGTACCAAGCGAAAAAGTGAGCCCGTTGCGGCTGACCCCGTAATTTGACGTCCCGCGCGCAGCGCCCGACCTGGCCGCGTGTGCGCCAAAGGCAGCGAGCGCAGCAGCGCGCCCGTGGCCGCGTCCCACAGCTTGATGGTCTTGTCGCACGCTGCCCGACAGCACGCGGGCGCCGTCGGGCGAGAACGCAACCGAAGTGACCGCGTTGGAATGCCCCTCGAAGGTGCGCAGCAGCGCGCCCGTGGCCGCGTCCCACAGCTTGATGGTCTTGTCCGCGCTGCCCGACAGCACGCGGGCGCCGTCGGGCGAGAACGCAACCGAGGTGACCCAGCCGGAATGCCCCTCGAAGGTGCGCAGCAGCGCGCCCGTGGCCGCGTCCCACAGCTTGATGGTCTTGTCATCAGCTGCCCGACAGCACGCGGGCGCCGTCGGGCGAGAACGCAACCGAAGTGACCTCACCGGAATGCGGGATCTGAGGCACAACCTCGATCTTGGGCCAATCCTGAGCGCGCGCTACCGGCCCGAAAGAGCCTATCGCCAGGGCGGCCAACCAAGACGCCAAGCCAGCTCGGCCAAACCGCAAGCATGACATCTCCGCACCCAATCTCAATCGGCCAAAGCAACCAAAGCAATCCTATCATATCAAGCGGCGCTCTCTGCCAGGATGGTGGCCGCACAAGATCGAGCGCCGTATCCGGACGTCAGGACCTGGCACACATTCCCCGTGCCCCGCGGGCGATGGGAACGTCCGCTTGTTGGGGTAGATCAACCGTACGCAGGTCGGCGGCGGACCGGTGAGTTTGACCCAACTCGGACATGAGGCGCACAGCAAACGTGGGGGCTGCCATCGGCGTGATGCAGAGTTAGCGGACATCGAGAGGGGCACTGGTGCGATAGCGCCCCTAGATCTGATCAAGTGCGCGATGCCACCAAAAGCAGCATCAACCGAGCGCGTCCGAAGAACTGGCGGAAGGCGAACCTGGGACCTCATTCGATCAGCGGTGAACGGCGCCGGGGGGCCATCGCTCGTGATTGATGATGCGACGAGCGCGTTAGGCATGGTCGTAGGTGTTTGTCGTCACAAGTTCGGGGGCCTGCCCCGATCCCGCACGCTGTACTTACCCGCCACGGTACCCGTGCCCTGGAACGGCACGCGGTGAATCATGAAGTTCCAGCATCAATTGCGGAAGGACCCACTCTCATGGGCGCACACTTTTCCGGAGGCGGAACATGACTCGTTCGCTGCTCGCGGTGCTGCTTGTGCTGGTTGTGCTGGTTGTGCCGGTCATCGGCCGAGGGGAGGAGAAACCTGTGCGCGTGAAGATCGAGACCGACAAGGGCGATATCGAGGTCGAACTCGACGCGGCGAAAGCCCCGAACACGGTCGCGAACTTCCTCAAGTACGTGGACGGCAAGTTCTACGACGGCGGCAAGTTTCACCGCACGGTCACGCCGGACAACCAGCCGAACAACAAGGTGAAGATCGAAGTCGTGCAGGCCGGCATCAACCCGGAGAAGACGAAGGACGAGTTCCGCCCGATCAAACTTGAGAGGACGAAGGACACGGGCCTCAAGCACGTGGACGGCGCGATCTCGATGGCACGCGACGGCCCCGACACCGCGACGAGCGACTTCTTCATCTGCATCGGCGCGCAGCCCGAACTCGACTTCGGCGGGAAGCGCAACCCGGACGGCCAGGGCTTCGCCGCGTTCGGCAAGGTCGTGAAGGGAATGGACGTGGTGAAGAAGATTCAGTCGGCGCCCGCGAAGGAGCAGACGCTGAATCCCGCCGTCACGATCAAAAAGGTCACGCGCGTGCCGTGAGTCACTTCTTGCCGATGCACCAGAGGTAGTATCGCCCCTTCAGATAGATGCGCCCGTTCGCGACCGCAGCCGTTGTGAAGTCCTGCGTGCCGCCTTCCTGTTCGAGGTCGTTGGTCGCCAGAATCTCGAACTTCGGCATTACGATCGCAACGCGATCGACCTATGCACCCGAGTATCCGCCGGTGGCCGACACGGTGCCTGGCTATGATGTCACATCCTGGTCCGGCGTCGGGGTGCGGGCGGGAACCCCGAAAGAGATCTGCGATGTGATCGAACGCGACACGCGCGCCGTGTGCCAGGAACACGCATTGCGCGAGCGGCTCGGCACACAAGCCACCGAAACGATCGGTTCAAGCGCCGCCGAGTTTGCCCGATACATTGTCGAGGAGCGTACACGATGGGGTAAGCTGATTTCAGACCTTACCTCCGCGCTCCGTGATCGACGACACAGCTGCATGGATCCATGCGTAACTTCAGGTTTCGAGGACATTACCGATGCTGCTCATCACACACGCACTTGTGTTTCGGATCTTGCTTCAGCACGCCAGTCAAAGGATTTGTAGTTGGCCGTTGCCTGCGGCATCGTGAGCCGAGCGCGTCGAGAGACGTGCGAAAACTCGTCGCCATGGAGGAACGCGATGCACCGCGCCATCATTGCGAAGTCAGCCGCGCCACGAACCAGGCAAACCAGCTACCCACCTGAATTTGCGCAGCGCATTGCTGGGCGCGTCAAGCGTCCGCTCGGCGATCTGTTCACCCTTCGCAATTTTGGCGTGAACCTCACGACGCTGAGCCCGGGCGGATCATCCGCTCTCTTCCACCGCCACAGCCGGCAGGACGAATTCATCTATGTCGTTGAGGGCGACGTTGTGCTTGTGACCGACAACGGCGAGCAACATCTCGAGCCCGGGATGTGTTTCGGCTTCCCGGCCGGCGGCACAGCACACCATCTCATCAATCGCTCCGACAAGGATGCCACCTATCTGGAGGTGGGCGACAGGAGCGCTGGGGACGAGGTCACCTACCCAAATGATGACCTTCAGGCAGCGCTCGGCCCCGAGCGCCAATGGATCTTTACGCGCAAGGACGGTTCACCCTACTGACTGCTTCCCACCGATCTGACTGCCGCACTCGTCGCCAAGGGTTGTAGATCGATAACTGGACCAATTGCTTTCGCGCCACCGCCCCGCCGGTCTCCACCGTGTTCGCCAAAAGATTTCATCTGCAACGCAGTGTGCGGATCATATGCGATGCTGCGCCAACCATCGGAGGTCTACTGATGCACCCACAGTGGAATGGAATGAGCACCGAAGAAAAGCTTGAGCAACTCAAAAAGGTACTGGGGGCGCTCGAGCAAGCGGTAGGCGACCGCACCATGCGACTAGCTCTCGACTTGGATGATGCCTTGACTTCGCATCAAGGCGTTGGAAGCTCAAAACGCGAAACCGGTTTGCGCGTAACCGGATCGCTTTAGCATCCCGCACTCGGTGCAAGGGTAGCGGGGCGAAGGGCAGTGCCCGTCCTGCCGCAGCTTGTGCCGCACCACACCTTCTGACCCATCCCCGTGCAGCCGCAGCGCACTGACAGATGCACGCGGCCCAACCTTCAATCGCTTCGACCATGGGGCTTGTTCGCTTCCCCGTAACAAAACGGCCTCGGTGGTGCGGGCAACCGAGGCCGGTAGCAACTATCAAAGCCAACGTCCCCCGTCAGCTGCTACAGCGTAAGCATGACCGTATGTTCGCGCCCAGGCGAGTCACATTGGAATTCAGCGCATTGCTTCACTTCACGAACCGCTGAGAGCGACGGGCGTCTTCGAGCCATTTCGCCAAGTCGCCGGAGACATAGCTTGACCCGTTGTCGCTGAGCAGGCGTGGTTTGTGTGCGACACGAATTTGATCGCAGCCTTGACGCGAGCCGTCAGATTGCTGGGATCAACACGTGTGCTCGCAGAGCAAAAAGGGGCCGCGGCATGTCTCCGCGACCCCTGAACATTCGGACGAGCATAGGCAATGGTGGGGCGGGGTGACGGGTGGTGAGGGAGGTGGCCGCGTATAATGCTCGACGGCCCGCCACGGCAGATCTTGGCACAGACCGCCCGTTCTCGGCGCCGCACATGTTCGGCAGCTTACGGCAGAAGAGCTGACGTGCCGCCGGCGCGAATGTCGCAATCGAGCGGCGAGCCCAGTCGCGCTTCTTACTGCGCGGTCAGGCCGCCGTCGACCACCATTCCCGATCCGGTCATGAAGCCCGCGTCGTCGGACGCCAGGAACACGATGCCGAGCGCGATGTCCTCAGCGACGCCGAGCCGCCCGATTGGATGCTGCTTCATCGCCACGCTCCGGGCACCCTCGACGTCGTTGCTGCCGGTCTGCCGAGCCCGCGACACGAACGTCTGCGCGCCCATGTCGGTCTCTATCACGCCCGGATGGATCGAGTTGACGCGGATCTTCCAGCCCTTGCGGCCGAAGGACAGGGCCGTCGACTTGGTGAACAGCGTCACGCCGCCCTTGGTCATGGAGTAGAGCGGGTCGAGCTGCGAGCCGACGATGCCGGCGATCGACGCAAGGTTCACGATCGCCGAGCCGTGCCGGCTCGACTTGCCGCTCTCGGCGAGCGCGGGGGCGCACACCTTCGTGCCGAGCCAGACGCCCGTCATGTTGATGGCGACGAGGCGGCTCCAATCCTCCATGGTCGCGTCCATCAGGTCCTTGCCGAGGAAAATGCCGGCGTTGTTCACGAGAATGTCGAGCTTGCCGAACTGCTTGGTTGCTGCAGCGACGGCAGCCGTCCACGACGCCTCTGTGGTCACGTCAAGGGCGAGAGCCAGCGCCTTGCCGCCCGCGTCGGTGATTTCCTTCGCGGTCTCGCGCGCGCGGTCGGCCAGCACGTCGCCGATCACGACTGAGGCGCCCGCCGCCGCCATCTTGCGCGCCGTCTCGGCGCCGATGCCGCGCGCCGCGCCCGAGAGCAATGCGACCTTTCCATCCAAACGGTTCATGTCAGCGTTCCTCCAAAGGTTCTTGTCTGCGGACCTCTGCCCGACTTGGGCGGTTCACTAAGAACGCGACGATAGCACCCGCTGCTGATGGCGCTTCGGGGGCAAACTCCCCAATAACGCGGCAAGGCTCACCTGCGTCGTTGGCCCACCCTTCGATGAGGCGCTCAACGCAATGATGCGCACCCTGTCCTGGCAAGCAACGTAGTGCCATCTATGGAAGTTACGCGGTCCTGGTACTAGCAGAGGGGTGACAAGCCGAACTTCTGCTTTTGGCACTTCTCTGCCGTTCGCGGACCGAACGCGATAGGTCGGTTGTCGAGGGCAAAGCTGACGTGGCATGTCCGGGCTCGCCGAGGCGCTGACGGGCACCGAACGTGGAATCCCGGTGAGCACGACCGGGAACGGAGGGAACCACAGCGGCACTGTCCGGTGATTGCGCCACCTGTGGGAAACGCTCTTGCGGCGGTATCAGTGCGAGCAGAATCGAATGCAACGTGATCACGGTCTCCCAAACAGGAGGATCTGGGTCATGCGAGATGATTGGCAATTCGCTGCCAACGCCGATGGCACCCCAGCGCAAACCATGCGAGCCGCCCTTATCCTGCTGGGAACAGGCTTTGCGCTTGGGATCTGCGCGGCGGTGGCTGTGTGGACGAACCTGTGAGCTAGGGAGCCGCAGGGGCTGTCACAACGTCGGGCAACTGTGTCAGTTTGATGGATCGGCTCGGAACTTGGGCCATTGATTGTAGCCGATGGCCGGATCGTTCGACCGCAGTGCGAGGATGAACTCCACTTCCTTTGCCGTCACCTCGCTTGCGGTTGCGACAGCTCCGCCAAACGGCCGTCGAGGACGTGGTTCGCTTCCTGAGCAAGCACGGCCGAACGGAGTGTTCACGACAGCCCGTCCCCGAGCGGATAGGGAGGGGGGAGCCAACCTTTTCTCTGAAGCACCCCATAGAAGTAGGAACGCTAAAGTTCAACCCATCAATGCCCCGATACGCTTAGAAAAATTGGGGAAACTGCTCGCAGCAGCCGATCCGATCGCCTGAACTCTTTGCGAGCGTGGCCAGTGAGCTGAACGGCACCGCCTAGGAATTTCTCGACTCTCTGCTTACCTCTACGCAAGATAGCCCGGCGTAATGCGTTGTTGGGGGATTGCGTGAACACCCATCTGGTGAGGGAAATTCTCGCCTGGCCTCCGGCTAGTTCAGGCTCAGGGTGCGCAGTCTCGGCCCTGATCAGCTATCTCACACAGCAGGTCAATGAGCCGCTCTCCGAGCCGGAAGTGCGCTCCGTTCTTACCTGGCTGTCGAACCGTGGACTTGTTCATGTCGACGGCGATGCGCTTCGCCTTGTGGAGCCGGATCGGCCAGAAGTTCAATTGTATCGGAGCCTTGCGCGGCAGTTCTCCGGCCGCCGTTTCTTGGCATCGCTAGATATCGCAGCGGGAACAAACGTTTTCCAGGATACTTCGGCGGGCGGGCGGCAAGGCAATGGTCCCCTTACGCGCCCGGATTTCACGTTGGCAGCCGTCAAAGCGGGTCGCTTTGAACGGCACATCGAAGTCACGACCTTCGAGGTGAAGAACCGCAGCGGGACGAACGTCAGATCCGTGTACGAGGTTGTTGCACATGGCCGGATCAGCCACTTTCCCTTCCTGGCGTGCCCAAGTTCGAAGCTCCAAGCGGCGAAGATCGATGACATCCGAAAGGCGAGCGAACACGAAGGGATCGGGTTGATCCTGTTTGACATCGTCGAGGACGGTGAAGGTGACTTCACGACCGAAAAGCTGCGTATCGAGGTGATGCCCGTGCGTCGGTCCCCCGACATGGCAGAACTTCAGAAGCACCTCGAACACCGGCTGACGTCGGCCAATTGCAGAAAACTGGAAGAGCTTAAGGGGGGGTAGTGCCCGGTAAGATCATCAGTGTGGTCAATCGCAAGGGAGGCGTTGGTAAGACCACCGTTGCCCTTGGGTTGGCCGATACCCTGATCGCCGAGACGGAGAAGCCTTACAAAGCGGGTGCGCCTGTCGTCCTGACAATCGACCTTGATCCGCAGGGCAGCCTGACCCGCGCGCTTCTTTACGACCGGCGCGATCCGTCAAAGCAGGCGAGGCTCGAGGAGACGTTTGAGGAGAAGCGGACCTTTGCTGCCTGCCTCCACGACCACCTGAGCGGCGCCTCGGACAATGCAAACGAGTATCTGACGCACGGGGTTGGACCGATCGGCAAGCACTACTCCATGCTCGCCAATGAGGCGAACGCGTGGAATGTCGAGCGCGAGGCGCTGCGATCGGTCGGGGAGACTCGGCTTAAGGACGTCGTGAGGGCGATTCTGACACACCTCGCCGGCACGTACCGTTATGTGTTGATCGATGCACCTCCCGGGCAAACCGTCGTTGCGGAAGCAGCGATCCAAGCCTCCGACCTGGTGTTGTGCCCGACATCGCCAGACCTTCTGTCGTATTGGGGATTGGAATCTTTCGACCAGTATCTTAAGGAAATCTGCGCCGGAGACGGCGCACCTCCGGCACGTTTCGTGTTTACGAAATTCAGGAAGAAGGCGCCGAAATACGATCCACAGGATCGGGTGCATGCGTGGGTCAACGCCTTTGCCGAACCCGAGCGTTATGTGACGCTATTGAGGGAGAGCGGTGACAAGGCAAACGTTAGCGGCCAGTCGATCAATCTTCCGTTTGATCCCAAGTTGGTGTCGCGTCTCGAAGGGGCGCCAAACGTCGGCAAGCCATGGCCTTGGCCGCGCATGTATACGGCGGATACGCAGCGCGCGTTGTTGCGCTTGGTCTCGGCAATCAAGAGGGAGCTGAACAGTGGTGAACCGCGCCGCACTCCTCCACACCATCGAGCCTTTGATCGAACCCTCGGCGACCCAGCGGGAAGCGCTGCTCAAGTCTCTGGATAAGGCGCTGGTGGAAGCTTCCGTGGCATTACCCCTGGAAGCTGCTCGGCAGCTCACGCCGTCAGCGAAAGACGAATTCGAAATCGTCATTCGCGATATCTACGTGAAGAAGGACTTGCAACGCCTCGCTGCGAAATGGGAGCCAGCACGTGCGCTCGACGCAGACTTCAAGGAGAGCCTACGCGAGGACTTGATTGATCTCTTGCGGGATAGGCGGCTTCAATACACGGGCTTGGCCATTATCGCGCTCGCAGAGGCCCAAGGGGACCCAGGTTACGGAAAGCATATTGCGAGATCGATGCCGACGAAGGATGCAAAGAAGCTGCTGAGGGCCTGGGACAGGCGCTTGGCGCCGATGCCAACTGAACGTGATGAGGTGGTAGGCCATCTGGTGAGGATGCTCCGCACCGGGGTGTCCCGGGGGTCGCGGCGGGTAGCCTGAGGTTTCGAAAGCTGCAGTGTCTTTCTCGGGATGGACGGCGGGTTAGTTGCGCAGGCGGGTGGATGCGCTGCGGGAAGCGCATTGATGAAGCGAGTAGCGTAGCCTCGCTGCTTCGCAAACTCGATGGTATCGATCCGACGACAGTGATCAAATGAAGCTGTTCTTCCAGGATTTACCTGAAGAGTTGCGCGCCGCTGTGAAATGACCCACACCGCCGACCGCGAGTCTCGCCTGCGCCGCTCGCTCAAGCGCCTCGGCTACGACTTGGTCGACGCCGACCGTGGCCAGTTCTACATCCGGCGCAACGGCAGCAAGGTGAACGAGACAGCCGACCTGTTCGGGCTCGATCTCGCCGGCATCGAGAGTTGGATCAAGGAGCATGCGAAGGGGTAGCGTTCCGCGCTGCTTTGATCAGGGCCGCCAATTGCGCCCGCAGCGCTCCCCCAGTGATCTGACCCACCAAGTACTGTTCCACCTTGAGTTGCTTCACAACATCGCCGACCGTGGCGTAGTCGCCGGACTTGGCAAGCTGGAATGCCCGCTCGACAGCAGTGGTGTTCTGATCCATAGCGCTAAGCATAGCACGGACTGCCGATCGGTAGAGTCTCAGTGTGAAATCTAGAGCCCAGCGTATTCGCCGTACATGATGAGAAGAAACGCGTAGGCCAACACCCAGGCCGCAAAGATCGCAGCCAGCACAATTGCAACAGCCACTTCGAAGCGACTGAACTTGTCGGGCCCATCGAACGCTTGAGTGAGAACCTTAATCTGATCCGGTCCGAACGACGCATTGGCAATCGGCGCGCTCGGCAACGCAGGCCTTGCGAAGGCTGCCAATGCACCTGTGCGAACAGTGGCCACCTCGTCCTCCTATGTCAGATACAAAGCTCAGGACCTCGGGTCAGGCGGGGCAGCCGACCCGAGGCCGCTGATCACGGGTTGGCTCCCTGAGGAATCAGGACGCCGACGCTGCCGGGTACGGCAGCGCCTCCCGACGGACCGACCGGGCTGCGAGGCACCGGAGGATCGACGCCATAGGCGCACCCACCCGCGCCGCGAGCTAAATTCGGAAAATACCTATGAACAAGCCGGGCATCGTCTCGAAGCACTGGATCAACCCTACCGGGCAGGCAGGTCCGATTGGGTGAAGGTCAAGATCAAGGCCTGGCGCGAGGCCAATCGTGATCGGCGCGAGCTGTTCAAGTGACGCTCATCGGGCGCCAAGGCTCCACACACGATCAAGTATGGTCGTGACTTGCCGGCCATCTTTGAGCTGCTCAAGGAGCACGAGCCGGTCGCTCCCATCGAGCGAAGCGATCATGGTGCCTGTCCCAAGCTTGATCGCGAGTGTGCCGTTCGCGATTTGAGAGGAGAACGAAGTATGGCCGGCCGGTATTTGGTTGAGACTTAATGCTGTGGATGGCCCTCGTGCAATGTGGCCAACAACGTAGCCACGCGCGTCCGCGTTGGTGACTATCACCATGAACTGCCGCCCATTCACACCGCCCAGACCGTGACTGTTTGTGACCCAAACACCCACGAACCGGCGATTTGTTTCTGCTACCTCGTCGCCCACTTGTCGCACAGTGAACTCTGGAAGCAGAATGCCCTTTTGGCGAGCGAGTGAGGACACTCGCTGGAAATCACCAGGCGTGAATGATGTGCTGGCGGATGCAGTTTGAAGTGCTATCCAATGCTCTGAATTGGGTTCGGTGCCCACCGACTTCGCGGTGGAAGGGCTGAAGTAGAACCGCTTGGTGAGCGCCGAATGCTCCCAAGGGATTTGCTTGCGCTGCGTCTCCTTCATTACATCGTTGCGGACCGCGATGAGCATGGAGCTTAGGTCGTCATTCGAAGTGGAGAGCTGCTTAGTGAGCGCGCCGGCAAAAGGGGAATTACGGCCGCGGCCGTCGAGTGCGACGTTGCCGGGTTGAGTGGAAAATGAAATGAGCGTGCCGACGCCGGATTCAACAGCGGCAAGTCCTTTCCCGATCTCCGTGGAGCGTGTGCCCATACTGCGCGCCAAGTCGCGCGCCAACGGATTGTCCCGACATGCATCGAGGAACAGGATGTTGGTGTTGGTCTGCCGCTCCATGATGCGGTGGATGACCTCCACGCGCAGCATCTCGAACTCGAGCGCATCTGGCTCGTCCGCCTTCGCATCGATGGGCACTAGATAGTTCTGTCCGGCCACCTGCAGGCCGTGTCCGGCGTAGAACAGCACCCCGGCTTCGGCACCCTTTAGGGCTGCCCCGAACTCGCGCACCTTGCGGTCGAAGGCGGCCTTGTCGAGATCGAAGCCCCCGATGACTTGGAAGCCGAGCTTCTCAAGCGCAGCAAGCCGAGTTGCCGATCACCAGCGCCACGCGCTTCTGCGCGAACGCCGCAGGTACCGTCCCCAACATGGCAATAAAGAAGGCACACAGTACCCATCCAATGCCCCGCATCGTCTGGCTCCCATCGCAATGCCGGCAGTCTAGCTGACTGTGGAGCGGCTTTGAAGGCACCAGTCTGTGCCGCCTGGACCCCGCCTGCATCCTTGTATCGAAATTGGGGTCAACAGCACCCCGTTCCGGCTCGTGCACCGGGACGTCAGAAGTACCCCAATTCCGGACGGAAATCGAGCCACGGGCTCAGTGCGCGGTGTAGCCGGTTTTGGCCATAGCGCCGAGGTCGCCGCTCAGGCAGCGCCCTTGTACCTCGGCCACTCGACGGCCTGGATTTCCTCGGCCAGTGGAAGTCGGTAGCAGCGGGTGCGCTCCGTGATGCCGTCTTCAGCCACTACATAGGGCGACACCTTCTCCACCCCCGGCAGCTCGCTCAGGTGCTTGCCGACGCCGTTGCGGCTGCCCCATGGCTGCGGCCTCCAGCCTTTTTGCTGCAGGAAAGACGGATAACACAGGTGCTCGACATCGCCGGCGCGCAGCAGTGCGCCGGGTGGGTATTTCTTCTGGAGCCAGCGCAAGAGGGCTTCAGCATGCGCAAGTGGTTCCGGTTCGGGTGCGGGCATCCATGGCAGCATTGATGGCAGCGGCGCTGGAACAGGTTCCGTTTGATCGTGGTCTCGTGCCTGTTCCGGACACCGCCGCGGAACAGGTTCCTCGTCGAGCGAACGCGTCTGCAGGCCGGTTGCGCAGGCATTGGCCGACCCTGGCGGAACCGGTTCCGCGTCCAGCGACACCCCTGCCGGAACAGGTTCCACCAACCTCCCGAAGAGCCATCGCATCAGCGCATGAAGCCACTCGAATGGACTGCGCCACATCTCAGGAGGATAGCACCTCCACGGCGGCCCGTTTGCATGAGCAACCCGGACGTGTGGTTGGTTTGCACCGGAGCACTAGAGCCCGGGCAGGGTTGTTGCGCCGGTGGACATGATCGTCATGCCCAACGTCGCGCCAAGCCCAACGTGGCGCCGAGCCGCAAGAACCGGAAGTCCATCACCACCTGGCAGGACGAGGCGGCGCTCAAGGAGCTGCGCGCGATCTCAGCCGAGGCCGGCATCAGCCAGCAGGAGCTGATCGCCGAGGGGCTCAACTACGTGCTCACCAAGTACCGGAAGCGCACTGTGGCGAGGTAGTGGACTGTCAGTCGTACTGCACCGACGAGGAGCCGTTTCGGGCACGATGTAGGAATACAAGCGTCGATGTCGAGCCCCCAGGCTCTTGCGGTTGCTCTGCAGCGCCCTCCCCCTTTTCACGTCTCTTGCCTCGTGAGGCGATAAGCCGGCGCCTACCGATGCACGGCTCTCTTGATGTTGTCAGAAAAACGTATATGATATCTGACAAGAAACACATGGCTCTTCAGCACATGGCTCTTCAGCACATGGCTCTACAACACGACATCATGGACAGGGTGCACGCCGATGGTCGAGGCGCGCGCGTCTACACGCCAAAGGACTTCCTCGACCTGGGTAGCAGAGCGGGGGTCGACCAAGCCCTGTCGCGTCTGGTGAAGGCCGGGACACTGCGGCGAGTCACGCGCGGGCTCTACGACTGGCCGCGCCAGAGCGCTGCCTTGAAACGGCCAGCCCCCGCCAGTCTCGATGCGGTCCTCGACGCTATCCGTCGCCGGTTCAACGTGTTCATCCTGCCTGGAAATCTAGCGGCAGCCAACGCGCTGGGGCTCACTCATGCGGTGCCGACCCAGCCCAATTACATCGCCAGCCGCAGGATCGGCGATGTGCGGATAGGCGGCCGCAGGCTGCACTTCGCGCCGGCCGGAACCACGCTATCACCCTGGCTGGACAGTCCAGCCGCACCAGTGGTTCAGGCCCTTGTGTGGCTGCATGACCGCAAGCTCGACGACGACAAGCGCTCAATTGTTACTCTGGGCAACCGGTCCTCTCCGAGTGCCAAGGCGGCCTTGGCACGCAGGCTGAGCAGTCTTCCCGGTTGGGCCATTCCTCTTGCTCGCAACATTGTCGGGAATCATGCCAAGGGAGGGCAATGAATCCCGGCTACAAGACATTCAACCGATTGAAATCCCGTGAGCGGCTTGACTATCTCGCGGCTGCGGCTGACCGCATCGGCACCATCGAGCAAGCAATCGAGAAGGACTTGTGGGTGTGCCGTGTCATCGACGCGCTGTTCGATGGTCTTGGCCAGAGACCCAAGCTCTTTTTCAAGGGTGGTACGTCGCTCTCCAAAGGCTATGACCTGATCAAACGCTTCTCCGAGGACATTGATATCGTGCTCTCGCGGAGCGGGCTTTACATCAAGCCCGATGAAGATCCCCTTGAGCCTGGCCTATCGAATAAGAAGCGTGATGAAAGGCTTGTCATCCTCAAGGAGAAGTGCAGCAACCATGTGCTGGGACGCATGCGCGACCGCCTCGCCGAGCTGCTTCCTATGTGCACGATCGAGGAAGACACAGACGATGCGGACAAGATGTCTTTGCGCGTCAAGTATCCTTCCCTTCTCAAGGCCGACGGCTACCTGAAGCCATGGGTGAAGCTCGAGTGCGGCGCCCGCGGCGCCCTGGAACCCATCGTCAAGCGCACTATCGCGCCATACATCCAGGAGGAGCTAGGTAACCGCATCGATCTAGCCACCGAAGGCGTTACCCTGATTTCCGCCGAGCGCACCTTCTGGGAGAAAGCCCTCATCCTGCATGGGATTTACTGCGGCTTCCGCGACGACAATGAGCGCCGGCCGGGCGATGGGAATCTCATCTCCCGACACTACTACGATGTGGCGATGATGGGGGACACCAAGCAGGGCAACAAGGCAATGAAAGATCTCGATTTGCTTGGCCGCGTTCGTGACTACAAGCAACTCATGTTCCGCCGAGGCTGGGAGAAGCTTGGCGAGGCCAAACCAGGAAGCGTTCACCTCGTTCCACAAGACGAAATCCAGGATGACCTCGCGAACGACTACGAAGCCATGTCAGGCATGATGTTCGGCGAGGCGCCAGAGTTCGCGTCGGTACTCGACCAACTGCGTCGGATTGAGGACGCCATCAATGATTCCAAATCGGTCGGAACTGGATGACCCCTGGTTAACCCCTGCTGGCCGAGTT
This sequence comes from uncultured Alphaproteobacteria bacterium, assembly GCA_963832445.1. Taxonomy (GTDB): domain Bacteria; phylum Pseudomonadota; class Alphaproteobacteria; order Rhizobiales; family Hyphomicrobiaceae; genus AWTP1-13. Next base: position 22,397 of record CAWHUM010000012.1, read on the forward strand.
GCCCATGTCAAATCGACATAAGTGACTGATTTATATGGTGCCCAGGGGCAGAATTGAACTGCCGACACCATGATTTTCAGTCATGTGCTCTACCAACTGAGCTACCTGGGCGTTTGCCCGCGCGGGCACCCTGGCCCGCGAGGCGGGCGTTTTATAGGGGCTGGGTCAAGGTCTGTCCAGCGCACCGGTCCTTGTTCGTGGCCTGACTGACCCGCAGGGTCATATCGGGCGCGTGCTGCGCGAGCTCTGAACGAGACGGCGGCGCGGGACTCTTGCTGGTTTGGCACGTGGGGAGGGCGGGCCCGGCGCCGCCGCTCCCGCGCTCCTATTGGGCCTTGTCGCGGCGCGCCCACAGATCGGGCCGACGCGCGCGCGTGAGGCGCTCGGCCTCGGCGCGGCGCCACGCGGCGATGCGGGCGTGGTCGCCCGAGAGCAGCACCTCGGGGACGCCCAAGCCCTCCCACTCGCGCGGGCGCGTGTAGTGCGGATACTCGAGGAGGCCGCGCTCGAAGCTTTCCTCCTCGAGCGACTGCGCCGCGCCGACCACGCCCGGCAGCAGCCGCACCACCGCGTCGATCAGCACAAAAGCCGCGATCTCGCCGCCCGAGAGCACATAGTCGCCGATCGAGATCTCGCGCAGGCCCTTGCTCTCGATGACGCGCTGGTCGAGGCCCTCGAAGCGGCCGGCAAGCAGGACTGCGCCGGGTGCGGCGGCAAGCTCTCGTACGGTCTGCTGGGTGAGCGGCTCGCCGCTGGGCGACAGATAGATCAGCGGCGCGCCGGGATTGGCGGCTTTGGCGGCGTCGACAGCGGGCCCGGCGACGTCGGCGCGCAGCACCATGCCGGGCCCGCCGCCCGCCGGCGTGTCGTCCACCGCCTTGTGGCGGCCGAGGCCGAAGTCACGCAGTGCAATGGTGTCGAGTGCCCACAGCCCGCGCTGCAGCGCGTCGCCCGAGAGCGAAGCGGCAAGCGGCCCCGGAAACAGCTCCGGGAACAACGTGATGACGGTCACCCGCCAGGGCGGGCGGTGGCGGGGGGCGGCGGTCGGGTCGGACACTGGCGATATTCTCCTGCACTAAGCCTCGGATAGACCGATGGGAGCCGCCGTGGAAGGGCGATCGTGCACACGGGTGAATACTGGTCTGCGTTAGGATGCTTTGCACAGCGCGGGCCTGTGCGGATAACTTAGCTTGCGCGCATGAGGGAGCCCCATGGCCACAATTGACGAGACCACCGCCAGCGCCCATCCCGCAGGCGCCCACCAATGGGACGCCATCATCGTCGGGGCCGGCATGTCGGGCCTCTACCAGCTCTACCGGCTGCGCCAGCTGGGCCTTGCCGTGCGCGTGTTCGAGGCCGGCACGGGGGTGGGCGGCACCTGGTACTGGAACCGTTATCCGGGCGCGCGCTTCGACTCGGAGAGCTACACCTACCAGTATTCGTTCTCGCAGGAGTTGCTGGAGGAGTGGAGCTGGTCGGAGCACTTCGCCGGCCAGCCCGAGACACTGCGCTACCTCAACCGCGTGGCCGACAAGTTCGACCTGCGGCCCCACATCCAGTTCCGCTCCCGCGTGACGGCGGCGCACTACCGCGAGGAGACGCGCGGCTGGGCGCTGACGCTGGAGGACGGCAGCCGGCACGAGGCGCGCTTCCTGATCACCGCCATCGGCCCGCTGTCGGCGCCGACCCTGCCGCGCGTGGAAGGCGTTGACAGCTTCCGGGGGCAGTCCTGCCACACGGCGCGCTGGCCGCACTCCGGCATAGACTTCGCCGGCAAGCGCGTCGCCGTCATCGGCACCGGTGCCACCGGCGTGCAGACCATTGCCGAGGTCGCCAAGACCGCCGGTCATCTTACCGTCTTCCAGCGCACACCCAACTGGTGCAAGCCGCTGCACAACGGCCCGATCGGCGCGACCGAGCAGGCGCGTATCAAGGCCGCCTACCCCGCGATGTTCGAGCGCTGCCGTGAGACCTATGCCTGCTTCATCCACACGGTGGACCCGCGCGGCGCCTTCGAGGTAAGCGCGGAGGAGCGCGAGGCCTTCCTGGAGAAGCAGTACGCCACGCCGGGCTTCGGCATGTGGCAGGGCAACTTCCGCGACATGCTGACCAGCCGCGAGGCGAACAGGATCGTGTCCGACTTCGTGGCACGCAAGATCCGCGCGCGCGTCAAGGACCCCAAGATCGCCGACAAGCTGATCCCAAAGGACCACGGTTTCGGCACCCGCCGCGTGCCGATGGAGACGCGCTACTACGAGGTCTACAACCAGGCCAACGTGGAGCTGGTCGACATCAAGGAGACGCCCATTGCGCGCATCACGCCCGAGGGCATTCGCACCAGCGCACGCGACTACGCCTTCGACATCATCATCTATGCCACGGGCTTCGACGCCATCACCGGCAGCTTCGACCGCATCGACATCAGGGGCAGGGGCGGCGTGAGACTGAAGGACAAATGGGCGGAGGGGCCAGAGACGTTTCTCGGCGTGCAGGTGGAAGGCTTCCCGAACATGCTGATGCTGGTCGGCCCGCACACGGCTCTTGGCAATATTCCCCGCAGCATCGAGTACAACGTCGATTGGGTGACGGGGCTGATCCGCCACATGCGCGAGCGCGATCTCACCTGCGCCGATCCGAGGCCCGAGGCCGTGCAAGCCTGGACCGACTACGTCAGGGAGATGGGCAAGGGCCTGCTCTCCAACGAGGTCAATTCGTGGATGACCGGCATCAACCGCAACGTCGACGGCAAGGACCGGCGCATCCTGGCGCGCTACAGCGGCAGTGCGGTGGCCTACCGCCAACGGGCCGACCGCGTGGCCCAGGGCGAATACCGCGAGCTCGTGCTGGCTTGAGCCGAGCGGACGGGTGTCAGCGCTGCTGGTTTAGCCCGCGGGCCAGCGCGTAGACGGTGCGGCTGGCAGGCACCAGCTCGCCCAGCTTGTCGGCCAGTTCCACCACCACACCGAGCAGGCCCTCCACCTCGAGCTGGCGGCCCGCCTCCACGTCGTTGAGCATGGAGGAGCGGAAATCGCCGAGGCGGCGGGTGACGACGAGGCGCTCGTCCACGCTCATCGGCAGGCGTATGCCGATCCGCTCGCCGACGCGCACGAACTCGCCCATCATGTCGCGCACCAGCTCCAGCAGGCGCGGGTCGCCCAGCATGCCGTTGGCGGTGAGGCGGGTCAGGGCGCTGATGGGGTTCATGTTCATGTTGCCCCACAGCTTGGCCCAGATTTCCGTGCGGATGTCGGGCACGATCGGGCAGGCGACACCGCCGGCGCTGACCAATTCCCCGAGCGCAATTGTTTCACGTGAAACAATTGCGCCGGGCTCGCCCAGGATCAGCCGGTCGACGGCGGGGATACGGATCACGCCCGGCGCTTCCGCGCGCATGGAGGCGTGCACCACCGCGCCCACGGGGCGCGCCCTGCCGAGCATGCCGGCGGCCTTCCCGCCAGGATCGATGCTTTCGAGCCGCTGGCCTTGCAGCGGGCCTTGCAGGCCGTCCAGGAACCACCAGGGGAGGCCGTTCATGGCCGTGACCACCAGGGGGCCGTGCGCGAAGGCAGGGGCGCCCCACGCGACGGCCTCAGCGAAGCCATGCGTCTTCACGGCCAGCACCACCGCGTCAGGCTTGGGCAGCTCCGCGACATTCTCCGCCGCCGGCAGAGCGAAGCTCTCGCGGCGGTCGCCCTGAATGAGCGTCAGACCGTTGCTGCGGATGGCCGCGAGCGTCGCGCCGCGGGCCAGCACCGCCACCTCGGCGCCGCCGCGGCCGAGTGTGCCGGCGAGCCAGCCGCCGACCGCCCCTGCACCGATCACAAGTATGCGCATGCGTCGTCTTCAGCTCTTGTAGGATTGGTCGATGCGGTCGATCTGGCGGATCAGCGCGTTGATCACGTCGACGCCGGCGCCGTACCTGGGATCGAACTGCAGCGACTTCTTCGTTGCCTGCTCGAGCACGGGCTTCGGGATCTCGATCAGCTCGTCACCCATGGCTCTAGCCGCCACCTGGATTTCGCAGGCGCGCTGCATGAGCCACAGATAGGCGAAGGCCTGCGGCAAGGTCTCGCCGCACGCCAGCAGGCCATGGTTGCGCAGCACCAGGATCGGCTTGCCATCCATGCTTTTCAGCATGCGTGGGCCCTCGTCGGGCTCCACCGTGATGCCTTCGAAGTCGTGGTAGGCGACTTTGCCGTAGAGCTGGGCGGAGTAGAAGTTGGTCATCGACAGCCCGCCCTTGGTGCAGGCCACCGCCAGCCCCGCGGTGGTGTGGGTGTGCATGACGCAATGGGCCTTGTCGAGGTTCCGGTGCACCGTGGCGTGCGGGGCAAGACCCGCCGGGTTGATCGGCCACTTGCTGTCGGAGAGGATGTTGCCGTCGAGGTCGATCTTGACGAGGTTCGACGCGGTGATCTCGGTGTAGTGCAGGCCGAACGGGTTGATGAGCAGGTGCCTCTCGGGCCCCGGCACCCTGAGCGTGATGTGGTTGTAGATGAGCTCGGTCCAGCCCAAATGGGCGAAGATGCGGTAGCACGCCGCCAGCAGCACGCGCGCCTCCCATTCCTCGCGGCTCACATCCTTCAGCTTGGCCGAGCCGTAGTCGATGGTGATCTTGGGCACACCCATGGCGCTTCCCCTTGTTCCGTAAAAGCAGGGTCTTTGCGCCATCTTAGCCGGGGGTGGGGCCACGCGACAGCCCGCGGAGGCTCAATAGCTTCCGGCCACAAAACTAAAAAGGACCTTCGTTCTCGTAGGGGAGAGAACGAAGGTCCCAGTAGTGGAGATGGGCTCCGTCCTCTGTGACGGAAGCACGGAGCCCTCATTGTCAGAGCCAAAAATCGACTCTGTACCCTGAAGTGTAATGCAATTCGCGGGCTTGCGTTGTTGATCGCACCTATGGCGCCGGCGCGGCACCCCGCCCGCTAGCCCGGCGGACCCAATGACCGCATGGCGAGCGCCTCCTCGATCGCCTGCACGAAGCTCTCCGCCGCTGCGGCCGGGTCGGGCGCCTGCGCGATGGGCCGGCCCACCACGATGTAGTCCGCGCCGGCCGCGATCGCCGTCTGCGGCGCGGCAATCCGCGCCTGGTCGTCCGCCGCATCGCTCCAGAGCCGCACGCCCGGCGTCACGATGGCAATGCCGGGGCCCACCACGTCGCGCACCGCAGCGGCTTCCAGCCCCGACGCCACCACTCCGTCGCACCCGGTATCGTGGGCAAGCCGTGCGCGGCGCGCCACCAGCTCGGCGGACGTGGCGGTGTGGCCCTGCTCGGCGAGGTCGGCGTCGTCGAGGTTGGTGAGCACGGTCACGGCGAGGATGCGCAGCTTCGTGCCACGTCTTGCCGGCCACGGCCGCGCGCAGCGTCTTGCTGTCGTGGCCGTGCACGGTGAGGAACGTGGCGCCGGTTGCTGCGGCGCTGCGCGTTGCCCGCTCCACCGTGTTGCCGATGTCGAGCAGCTTCATGTCGAGGAACACCTGCTTGCCCTTCCCGGCAAGCTCGCGCGCCAGATCCAGCCCCCCGGCCATCACCAGCTCGAGGCCGATCTTGTAGAAGGTCGCCGCCGGTCCGAGACGCCCGATCAGTGCGCGCGCGTCGGCAACGCTCGGCACGTCGAGCGCAACGATCAGGCGGTCTCGCGCGCTAAGGTTCGCCAAGGTTGAGCCCAGTTGCTGGAGCGAGATGCCCGGCAGCGCCTGGCGTCCGGGTCAATCCGGCGGCCCGGCACGCTGCCTGATGCTCTGCGCCAGATCATAGATGTGCGCGCGCCAGCGCGCCACGTGCTTTGCAAACCGCGCCTCGGATTCCTGGTCGCCGCCGCCAGCCTGCGTGCGGCAGGCATCGATGGTCTGCGCCGTCCACTGGGCCACCGCGGCGTCGTCGACTGCGCTCGCCTGGGGGTCCTCGTTGGCCACCAGCTCCGCCCGGGCCTGCACCCACTTCTCGTAGCGCCCCTCAAGGCACGCCTGGAACGGCCCGGCCCGCTCCCAGATCGAAGCCGCGTGCGCATGAGCCGCGGACAACACAAGGATCGCCAAGGCGGCAAGAATGCCGCGCCGCGGCATGCAAATCTCAAGCATGATGATCGGCTCCCTCAGCCGAGAGGAACTTCAACCCACCCCGAGGCGAATATAGGAGCGCGGACGCAATCGCCCGTGCGGCGAATGGTCAGGCTGCCGTGCCGTGGCGGCACGGTCATGGGGCAACGCGCGCTCACACGCCGGCAAATGCCTGCCGGCGCCAGCCCGATTTCACGATGCTGAAGTGGAGGAGCTCAGTCCGCCCCTGTCCTGTTACGCACCGACCGCGCAACGTTGTGAATGTGCTCGCGCCAGTGCGCCATGTGCCGCGAGAAGCGGCCCTCGGATGTCTGGTTGCCATGTCCGGCCTGCTGCTCGCAGCCCTGCAGGGCCGTGACCGCCCACAGCGCCACGTCGAGATCGTCGACATCGCTAGCCTTGGGATCTTCGTTGACGATCAGCGCGGCCCTCGCGTTGATCCAGGCATCCATCCGGGCTTCGAGGCAGCGCTCGAATGCTCCGGTCCTGTCCCAGCTAATGCTCGCGGCCTGCACCAGCGATGCGGCCGCCATCGTCGCCGCCACCGCCACAACGACAACCCATTGGGCACACGAGTGCCCTGCCTTCCCACGCATCATACGCTAGTCCCTCTACTGACCCTTGCGAGCGGCTCCGCAACCGATCGCACTACGCATCTACGCAGGAGAGGCGCGCCTCAGAGGCGCGCCGGCCATCGCTGCGTGGCCACCACGTATCAAAATGGGACGGGTTGTCTTGGTGGAAAATCGGGCTGTTGATAACGAGGGGAAGCGCGCCGGCCCGGCGCTCGGCTCAAGGCGCCTTGCCCTCGAAGAAGCCCTTGACCCAGTCGAGAAAGCCCAGCGACTGCGGCGAGGTTTCCTTGTTGCTCTCCCGCTCGAAGGCCTCGAGCAACTCGCGCTGTTTGCGCGTGAGGTTCTTGGGCGTCTCCACCTCGACCTGGATGTACATATCGCCGGTGACCTTCGAGCGCAGCACCGGCATGCCCTTGCCCTTGAGGCGGAACTGCTTGCCGCTCTCGCTGCCCTCGGGCACCTTCACGCGCGTCTTCTCGCCGTCGATGGCGGGAACTTCGACCTGCCCGCCGAGCGCCGCCGTGGTCATCGAGATCGGCACGCGGCAGAAGATGTCGGCGCCGTCGCGCTGGAAGAACTCGTGCGGCTTGATCGATAGGAAGATGTAGAGGTCGCCGGCAGGTCCGCCGCGCAGACCGGCCTCGCCCTCGCCGGCGAGCCTAATCTTGGTGCCGTCCTCGACGCCCGCCGGAATGTTGACGGACAAGGTGCGCTCTCTCATCACCCGGCCCGAGCCGCTGCAGGAGCCGCACGGGTCGTTGATGATCTCGCCGCGCCCCTGACATGCGGGACACGTGCGCTCGATGGTGAAGAAGCCCTGGCTCGCCCGCACCTTGCCGTGTCCGGCGCAGGTGGGACAGGGGCTCGGCCTTGTTCCCGCGTTTGCCCCCGAGCCGCTGCACGTCGCGCAGGTGACGCTGGTTGGGACGACGATCTGCGCCGTCTTGCCGGCGAAGGCCTCGGGCAGCGAGATGTCCATGTTGTAGCGCAGGTCGGCGCCGCGCTCGCGACCCGAGCGCTGGCGTCCGCGGCGGCCGCCCATGAACTCGCCGAACAGATCGTCGAAGATGTCGGACATCGACGAGGCGAAGTCGGGACCGAAGCCGTGGCCGCGCCCGGCCCCGTCGAACGCGGCGTGGCCCATGTGATCGTAGGCCGCGCGCTTCTGCGGGTCCTTGAGGACGTCGTAGGCCTCGCTCAATTCCTTGAACTTCTTCTCGGCATCCTTGTCGCCCGCCGTTGGCGTCGGGGTGGCAGTCCTTGGCAAGCCGGCGATACGCCGACTTCAGGTCCTGCTCGTTTGCCCCCCTGGGAATCCCCAGAACTTCGTAGTAGCAGCGCTTGGTGGCCATGAGCCGTGTGTTCCAGTCTCTTGCAGTCTTGCCGCGGAGTGGCCGCGTTCGTCCGCGGATGTAGAAGGGCCCTCGCTTACCGGATCAGCAGAACTTCCCACATCCTGTGCCGGTTGAACGAAGGCCCCGTATCCCCCAATCCTTGGTTAGGCTTTCTTCTTCTTGTCGTCCTTCACTTCCTCGAAGTCGGCATCGACGACATTGTCGCCCGAAGCGCTCTTTCGCTCCCCTGAGCCGTCCGCACCCGGTTCAGCGCCGGCACCAGGCTGCTGGCTGCCGTAGACCGACTCACCGAGCTTGAGGGCAGCCTGCGCCAGGGCGGTGGCCTTGGCTTTGATGTCGTCGGCGTTGTCCGACTTGATTGCATCGCGAAGGCTGGCGACCGCCGTCTCGATCGCGGTCTTGTCGCCCGCCGCCACCTTCTCGCCGAGCTCCTTCAAAGACTTCTCGGTGGAGTGGATCAGCGCGTCCGCGTTGTTCCTGGTCTCGACCAGCTCGCGCTTCTTCTTGTCCTCGTCCTTGAAGCGCTCGGCCTCTTCGGTCATGCGCTTGATGTCGGCGTCGGAGAGGCCGCCCGAAGCCTGGATGCGGATCGACTGCTCCTTGCCCGTGGCCTTGTCTCTGGCCGACACGTGGACGATGCCGTTGGCGTCGATGTCGAAGGTCACCTCGATCTGCGGCATGCCGCGCGGGGCCGGCGGTATGCCGACGAGGTCGAACTGGCCGAGCAGCTTGTTGTCCTGCGCCATCTCGCGCTCACCCTGCGAGACGCGGATGGTCACCGCGCTCTGGCCGTCCTCGGCGGTCGAGAACACCTGGCTCTTCTTGGTCGGGATGGTGGTGTTGCGCTCGATCAGGCGCGTGAACACGCCGCCGAGCGTCTCGATGCCGAGCGAGAGCGGCGTCACGTCGAGCAGCAGCACGTCCTTGACGTCGCCCTTGAGCACGCCGGCCTGGATCGCCGCACCGACGGCCACCACCTCGTCCGGGTTGACGCCCTTGTGGGGCTCCTTGCCGAACAGCTCCTTGACGATCTGCTGCACCTTCGGCATGCGCGTCATGCCGCCGACGAGCACCACCTCGCCGATGTCCGCGGCCTTGAGGCCGGCGTCCTTCAGCGCTTGAATGCACGGGCCCTTGGTCTTCTCGATCAGGTCGTCGACCAGGCTCTCGAGCTTGGCACGCGTGAGCTTCATGGTCAGATGCAGCGGCGACTGCGTCTGCGGGTTCATCGAGATGAACGGCAGGTTGATCTCGGTCTGCTGCGAGGAGGAGAGCTCGATCTTGGCCTTCTCGGCGGCTTCCTTCAGCCGCTGCAGGGCGAGCTTGTCGCCCCTCAGATCGATCTGGTTCTCCTTCTTGAACTCGCTGGCCAGATACTCGACCAGGCGCATGTCGAAATCCTCGCCGCCGAGGAAGGTGTCGCCGTTGGTCGACTTCACCTCGAACACGCCGTCGCCGATCTCCAGAATGGAGATGTCGAAGGTGCCGCCGCCGAGGTCGTAGACGGCGATGGTCTTGGAATCCTTCTTCTTGTCGAGGCCGTAGGCGAGCGCCGCCGCAGTCGGCTCATTGATGATGCGCAGCACTTCCAGGCCGGCGATCTTGCCGGCATCCTTGGTGGCCTGGCGCTGGGCGTCGTTGAAGTAGGCGGGAACGGTGATCACCGCTTCCTTGATGGTCTCGCCGAGCTTGGCCTCGGCCGTCTCCTTCATCTTCTGCAGGATGAAGCCGGAGATCTGCGCCGGCGAGTACTGCTTGCCTTGGGCCTCGACCCAGGCATCCCCGTTGGGGCCTTTTATGATCTTGTAGGGAACGAGCTTCTTGTCCTTCTCCACCATCGGGTCGTCGTAGCGCCGACCGATCAGGCGCTTGATGGCAAAGAAAGTATTGGTCGGATTGGTTACCCCCTGGCGCTTGGCCGGCAGGCCGACGAGACGTTCCCCATCGCCCGTAAAGGCTACGATCGAGGGGGTGGTATTGGCGCCTTCCGAGTTCTCGAGAACGTGGGGCTTTCCGCCCTCCATCACCGCGACGCACGAGTTGGTGGTGCCGAGGTCGATCCCAATAACTTTGGCCATGCTCTATACGTCCTCTTTTTGCGGCAGACCGTCCGGACCCGACTGAAATCGGCACCCGGCGCCCCTCGTAGGCCCCCATGACCTGTTCGGGAAGCGGTCCCCAAGAGCTGCTGTGGTGTCCGGCGTTATATAGTAGGGGGTCCTGGGGGCTGCAACGGGCCGAGGCCAAGTCTAGCGCCCCTGAAGGGCGGTTTTTGTTGATCGCTGTGCAACAGGTGCAAAGACTTTGTTGACGGGCTTACGGGTCTTGGGGGCGGCGGGGCGACCCCGACACTTGTCTGATCAACTACTTGGGGGCGTGCTCGCAGAGGACCTGACCGCGGCGTTGCAGCCGGGCTAGGTTACGGGCACGCTGGCGCCAAATCCGGCTGAACCCCCGCAAGGAGCCATAGGCGCAATGGGTAAAAGGATAGCGATCGTCGGTACCGGTGCCGTGGGCGGCTATACCGGGGCGCATATGGTGCAGGCAGGCGAGGATGTGACGTTCATCGACCCCTGGCCCGCGCATGTCGAGCATATGCGTGCCCATGGCCTGCGCGTGACGCATGCGCGGGACGTGCCGGAGTTCACCGGTGCCGGTACGCGCATTGCACCTGACCGAGGTGCAGCAGCTCGCCAAGGAAGAGCCCGTCGATATCGCCTTCGTATGCATGAAGTCCTACGACACGGCTTGGGCCACCATGCTCATCGCCCAGTATCTGGCCCCTGGCGGCTACGTGGTGTCGCTGCAGAACTGCATGAACGAGGAGACGGTGGCCGGCGTCGTCGGCTGGGGCAGGACGCTCGGCTGCATCGCCAGCGTCATCTCGGTGCATCTGGTCGAGCCCGGACATATCCACCGCGGCGCAGGGAAGGGCGGGGCGGCGCATACCGTGTTCCGCACCGGCGAGGTGCACGGCCGCATCACCGGGCGGGCGGAGGAGGTGTGCCGGCTGGTCGGCTACTCCGACAGCGCCAAGGTCACCGCCAACCTGTGGGGCGAGCGCTGGTCGAAGCTGGTCGCCAACGCCATGCAGAACGGACTGTCGGCCTGCACGGGCCTGCCGGGGGTGGAGATCGTGAAGAGCGAGCCGCTGCGCCGCTTCTCGACCCGGCTTGGCAGCGAGGCCATCCGCGTCGGCCAGGCGTTGGGCTACAGTCTGGAGGAGATCCTGCACCTCGATCCCGAGACGATCGCCCGCGCGGGCGAGGGCGATGCCGCGGCCGTCGAGGTTGTCACCGCCCAGCGCCTCAAGGACATGGCGCGCGTATCGGGCGAGCAGCGCCCCTCGATGGGGCAGGACATGATGAAGGGGCGCCGCACCGAGATCGAATTCCTCAACGGCTACGTGGTGCGCGAGGGCACCAAGGTCGGGCTCGCAGCCCGCGCCAACGCGGCGCTGACCGATATCGTCAAGCGCGTGGAGAAGGGCGAGCTGCAACCGGACCCGCGGCACATCACGGATCTGCGGTTGAACTGACGCCTAGCCATGGGCGCCGCGAAACGCCTGCGTGAAGGCATAGGACGCCGCCGCCACCGCCTCCAGCGAGTAGCCGCCCTCCTGCACGATCAGCGTCGGCAGCGCCAGCTTGCCGTACAGCTCGCCGATGCGGGCATAGGCGTCCGTGGACACCGCCAGCTTCGACAGCGGGTCGTCGCGATGGGCGTCCCAGCCGGCCGACAGGATCAGCGCCTCCGAGCTGTGCGCCTTGACCGCCTCGGCCAGCCGCACATTCGCGCCGATGAATGCTTCATCGTCGGCGCCGAAGGGCAACGGCAGGTTCAGGTTGGCGCCCTCGCCGGCTCCAACGCCGGTCTCGTCGGCATAGCCGGCGAAGTGGGGATAATAGGCCGAAGGGTCGGTGTGCACCGAGCCGTACAGCACGTCGGCGCGGTCGTAGAAGATGGCCTGCGTGCCGTCGCCATGGTGCGTGTCGAAATCGAGAATCGCGACGCGCTGGAACTTGCGCCGCAGCATTTCGGCGGCAATGGCCGCGTTGTTGAGGTAGCAGAAGCCCGAGCAGCGGTCGGCGTAGGCGTGATGCCCTGGCGGGCGGCAGAGCGCGAACGCGGCGCGCGCACCGGCAAGCACCTCCTCGGCACCCGCGATCGCCGTCTGCGCCGAGGCGTAGGCGGCGCGCCACGTCCCCTCCATGGTCGCGCACGACATGTCGCCCATGTACCAACCGGCGCGGCCGATGATGCCGGTCACACGCGGCGGCCCGCGGTCGCTATAAACCGGCGAGGCGCCGCGGTAGGGGTGCACATTGGGAAGCGCCTCGGGCCCGTGGTTGGGCAACTCCATGAAGCGCGCGTAGGCCTCTTCCAGGAACGCGATGTAGTGGCCGGCGTGCACCTTCAGGATCGGCGCGCGCCCAAAGTCCTGAGGCCTCGCGCTCTCGAGCCCGGCGCGCTCGAGCGAGGCGATCAAGGTGGTGGCGCGATTGGGGTTCTCGAACGGATCGACGATGCGCCCGTGCACCATGTACTGCTTGGGCTGGTGCGCGAGCTGGGTGTCGTCGAAGAACAGCTTCATCGGCTTCGGGTCTGCCGGCTGTTCGCAGGCCGGCACGACCGGCGAATCTGGAGCGGGCGAAGGGATTTGAACCCTCGACCCTCACGTTGGCAATACGGTGTTCGGTCGCGCAGCCATTGATATGTTTGTGTTTTTGCGTGCCCTTCATGCTCATCTACTATCGCTTTTAGCATCTACTACGCGCTTTTCAGGTTCAGTTGGACCTGGGAGCAAAACGTACAGGACGTGATGCTCGGGGTCTCCTCAGTGCCACGCCCGGTAGTGCCGCTGAAATCGAAACTTCCTACGCTATCGGTCGGTTTCTTGGACTTCCCCACGCAGAGACACACTGGCTCACCGCAAGGATGGAGTTCAGTAGGAAGACTGCTCTGCTGCGGGCACTCATAGCGCGGAGCGATCACCCAAACAAAGCAGCGATGAAAGGTGCGCTCAACAAGATACAGAATGAGAGCAAACGAAACGTGTTTGCCCACTCGTTTCTGAGATCGACAAAGACGACGGTGACATTTGTTGAACGCACTTGGGAAGGCGATTACAAGGCGCGCACGCACGTGTTCACGCTTGACGAATTCAGCGACCACGTTCGGCGCTTCCAGACTGCGGCTCGCGCGTTTGCTAAGGCCCTACAAATAGACGACCGCGATTTTCAGGCCTTCTGTTTCGCCGCGGACAGCAGCGCCGCTCGCAAGGCGTAAACGTGCCTAGTCCCGTCGAATTCTAACGCATGGCAATTATCAGCCCGCCATTGGCGAAACGCTTGTTCAAGCGGCGCCTCTCTCTGGCGGTGGGTGTCACCCGTAGCTGAGCCAGCTGGATAGAACATTTCGCGAATTTTGGACCCACGACCATAACGTAATAGTGGGACGAATTGTAGGAACAACGGTGGGTTCGACTGAACCCAGGAGCATAACGTTTTTAAGCAAGAAACCCTTGATTTTATTGGAGCGGGCGAAGGGATTTGAACCCTCGACCCTCACGTTGGCAACGTGATGCTCTACCCCTGAGCTACACCCGCGTCCATGGTGGTGAAGAGGCCTTATGCAGCAAAGGCCCAGGGTTGGCAAGCAGGCCCGCACACACCCAAACCCCGGGCGAAAATCCTCCCAACCCTGCGGCTTGCGCGGGCCGCGCCTGCTCGGCTAAGACCGGCGGGCCGCCCCTGGTCCCTGTCGCGTCACCGCGCTGAAGTCACCCTGCCCTTGCCAGCCACCCGCTCCCAGCTCTTTGCCCGCCTTGCCGAGCTTGGCATCGTCACAGAGACGGTCGAGCATCCGGCGGTGTTCACCGTGGCCGAGAGCTCCAAGCTCGAGCGCGAGCTGCCGGGCGGCCACACCAAGAACCTGTTCCTCAAGGACAAGAAGGGGGCGCGGTTCCTTGTCGTTGCGCTGGGCCAGGCCCATATCGAGCTCAAGACCCTGCATAAGACAGTGGGCTGCGACCGTCTGAGCTTCGGCAAGCCGGAGCTGCTGATGGAGGTGCTAGGCGTGCCGCCGGGGTCGGTCACGCCCTTTGCCTTGATCAATGACAAGGCGCATCGCGTGACGGTGATCCTGGATGCGGATATGATGCGCCACCAACGGCTCAACTATCATCCCCTGGAGAATACGGCGACGACCAACATTGCGCGCGAGGATCTCATCAGGTTCATCCGCGCGTGCGGGCACGAGCCGCGCATTGAGGCTGTCGCCTCGGCGACAGCAATGGATCATGACAGCAGGCCCTGACCGGGCCCGGAGATCGACATGGACCTCTCCATAGGCAAGGGAGCCGGCCAGCCCAAGGCGCCGGCTGGCGATATCATCAAGGACGCCACCGTCGCCACGTTCGCCAAGGACGTGCTGGAGGCCTCGCGCCAGGCGCCGGTGCTGGTGGATTTCTGGGCGCCATGGTGCGGTCCGTGCAAGCAGCTGACCCCCACGCTCGAGAAGGTCGTGCGCGCCTACAATGGCAAGGTGCGCCTGGTCAAGATCAACATCGACGAGAACCAGACGCTCGCCAATCAGCTGCGCATCCAGTCGATCCCCACGGTGTACGCCTTCCGCGACGGCCGCCCGCTCGACGGCTTCCAGGGCGCCCAGCCCGAAAGCGCGGTGAAGGCGTTCGTGGAGAGGCTGCTGGGTGAGGAAGCCGCGGTAGACATAGCAGCAGCGCTCGCCGCCGCCGACCAGGCGCTGGAGGCCGGCGACCTGCAAGGCGCCGCCGAGATCTACGCCGCCCTGCTGCAGGAGGAGCCGCAGAATCCCGCCGCACTGGCAGGTCTCGCCCGCTGCTATCTCAAGACCGGCGACATCGCGCGTGCCGAGCAGACCTTGAGCCTGGTGCCGCCCGACAAGCGCAGCGCTGGCCCGGTTGCCAGCGTGCAGGCGGCGCTCGACCTGGCAAAGCGCGCGGGCAGTGCCGGCGACCTCGGCAAGCTCAAGGCCAAGGTGGATGCCGAGCCCGCCAATCATCAGGCGCGCATCGACTATGCCCTGGCGCTGGCAGCCGGCGGCAAGAAGCCGGAAGCCACCGACCAGCTGCTCGAGAGCTTCCGCCGCGACCGCAAGTGGAACGAGGAGGCCGCGCGCAAGCAGCTCGTGCAGCTGTTCGACGCCTGGGGCCCCAAGGACCCGGCCACGCTCGAAGGGCGGCGCAAGCTGTCGTCGATAATGTTTTCCTAAGAGGTGGTTCACGCTTGCCCAAGCTCGCGGAGCGCTATCGGACTGCAGCGGATCTGCCGCGTCGCATCCCCGTGTTCCCGCTGCGCGGGGCGATCGTGCTGCCCCGCGCGACCCTGCCGCTCAACATCTTCGAGCCGCGCTATCTGCAGATGGTCGACGAGGTCATGTCGGCCTCGCGCGTGATCGGCATGGTGCAGCCCGAGGGCAGCTCGCAAGAGGAGTCGCCCGTCGGGCGCACGGTGCCGCTGCGCCGCGTAGGCTGCGCCGGCCGCGTCACCGGCTACCAGGAGCTGGACGATGGGCGCCTGCACCTTACGCTGACGGGGATTGCCCGTTTCGCGCTGCGGGACGAGGTGGCGCTCGAGAAGCCTTATCGCGTTGCCAGCGTAGTTTACGACGAGTTCCTGGGCGATCTTGTCGCCGGCGCCGGCGAGGCGGACGTCGACCGCGAAGGCTTCCTGAAGGCGCTCAAGACCTACCTGGAGGCGCGCAACCTCAGAGCCGACTGGTCGGCGGTTTCCAAATCCTCCACCGAGACGCTGGTGAACTCGCTGGCCATAGTCAGCCCATATGGACCGGAGGAGAAGCAGGCCCTGCTCGAGGCGCCCACGTTGAAAGCACGGGCCGAGATGCTGGTGGCGCTGGCCGAGATGGAGCTGGCCGCGGCGGGCGTCGGCGGCGCGGGCTCCACGCTGCAATAGCGCTGCGCCGTTCAAGGAGTCGAGCCATGGCCGAGCCGCGATCTGGACCTCAGGATGCCGGGCCCCGGGGTGGCGGGCCCGAAGGCCTCACCGATCCGCGCATCCTGCAATGGCTCGTGTGTCCGCTCACCAAGACGACGCTCATCTATGACGAGGCGCGCCAGGAGTTGATCAGCCGCGCGGCGCGGCTCGCCTATCCGATCCGCGAGGGCATTCCGGTGATGCTGCCCGAGGAGGCCCGCGCGCTCGACGACGACGAGCTGCGCAACCTGGGCAAGCGGTGAGTGCTGCTGCCATCCGAGCGGTTTACCGGCATGCTGCACGCTCAACCCGACACCGGGTGTGTCTTGTCAGCTTCGGTGTGCGTCCCGCTTGGTGGGTTGTCCCCCTTTGTTGGGAATTTGGGCGTGTGCTGTGCGTTGTCTTGACGGAGGGCGGCGGCAGGCAGACGGGGCCCCCACTCTAGATGCCTGTTGCGCCAGATGCGGGATGCCGTCGCCCTCCGGCTGCCGAGAAATTATGAACGGCGCATTTGCTATTCTCGGGATTGAGTGCCCAATACCCACGGAGCGGCGTGGGCTATTGGACGTAACGGTCTACTCGTTCGCGTTCCTTCGCCGCTCCACTCACCCACACGGACTAGCGTTTGCCTCGCCAATTCAGCGAGACGCCGCAAGGTGTGCCGGCCGCATCCCGCGGATTGATGACAGCGACCCGCGAACATCGATGGTTCGCCCGGAGCCCGACCTTGTCCCTCAACCGGGCAGAGGGCAAAAATCCTCGCTCACCCCGCAAGCGGGTGGCGGGCGCCGCGCCGAACCACAGGTTTGGCGGGCGGGGATAAGGAATTCGGTTTCATAATGTATGTAGGCGGAGGATGACGGCGCCCGCGCAGCGTGCCATGGTGCGCGTGCCCCGGAGATGGGAAGCGCGGCAATCCTGGAGCCGCAGCCCAGCACAGGAGCCGGGGGCGGCAGTCCGTAAGCCTCGCCTGGCATGGTGGACAGATCATCCAAGCGCCAACGCGGGGCCCGGATGCAGCAAAATCGCGGACGACAAGCCTCTTCGGCATGGTGAGCTGACCTAGCAAGCGCCGAAGACGGCCCGGATGCGACCGAGCAGGGCGTTCTTGCGCTCAGCAGCCGGCATTAGAGATCACCCAGGTCATCGGGCGCAGCCCGAACGCCCTGCTTCTCCTCCCAAAACCTCGAGCGGAAAGCCGCTGCGAGGCCAAAGGTGTTTGTGCGCGCGGGCGTCGCTATCCCCGGGGTGAAAGGCGCGCATATACTGATCGGTCGCGCCTCCAACCGGAATGCAAGTTGCGATGCGAGGTCAAAGCGTTGGCGCGTCATCCTCGTGACGCCAGGCTTGCGCGCCGCGGCTGGCACCGCCGTGCGCCGTTGGCTAGTGTGGTGTCTCGCAAATGCCTTCCCCCTTCGCGGCCAGGCTCTACAAGGCATTTGCGAGACGTAAACCACACTAGAATCATAGGTTTTCTAGTGTCCTTTTGTCTCCGAAATATCGCCCAACCGTGCCGCGAAGGATGACGATATTTCGGAGACAGGACACTAGGGTGTGGCAGCCCAAGAAGAGACCCAAGGAGCGTAGCGTGTCCAACCCCGGCAGGATCTTCAAGGAGGAGCACGAACTCTTCCGCAAGACCATCGCAGCCTTCATCGAGCGCGAGATCGCGCCCAACTACGAGCGCTGGGAAAAAGAAGGCCAGGTCAGCCGCGAGGTGTGGACCAAGGCCGGCGCCCAGGGATTGTTAATGACCGATACGCCGGAGGAATACGGCGGGGCCGGCGGCGACTTCCTCTACAGCGCGGTGATGATCGAGGAGATGGCCAAGCGCGTGTATTCGGCGCCGGGCTTCCGCCTGCATTCCGATATCGCCGCGCCCTACATCCTCAACTACGGCAGCGACGAGCAGAAGCGCACCTGGCTGCCCAAGATGGCCAAGGGCGAGGTGATCGCCGCCATCGCCATGACCGAGCCCGGAACGGGGAGCGACCTGCAGGGTGTGCGCACCACGGCGCTCAGAAAGGGCAACGAGCTGGTGGTGAACGGACAGAAGACCTTCATCACCAACGGCGGCATGGCCGACCTCGTCATCGTGGTGGCCAAGACCGACGCGACCGCTGGCGCCAAGGGCGTGACCTTGGTGCTAGTGGAGGCCGACAGGCCTGGCTTCAAGCGCGGGCGCAACCTGAAGAAGATCGGCCAGAACGCACAGGACACGGCAGAATTGTTCTTCGAGGACGTGCGCATCCCGCCCTCCAACATCCTGGGCGAGGAGGGGCGCGGCTTCGCCTGCCTGATGAACCAGCTGCCGCGCGAGCGCCTGCTGGTCAGCATCGGCGCGGTGGCGATGATGGAGGCGGCGCTGGGCTGGACGGTGGAGTACACGCGCGAGCGCAAGGCCTTCGGCAAGGCCATCGCCGACTTCCAGAACACGCGCTTCAAACTGGCCGAGGTCAAGACCGAGGTGACGATCGCGCGCGTGTTCCTCGACCATTCGCTGGAGCTGTTTCTCAAGGGCGAGCTGGACGCCACCAAGGCCGCCATGGGCAAGTGGTGGTTCACCGAGCTCGAGCAGAAGGTGCTCGACACCTGCCTGCAGTTCTTCGGCGGCTACGGCTACATGCTGGAGTACCCGATCGCGCGCGCCTACGCGGACGCGCGCGTGCACCGCATCTACGCCGGCACCACCGAGATCATGAAGGAGCTGGTGGCCAGGTCGCTGTAGGTGTCAGACCCTTCGGGTGTGACACCTTGGTTGCTTCGGGTTCGTCTTATGGTGTCAGACCCAGAGGTCTGACACCGACATCTGGGGGATCGAGAATCATGCGCTTCGACGAATACCGCGAGCACGATGCAACCGCCCTGGCGGGTCTGGTCGCCAAGCGCGAGGTGAGCGCCAAGGACGTGCTGGAGGCGGCAATTGCGCGGGCGGAACAAATCAATCCCGCCATCAACGCCATCGTGCACAAGCAGTACGACAAGGCGCGCAAGGCAATCGCCGCCGGGCTGCCGCAGGGGCCGCTTGGGGGCGTGCCGTATCTGATCAAGGATCTCGCCTTCTACGACAAGGGCGAGCCGGCGCGGCTGGGCAGCAGCCTGTTCAAGGACTACGTGGCCGATCATGACAGCGTCTACGTGGCGCGCTGCAAAAAGGCGGGCCTCGTCATCATGGGTCGCAGCGCGACGCCGGAGTTCGGCCTCAACCCCAATACCGAGCCGCGCCTGCACGGCTCGTGCCGCAATCCCTGGAACCTCGAATACTCGGCCGGCGGCTCCTCGGGCGGCGCCGCGGCAGCGGTAGCAGCGGGCATTCTGCCCGTGGCGCACGCCACCGACGGGGGCGGTTCAATTCGTATCCCCGCTGCCCAGTGCGGGCTGTTCGGCCTCAAGCCCTCGCGCGGGCGCATGACGCTCGCGCCCGATGTCGGCGAGGCCTGGGCCGGCCTGTCGGTCGGACACGTGGTGAGCCGCAGCGTGCGCGACTCGGCCCTGCTGCTCGACTGCACCGCCGGTTACGAGCCTGGCGATCCCTACGCGGCGCCGACGCCCGAGGGCACTTTCGTGGCGGCGCTCGCGCGGCCGCCGGGCAAGCTCAGGATTGCGCTGATGCTCAAGGACCACCGCGGCGCGAAGCTGCACCCTGAATGCGAGAAGGCCGTGCAGGGCGCGGCCAAGCTGTGCGCGAGCCTCGGCCATATGGTCGAGGAGGCAGACCCGCCGCTCGATCTGGTGGCGCTGAGGCCGATGAACGCGACCATCGCCGCGACCAACACCGCCCGCGCCATGTCACTGCGCTGGAAGGCGCTGGGGCGCGAGCCGGACGCCAAGGATGTCGAGGCCGGCACCTGGGCCGCCTACAACCGCGGCCTGAAAGTGGGCGCCGTGGACTACATCGAGGCGGTCGCGGCCGCACACGCCGCTGGGCGCAAGCTGGCGGCCTTCCTGACCGGCTACGATGTGATCCTGTCCACTGTGCTGGCGGGCCCGCCGCCGAAGCTCGGCTACTTCGACCAGAACGGCGACGTCGCCACATTTGCCGAACGTGTGAATACCTATCTGTCGGTCACGCCGCTGCACAACGCGACTGGCACTCCGGCCATGAGCGTGCCGCTGCACTGGACCGCCGACGGCATGCCCGTGGGTGTGCACTTCGCCGGCCGCTACGGCGAGGAGGCAACGCTGCTGAGGCTCGCCGCACAGCTGGAGCAGGCGCAGCCCTGGTTCGCGCGCGTGCCGGCGCTATGAGACCTGCAACGGCGCCGAGCGCGCTGAAGGTGCAGGCGGTGCTGGGGCCCGCCTATGAGGTCGTCGAGTTCGAGGCAAGCACGCGCACCTCCGATGATGCGGCGGCAGCCATCGGCTGCACGGTGGCCGAGATCGCCAAGTCGCTGATCTTCAAGTCGGCAGAGGGGCGGTCGGTGCTGGTGATAGCGTCGGGCACCAACCGCGTCGACGAGAAGAAGGTGGCCGCGCTGCTCGGCGGCAATATCAGCCGTGCGGAAGCCGACTTCGTGCGCGAGGCGACGGGCTTCGCCATCGGCGGCGTGCCGCCGGTGGGCCATGCGACCCCGCCCATCGTGCTGATCGACCGCGATCTGGAGCGTTTCGCGGCGGTGTGGGCGGCCGCCGGCACGCCGAACGCGGTGTTCAAGGTTATCCCCGCCGACCTCGTCGGCCTTACAAAGGGACAAGTGGCCGACATCGCCAAAGGCTGAGGCGACGTTGAGACAGGTGCCGGCCCTTGCGGGTCCGGCACCCGCTCATGTCAGTACCACCCGTGGCGATAGCCGTAGTGATACCGGTAGGGATGCCAGTAGCCATCGTAGTGCCGGTACGGGCGGTAGTAGCCGTAATCCCACCTGCGGTAGGGGTAGTAGCCGTGGCAGTAGCGATAGCCGTAGTGCCAGTGGCAGTGGCGTCGGCCATACCAGGTGACGTTCTCGACCGGGCTCACGCGCTCAGCGCTCCGGTCGACCGCGGCGAGCAGGCCGCCGGCGGGTGCGGCCTGCACCGAGGTTGCCGCAAGCGCGATGCCGGCGGCGCCGAGCCCCGCCAAGACAAGCGACTTCATTCGCATAGACGATCCTCCATCTCGAGGGTTGGTCCCCGGCTCTCGGCTCCTTTCGCGGAGCCTCACGCGATACGGCAGCGCTCGGCCAACGGTTTGACCCGCAGCCGACGGCCGCGTTCACAAAGTCGCGAAGGATGCGAGGAGAGACGGCAGCACTACGTCGCGCGCCGCGTCTTGGCACGGATGGAATGGGTCTTGGCCAGCCCTGCCTGGCCTGCTGCCTCCTGCAGCTCGTGCCGGAATTCGTCGCGCTTCTCGTGGATCGATGCGATCACCGGACCGGCCGGCACGCCCAGCCCCACCAGCGCGGCTTCCGACAGCTGCAGGCTCGCCTCGATGGTCTCCGGCACCGCGTCGGTGACGCCGATGGCATAGAGGTGGCGGGCGTGGGTGGCGTCGCGTGCGCGCGACACGATCAGCATGTCGGGCCGCAGCTCGCGCACCACGCGCACGATCTCGTCGATCGACGCCTGAGCGTGGATGGTGACGATGACGGCGGGCGCCGCCATCAGGCCGCAGCTCTTCAGGAACGCCGGATTGGTGGCGTCGCCATAGTAGATCTCGCGCCCGCGCCGCCGATAGGCCGTCACGGCAGCCGGATCGCTATCCGTTACCAGATACGGAATGCGGTGCGCTTCGAGCATGTCGCACACGACCTGACCGACGCGGCCGTGGCCGACGACGATGGCGCGGCGCGCATTGTCCGCAGGCGGGACCAGGAGCAGCACCGGGTCGACCGCCCTGCGCTCATCGTGCCGTGCCGCGAAGCGGCGCCCGGCAAGCGCCAGCGCCGGCAGCAGCCCCATGGTCAGCGAGGTCACCGCCAAGGCAAAGCTGCCGACCGCCGCGGCGAGGAGCGCCGAAGTGGTGGCGACACCGATCACGACAAAGGCGAACTCCCCGCCGGGACCCAGCAGCAGGGCTGTCTCGATCGCCGCCGGCCGCGGCACGCGGAACAGGCGCGCCAGGACGAAGACGATTGCGGCCTTGATGCCGATCAGCCCGACCACGCAGGCAAAGAGCCACAGCGGCTCGCGCGCCAGCTCGCGAAAGTCGATGTTCATGCCGACAGTGAAGAAGAAGAGTCCGAGCAGCAGGCCCTTGAACGGCTCGATGGTGGTCTCGATTGCTTTGCGGAACTCGGTCTCTGCGAGCAGCAGGCCTGCGACGAAGGCGCCGAGCGCCATCGACAACCCGGCAAGGCCGGACACCACGGCGCCGGCAACGATCACGAACAGCGTCGCCGCCACGAACAGCTCGCTGGTGCCGGTGGATGCCACCAGGCGGAACAGCGGCCGCAGCAACACCCGGCCGGTGATGACGATGACACCCACCGCGAGGGCAGCGTTGGCCAGGGCCAGCGCCAGACCGGTAATGACCGAGCCCCCGGCGCGGCCATCCAGCATGGAAACGAACAGCAGGATCGGTATGACCGCCAGATCCTGCGCCAGCAAAACGGAGAACGCCGTGCGCCCCGTGGTCGTCGACATGCGGCGCTGATTGGACAGCAGCTCCAGCACGATCGCGGTCGACGACAGCGCCAGGCACGAGCCGATGATGATGGCCGCCGCCGCACCTGCGCCGGCGAACGCTACGATGCCGGCAATCGCCGCGGTGCATAGCAGGAACTGCAGGCCGCCGAGCCCGAACACCAGCCGGCGCATGGTGATGAGGCGCTGGAAGGAGAGCTCCAGGCCGATGAGGAACAGCAGGAACACGATGCCCAGCTCGGCGAAGGCGGACACGTTGTTCTTGTCGACCACGGTCAGCCAGTAGAGCGCCGGGATCTGCTCCTTGAAGGTGCCGAGCCCCAGCGGCCCAAGGACGGCACCCGCACCCAGATAGCCGAGCACCGGGGAGAGCCCGAAGCGGCGCGCCACCGGCACGACGATGCCGGCCGTGCCGAGCACGACGAGGGCGTCGCTGTAGGCGTCGATGTTGAATGTGGCTGCCATTGCCCTCTATCGAGTTGCCAGTGCCTTGCGCATTATCATGAGCGTGCCGTCTCTCGCCTCTGTGACAAACCCGCAGGCCTGGTAGAGGTGGACGGCACGTAGATTGTAGGTTCGAGCCCTCAGCCGCAATGCCTGAATTCCGGGAACTTTCTTGGCCTCCTCCTCGAGCAGCGCCATCAGCGTTCGGCCGAAGCCGCGGCCGCGCTGGCCTGGACGGATGAACAGATAGCCCAACGCCAGCTCGCGCGGCGCATCGGTCTCGAGCAAGGCAGCGTGCCCAATGATGGCATCGTTGTGGGCGACAAAGTAGGAGCGGTTTCCGGATCGGGACAGCAACTTCTCGCGCCACTGCTCGGGATCGAAGGGGAACGCTGCTTCGGGCCACACCAGAAACAATTCGTCCTTGTCGGACAGTAGCGAGCCCAGTGTGCGCAAATCGAGCGGGTCGTTGGCAACGAGACTGAGCATGGTCCTGCAGCCGGTCAGTACGACTTCGGCAGGCCAAGGGCCTTCTCGGCAATGTGGGAAAGGATCAGCTCGCGGCTGACGGGCGCGATGCGGGCGATCAGGATCTCGCGCAGGTAGCGCTCGACGTGGAACTCCTTGGCGTAGCCCATGCCGCCGTGCGTCATCACCGCCGTCTCGCACGCCGTGAAGCCGGCTTCGGCCGCCAGATACTTGGCCGCGTTTGCCTCCACCCCGCACGGCTTGCCCGCGTCGTAGAGGCGGGCCGCGTGCAGGGTCATCAGGTTGGCGGCTTCGAGATCCGCCCAGCATTTCGCCAGCGGATGCTGGATCGCCTGGTTCTTGCCGATGGGTCGGCCGAACACGATGCGCTCCTTGGCATAGCGTGCGGCGCGGGCGAGCGCGGCGCGGCCGGTGCCGACCGCCTCCGCCGCGATCAGGATGCGCTCGGGGTTCATGCCGTGCAGGATGTACTCGAAGCCGCGGCCTTCCTCGCCGATGCGATCCTCCAGCGGCACGGGGAGGCCGTCGAAGAACAGCTGGTTGGAGTCGACCGCCTTGCGGCCCATCTTGTCGATGACGCGCGCCTCGACGTACTTGCGGTCGAGCGCGGTGTAGAAGAGCGACAGCCCCTCGGTCGGCTTCTTCACCTCTTCGAGCGGCGTGGTGCGGGCGAGCAGCAGCACGCGGTCGGCCACCTGGGCGGTGGAGATCCAGATCTTCTGCCCATGCACGGCATAGCCGTTGCCGGAGCGCACCGCCCGCGTCTTGAGCCTGGTGGTGTCGAGGCCGGCGTCGGGCTCGGTGACGGCAAAGCAGGCCTTCTCGGTGCCTTTGATCAGGGGCGTGAGGAAGCGGAGCTTCTGCTCCTCGCTGCCGAACACCACCACCGGGTTGAGCCCGAAGATGTTCATGTGCAGCGCGCTGGCGCCGGAGAAGGCCGCACCCGACTCCGCCACCGCCTGCATCATGACCGCGGCTTCCGTGATGCCTAGCCCCGAGCCGCCATAGGCCTCCGGCATGGCGATGCCGAGCCAGCCGCCATCGGCTATCGTGCGGTGGAAGTCGTGCGGAAAGGAGCCGTCGCGGTCGCGCTCCAGCCAGTAGTCGTCGCCGAAGCCGGCGCAGAGCTTGAGAATGGCCTCGCGGATCTCGGCTTGTGCGGGTGTGAGGGAAGCGTCCATGTCGCTTGCTCCGGCTAGGTGACCTTGCGCGGCGCGGCGGTGCGGGCATCGCCGGTGTTGGGCGTGCCCGTCGGCTCGATCAGCAGCAGGTGCACCTCTTCCCGCGCCACGGGACGGTGCTCGATTCCCTTGGGGACGACGAACATCTCGCCGGGCGAGAGCGTGACCGTGCGGTCGCGCAGCTCGATGTCGAGCGTGCCTTTCAGCACGAGGAAGAAATCGTCGGTTTCATCGTGCTTGTGCCAGACGAACTCGCCCAGCACCTTCACCACCATGACGTCCGAGTCGTTGAGCTGCGCCACGGTGCGGGGCGACCAGTGGTCGGCAAAGGTTGCGAGCTTTTCGGCCAGGTTGATCTTGGTGTTCATGTCGTAACGGCCCGGCGCTTGGCAATTTCGGTCACAGCATCATGGTAGCAGATTGGTGCGGCGGCAGCTGTGCTCGATCGCAAGCTGTCGCGTCGCGAGCGGGCTGCCGCGCCAATGTTGGAAGCTAGAATTCTTCCGCATAGTCCACCCGCACCAGATAGAGCCCGCGCGCCGGCGCCACGGGCCCGCATTGGGCGCGGTCCTTGACGGCAAGGGCGGCGGCGAGGTCGGCAGCGGTCCACTTGCCCTCGCCCACCAGCTTGAGCGAGCCCACCATCGAGCGCACCTGGTTGTGCAGGAAGGAGCGCGCCGAGGCCTCGATGACGATCTCGTCGCCCGCAGCCGCCACGTCGAGCCGGTCCAGCGTCTTGACGGGCGACTTCGCCTGGCAGCCGGCGGCGCGGAAGGTCGTGAAATCGTGTTTGCCGACCAGCTCGGCAGCGGCGGCGTGCATGGCTTCGGCCGAAAGCGGCTGCGGCACCCACCAGACCCGGTCGCTGTCGAGCGCGGGCGGCGCCTGGCGTGACAGGATGCGGTAGCGGTAGTGCCGTGCCACGGCGCTGAAGCGTGCGTCGAACTCGGCGGACACGATCGTGCAATCGAGCACTACGACCGGATCGGGCTTGAGGTGAAAGTTGACGGCAGCGCGCACCGTGTCGGGCGGCCATTCGCGCGCCAGATCGAAGTGGGCGACCTGGCCCAGTGCGTGCACGCCCGCGTCAGTGCGGCCGGCGCCCTTGATCTGCACCATCTCGCCGCAGAACTTGTGGATGGCTTCGCCGAGACAGCCCTGCACCGATCGGCCCAGCGCCTGCACCTGCCAGCCCACGAACGGCGTGCCGTCGTATTCCAGGGTGACGCGGTAGCGGGGCATGCCTATCAGCTAGCCGCTCCGCTGCAAGCAAACAAGCGCCGGCGCTCGATCTTCGATTAGCAGCGCGCCGAGAGCCGGGCCCGGCGCTCTCAACGGCCGCCGCAGCCAGGCTCAGCGTCTGCCCCCGCTGCCGTGGCCACCGTGGTGGCCGCGGTGGTGGCCGCCCCTGCGATGATGCCCGCGTCGCCGCACCCCATCGCCGAAGCCGCCATAGTATTCCGGAGCATAGTACTCACCGGGGCCGCCGCCGTCGTAGCCGCTGTATTGGTTGAATGAGTAGTTGTACGACTCCGAATAGCCGAGCGACAGCGGCGTCTGGCCGCCCGGATTGATGATCACGCGATCATGGCGCGGCAGGGGGCGGAACACGCGTACGCCCTCCTCCAGCGTGACGGTGGCACCGTAGAAGGGGCGGGTCTCGATGCGGGTCGTCACCGCATCGGCTGCCGCAGGAGTAGCCATGACGGCGACCGCGCCCGCCGCGAAAGCGAAAGCCAAAGCACGCATTGCAATTCTCCACCTCTGGCGGACACAAAGCTCTGGCGCCCAGTCTAGTGGCACCGGTGGCGGCCCTACCGGAGAACTGCGCCGATGCTTAATTCGGGAGGCCGGCCGCCTGGATCTGCGTGCCCGGCGCAACCGGCCAGCCGCGCAGGAACTCCTCGGCCGGCATGGCCCTCTTGCCCGCGCGCTGCAGGCTCAAGAGGCGCACGGCGCCCTCGCCGCAGGCGATGGTTAGCGCGCCATCGAGCACCATGCCCGCCGGGCCTGCACCTGGCGCCAGGGCGGAGCGCAGCACGCGCACGCGCTCGCGCTTGGTCCCGGCGCCGGCCAGCTCGAGCCAGGCGCCAGGCGCCGGCGACAGGCCGCGAATGTGATTGTGCACTTCCCGCGCTGGGCGGGAAAGGTCGATGGCGGTCTCGGCCTTGTCGATCTTGGCGGCGTAGGTCACGCCGACCGTGGGCTGCGGCTCGCACCGCAGGCCGCCGCGCTCGATCTCGGCGAGCGCGCGCACGATCAGGCCCGCACCGCGCTCGGCCAGTGCATCGTGCAGCTCGCCTGCGGTCGTGTCGGGCCCGATCGCGATCTCGTCGGTGAGGCACACAGGGCCGGTATCCAGGCCCTCGTCCATACGCATCACGGTAGCGGCCGTGGCGGTGTCTCCGGCCATGACCGCGCGCTGGATCGGCGCCGCTCCGCGCCAGCGGGGGAGCGCGGAGGCATGCAGGTTGAGGCAGCCGTGGCGGGGGGCATCGAGCACCGGCTTGGGCAGGATCAGTCCATAGGCGACCACCACGGCGACATCTGCCGCAAGGTCGGCAAACGCCTCTTGCTCGGCCTCGCCCTTCAGGCTTCGCGGGGTGCGCACCTCGATGGCGGCGCCTTCGGCGAAGCGATGCACCGCGGACTTGCGCTCGTCCATGCCCCGTCCGGCCGGGCGCGGCGGCTGGGTATAGACGGCCGCCACCTGGTGTCCCGCCGCGACCACGCGCGAGAGCGTGGGCACCGCGAACTCGGGCGTTCCCATGAAGACGACGCGTAGCATCACCCTTGTGGAACCTCAGGCGCTTGCTTCGGCCTTGGCCTGCTTCTTGAACTTGCGAATGATGATGTCGCGCTTCAGGCGCGTGAGGAAATCGATGATCAGCTTGCCGTTCAGGTGATCGATCTCGTGCTGGACGGCGGTGGCGAGCAAGCCGTCGGCTGCCATCTCCTGCGGTTTGCCGTTGCGATCGATGTAGCGCAGGGTCAGCGACGCCGGCCGCTCGATGTCGATGCGCACGTCGGGGATCGACAGGCAGCCCTCCTCGTGCAGGCGCAGCTCGGAGCCGAGCGTGACGATCTCGGGATTGATCAGCACCAGCGGGCGGGGCCCTTCTTCGTCCTTTGCCGTATCGAGAACGATCAGCCGGATCGGCACGCCCACCTGCACGGCCGCCAGCCCGACGCCTGGCGCTTTGTACATCGTCTCCAGCATGTCGTCGGCCAGCTTGCGGATCTCTTCGTCCACCCGCTCGATGGGGGCGCTGGCCTTGCGCAACATGGGGTCCGGCAGCGTGATGATCGGCTTCACTGTCATGCCGCTGACATAGGGTGAGGTTTTTGCCGGGTCAATTGCCTTGAGGTGGCCTGAATAGTCGCTGCGCGAGCGGGGGCCAGCCCCCGTGCCCCCGCTGGCGGACACCCGCCAGACCACCGCTTTTGTTTTGTGCAACCAAAGGGAGGGGGTTTGGGGGACACGTCCCCCAAGCGGGTTGAAGGGCGGCAGCTCTTCTCGCGAAGCGACCTGATGATCTCACCCGGACATCGTTTCCTGGTTCATGCACACCCCCGGCCACTGGAGCACCAGCCGCATGGATACTTTCGATCATCTTTGGGAGGCCGAGCGCGACCGCCGCGCCCTCCTTGCCGCCGCCACCGCGACAGGCTTCGCCGGCGGCCAGGACGCCGGTATTCCGGTCGCCACGGTGGCCTGAGGCTACCGTACTTGCCTTCAGGCGCAGCACGGGTGAGGCGCGTTGCGCGAATGCTGCAGCTTGGCGGGAAATTGCTGTTGCAACTGTCGGTTTGCGGGCGCGGGGGCTAGTGTCGCCCGCGTTTTCCCAAACAGGTGGAGGTCTGCGATGACGGGATTTCGGCTGTTGCTTGCCGGCGCTGCGTTGGTGGTGTTCGGCTCGCTGAGCGCCAGCGCGCTGCCTGCGGCCGGAGGCCGTCTGGCGATCGAGGCCGACCGCATGTCGACCGTCATACCGGCGCAGACTAGCCGCAGCGCCCGGTGCTTCAGGCGATGCATCGCCGGGGGCCGGCGCTCCTGCCGCTACGCCGACAGCGTCGAGGCTTGCTGCAGCGCCCGTTGCCGCCATTAGAGTTGACCTGCCAGCGCTTGCGGCGGTCCGGGGTCTGCGGCAATAGTGCGCTCGAAGCCGCGGACCCGAACAGCCATGCCGCCAGTCACCGCACCCTTGATCCTCGGCTGGGAAGAGTGGGTGGCGCTGCCCGAGCTCGGCTTGCCGGCCATCAAGGCCAAGGTCGACACCGGCGCTCGCACCTCGGCGCTGCACGCATCCTACGTCGAGCCGTTCGGCCCTGCGCGGGCGCGCAAGCTGCGCTTCGGCGTGCACCCGGTGCCGAACCGCACCGATATCGAGATCGAGTGCACGGCACGTGTCGTCGACAGGCGCATGGTGCGCAGCTCCAACGGCGAGCGCGAGCAGCGCTACGTGATCGAGACGCGCATGCGCATCGCCAATCGCGAATGGCCGATCGAGGTCACGCTGGCCAACCGCAACATGATGAGCTATCGCATGCTGCTCGGCCGTCAGGCGATCGCCGCCGGCGTGCTGGTCGACCCCTCCTCGTCCTTCCTGCAGCCCAAGCTCGGCTACAAGCGCTACGAAATGGGCAAGGCGCGGCGCTAGGCTCGCGCGGCGGGCTCAAGTCCCGGGAATTGTAAGGGAAATCAAAACGGCGGGCTTGCTCGGCAGCTCGCCCGGAAAGGCCAGCCCAAGTCTCCCCCAAAGCGGGGGCTGCGGATCGCGGCCGACCAACCATCTAACGCCCGTTGCTGCGGCCATGCGATGCCGCAGGCCCAGTGAGGCTGTGCCGACCCTCAGATAGGTCGAGACACCTCCGTCGGAGCGGCCGCAACGGGCTCTGCCCGGGCTCCGCTCTTCGCAATCAGCGAACGCAACCGAAACCTGCCGTGTCCGCGACACGTGCAGCAGCAGGGGAGTTTGTCGCTTTGGACAAAGCCAATCCAATTGGCAGGAGCGCTGCGGGCAAACTGTGGCGCCTGGCAAGAACCGCTTGTCTCCTCGCCGTCACCGGCTGCGCCGCCGTCATGCTGGTCGATCTGCCGACCGCGCGCGCCGCCCAGAACCACGAGCAGCCCGTGGCGACAATCGAGACGGCCGAGTGGCCCCAGACGCGACCGGAGCAACGCCGCAAGACTGGTGGCATTCAGCTTGCGAGCTTGGGCCGCGAAGCCGGACCCGTCGGTCAGAGCCGCAACGGGCTTGCAGAGCGCAGCGTGCGCTGGAATGCTTCTTCGACCTGTCTCAACTCCACGCTGCGTCGCATCGTGGGTGAGGTCGCGGCCAACTTCGGTCCGGTGACCGTCAACTCCACCTGCCGCAGCCACAGCCACAACGCGCGCGTCGGCGGCTCCAGGCAGTCGCTTCACCTCACCGGCAACGCAGCCGACTTCCGCATCGCCGGCGACACCCGCCGCCTTCTCGCGTTCCTGAGTTCGCACCGCTCCGTCGGCGGACTGAAGCACTACGGCGGCGGCGTGTTCCACATCGACACTGGCCCGAGGCGGACGTGGTAGCCAGCTACTGAGAACGGCGAATAGTTGAGGGACGACAGGCTGAGACCTCGATGGGGGCCTCAGCCTGTTGCTTATTCTGATGAACGGAAGGCTTCGCTATTCCTGTACGTAATGTCTACGCTTGGATCGACCAGCGTTTTGCAAATGCTGATATTGCCTTGGTGCCCAGGAGAGGACTCGAACCTCCACGATCTTTCGAACGCCAGCACCTGAAGCTGGTGCGTCTACCAATTCCGCCACCTGGGCAGGCAACGATTTCAAGGGGTTGTGGGATTTTCGGCCGATCGTGACCGCTCCGGCCGCTGGCCGCGCCCTCGAAACGGCGCATGTCTACCCCGACGGTCCGGCCGTCGCAAGTGTCGCCGACCCTTGAAAATGGCACAGCCCGCTGCCCCCGGTTTGCCGCGGTGCCGTGGCATAGCGCGGCCGGGCGATTAGCCCAGCCACCGGCTCGCCTATTTTGAGTTGCGGTTGCGTGAGGACGTGCGGGATGCGGAAATTTGTTGGGTTCATGTTGCTTGGTCTTGGTCTTCAGGCCTGTTCGATGGTGCGGCCGTTCGACCAGGATGACGCGTTCTTCGCGGCCTTGTTCGAGGGGCCCAGCGGCGGCGGTGGCGGGTCCTGCAGGCAATTGCGCAGCGAGCTGAAAGCCGAGATCGAGGACATCAAGGCGGCGCAGAAGAAGGCCGACGACGACTTCATCGCCGAGCAGAGCGCGCCGGCCGAGCAAGCCCCGCCCCAGCGCTTTCCGCGCAAGCGCTATTCCCGGACCAATGAGATGGCTGCCCTGAAAGACGTGGCAAGGCGGACCAAGCAGGCCGAGGCGATGAACCAGGAGCTCAAGGGGCGCGGCTGCCGGACCGTGGACATCGAAGAAGCCCTGAAGACGCAACCGCAGACCCAATGAGTGTGCCCGCGACGGCACCGGGCGATCCCGCAGGTTTGCAGGGGATGGTCGAGCACTGCCTGTTCGGACGGTTCCAATTCTTCACCACGCGACTGCCCGAGCCGCTGGCCCACGAAGCCGAGTGCCGATTCGAGGAGCTGTGGGCGCTGCATCCGGCGGAGTTCTACGAGATGCGCCAGCCCGGCACCGGCGCAACCATTCCCGTGCCGCGCTGGCAGCAGGCCTACGGCCGCGACTACCGCTATAGCGGCAACGTCAACCGGGCGCTGCCGGTGCCGGCAATCATCGAGCCGTACTTGTCGTGGGCGCGGGCGGCTATCGACGCTCGGCTGAACGGGTATTTGCTCAACTGGTACGATGCCGGGCTGTCCCATCGCATCGGCGCGCATCGCGACAGCACGGCCGGGCTTGTCGAAGGCTCGCCCATCGTGACGATCTCGCTCGGGGCCGCGCGCGTGTTCCGCTTGTGGTCGGCGCAAGACACGGGGGCACAAGACAGGGGGCACGTCGATTTCGAGGCCGCGCATGGCAACGTGTTCGTGCTGCCGTGGGAGACCAACAGGAGCGTCAAGCACGGCGTGCCGCATCGGGCGACCGATACGGGCCGCCGCATCTCGATCACGCTGCGCGCATTCGCGGCATGAAGGCCGCCGCACTTCCAAATCGGCATTGAACGGATGTCAATTGCAGGCTGGTCGCTCGGCTTTGCCGCTTCACAGCCGCCCCGATGGGCGCTATGCCCCAAGCTGCAATCGAGGTGGGAGAGGTGGCGGTGAACTTACGGCTGGAGCACGGAAGCCTGGTCGCGGTGTTGGGCGGCTCGGGCTTCGTCGGCCGCTACGCGGTGAGGGCGCTTGCCGGAGATGGCTGGCGCATTCGCGCAGCTGTCCGCCGTCCCGATCTTGCCGGGCATCTGCAGCCGATGGGCGCCGTTGGGCAGATCCAGCCCGTGCAGGCCAATATTCGCTATCCCAATTCGCTGCGTGCAGCTTTCGAGGGCGCCGACGCTGTGGTGAACCTCGTCGGCATTCTGGTGAAATCCGGCGCCCAGACCTTTCATGCCGTGCATGTGGCGGGAGCACGGGCGGCTGCCACGGCGGCGCGCGAAGCCGGCGCCAAGACGTTCGTGCACGTCTCCGCCATCGGTGCGGACCGCAGGTCCCCGGGCAGATACGGCCGCACCAAGGCTGCAGGCGAGGCGGCCGTGCTCGCCGAGTTCCCCGGCGCGACAATCCTGCGGCCTTCGCTGGTGTTCGGGCCGGAGGATCAACTCTTCAACCGCTTCGCCGCCATGGCGCGCATGTCGCCCTTCCTGCCGCTGATCGGCGGAGGCAAGACATTGTTCCAGCCCGTGTATGCCGGCGATGTCGGAGCCGCGATCGCGGCCGCCTGCGTGGGCAGGGCCAAGCCCGGCACCGTCTACGAGCTGGGCGGACCCGACGTCATCACGTTTCGCCAGCTGCTCGATCTCGCGCAGCAGTGGTCGGGACGCCGGCGCTGGTACGCGCGCATCCCCTTCTGGCTCGCCCAGTTCGGCGCGCTGCTGACCCTCCCGCTGCCCAACACCATGCGCCCCTTGACCGTGGACCAGGTGCGTATGCTGATGCGGCCCAACGTGGTGAGCGCGGAGGCGGTGAAGGAGGGGCGCACGCTAGCGGGTCTTGGTATCCACCATCCGCACACCATGGCGGCCGTGGTGCCGGCCTATCTCGAGCGCTTCCAGCCGCACGGGCAGTTCGCGCACTATCGGGGCTGAAGCCCAGGCCGCCGCGCCGCCGGTCTCAAACGATCTGGTTCCTGAGCCCGCTCTCGCCGCGCCACAGGCGGTCCAGGTTCTCGAGCAGAATGTCGATCACCGCATCCTCGTAACGCTGCGTCTCGCCCGCCGTATGGGGCGTTAGCAGGACGTTGGGCATGGCCCACAAAGGCGAGGAGGGTGGCAGAGGCTCCTCGCGCGTCACGTCGAGGCCGGCGGCGGCGATGCGCCCTTCATTGAGGGCCGCAATGAGTGCCGCCTCATCGACGATCCGGCCGCGCGCCACGTTGATCAGATACGCGCTCGGCCGCATGGCGGCCAGCGCCGCGGCGCCGATCAGGTTCTCGGTCGCAGGCGTCAGGGGACAGGTGAC
This sequence comes from uncultured Alphaproteobacteria bacterium, assembly GCA_963832445.1. Taxonomy (GTDB): domain Bacteria; phylum Pseudomonadota; class Alphaproteobacteria; order Rhizobiales; family Hyphomicrobiaceae; genus AWTP1-13. Next base: position 55,649 of record CAWHUM010000012.1, read on the forward strand.
GGCGACGACGTCGGCCTGGCCCACAAGCTCAGGCAAACGGTCGTGGGCGAAGACGGCGTCTGCTCCATCAGAGCCGACGCTGGGGTCGCGCTTGGTGGCAATGACGCGCATGTCGAACGCCTTGGCCAGCCTCGCCAGGCGCGTACCGATGCGCCCCAGGCCGACGATCAGCATGGTCTTGCCGGTCAGTTGGTCCTCGCGCGCTGCGATCTCGGAGATCATGCCGCGCCAGCGGCGCGCCCTTTGGTTGTCGCGCGCCTCGGCAAGGCGGCGGCTGAGCGCCAGGATCAAGGCCATGGCGTGCTCGGCGACCGCTACGGCGTTGACGCCTGCGGCGCTGGCAAGCCTTATTCCCCGTCCGCGCAGCATGTCCTTGTCGTACTGGTCGGTGCCGGCGCTGATCGACTGGATGAATTTGAGGTTCTTGGCGATGCCGGCGAGCTCGTTCTGCCACATCATCGAGACCACGAGCACGTCGAACTCGGGGAGATGCTGGGCCAGCTCCTCGCGGGAGCGCGCCTGAATGTGCGCGACGCCGGTATTGCGCAACGCAAAGCGCTCGGACATTCGGTAGGCGCCATGCGCAAAGCAAATCCTGAGCCGGTCCTTGCTGGGAAGCATCCCCGTCACCTCTAGAACACGCGCAGCGGAAAATAGCGCAGCAGCAGCTCCTCGTAGCGCCCGCTCTCGCGCATGCGCTTCAGGGCAGTGTTTATGAGGCTCTTGAGCTCGACATCGTCGCGCTTGACGGCGATGCCGATGCCGTCGCCGAAGTACTTGGGCTCGGCGAACGGGCCGCCTTTGAACTCGCAGCAGGCCTTGGAAGCCGTGCCGTTGAGCCAAAAGGCAAGGCTGATGCCGTCATCGAACAGGAAGTCGACGCCGCCGGTGACGAGAGCATCGCGAGCCAGTTCCACGGTCTCGTATACGCGGATGGAGCTGTCGCGGAAGAAAGCGCGCAGGTAGGCCTCGTGCGCGGTGCCCTTGGCCACGGCGATGCGCTTGCCCTCCAGCCCCTCTGGTGCGATTTCGATATTGGCGGAGCCGCGCTTGCCGGCGAAGCGCGCCGGCGTGAAGTAGTAGCGGTCGCTGAAATCTACGACCTTGAGAGCGTTGGGACTGACGAGGTGCGAAGCCGCGACTGCGTCCGCTTCGCCTCTTGCCAGCGCCGGCAGCAGCTGGCCCCACGGGCGGACTTGGATATCGCAGGCTACGCCGAGCTCCAGGCAGACGGCGCGTGCCATGTCGACATTGAAGCCGGTCAGAACGTTGTCCTCGTCGAAGTAGTTGAACGGCGGAAAGTCGCTGTCGGTGAGAAAGCGGATGGCGACGCGCTTTGGCTCGCGATTGACCGATTCCTCTTGTGCGGGGGGGGCTTGCGCGCCAAGGCGCGGAGCGGTGCTCGCCATCGCCACCAACCCAACAAAAAGTAAGGCGGCTGCGGCGCGGCATATCGGTACAAAGCGCATTCGTGTTCGGCCTATGTGCGGCGGTGGGGGCGTCGAACGGCCATGCGGAGCGATGGGCGCAATCGCCTGACCCAGCATGCTGCGCCGCGCGCCGCTGCGAATCCCGAGACTATCCTAGCGCAGGTCCGCCGTGCAGGACAGCTGGCCGAGCAGCCTGCGCCGTCCGAAACCTCCCACAGTCGATACGGCTTTCTCTCCGCCGCAGGGATCGGCAGCGTCGCTATCGCCGGCGCCGAGGCCGAGGCGCATCGCTTGGGCGCCGCCACACACGAGGTGCTGCTGTCCGCCGGCGCACTTACCCCAACGGCCTACGCTTCCGCCTTGGCTGCCGAGCTCGGCGTGCCCCTAGCGGATTGGAATACCAAGTTCGAGTTGACGGCGCCGGAGGACGCCGATGACGCGGGCGAACTCGGGTTGCCGGCGGATATCGCCGGCAGGCAGTGCCGTGTCCTGTGCGCCGAGGATCGGACACCTGAGGTCGTCAGGCAGTGTGTCGCCACATTGCGCGCCCGGGGGTTCTCGGTGGCGCTGGCCTCCCGCCAACAAGTGAATGCCGCCCTCGAGGTGGCGTGCAGGGCGGAACGCATGGACCGGGCGGTGGCAGGTCTCTTTGCGCGAGCAGCCGTCATGCTCTGCCGCCGCGCCGACACGGTACTGGCAAATCATTGTGGCCGCCGCCGCTGTTGGCTTGATCATGGGCGGCCTCTCCGTTCACCCGGACGCCACCATCGCGGCTCTGACCGGGATAGTCGCTCTGCCCTTCCTGTGTGTGACAGCGCTGCGCGTTGTGGGCTTGCGCGAAGTGGTGGCGGGATGGCGCAGATCGAAGGGACACCAAAGGGACGCATCGTGGCCGAGCGGCCAACCGTTACCGGTCTATTCCGTGCTGGTGCCGCTGTTCCGGGAGACGAAAGTGTTGCCCGGCCTGGTGCAGTCTCTCAAGTCGCTCGACTACCCCAAGGCCAGGTTGGAGATCTTCTTGGTGCTGGAAGAGGCCGACATCGAGATGCAGGCGGCAGTGCTGAGCATGCGATTGCCGGGTTGCTTCCGCACCATCCTCGTGCCTGATGGGCCTCCCCGCACCAAGCCGAAGGCCCTCAACTATGCACTGCAATTTGCAGCGGGCGACTATGTCGTCGTCTACGATGCGGAAGACCGCCCCGAGCCCGACCAGCTCTTGCGTGCGTTGGCGACCTTCGGCCGCCACCCCCCGACGCTCGGCTGCGTGCAGGCGCAGCTCAACATCTACAACCCGCGGGCAAGCTGGATCACGCGCGGTATTATGGCGCAAACGCCATGAGGTATACGGACGGTTAGAGGCGCGCCGTGTGGGCGCGCGCGGCCTGGGGCCGCTACTGTTCATGGCTGGCGTTGTGCTGGTGCTATCTCGCGCTGGCCTTGCTGCCTGCCGTGCACCAAGAAAATGGGGCCTTCGCGTCTACCGATGGGATCCCCCTCAAAAACAACGCGCACACAGAAGTCGGTTTGATAGCGGGGAGTGTCGGGCAGCATCAGACTGTACTGGCACCACCCCCACAAGTAGTAGAACCCTTCCTGCTTAGCGATGGCCGCTACAAGTGCGGCGGTAATGGCCAGTGTGCCGCTGCGTGTTGTGGATCGCGGCCCGATCACTCCGAGACCTGGGTCGACAGGCGATGCGCCAAATACATGATCGGCAGGCAGTGCCACTGGGCTGTAAGTGCCGTTGAATATCGCCTGCATGTCTTTGGTCTGCGTGCCGCCAATGTTCTCCCACACAGCCTGAAATCGCCATCCTGCAACATTGCCAGCGGGATCAAGCACTGGCGCGTTGTCGACATCCTTCAGAAGAACCGAAGCGCCGAGCGTTGCAACCAATCCGCGTTCGGCAGCATCCGCCGACCTCTGGGCGGCTTTGATGGACGCCTTCATGTCGCGGGATTGCTGGCGGCCCACGCGTGCGGTTTGCCGTACTGCATCTTGTGCAGCTTTGGCGGCTTTCTCAGCTTGAACCACGGCGGCGTCGGTAAGTCGGAGCGTTCGCCATATGAACAGGAGGCCAGCGACCGTCAGAACTATGGTGGCGAGCGTCAGACCCAAGCCGACCAGTGCAAACAACGCCTGCCGCTCGGTTGCCTCGGCGTTGCGCAAGGCAATCACGCAATTGATGCGTTCCTTACCATCGCCAGCATCCTTACAGTAAGCTTCATATTCGCTGGCGTAGCGGCCATCGGCATCCTTGCGCGTGTCGGTCTTGGTGCCGCGCTGCTGGCGCTCGCCGCTTTGAGTCTCGCCGTGGCTCTTGATGCTGCCTGGCGCTGGCCCCATTGCCACTACTGTGCTGAACCACAGCGCTAGCAGAACGCCGACAGCTACTCCTCCGACAACCGCAATGTTTGAACCCCAATTGCCACGAGACATTGGATAAAGAACGCGGCCGTGAAGCCGCCCCTGCTGATCTTGTTATTCAGGTTACGTTCGTTTTCCTCCACCCCAATGGCCGCCAGCCTTTCCGCTAGCTGGGCATAGGTCAACCCGCGCCGCTTCAGCTCCCCCTTCAGGATGTTCTTGGCCTTGGTCTCATAGGCTTGGGTGACGGGGGAATCCTTGTAGGTGTTGGCTGGCATATGCACCTCAAATATCATCGGATTTGATGATAATAACCCTTGCATCCGCCGCTGTACATCGCTATATCCGATGCGTAACATCATCGGATGCAGTGATATGGCCCAACACTTCCTCCTCTCGCGCGAAGCCAAGACCCTCACCTTGGCGCAGGTGCTTCGCATGTCGGACGCCGAGGCCGAGACCGTGCTTCGCCGCATCCGCTGGGCCGACACCCAAGGCGAGCCCGTGTGCTCGCACTGCGGCTCGCTGACCGTCTACGAGTGCCGCCGCCCGTCCGGTGCGCCGCGCTGGCGCTGCAAGGACTGCGGCAAGGATTTCTCGATCACCAGCGGCACGCTGTTCGCCAGCCACAAGCTGCCGTTGCGCGGCTACCTCGGGGCCATCGCCATCTTCTGCAACGAGGTGAAGGGCAAGTCGATGCTGGCCATGAGCCGCGATCTCGGCCTCAGCTACAAGACCGCGTTCGTGCTCGCGCACAAGCTGCGCGAAGCCATGGCTGAGGAAATGAAAGGCCGCCAGATCGGCGATGACCGCCCCGAGGCTGAGGTCGACGGCGCCTACTTCGGCGGCCACGTGCGCCCGGCCAACCTAAAGGAAGACCGCGTCGACCGTCGCTTGGCCGAGAACCGCAGCGGCAAGCGCAAGGTTGTCGTGGTGATCCGCGAGCGCGGCGGCGAGACGTTGCCGGGCGTGTTCCCCTCAGAGCATGCTGCGCTGTCCTGGGTGCGCCGTCGCGTCGTCAAGGGCACTCTGTTGCACGCCGACGAAGCGCCGTCGTGGAACGATCTGCACGCACGTTTCGAGATGCGCCGGATCGATCACCAGCAGGCCTACAGCTTGGGCGGCGCGTCGACAAATTGGGCGGAGAGCTATTTCAGCCGGTTGCGTCGCGGCGAGGCTGGCCACCATCACCACATCTCAGGCCCGTACTTGCTGCGCTTCGCGCAAGAGGCCGCATGGCGCGAGGATTGCCGCCGCGTGCCGAACGGCGAGCAAGTGCAGCGCGTCGCCAAGCTGGCGCTGGGCAAGAGCAAGAGCGTGGATTTCACCGGGTACTGGCAGCGGCACAAGCCAGCCGAATGAGTGCGAAAAGACTCCCAAAATTCTCGGGAATCAGAAAATAGGAAAGGGGTTGACGTTGGCGCGTCAACCCCTGTGTGCGTCTCCGCAACCTGCAAGGTCGAGCGCGGAAACCGTGATCACGACTCTCACGATTTGCGTGATTGCGTCAAGGCGTCTGGCCCTGCTTTCCCCCGAAGGAGGAGGGCCAATCATGACTGACACCAACCCGGCCAGGACCAATCCGGCTGCCTTCACCGTCAAAGACACCCTGCACGCCCCGGTAATCTATTTCGACGGCGCGCCCAACTTTGGCAACCACCAAGGCGTCGTCAACATCACCCTTGCCGTGGGGCGACACCTCGCCAACGCCATCGGCGGGGTCGACTTTGATGTCGTTGCCACCGCGCACCTCCGTTGCAGCATCCCCGCAGCCATCGAACTGCGCGCGGCGCTCGACAAGGCGCTCTTGCTCGGGGCTCCCGTCGCCGGTAGCGGGCAAGCGAACTGATTTCATCGCATTGGTCCCTCGCGGCCCACGCACACAGAGTGTGGCCTGCGGCGATTCTAGTCGCCGCAGGCGCGTAGGGGAATCCCCTAACTGCGGCGGGGCCTTTTGCTTTTCAGGGGTCAGAGCGCTAGGCTTCCCCCAGCGGGGTTGGGGGAATGTTCAATGCGTATTCTCGCAATCCTTGCGGCGTTGGCCGTTGCTAGCTGTGCTCACCAGCAGGAAGCCGCCGCGCCCAAGGCAGTCCACCAGGATCACAAGGCCGCAATCGTTGCCGCATCGATCTACGGCTACTAGGTCAACACTGGCCGCACATGCCCGTGCCCATACAGTCAGGGCGGCGCGTGCAAGGGCCAGAGCGCTTGGGACAGAAAGGGTGGTGCCGAGCCGCGCTGCTACAAATCGGATGTGACAGCCGAAGATGTGAAGCGCTGGCGAGCGTTGCTGCGGCAGGCATCGAAGCGGCAGTAGAAAAAAACACCCCCACCCGCTTAACCTATGTGGGGGTGTCTTTGACGGGGGAGGGAGGGGGAGTTGGGGTTCCCGTCCCGCCATCAGCATCATCTGTGTAAATTGAAAAGTGTTGACGGCTGGTTAAGCCAGCCGCCACCGCGCGTCCCTGCCGTCCCCGATCTTGAGCACCACGCTCCGCCTTTGCAGGTAGGCGAGGTTCCCGCGCACACGACCGCCTAGCGCCCGCCTGGCTGACTCCCCGTGGCCTCCTGCCGCGATGATCTGATCGACGATGGCATGGGTGCCGATGGGCTCGTCGGCGTTCCTCAGCGCGTCCATGATCATCCGCCCCAGTTCGCCTTGCCGGAACAGCTTGACCCTCTTGATCGGCCGCTTGGTGGGGATCGACTCAGGCTCGGACTCGGGGTCGAGCAGCTTCAAGGTGGCATCCACGTGCACCAGCGTTTCCCGGCAGTGCCGGAGCTGCCGCTCGAGCTGCACGATGTCCGAGGCTATCGAGGCCCTACGGTTCTTGAGCGCTGACAGCGCGTAGGTGTCGCCTCGGGATCTGGGGAGATGCTCGGCCATCCACAAAATGTGGGCTCAGGCCGGATTCACTTCTAATGGCGTTTGCGCCATAATACCGATCACGCGGCAGTTCACCATCGAATATTCCGCGCTGTTCGATGCCATCCTGCCCGCGCTCGCGCGGCTCGGCATGCCGGTGCCGCTAGGCGGCACGTCGAACCATTTCCCGCGCGAAACGCTGGTAGCCTGCGGCGGGTGGGATCCGTGCAACGTGACGGAAGACGCAGACCTGGGCTTCCGCCTGGCGCGGCGGGGCCTGCGCACCGTCATCTTGGCATCGACCACCTGGGAGGAGGCGCCGGTCGACCTTGGCCAATGGGTCAAGCAGCGTACGCGTTGGCTCAAGGGCTGGTTACAGACCTATCTGGTGCACACGCGTCAGCCGTTTCGGCTGACCGCCGAGCTGGGCCTGCGCGGGGCGCTCGGGTTTCACGCCCTCATGGGTGCCCTCATTCTGTCGGCGCTGGTGCATCCCTTCTTTTATGCGCTATTGGCTTACCACTGGCTGGCTGGCCAGCTGTTGGCGCCTGCCGATGGCGCAGCAGGCGCCGTGCTTTGGACCATCGCCTGCATCAACCTTGGCGCCGGCTATCTCGTCTCCATGCTGGTTGGCGCTCTCAGCGTGTGGCGCCGCGGGCGGCGTCATCTGGCACCGTCCGTGCTGCTGATGCCGGTGATGTGGCTGTTGATGTCGGTTGCAGCCTACCGGGCGGTCTATCAGCTGTTCTTTGACCCATACCTATGGGAAAAGACCGAGCACGGGATCGGCTCGGGCTAGGCCGCTCGCGGCTTGTCGTGGGCATCAAAGTGACGCATCTTACGGAGCATCAGTCGCGAGTTGTGCTGCCCGCGGCGGGCGCGCGGCACGAGCGACGAGGCAATCGGATTGCAGAAGCTGAGCACCGGCTGCAGGCACCAATGAGGATGCGCTTTCGCATCACCACAGTCGTCTTGGCTGCGCTCTTTGCGTTGCCGGCAACGCTGGCGCTGGCGCAAGAGGACTTCTCCGGCAACAGCTACATCACGCCCTACCCCGAGGGCGACACATATCGGCTGCAGGCCTATGGCGACGTCTACGCTGACGGTTTGCTGGGCCGCCTCATCGAGGCGATGGTGGACGACACCCGCGTCCAGATCCAGAAGAAGCATCGAGCGCTGCCGGGGCTGATCCGGCCGGACCTCGATGACGAGCTGAAAGCCGAGGAAGCCAACAAGGAGCCTCTGCACATCGCCCTCGTCATGATCGGCGCCTACGACCGCTTCAACATGCGCGGCTCCGGTACCCAGCGTTTCATCCTCGGCACGGACGAATGGCGACAAGAGTACGGAAGACGCGCCGACCGCCTGATGAAGACGCTGAAGAAGCGCGGGGCTGCGGTTTACTGGGTGGGTCAGCCGCTCATGCGCCAGCCCAACGTCAACGAGCAGGCGCAGACGATGAACGACATCGTGCGCGAGAAGGCCTACCTCAACGGCGTCAAGTATATCGACATCACGGCGCAGTTCGCCGACGAGGCCGGCAACTTCGCCCTCTATGGGCCCGATATCGCGGGCAAGCAGATGCTGATGCGCGATGGCGACGGTGTGCTGTTCAGCTGGGCCGGCTATCGCAAGCTCGCCTACTTCGTCGAGCGCGAGATTCGGCGCGATCTCACTGTGGCGCGGAACGATCGATCCATCCCGCTCGCCGGTTCCGATGCGGAGCAGAAACGCATCGCCGTGCAGCGACCGCGCCCGCAGCCGGATACCTCCTGGCAGGGCATCGTTTCGACCAGCAAGGACTCGCCGGCAGCGCCCCAGGGCAAGATCGACCCTGGGGTAGCCCCGCAGACGCCGGCTGCGATCGCCGATGCCCCGGGGGAGCTCAAGGCCGACAACGCCCGCATCTCGCTCAAGACCGTCACGCCCGGCGGCCGCGAGGAACTCGTCACCATCGAGCTGCCACGGCCGGCCATTCCCTCCGCGGTGATCCAGCTCATCACGCGCAAGGATACGGGCGAGCGGCCATCGCAGATGGGCGATGTGCTCGCCGACGATGTCGGCGGCGGACTGGTGGTGCTCAACTCCGTCACGGCCGCGGCGACCGGCCCCGGCGGTCCGCGCAGAGTGTCGCCGGGTCAGCCCTACTATCAGGTGTGGATCAAGGGCGAACGCCTGCCGCCGCGACCGGGACGCGCCGACGATTTCTCCTGGCCGCGGCCTGACCCCGAGATTGCCGGCGTACCTTCGCCCGCGAAGCTGCCAGGACGGCCGGCGCTCAAGACCCCGCCACGCAGCTGAAGCCGCTGCTGCGTTACATCATGTCGGCAGAGGAGCTGGCCGGCGCCGGCCGCGCTCGATCTTGCTGCGTTGGCCGATCCTGGCCGACATGCCGTCGACTTTGCGCAGCGCCGCTTCGAACGCATCGCGGACGGCGCGCGGCAGCTCGGCGTTGGCGTGGCTGCCCGTGCGCTCGTGGCTGACGACGATGGGCGACCTGCGCGGCACGCCGATCTCGATCTTGATCTGGTAGACCTTCGGCTTGTCTGCCGAGCGCTGCGGCACCTCGATCGCCACACGGCAGCTCGTCATGCGCGCGAAATGCTTACTGAGCTTGGCAACCTTCTCGCGCACCTGCTGCTCGACGGCCGCGCTCTTCTGGATGCCGTGAAAACTCACCTCGACCGATGTCGTCATTGAAACTGCCCTTTCCATCGAAACGCCCAATAAACCACGTGGGGAGGTCCCGCGCGAGGGTCAAGGGTAACGCCGGCGCAGCCCGCGCGTGTGCCCCGCGACGCCCTGCAGTGCCCAGGGACCAGCCTATAGTTCATCCTTGCGCGAGATCGGCGCAAGCAGCGAGGAGGGAAAATCCGCGGCGTAGCGCCGTCCCTTTTCGCGCGGGTGGAACTCCGGCCGAGGGCTGGCATCCGGCATCACCACGCGCCGATAGAGGTGCCAGGTGGCATGCCCGAGAACCGGCATCGCCACGGCAAGGCCGAGGAAGAACGGGAGCGAGCCGATCAGCAGCCCGAATGCCACAATCAGCCCCCACGCCACCATCGTCAGCGGGTTCTTGAGGATGACTCTGATGGAGGTGGCAATCGCGCCCGCGACCCCCACGTTGCGGTCGAGCAGCAGCGGAAACGAGACCACGCTCAGCGCAAATGCCAGCACGGCGAACAGGAAGCCTACGGCATTGCCGACCACGATCAGGTTGTGGCCCTGCGGCGTGGTCAGCACCTGGCCAACGAACGCAGCCAACGGCACCGGCTGCTCGGGTTCGCCGAAGTTTGCCACGTAGATGCCGTTAGCCACCGCCAGCCAAACGCCGAATATCGCGAGCAGGATCACCCCCAGCGCACAGATCGACCATGCCGAGGGCGAGTGGATGATGTCGAAGGCGTGCCGCCAGGACGTGTCGAGGCCTTGCTCACGCCGGCGGCTGAGCTCGTAAAGGCCGATGGCGGCGAACGGGCCGATCAAGGCAAAGCCCGCGGCCAGCGGATAAAGCAGGGGAACGACCTCGTAGCCCAAGGTGGCGCGCCATATGGCAATGCCGGCAATGGGATAGATCAGGCAGAGGAAGATCGCGTGGGTGGGCATGGCCCGGAAATCTTCCAGGCCCTTGGCCAGAGCATACTTGAGATCGCCGAGGCCGATCGAGCGTACCGCGGGCAGCCCGCGCGTCGGTTGAGCTGGCAGGATGATGTCGACATGAGCCATGGCCGGTCCTCCCGAACATGAGGGTCCAGCGGGGCGCAACGCCACGTGCTCGAAAGCCGCTTGATATGACTGCGGTCACGTCGAGCCGCGACCCGCAAAGCCTTGCAACTATAGGACTGGCGGCGGTGCTTGTCGCGACCAATTGGAGCGCGAGCGGAGCTTGGTGAATCGCGTGTTGATGGCGGTTTGCACCGCACCAACACATCAACCACCAACGGGCCGCGGCTGGATCGGCGGCTGCACCTCGGCAGGCAGCGGGCATTCGTAAGGCGTCACCTCGGTGCGGGCTTTGAGATCGGCCTTGGCGCGGGCGATCAGCGCTGGATCGTTCAGGGCATCGACCGCCAGCCCCGCCATCACCTTGGCGGCGTTGACCATCCCCTTCTTGGCTTGGCCGGACTTGCCCTGCGCGGTGATCTGCCAGGAGTGTCCGGGCGAGCCGATCGCGTGCGTGGCGACGCGCGCCTGTACGGTCGGCACAACCCAGCTGACGTCGCCCACATCGGTCGAGCCGATCATCGGCGCGCCCTTGGTGCCGTAGGGCACGACGAAGTCGCACAGCGGCTGGTCCTTCTTGATGGGAACGCCGGCGCGGGCATAGGCCGAGGCAATGTCCTCGGGCGTCAGCGTGGCCTGGATCTCGGCCGCATATTTGCGGTCGGCGGCATCGAACGGCGGCGGCCCGAGGCGCTCCAGCTGGCGCTGCATGGCCTCCTCGAGCGGAGTGTTGCCCAGGAGATTTGAAACGGCGCTGACGACCTTGGCCTCCACCTGCGTCTCGGTCATCATGGCGGCGCCGGCGGCGACTTTCCTGACGCGCTCGATCAGCGGCCGCATGCCGGCGATGTCGCGCGCGCGGATGGCGTAGCGCACCTTGGCCGAGCCCTGCACGACGTTAGGCGCGACGCCGCCCGCATCGAGGATGGCATAGTGGATGCGCGCGTCCGACGGCATGTGCTCGCGCATGTAGTTGACGCCGACGTTCATCAGCTCCACGGCATCGAGCGCGCTGCGGCCGAGGTGCGGCGAGGCGGCGGCGTGCGCGGCGCGCCCCTTGAAGGCGAAATCGATGCGCGTGTTGGCGAGGCTCAGCGCCTCGTCGACGCGGGTGATGGCGGCTGGATGCCAGGTGATGGCGATGTCGACATCCTGGAAGTGGCCGGCCCGCACCATGAAGGCCTTGGCGGCGCCGCCTTCCTCTGCCGGGCAGCCGTAGTAGCGCACACGCCCCTTGATGCCTGCTGCAGCCAGATAGCTCTTGACGGCGGTCGCTGCCAGCAGGGCGGCCGAGCCCAGCATGTTGTGGCCGCAGCCATGTCCGTGGCCGCCGGCAACCGCCTCTTTCGGCTCGGCGATACCCGCCACCTGCGACAGCCCGGGCAGCGCATCGTACTCGCCGAGAATGGCGATCACCGGCCCGCCGTCGCCGGCCTCGCCCATCACCGCGGTCGGGATGCCGGCCAGGCTCTCGGTGATGCGGAACCCCTCTTGCTCCAGCATGGCGCGATGCTCGGCCACCGAGCGATACTCGATGTAGGCGATCTCCGGCATCTCCCAGACGCGGTCGGAGAGCGCCTCGTAGGCGTTCTTGCGCGCGTCCACGAGCTGCCAGATCTTCTCCGAGTTCTGCATGTGCGATATCCCTTGCTGCGCGTGGTCGGCCTTCAGCGCCCCGTGAATTTTGGCGCCCGCTTCTCCACGTAGCTCGCCACACCCTCGCGGAAGTCTTCCGTGTCGCGGCATAGCGCCTGCTCGCGGTTGGCGATGACGGTGGCCTCGGCCAGCGACTGGAACAGGGCCTCGTACACCTGCTTCTTGATGATGCGGGTGGAGCGCGGCGAGGACAGATTGGCGATCTCGGCGGCGCGTGCCTGCACGGCCTCGGCAAAGCCTTCAACGGGCAAGACACGCACCAGACCCAGGGCGCCTGCCTCCTCGGCCGCAACCGTGCGGGCGGAGAGCAGAAGGTCCATGGCGTTCATGGGGCCGACGAGGCGCGGCAGCATCCAGGAGATGCCGTGCTCGGCGATCAGCCCGCGCCGCGCGAACGCCGTAGTGAGCTTGGCGCCCGCCGCCATGTAGCGGATGTCGCAGTAGAGCGTCAGCACCAAGCCGATGCCGGCCACCGCGCCGTTGATGCCGGCGATCACCGGCTTCCTGATGCCCAGGATATAGCTGCAGCGCTGAGCGAAGTTGGCGGCGAGCCCCTCCGTCGGCCAGTCGCCGTCGTTCCTCAGGTCCGTCTTGCCGGCGGCCGCGGAGGACAGCCGCTCCATGTCGGCCCCCGCGCAGAAGCCGCGACCCGCGCCGGTGAGGACGATCGCCCGCACGCCGTCGTCGGCATCGGCCTGGGCGAACGCCTCGCGCAACTCGCCCGACATCACCGACGTGTATGCATTGAGGCGGTCCGGCCGGTTGAGCGTGATGGTGGCGACCCGGTCCTCGACTTTGTAGAGCAGCTGTTGCCAGCTCATGGGTAGGTTTCCTCCGTCTCGGTCAGTCGTCAGTCGTCAGTCGTGAGTGGTCACGGCTTGCCCTGCGACCGCACACTCACCCATAACTTCACCACCGACCACTCACGACTGACCACTCACCCGAAGATAGGGCAACCAGCGATGATCCGCACCAAATTCACGGAGATGTTCGGGGTCGAGCACCCCATCGTGCAGGGCGGCATGCAGTGGGTGGGGCGCGCCGAGCTGACCTCGGCTGTGGCGAATGCCGGCGCGCTCGGCTTCCTCACGGCGCTGACCCAGCCGACGCCGGAGGACCTGGTCAAAGAGATCGCCCGCTGCCGCGACATGACCGACAAGCCGTTCGGCGTGAACCTGACGATCCTGCCGACCCTCGTGCCGCGCCCCTACGACGAGTACATCGACGCCACCATCTCTTCGGGCATCAAGATCGTGGAGACCGCCGGCAACAATCCCAAGTCTTTCCTGCCGAAGTTCAAGGCCGCCGGCGTCAAGGTGATCCACAAGTGCACCAGCGTGCGCCACGGGCTCAGCGCCGAGCGGCTCGGCGTCGACTGCATCTCCATGGACGGCTTCGAGTGCGCGGGCCATCCGGGCGAGGACGACGTGCCCAACCTGGTGCTGCTGCCGGCTGCCGCCAACGTCATCAAGATCCCGATGATCGCCTCGGGCGGTTTCGCCGACGCGCGCGGGCTGGTGGCGGCGCTGGCGCTGGGTTGCGAGGGCATGAACATGGGCACCCGCTTCATGGCCACCAAAGAGGCACCCATCCACCAAAAGGTGAAGGAGGCTATCGTCGCCGCCGACGAGCGCTCCACCGCGCTGATCCTTCGCTCGCTCCGCAACACTAGCCGCGTGTTCGGCAACTCAGTGGCGAAGAAGGCGATCGAGATGGAGCGCGAGGGCAAGGGCATCGCCGAGATCGGCCCGTTCGTTGCCGGCGCCAAGGGCCGCGTCGTCTACGAGACGGGCGACCTCGAGCACGGCATCTGGTCGGCCGGCACCAGCATGGGGCTGATCAACGACATCCCGACCTGCAAGGAGCTGGTGGAGCGCATCGTCGGCGAAGCGGAAGCCATTATCAGAGCTCGATTGGGCGCTATGGCAGCGTGAAATGCGCTGCGCAAGCGGCCGTACTCAACGCGGCCTGCGCATGATCCTCTGCAGCCAGGAGCTGGAGCGATCGGCTGGAGGCTGCTGCGCCTGCGGCGCCGCGGGCACAGGCGGCACGCTGGCGGTTGTTGGCGGAGGCGGCTTGGGGCGCGGCGCTCCAACTTGGATGCTCGCCTTGCCCACGACCTCACGCAATCTTATCGCCACCAGCTTCGGGTCGTTGCGCCATTCCAGGTAGTCCTTGCCGCGGATGAGCGGCAGCCGGCTCAAGTCCGGCTTGCCGACGATCAGAGGCACCACGGTCTTGTCGCCCGACACCTCGAGCGCCAGCGCCGCGTTCACTTCTGTCAGCGGCCATTCCTTGGCGACGGAGTTGCTAGAGATGATCGCGAGCACCGTGCGGGCGGCGCCGAGCGCAATGTTGATCTTTTTGGTGAAGGCCTCGCCCCAGGCGATGTGCTCCTCGTCCAGGAAGGCCTTGAGACCCAAGCGCTCACAGGCCTCGAAGATCGGCCGTGCAATCGCAGGCCGGTCCTCGCTCGCGTGGCTGATGAAGATGTCGAAGTCGTCGGCGCCGAATACCATCTGGCGGATGAACTTCGACGGGTTCGGGTCGAGGTCGAGCACCTTGGCGCAGAGTTTCAGATAGACGGGATCGGCGGGGCCGCGGACCATCTTCACGAACGATAGGTGGCCGTAGACGATGTTTCGGAAGGCACCCTCCGGACTGCGCTGCCAATGCCTCGTGCCGGGGTTTCGGTATCGGCGCATATGCTCGCCAGCAGCGGCGGGCAGGCCGAATTTCTCCCACGCATGAAGCATGGCGCGGATGCGACGTACGCGCCGGCGTTCGACATTGACGCGGGTGTTGACGCAGAGCCCGGTCACGCTCTGATGCACGCCGCGCCCCTGGATCCGCACCTTCTTGGCATTGATGACGAAGCCGCAGGCCCGGATCGCCTGCTCGAGCGCCTCGCCGGCGGCAACGCGGAAACCGCCGCCCTCGATCTGCTCGCGCACGGCGAAGCTCGGCGGAAACTGCGCCAGATCGGTCGAGAACGTGATGTCGTCGGCGTAGCGCGAGTAGGCGAGCTTGTGGTCGCGGGCCAACCGGAGCAGACGCCGGTCGAGCGTGGCAGCGATGAAGTTGGAGAGCACGGGCGAGGTCGGCGCACCCTGCGGCAGGCCATTGCGGTAGGTAACGATCTGGGCGCACATGGCTGCTGCGGGCGGGCCCAACTCGAACGGCGGCCGCAGCAGTAGCCCGCGCACGCGGCCAAAATTGATGGTGGGGAAGAAGTCTTCCAGATCGATGTTGAGCACCCAGCGCTTGTCGGCGTGGTCGGCGGCATTGCTGGCAACACTGCGCCCGTCGATGAACCCGTGCGCGTTGGGATGTGCACGGTAGAGCTGCTTCAATTCGACGTGCAGGCGATTCTGAAGGTCGCGCACAAGGCCGATCGGAGCATGGATTTGGCGCATGCCGCCGGAGCGCTTGGGGATCTCGAAATGCCGATAGCGCACGTCGTCAGGCGCTCGATAGAGCGTCCAGATCAGGCGACCGAGCGGCACGTCAAAATATTTGGCGACATCACCGGCCGACTGCAGCGGGCTGCCCGCCAACCGGAGAATGCCATTGGCGTCGGCGGGATTGTCGCGAATGGGCATCCCACCCCTCGTACCTTACGCACCGGGCTTGCCCCCGGTGAAAGAGAACATTTGTTATTCTGCCGCAGGATCGACAGCAGACGTAGAAGGGCGAGATGCCGTAGCGCATGGGACCGCGAGAGCGACACCGTTGTCAATTGCTTGCGCACCACCTCGCGCTCGCAGACGTCGAGATCGCGCCAGCCTGTGTTGCACCGGTTACAGACACAACCGACCACAAGGGCTTCGCCCTGCGACTAGTCGCGAAAAGCCGGATGGCTGCGCCGCAAGTCTTCGAGCCTCGCGATCGCGGCGGCGGAAAGCGGTCCCATCTCTGCCGCCGCGAGTGCTTCGTCCAAGTGCCAAGTCTCGCCGATGCCGACGACGATGGTCGAGAGCAGCGGGCAGGCTAGCCCGAACCGCAGCGCCTTCTGCGCGGGCGTACCGGCCTCAGAGGCCAGCGCTGCCAGCGCGGCCGCAGCGCGCACTTCCTCGGCAGCATTCTCAGCGTTGGCGGTGACCGAGACCTCGCGGCCGTGGCGCTCGGTCGTTGCCAGATGCCCGGCGGCGAAGACGCGAATGCCCATCACGCCCATGTGCTGGGCGGCACAGCGATGCAGCAGGCCGTCGAAGTCGGTCGAGTTCCAGCCGGAGCCTGCGCCCTTGTCTGCGGTCGGATTGAGCAGGTTGTAGTAGACCTGCGCCGCGTCGAAGCGGCTGCTGTCGATCACCTGCCGCAGAGCGGCAGGCTCGCCTAGCCCGGTCAGGCCGATCCAGTCGCACACACCCTTGCGGCGCAAGCCGTCCATAATGTCGGCGACGCCGCCGGAGCCCAGCACCTGGGCCACGCTCAGGCTGCGCGTGTCGCTCTCTGCACCCGGCGCAGACACCACGCGGCCGTGCAGGATGAGCAGCTCCACGCGACCGAGCCCGAGCCGCTGCAGGCTCGCCGCCACTGAGCGTTCGATCTGGCCAGCAAAATCCCCAGCCGACGTGTCGATGTTGAACTTGGTGGATATGCGGGGTCGCTTGCCTGCCGGCTGTTTGGCGAGCCAGCGGCCAATCACCGTCTCCGACACGCCGTTGCCATAGAGCGCCGCGGTGTCGATCCAGTCGATGCCGGCGGCGAGCGCGCGGTCGAGCACACCCTCGCGCTGCTGCTCCGAGCCCCTGATGAGCAGCCCTCCGACCCATCCGCCGCCGAATGTCAGGGCGGGAACCTCGAGCCCGGTGCGGCCGAAGCGTCGTCTTTGCATATATCCACACTCCACAGGGTTGGGGCATATATTTGGGTATTCGGCTCTCTAGTACCGCCGCGGCGTGGGTTTCTACCCCGGACCGCAGCAGTGCGAGAAAGCCGGCTCACTAGAGGCTGGCCGTCCTTGGAGTGCTGTCCCGGACATGGCCCGGATGGCAGGCGGAGACGTTGACTACACCGCCGGCGGAGGCCCGTATGCGTTGGGACCTGGCTCCCCCCTCTGGCACCACCAGATGATCAGGACGATGATCCCGACGATCGGGACGAATGACAGCAGAACCCACCAGCCGGTGCGACCGATGTCATGGAGACGGCGAATCGCTACCGCCAAGCTGGGAAGAAATGTTGCAAGGCTGAATATCACGTTGACGATGCCGATCTGCTCAGCACCGAAAACGACAACATCGATGACGGCCGTTATGATGCCGACGATGACGAGAAACAACACGAAGTACCAGTACTGGGGGCGCGTGGCACGGCCACTGAAGTTCACGTAGTTGGTGAAACCGGAAGCGATTGCTTGCCCGAAACCCATGGCTCTTCCCTCCTAAGAAAAATGATAAATGCATCAAGGCCCGCCACCTTGTGCGGCCACCCGCGGCACTGCTTGTAGAGTAGCGCCGGATCGTTTGGAAGGGTCGGCACACGCGGCGACCGCATCGCAGCAATTGCAGAGGTCCGTCAGACACACCGGCTAGTAGCAAATTTTTGCGGGCCCAATTCTGTGCAAGCATGACGAGTTGCCAGATCGAACCAGAATCGACAAAGAGGTGACGCTTTGCTGGCACGCGTGCAAAGCCAAGGAGGCCTCGATGGACAAGATCAACCAGCGCATCGCCGCCGAGCTGGGCGTCGGCGTCGGCCAAGTGGCAGCCACGGTGGAGCTGCTGGGCGAGGGCGCGACCGTGCCCTTCATCGCCCGCTACCGCAAGGAGAAGACCGGCGGCCTCGACGACACGCAGCTGCGCAAGCTGGAGGAGCGGCTCGGCTACCTGCGCGAGCTGGAGGAGCGGCGCGCCACGGTCCTGAAGAGCATCGAGGAGCAGGGCAAGCTGACGCCCGAGCTGGCGCGCTCCATCAACGCGCGCCGAAACCAAGGTCGAGCTGGAGGACCTGTACGCGCCGTACAAGCCCAAGCGCCGCACCAAGGCGCAGATCGCGCGCGAAGCGGGCCTCGAGCCGCTGGCCGACGCCCTGCTCGCCAATCCCGCGCTCGATCCGAAGGCCGAGGCGGCGAAGTTCATTGACGGCGAGAAGGGCGTGGCCGACGCCAAGGCCGCCCTGGAAGGCGCCCGCCACATCCTGATCGAGCGCATCGCCGAGGAGCCCAAGCTCGTCGGCGAGCTGCGCGAGTGGACCTGGGGCGAAGGCGTGCTGGCCTCCAAGGCCATCAGAGGCAAGGCGACGGAAGGCGCCAAGTTCTCCGACTATTTCGACTTCGGCCAGCAGATCAAGGACATGCCCTCGCACCGCGCGCTCGCCATGCTGCGCGGCCGCAACGAGGGCATCCTCGATCTCGACCTCGACGTGCCGCACGAGACGGACAAGCCGCATCCGGCCGAGGCCAAGATCAAGGTGGCGTTCAACATCGCCGAGCGTGGCCGGCCGGCCGACGCGTGGCTCGCCGAGACCGCGCACCTCGCCTGGAAGAGCCGAATGGCGGCCTCTACCGCCAGCCGACCTGCTGGCGCGCCTCAAGGAGCGTGCCGACGCCGAGGCGATCTCGGTGTTCTCGCGCAACCTCAAGGATCTGCTGCTCGCGGCGCCTGCCGGCCCGCGTGCCACCATGGGCCTCGACCCCGGCTTCCGCACCGGCGTGAAGGTCGCCGTGGTCGATGCCACCGGCAAGCTGGTCGACACCGACACCATCTATCCGCACGAGCCGAAGAACGACTGGCGCGGCGCGCTCGCCACGCTGGCCGCGCTGTGCATGAAGCACAAGGTCGACCTGGTGAGCGTCGGCAACGGCACGGCCAGCCGCGAGACCGACAAGCTGGTGGCCGAGCTGATCGCCAAGATGCCCCAGCTCAAGCTCACCAAGGTGATGGTGTCGGAGGCCGGCGCCTCGGTCTATTCGGCCTCCGAGCTGGCGGCCAAGGAGTTCCCCGAGCTCGATGTCACCGTGCGCGGCGCCGTCTCCATCGCGCGGCGCCTGCAGGACCCGCTGGCCGAGCTGGTCAAGATCGAGCCCAAGGCCATCGGCGTCGGCCAATACCAGCACGACGTGGACCAGGGGGGCCTCGCCAGGTCGCTCGACGCCGTGGTGGAGGATTGCGTCAACTCGGTGGGCGTGGATGTGAACACGGCCTCCGCGCCGCTGCTCACCCGCGTCTCGGGCCTCAACAAGACGCTGGCCTCCAACATCGTCGCCTATCGCGACGAGAACGGTGCCTTCAAGTCGCGCAGCGCCTTGAAGAAGGTGCCGCGGCTCGGCCCCAAGGCGTTCGAGCAGGCGGCGGGCTTCCTGCGCATCATGAACGGCAAGAACCCGCTCGATGCCTCGGCCGTGCACCCCGAGGCCTATCCCGTGGTGGAGAAGATCTCGGAGGCGACCGGGCGCCCCCTGAAGTCGATGATCGGCGACAAGGCCTTCCTCAAGGCGCTCAAGCCCGCGCAGTTCGCCGATGCCACCTTCGGCATCCCGACCGTCACCGACATCATCGCCGAGCTGGAGAAGCCGGGCCGCGATCCCCGCCCCGAGTTCAAGACCGCCACCTTCAAGGAGGGCGTCGAGAAGATCACCGACTTGAAGCCCGGCATGCAGCTGGAAGGCGTGGTGACCAACGTCGCGGCTTTCGGCGCCTTCGTCGACATCGGCGTGCACCAGGACGGACTGGTGCACGTCTCCGAGCTCGCCGACCGCTTCGTCAAGGACCCGCACGAGGTGGTGAAGGCAGGCGACGTGGTGAAGGTGCGGGTCAAGGAGGTGGATGTCGCCCGCAAGCGCATCGCCCTCACCATGCGCTCCGGCACCATCGACCGGACGTCTGCTGTCGGCGGCGCTGCCCGCCCCTCGCCACCGTCGTCCGGTCCGCGCCAGAGCACTCCGCCGCCGCAGGCCTCCGCTGCCGGCCGAGAGCGCGCTCGCTGCCGCCCTGCGCCGCGCCCAGGAGCGCAAGTAGGGTGGAGGCCGCGGCGATGACCGAGACGTCCGTTCACGTCTTCGCCGGGACGTTTCGCGACATCGACGACGCGTGCGGCTATTCGGAGGCGCAGCGGGAGCCGGAGCCGCCCGCAGCGGTGCCGGATGCTGAATACCGCGCCTGGGAGGCGCGCAATCCCGGGTGGGCAATGAAGGCCGACCTCGGCATCACGTACCTGGACAGCGACTTCATCGAGACCATTGCCGACCGCGACGGCCTTGACCGCTATGGATACCTGGCCAACAAGCTGCAGGAACCTGCCGACATCGAGCGCATCCGGCGGTTGGCCGGGCCCGAGGCCAACATTCTGGTGCTCATTTTCAAGCAGGCCCTGGGCGGCTTCCCGGCCAAGCTCAAGTCGACACCCCGCCTCACCTATTGCGGCGAGTTTGCCTGCACGATCTGAACGCCACGGGCTGCGGCGACGAAGGTTGGCCGCCGCGCCGCGAACAGTGCTATAGGGCGCCTGCCAAGATCAGGGCCTGGAGATGGATGACAATACGCAGATGACCGGCCTGCCGCACGCGGGTGTCGCGCAGGCGCCAAAAGCCGCGCTGGACCCCCTCGCGCGCGAGATCGCGCGGCGGCGCACATTCGCCATCATCTCCCATCCCGACGCCGGCAAGACCACACTTACCGAGAAGCTCTTGCTGTTCGGCGGCGCCATCCAGCTCGCCGGCCAGGTCAAGGCCAAGCGCGATGGGCGCAACACGCGCTCGGACTGGATGGCAATCGAGCGGGCACGCGGCATCTCGGTCGTCACCTCGGTGATGACCTTCGAGTACGGCAGCGCGGTGTTCAACCTGCTCGACACGCCGGGCCACGAGGACTTCTCCGATCATACCTATCGCACGCTCACCGCAGTCGACTCCGCCATCATGGTGATCGACGCGGCCAGGGGCATCGAGTCGCGCACCCGCAAGCTGTTCGAGATCTGCCGCCTGCGCGACATCCCCATCATCACTTTCGTAAACAAGATGGATCGCGAGAGCCGCGACCCCCTGGAGCTGCTGGACGAGATCGAGCATACCCTCGCCCTGCAGACCGCGCCCATGGTGTGGCCGATCGGCCGGGGCCGCGACTTCAAGGGCACCTACGACCTGCTGCAGCCGCGTATCCGCCAGGTCGAGCGCGAGCCCGAGGGCCAGCCGGTGTCGGGGCCGAGCGACCCTGTCATCGATACGCTGCTGGAAGTAGATGCCGCCGCGGCCTGGCGCGACGAGATCGCGCTCGCGGAAAGCGTTTGCGGCAAGTTCGATCTGGCCAAATTCCGCGACGGCACCTTGACGCCCGTGTTCTTCGGCAGCGCGCTCAAGAACTTCGGCGTGCGCGACATCCTGGAGGCGCTGATCGCGCATGCGCCGCCGCCGCGCAGCCAGAAGGCGGCCACCCGCACCGTGGAAGCCACGGAGAAGGCCATGACCGGCGTGGTCTTCAAGATCCAGGCGAACATGGACCCCAACCACCGCGACCGCATCGCCTTCATGCGCGTGTGCTCCGGCAAGCTGACGCGCGGCATGAAAGTCAAGGTGGTGCGAACGGGCAAGACCATGGCGCTCACCGCGCCGCAGTTCTTCTTCGCCCAGGACCGCTCGCTGGCCGAGGAGGCCTACGCCGGCGACGTGGTGGGCATCCCCAACCGAGGCGCGCTGCAGAATCGGCGACGCCATCACCGAGGGCGAGGACATTACCTTCCTCGGCATCCCGAGCTTCGCACCCGAGATCCTGCGCCGCATCAGGCTTGAGGACGCCATCCGCGCCAAGAAGCTCAGGGAGGCGCTGCGCGAGATGGCCGAGGAGGGCGTGGTGCAGTTGTTCTCGCCCCTCGACGGCACGCAGCCCATCGTCGGCGTGATCGGCAACCTGCAGCTCGACGTGCTGGCTGATCGCCTCAAGCACGAGTACGGCCTGCAGACCGGTTTCGATCCTGCGCCGAGCGATACGGTGCGTTGGATCGAGTCGGAAGATCCTGCAGCCTTGGCGCGGTTCGTGGAGAAGAACCGCTCGGCCATCGCCACCGACCTCGACGGCGCTCAGGTGTTCCTCGCCACCTCGGCCTTCAACCTGTCATGGACGGCCGAGCGCAACCCCGAGATCCGCTTCGTGGACATCAAGACGACGACGGTGTAGGGCGCAATAGGCGCCAGCCGTATTGCGCCGATTGCCGGCCCCGCGGTGCAATACGCTTCGCTATTGCACCCTACGACGTTCGCGCGCATTCAGCCCGGAAGCGCGGCTCGGCCGAATGTCGAGACCTGCTCCACGAACACCTCGGTCACGCCATAGTCGGCCTCAGCAGGTATTTGCAACCAGCGGCCCTCGGGTGTGCTCTTTACCCTGGGCGTTACCGTCACCACGGGCTTCGACCGCGTTGCCGCCACGGCCTCGGCCACGGTGCGATAGCGGGCGAGTTTGGCGAGGTTCATGCGGGTGGCGAACACCAGCGTGCGCGCTCCGGCTTCCGCCTCGCTCAGCGCCCGCTGCGGCGTGATCCACAGGCCATCCACCGATTCGCCGCCGTCGTGGGCGCCGAGCTGCACCACCGGCGCCGCGATCAGAAAGAAATGCGTGTCGAAGCGCTTGGGCACCGGCTCCGGCGTAATCCAGTGCGCGAACGGCACCATCATGTCGAGCGCCAGCGCCAGGTCCTCGCCACGCACGATGTCGACGAAGCTGGTCTCGCCCTTGAGCAGGCGCGCGCGATGCGTCTCGACCAGCCGGTCGGCGGCGGCGGCGTCGACGATCGCCTGCGTGCCGCGCTGCCGCGCCAGCACCAGACCCGCCTCCTCGAACGTCTCGCGGCCGGCGGCGACGAAGAACGAGCGGTCGGGAGCTGCGGGGGCCTGGGCTGCCAGTTCGCCCCACGCGGCATCAGAGTCCTCGGGATCGACCTTGCCGCCGGGAAACACCAGGGCGCCGGAGGCGAAATCGATCGCGCGATGCCGCTCGACCATGAATACCTCGATGCCGTCGGCACCATCGCGCAGGATCACCACGGTGGAAGCCGGCCGCGCCGGAACCGGGGTCTTGGGTGTATCGCTCATGATCGACGCATTTCCTTCTTCGGGTGCGCGCCGGCAACGGCCGCGTTGCAGCGCTTGTACCGTCCCCGCCATCGATGTCCAAGCCCGCCTACCCATTTTGCTCATTGTGGCCTGCGTAGAGCTCATACGCGCCATGAGCAAAACTCAGCCGCGGGAAGGGTACCGGCGTCTTGCCAAGTCGGTGCTCTTCCATCGTAATGGCCGGCCTCGCCGATCCAACTGCCCAACCCCACAACTTTGATGCCATTGCCGCCCGAAGCCTTCGAACATGTGCCTGCACTTGCCGGCAGAGTCATCGAACCCGAGAAATCCTTCTTCCGCCTTTCCCGTGAGCGCCTGTCCGAGCTGGACCGTCTCGCGCGCGAAAGCGGCTACCCGGTGGACTGGCGCCTCAGCGACGAGGCGCGCGAGGCAACGCGCCGGGAGGCACTGGCCGGCCACGCCGGCGACCTGTGGCTGTTCGCCTACGGCTCGCTGATGTGGGACCCAGCCGTCCACATCGTGGAGATCAGGACCGCTGCGCTCGAAGGCTACCACCGGCGCTTCTGCCTCAAGAGCCAGATCGGCCGGGGCTCGGCCGACCGGCCTGCGCTGATGGCCGGGCTCGACCTCGGCGGCACATGCCACGGGCTGGCTTTGCGCATACCGGCCGACCACGTCGACCGCGAAACGGAAATTCTGTGGATGCGCGAAATGGTGGCCGGCAGCTACGTGCCGACCTTCCTGGCGGTCGAGACGCCGCAGGGCCCGCTGGAGGCGCTGGCCTTCGTGATCAATCGCCAGTCGAGCCGCTATTGCGAGCCCGACCTCGAAGAGGCCGCCAGGCTGATCGCCACCGGCCGTGGCGCTCGCGGCACCAGCCTCGAGTACCTGGAGAACGTCGCCGAGCGTCTGGCGCTGCTGGGTCTCGGCGATCCGGAGATCGACGAGTTGCTGGCCCGGGCACGCCGCCATCTGGGACCGCGCGAACAGCCCTGACGCTCAGCGCGCAACGCCACCCTTGGGATCGAAAACCGGCTGCTTCTCCAGCCTATCGATCGAGCCGAGCTGGCCGAGCCAGGGCTGCGCGGAGCGGCCCCAGAACTGCACCTTGGGAACGAGCTGGTTGCGCTGGCGGATGGTGCCGACGCGAATCGAGTGCACCTTCGGCCCGTCCCCCGTGGCGCTCGAATAGATCGGCGACCCGCAGTGGGGACAGAATGATTGCGTCCTCTGTGTCCCGCTCTCGCCCGTCTTGACGTAGACCTTGAGCTCGCCGGTCAGCAGCTTGAAGGTGCCTTCGCGGCTCATTACCACGGTGCGGAACGCCGAACCGGACAACGCCTCACAATCGGTGCAA
The DNA here is from genome assembly GCA_963832445.1 of uncultured Alphaproteobacteria bacterium. Taxonomy (GTDB): domain Bacteria; phylum Pseudomonadota; class Alphaproteobacteria; order Rhizobiales; family Hyphomicrobiaceae; genus AWTP1-13. The sequence continues at coordinate 80,056 of CAWHUM010000012.1, forward strand.
TGGCAGATCGCGACTTTGTCGGAGTCGACCTCGGCCTCGTAGGCGATGTGGCCGCAATGGCAGCGTCCGTCGATTTTCATGGGCGACTCCCGGGCCGGCTGGTTGCGAGACCTTCGTGACCGCTACAGGATGATCGGCGGCCGCACAAGCAGGCCGGCCGCGCTGGGTTGTGCTTTCGTTTGCGTCGGGCCTGCGACGCGATAAGCTCGCGTCGGCAGCGGACAGGGAGCGCCGAACGTGTCACCGCAAATCAAAGCCGAGCTGGCGCCCACCGGCGCCCTTCGCGCAGGTCTCAATCTCTCCAACTTCCTGCTGGTCAGCGGCAAGGACGCCGCCGGCGGTCCGGTCGGCGTAGCGCCCGACATGGCTGCCGAGATTGCGCGGCGGCTGGGGGTGCCGGTCAAGTACGTGACCTACAAAACGCCGGGCGAGCTGGCCGACGCAGCCGAAGCAGGCGCCTGGGACATCGGGCTCATCGGCGCCGAGCCCCAGCGGGCGGAGAAGATCACGTTCACGCCTGCCTACGTCGAGATCGAGGCGACATATCTGGTGCCGGCGGACTCGCCGCTGACAACGATCGCCGATATCGACAAGCCGGGCGTGCGCATCGCCGTCACGGGACGCAGCGCCTACGGCCTCTGGCTCGAGCGCAATATCAAACAGGCCCAGCTGGTGCGCTCGGGCACGCTCGACGCTGCCTACGAGCAGTTCGCGGCAGAGAAGCTCGATGTGCTCGCAGGCCTCAGGCCGCGGCTACTGACGGATGTCGAGAAGCTGCCGGGCGCACGCATCCTCGACGGCAAGTTCATGTCGGTGCAGCAGGCCATCGGCACGGGCCGCAAGAACGCGGCCGGGGCTGCCTTCCTGCGCGCCTTCGTCGAGGAGGTGAAGGCCTCGGGGTTCGTGCAGGGTCTCATCGACAAGCACAAGGTGCGCGGGCTTTCGGTCGCGCCGCCGGCCTGAGAAGCAATCAACGATCGGATGGGGGAAGGGAATGTTCAACGTCGGCGAGATCGAAATCCTGCGGGTGGAGGAAAGCCTGGGGCATGGCTTCCAGCCCAACGTGCTGCTGCCCGATTGGAACGCCAAGGACATCGAGCCGCATCTGTCGTGGCTGGCGCCGACCTACTACGACAAGGAGGCGGACCGCATCGTCTCCTCGATCCACAGCTGGGTGCTCAGGACGCGCCATCACACCATCCTGATCGACACCTGCGTCGGCAATCACAAGGAGCGCCCGGGCCAGCCGCGCTTCCACATGCTGAACCGGCCCTACATGGACAATTTCGCCAAGGCTGGCTTGAAGGTGGAGGACATCGACTACGTGCTGTGCACGCACCTGCACGTCGATCACGTAGGCTGGAATACCAGGCTCGACAACGGGCGTTGGGTACCGACTTTCCCCAAGGCCAAGTACGTGTTCTCCAGGACCGACCGCGACTACTTCGATCCCTCGCGCGGACAGGGCGGCAAGGACGAGCGGCACGCGCGCGTGTTCAATGACAGCGTGCTGCCGATCCTGGAAGCCAGGCAGGACATGCTGGTCGACGGCACGCAGCAACTGGGCGACGACCTCACCATCTCGCCCGCGCCAGGGCATTCGCCCGGCCACGTGCTGATCACGCTGAAGTCGAGGGGCACCGAGGCGCTGTTCACCGGCGACATCATGCACAACCCGATCCAGGTCTATCATCCGCACTGGAGCAGCGCCTTCTGCTCCGATCCCGATGAGGCGCGGCGCACCCGGCGGCGGGTGCTGGAGCATGCGGCGGGCAAAGGCAGCCTCATCTATCCGCAGCATTTCGCCGGCCCGTTCTTTGGTCGCGTGAGGGAGAGGGAGGGCGGGTTTGCCTATCTGCCCGGGCGCGGATAGACGCGAAAGGACGGCAGGCATGGGCTTCGGCTTCACGGTCGGCGACGGCGACGTGCTATTGGTGGTCGACGTGCAGAACGATTTCTGCCCCGGCGGCAACTTGGCGGTGCCCGACGGCGACAAGGTGGTGCCGATCGTCAATTCGCTTGCGCGGCGCTTCCGCCACGTAGTGCTGACCCAGGACTGGCATCCCGCCGGCCACCAGTCGTTCGCCTCCTCCCATCCCGGCCGCAAGCCCTACGACACCATCGAGGTCGCCTACGGGGCGCAGATCCTGTGGCCGGACCACTGCATCCAGGGCACGCCGGGCGCCGAATTCCACGACGATCTCGACATCCCTCATGCGGCGCTGGTGGTGCGAAAGGGCTTCCGGCGCGAGATCGACTCCTACTCAGCCTTCTACGAGAACGACCGCAAGACCCCGACCGGCCTTGGCGGCTACCTGCGCGAACGCGGTCTCGAGCGCCTGTTCATCGCCGGCCTGGCGCTTGATTTCTGCGTGCGCTACTCGGCCGAGGACGCGCGGCGCGAGGGCTTTGACGTGGTGGTGATCGAGGATGCCTGCCGCGGCATCGACGTCGGTGGCTCGGTCAAGGAGACCATGGAAGGTTTGGCGCGGCTCGGTATTGCGACCGTCAAGGCCGGGACGATCGCGTAGAGCTCCCAAGTCGAGGGCGTGCGCCGCGCCTGCCTTCGTCCACGTGCGGCCTCGTGCACCGCAATAACCCGTTTCGCTATCGCGTTACCGGCCCGCGCAAGCATCGCGATGCCAAGCTCCTTCGCCCTCCGACGTGGTTCGACGCTCTCCACGGCCGATGGAGCCCGAATGACGTTGGTCAATCGGGCGAGACCGGACTAATGTTGCGCCAACGAACGTCGATAAAACCAGGGAGGGCACAATGACCGGTTTGGCTGCGATCAGCGAGATGAGGAGTGCTCTGTGGTCAGTCGCTGCTGTCTGCCTCGTGTCGGGGCTCGCGGCGCCGATCCCCGCGCTGGCACAACAAGCCTGGCCGACGAAGACGGTCATCTTCGTCGTGCCGTTCGGCCCAGGCAACGCGCTGGAGACCATCGGGCGGCCCGTGCTCGAACAGCTGTCGGCGCGGCTCGGTCAACCGTGCATCGTCGAGAACCGCGCGGGCGCCGGCGGCTCCACCGGAACTGCGTTCGTGGCCCGCGCCCCCGCCGATGGGCACACGGTGCTCTTCCACTCGACGACGCTGGCGATCAACCAATCGTTCCACGCAAATCGCACCTATGACGCACTGGTCGACTTCATCCCCGTGATCCCGCTCGGCCTGCAACCCACGCTCCTGATCACGGCCTCGAACAAGGGCATCAACACCGCAGCGGACTTGATAGCCGCCGCGAAAGCGCGGCCCGGCACCATGAACTTCGCCTCGGCCGGTCCCGGCAGCACGTCGCATCTGGCCGCGGAGCGGTTCCGGCTCGCCGCTGGTATCGACGCCAAGCACGTGCCGTTCCGCGCCCCCAGCGATGCGCTGACCGAGGTCCTCACGGGGCGGATCGACTTCTATTTCCCGCCGATCAGCGTGGGGCTGCCGCTGGTGCAGGACGGCAAGCTCGTGCCGCTGGCGGTCAGCACCCGGTCGCGCTCCACCGCGCTGCCCAACGTGCCGACCTCGACGGAGCTGGGGCTGAAGGATTCGACCTTCGAGTTCTGGATCGGCTTCTTCCTGCCGGTCGGGACGCCGCGCGAGATCGTGACGCGGCTGCATGCCGAGACGCAGAGTGTGTTGGAGACGCCGGCAATGCAGGAGCGGCTGCGGACGTTCGGCTACGAGCCGATCAAGTCGTCGCCCGAGCAGTTCGCCGCCCTGTTCCGCGAGAACGTGGAGGAACTCGCCAGGTCGATGAAGGCGGCGGGCATCACACCGAGCCCAGGAACGCCATGAGCGCCCACGGGTTGGAGGGCGATGTCAGCCGAAGGCCACCGGCGCGATGGCCTCGATGTCGGTCGCCACATCGACAATCGTGGGACGCTTGGCTTCCAGCGCGCGATGCAGTGCCGGCACGAAATCAGCTGGCTTCTCGACGCGAATGCCCAGGGCGCCCATGCTTTCCGCCACGCGCGCGAAATTGACGTCGGTGTAGGTCCACAGCTCGCGGCCTCGCTCGGTCTGCTCACCCCCGTAGGCGCGGTCGAAGCCACGCTTGGACTGGTTGCCGCTGCGGTTGTTGTTGACGATCGTAACCGAGGCGATGCCCCAGCGCACGGCCGTCTCCACCTCGGCCAGGTGGTAGTAGAAGCCGGCGTCGCCCGTGAACACCACCACCGGCCGGTCGGGGCAAGCGGCCTTGGCGCCGATGCCCGCGGGGAAGGCCCAGCCCAGATGCCCGGCGCTGCGCATGTAGCTCTGGCCGGGGCTTGTCAGATCGTACATGCCGCCCATCCACATGCCGGCATGGCCGGTGTCGACCACGACGATGGCATCCTCGGGCATGCGTTTGGTGAGGTCGCCGCACATGCGCTCGGGGCGGATCGGCACGGCGTCGGAGGCGAGCAGGGCCGCGTACTTCCCGCGCCACTCGCGGCAGATGCCCTGCGCCTGCTCCAACCAGGCCTTGCGCCGGTGCGAGGTATCCGCATTGGCATGCGCCAGCATGCGGGAGAGCGCCACCTTGGCATCGCCCAGCACCGCGGCCTTGAGCGGGTAGTTGCGCCCCAGCGCCTGCGGCTCGATGTCGATCTGCACGGCCGCGATGCCGATCTTTGGCACGGCCCAGAAATGCGTGGTCATGCCGCCGGTCTCGGTGCCGATGAAGCACACCGTGTCGGCCTGGCTCACCACGCGGTTGGCGCTCTCGCGCGAGTAGGTACCAACCACGCCGACCGACAAAGGGTGCGTGCCAGGGATAGCGTCCTTGCCATTGAGCGAGGTGGCAACGGGAATGCCGAGCCGCTCGGCCAGCGCCACCAACTCAGCGCCGGCGCCCGAGGCGCGCACGCCGCCACCGGCAACGATGACGGGGCGCGCGGCGTCCTGCAGCACCTTCAGCGCCGCCAGCACGCTTGCGGAATCGGGCTCCGGGCGGAAGGGAGGCACGCGCGCGAATTGCGGCTCGACTAGCGGCTCCATGTCGGCCTCCTCGACGTCGATCTGGCCCTCGTTGCCACGGAACTGGAGGTGCACGGGGCCCGGGGTGCCGGACACGGCCACGCGAAAGGCCTGGCGCACCATGTCGGGGATGCGGGAGACGTCGTCGATGGTGGCGTTGAGCTTGGTGACCGGCTCGAACGCCGGCACGTCGTCCACCTCCTGGTAGACCTTGCGGAATTTGGTCTTGGGGTCACGCCCGCCGGTCATGGCGATGATAGGCGAATGCGCCAGGTAGGCGTCGCGCAGGCCGGCGGCGAGATTGAGCGCGCCGATCACCTGTGCCATGCAGACTCCCGGCTTGCCGGAGGCCCGCGCATAGCCGTCGGCCATGTAGGCTGCCGACTTCTCACCGTGCGTGTAGATGCGCTTGATGGATGTACGACGCTCCATCTCGGCGAAGGTGCGGCGCAGCACGGCCGGCACCATGAACACGTGGCTGACGCCATAGCCGGCCAGCATGTCGGCCAGGCATTCTGCGCCGGTCATTTTCGGCATGATTTCCTCGGCTGCCATCCCGGGTCCTTGTGCCCGGGATCCATCTCTCAACTTGCTCCGGCGTTCGCGGATAGCTGGATCCCGGCAACAAGTGCCGGGATGACACTCATCACTCCGGCTGGAAGTTCATCGCCACGCCGTTGATGCAGTAGCGCAGGCCGGTCGGCGGCGGGCCGTCGTCGAACACGTGGCCCAGGTGGCTGCCGCAGCGGCTGCAATGCACCTCGGTGCGCACCATGCCCCAGCTCGAGTCCTCCTCCGTCTCCACCGAGCCCGGCACCGGATCGTTGAAGCTAGGCCAGCCGGTGCCGCTCTCGAACTTCTTCTTGGAGACGAACAGCGGCTGGTCGCAGCCGGCGCAGGTGAAGGTGCCGGCGCGCTTCTCGAAGTTGAGCGCGCAGCTGCCCGGCGCCTCGGTGCCGTGCTGGCGCATGATCGCGTACTGCTCGGGCGTCAAGAGCTTGCGCCACTCGGCGTCGGTGTGGGTGACGGGGTATTGCTTGGTGGTGGCTGCCATTGCTGCTGCCTCACTTGATAGCTAGTGGATTGACGGGCGAGCCGACGGCACCGGTGATGGGTAGGGCCGGCGCCACGAACAGGTACTCGTACACCCCGTCCGCGGCGCAGTCGTCCGCCAGCTCCTTCACATTGAAGATCTCGCCCATGGTCATGCCCATGATCGGGATGGTGATCCAGTGCCAGGGCTGGTTGATGCCGGGCTCGGTCTCGTTGGGGCGCACCTCGCAGCCCCAGGTGTCGCTCGCGAGTGCCGCCAGCTCGGTGCGCTTCACCCACTCCAGCGTCTCGAAGGCGAAGCCCGGCGCGTCGCCGCCGGGATAGCCGTCCCAGCTGCCGAGCTTATGGCAGCGTTCCATCTGGCCGGTGCGCACCACCACATAGTCGCCGCGCTTCACCTCCACCTTCTGCGCCTGGGTGGTGTCGTCGAGGTCCTTGCAGGTGATGCCGTAGCCGTCCTCGAGCGACTCCACGCCCTTGAAGCGGGCGACATCGAGGAACACGCCGCGGCCCACCATCTTGCTCCTGGTCTTCTCGATGCCGCACTTCTGCGCGCCCATGGACGTGACCTCGCGGCAGTCGTAGCCGTTCCACATGTGGTTCTCGTAGAACACGTGGCCTAGGCCATCCCACTGCGTGCCGCACTGCAAGGGCATCACCACCATGTCGTCGGCGGCGCGAATGCCGCGCTTGTCGAGCACGCCGGAGTAGGCATCCGTGCCCGTGCGCAGCATGGTGTGGATCGGATTGGTGCGGCCGAGCGCCGGATACTTGCTCTTGGCGCCCTGCGGACCGGTGTGATCGAAGTTGAGGGCGAGCGAGATCACCTTGCCTTTCTTCACGAGCTTGGCCGCGGCAATGATGTCCTCGGGGGAAGTGTAGTTGAGCGTGCCGATCTCGTCGTCGGGCCCCCACTTGCCCCAGTTCTTGTATTTCTCGGCGGCGGCGGCGACGTCCTGGCGCGTGAGCTTGCGAGTCGTCATCGAGGCGTTCTTCCCTTCGCTTTATGCGTGTATCGGCTGGTCGCACGGGCGCCAGAGGTGTTAGGGTGATGCAAAAGCATAAACGTCCCGGAGGACGCCGTGAAAGCATTTGTTCGACTGCTTGCAGCTGCTTGCACCATATTCGGAATGTCTGGTGCGCTCTCAGCGCAAAACTATCCTGATCGTCCCGTGAAGATCGTGGTGCCGTTCGCGCCGGCAGGACCGACCGACGTCATCGCCCGCATCGTCGCCGACAAGCTCTCGGCCAATCTCGGCAAGCAGTTCTATGTCGAGAACCGCGCTGGCGCCGGCGGCAACACCGGCACGGGCCAGGTCGCAACCTCGCCGCCCGACGGCTACACCCTGATCGTCGTCAGCACCGGCTTCGTGGTGAACCCCAGCCTGTTCGCCAAGGTGCCCTACGACCCGATCAAGGATTTTGCGCCGATCAGCAACATCGCCGTATCGCCCAACGTGATGACGGTGCACCCTTCCGTGCCGGCAAAGACCGTCAAGGAGCTGGTCGAGCTCGTCAAGGCCAACCCAGGCAAGTACAGCTTCGCGGCTCCCGGCGCCGGCAGCACGCCGCATCTGTCGGGCGAGATCTTCCGCATCTCGCAGGGTATCGACATGGTGACGGTGCAGTTCACCGGCGCCGGCCCGGCCATACAGAACACCGTCGGCGGTCACACCCCGATCGCCTTCACCGCGCTGCCGCCGGCCGCGCCGCAGGTCAAGGAAGGCAAGCTGCGCGCACTGGTGGTGACAAGCGAGAAGCGGGCGCCGGGCTTTCCCGACGTGCCGACAGTGGCGGAAGCCGGCCTACCCGGCCAGGAGGCCTACACGTTGACCGGCATGCTGGCGCCTGCAGGCACGCCCAAGGAAGTCATCGGCCTGCTGCACTCGCAGATCGTGAAGATCGTTGCCGAGCCTGACGTGCAGAAGCGGCTCGGCGATCTGGGCTTCGAGGTGGTTGCCAACTCACCCGAGCAGTTCGCCGAGCGCATCAAGATCGAGCTGGAGAAGTGGGGCAAGGTGGTGCGCGACGCCAAGATCAAGGTGGAGGGCTCGCAATAGGCCGCTGCTGCCTGCCCACACAAATGACAAGGGCGGCCACTGAGCCGCCCTCCTGTAGTCAGCGCTTCGGAGGCATTATTCGACGAATGCGCTCTTGGGCTTGGCGCGAGTGGCACGCTTGGGTGGAGCCTTCGGCGGCGCGTCCTCATCGTCCTCGAACAGATTGAAGACGCCCCCTCCTCCTCCGCCGCCCTGGGTCAGTCCCTGGCTCGGGGTCGGTGCCGCGGATGCCGTCCGGAAGTTCTGATAGGTAACCGTGACCTTGGTGCCGACGCTGACGCGCGGGTAGAGGTCGAGGACATCCTGGTTATAGAGGCGGATGCATCCCTTGGAGACGGCAGTGCCGATGGTCCAAGGCGCATCGGTGCCGTGGATGCGATACATGCTCGACCCGAGGTAGAGGGCACGCACCCCCAAGGGGTTCATCGGATGGCCGCCAGGCACCCAGCGCGGCAGGCGCGGGTTCTCGGCAACCATGGTCGGCGTAGGCGTCCAGGACGGATTCTCGCGCTTCTGCGTGACGGCGGTAACGCCCTGCCAGCGGCTCTGCTCACGCGGAACGGCGATAGGATAGCTGATCGCTTCCCCCGGCCGGCTGACGTAGTAGAGACGGCGGTCGCCGAAGCTGACGATTATCTGGCCCTTGCCATATTGGGGGCTGAAGCTCACGACCTCGCGCCCGCTGCCGTTGACCGTGTTGCCGCCGCCCCAATCCCAGAACAGTTGCGCCGATGCCGGCCCAGATGTGGCCAGCATAGCCAACATCGCACAAGCCGCTAGGGCGCCCCGCCCCAGTCCGCTACGAATGGTCATCCCATGCGTCCCTTCTTCTTGCTCTTGCCCTGGTTCAGGCCGCTGCTAACGCCCCAACCCGCACGAAAACGGCCCGGTTCCCGCTTGTCCGTCACAGACGTGGTCGAAAGTGGGCAGAGTGTGGCTATGTCGCCGATTTGAGGCAACCCGGGGGTGGCCCGTTTGTAGGGGAATGTGCGCTTTTCGCCACATATGCTTTCCGCATGATTAATGGAAATGCGCGCGCCCGCCAAAGCAGATCACGATACATTGAGACGGGATGCATTACTGCGGCCGGGCTTGAGTAATTGGGGCTCCACAATCATGCCCTCGATCACGGGGCTCCTCAGGTCTGTGCTTGTTCTGGTCATGCTGGGCTGCGCGTCTGTCCCAGCTGTTGCGCAACAGCTCGAGATCCAGCCCGAGCGAGCCACGAGCTGGGGCTGGGCAGCCCAATTCGCCACTACCGCCAAGTCGCACATGGTTGCAGCCGCGCACCCGTTGGCGGTGGAAGCAGGACTTCGGATGCTGCGCGCCGGCGGCAGCGCGGCCGATGCCGCAATTGCGGTGCAGCTCGTGCTCAATCTGGTCGAGCCGCAGTCCTCGGGGCTGGGCGGCGGCGCGTTCGCGCTGCACTGGGACGCGGCTGCCAAGGAGCTCAAGAGCTACGACGGACGCGAGACGGCGCCGGCGGCCGCCAAGCCCGACCGCTTCATGGTCGAGGATCGTCCCTTGAAGATCGGCGAGGCTATCGCCGGCGGCGCCAGCGTGGGAGTGCCGGGCACGTTGCGTGCGCTGGAAGTCCTGCACAAGCGCCACGGCCGGCTGCCGTGGGCTGCACTCTTCGCGCCAGCAATTGCTCTGGCCGAGCAGGGATTTCGCGTCTCGCCGCGCCTCCACCTGCTGCTGGGCTGGTACGGCGCGGCCAGCTTCTCACCCGCAATCGCGGCGCTTTTTCTTCGATCGGACCGGAAGTGCATGGCCTTCCGGCTATCTGCTGAGGAATCCCGAGTTCGCTGCAACCTTGAGGGCAATCGCCGACCGAGGGGCGGGCGAGTTCTATGAGGGCCCGATTGCCCAGGCGATCGTGGCGGCAGCGGGCAGCGCCCCGCATCCAAAGGGCGATATCACGCTGGCCGATCTTGCCGGCTACGCGGTGAAGGAACGCGACCCGCTCTGCTTTGCCTACCGGCACAACCGCATCTGCAGCATGGGGCCGCCTTCCTCGGGGGGCATTGCCATCGCCCAGGTCCTGAAGCTGGTCGAGACATTCGACCTGGGGCAGACGAGCGCCGACACGCTCAATACCCGCGCCATGCATCTCATCGCCGAGGCGCAGAAGCTCGCCTTTGCCGACCGCGACCGCTACGTCGGTGACCCGGAGTTCGTCCAGGTGCCGGTCGGCCTGCTCGATGCAGGCTATCTCTCGGGCCGCCGCGCGCTTATCGATCCACAGACGACCATGGCCCGGCCGGGCCCCGGCACGCCGCCGCAGCTGGGCCTCCTCGTGCCTGGCGCGGACGAGACGGTCGAGCAGGAGGGCACCAGCCACATCTCCATCGTCGACGGCGCCGGCAATATCGTGTCCATGACCACGACCATCGAGTCCGCGTTTGGCTCGCGCCTGTGGGCGGCAGGCTTCCTGCTCAACAACGAGATGACCGATTTCGCCTTCAGGCCGCAGGACCGAGCAGGCAGGCCGCTGGCCAATGCGGTAGGACCCGGCAAGCGGCCGCGCAGCAGCATGGCGCCGACCATCGTGTTCGACGAGCAGGGCAGGCCGTGGGCGGTGCTCGGCTCGCCCGGCGGATCGCACATCATCCTTTACGTGGTGAAGACGCTGGTGGGGCTGATCGACTGGAAGCTCGATGCCCAGGAGGCGGCCTCACTGATGAACTTCGGCAGCCGCGGCGGCCCGTTCGAGATCGAGATTGACCAGAGTGCGGCCCTCTGGCATGCGCTGAAGATGAAGCCCTACGGCCACCAGATCAGCGCCAACCTGCTGAACTCCGGCACGCATGTAATCGTTCTGCGCAAGGACGGGTGGCTCGAGGGCGGTGCCGACCCCCGGCGCGAGGGCGTGGCGCGCGGCGACTGACGGGCCTCCAGCATGCCCAAGCGGAACATCACAGTCGTAGGCGCCGGCATCACCGGCTTGTGGCAGGCGCTGACGCTGGCGCGCAAGGGTCACCGCGTGCGGCTGATCGAGAAGTCGGCCACGCCGTTTGCCGATGCTGCGAGCATCTATGCCGGCGCCATGCTGGGGCCCTACTGCGAGAAGGAAGTGTATGCGCCGGTGGTGCGCGATCTCGGACTGAGGTCGATCGCGCACTGGCGCGAGACATTTCCTGGCACGGTGCTGCGCGGCACGCTGGTCATTGCCGGCGCTCGCGATACGGGCGAGATCGCGCACTTCGCCCGGCTGACCGAGGGGCACGAATTGCTCGATGCCGCCGGCATCGCCAGGCTCGAGCCGGACCTGCAAGGACGATTCACCGCTGGGCTGTTCTATGCCCAGGAAGGGCACGTGGCACCGCGAGCGGCGATGGAGTTCCTGCTGCAGGAGGCCAAGCGCGCGGGCGTGGAGGTCACCTTGGAGTCCGAATGGCAGGGCGGGGCCAGGGAGAATGAAACGGTCATCGACTGCCGCGGGCTCGGCGCGCGTGACGTCCTTACCGATCTGCGTGGCGTGCGCGGTGAGCGGCTGATCGTGCGCTCGCGCGAAATCGCCCTGCGCCGGCCGGTGCGGCTGCTGCATCCGCGCCAGCCGATCTACGTGGTGCCCTGGGGCGACGGACTGTTCATGGTCGGCGCCACCGTGATCGAGAGCGACGACGCGGGGCCCATCACGGTGCGCTCGGCGCTGGAGCTGCTGGGCATGGCCTACGCGCTGCATCCCGGCTTCGGCGAGGCTGAGATGGTGGAAGCCGGCGCGGGCGTGCGGCCGTCGCTGCCCGACAATGTGCCGAGGATCATCGTGCGTGGGCGCACCATCCATGTGAACGGGCTCTACCGCCACGGCTTTCTGCTGGCGCCGGCCCTGGCCGAGCTGGTGGCGGGCTATCTGGAGGCGGGCGCCATCGACGATCGGGTGTTCGTGATCGAAGGCTAGCCCAGAGGGCGTTGGACATGCAGCCCGGCACGCCAAGCGCTACTGCGATCAGTGTTGCGTCCTTGCGGGCCGCGCACCTGCACCTGTTCGACGCCCCCAAGATCCACGAGGACACATTCGCGCTCGAGATCAGCGGCGCGAAAGATGTCGACGACCTCAGGACTCGACTGGAGAAGCGCAAACTTCCAGACCTGCAGCGCGTCAGCGCCTACTTCGCCCTTCGTCATCGGTTTTCCGAGGATCGAATGCGCGCCGCACTTGATCGTGGCGTGCGCCAGATCGTGTTGCTTGGCGTTGGCCTCGATACGTTGGCGCTGCGCGAGCCGGACATCGCCGGCAGAGTGCGGTTTGTCGAGATCGACCATCCCGACAGCCAACGATGGAAGCTCGATCGGCTCCGCACGCTCGGCCTCAGCGCGCCCGGCGTCAACTATGTTCCGGCAGACTTCGCCTCTCAGGCCCTCGACAAGGTGCTCGCATCGGCTGGCGTGCGGGCAGCGGAGCCGACTTTCTTCGCCTGGCTTGGAGTCACTCAATACATTTCCGAGGGCGCGGCCATGGCTACCCTCTCGCTTGCGGCTCGTCATGCACCAGGTTCGGAAATCGTGTTCGATATCATTCTTCCTTTTGACGGGCTGACACGGGACGAACTCGACATCTCCACGGCGGCACGCGCGTCCGCGGAGGAACGTGGCGAACCGTGGATATCCTTCTTCCGGCCCGAGGAAATGGAACCTCGTCTCTTGGCGTTGGGGTTCAACCAGGTTGCGCCCCTGACGGTTGAGGACGCTCGCCAGTACTACGTTGGCCAGCCCGCCGCGATCACGCCTTTGCGCGCTTGGCGACTCTATTGCAGCGGTTGTTTGAGGGCCTAGCCAGCCGTCGTTGCGGGCTTGCCGCTGTTGCGTTTGCGTTTGGCCAGCTTGGCCGCGCGTTGCAGAGCGTTCGTCGCCTTGCGCTGTTTGGCTTGGATGCGCTTGCGGCGTGAGTCCGACATCTTGGGCATGGTGTGTCCTCCGTTGGCGCGCTTCGTATGACCGGTCGCCGTACGCGGCCAAGCCTATGCCGGGTGGCCAGTGACGGGACTCTCGCCATGATGTCCGGCCGGGGTCAACTGCTCACCTGCTCGTAGGTTGGACGCGCCCAGGATCGGCTTGCCCGCACCGCTAATCTATAGCACGCTGATCAAGTGCAGTATTTCCTGCAGAGCCGCCCAGCAAGGGCGGAGCCAACGAACATCGTAGGGAGGACAACGTGATCAGAACGATTTCCGCCGGGGCGGCGCTCTCGGTTTTCCTTCTCGCCTTGCAGGCAGGGACCCCTTCAGAGGTGTCTGCGGCGGGGCTCAAGGTCATCTCCGAGCAGACTGCGACGGGTTTCAAGTTCCCGGAATCGGTCGCCTGTGACCCGCGTGGCAAAGCCCTGTATGCGAGCCAATTCGGATCCGAGCTGAAGCCGATGCAGAAGGACGGCAAGGGCAAGATCAGCAAGCTGTCGCTGACCGGAGAAATCCTGGTCGACCAGTTCTTGCCGCTCCCAGGTGACATCCTCAACAAGCCGAAGGGAATCTGGATCGTTGGCAACAGGCTATGGGTTGCCGATATCGATGTGGTTTGGGTGTTCGATCTCAAGACCCGCAAAGGCCGAAATGTGGCGTTGCCGGAAGCGCAATTCGCAAACGATGTAGCGCTCGTGGGCAAGGCTCTCTACGTCAGCGACAACAGGACCGACCGTCTCTTCAAGGTGGAGCCGGCAGACTTCCTGAGCATGAAAGGTGATCCCAAGGTCTCCGCGATCGCCTCTGGCAAATCGATCAACCCCAACGGGGTCTATCCTGCCAAGGATGGTCTCTGCTGATGGTGGTTTCAATCCCCGAGGAAGCACGCGCCATTTACGCGCTGGGCCCAAGGGCGACATCAAGGCGCCGTGGATGGCCTCTATCAAATGAACGACGGCACGTTGATCGCCACGGAATGGAACTCCGGATCGGTCTTCAGCTGGACGGCGAAGGACGGCATGAAGACCATCGCGTCCAACTTCAAAGGCCCGGCCGATTTGTGCGCATTCCCCAACGCCAAGGGACTGATGGTGGTTGTGCCCGACCTGGTCAAAAGCGAGACCCGGTTGATCCAGCTCGGGCGGTAGAGGTCAAAGCGGGATAGCCGCCCGTCCAACCCGCAGCTTGGAATGTCAGCCAGCAAATCCGCGCAACGGCGAGCGCTTTGCGCTCACCTGTTGCGAGCGGCTATCATGGGCACCCTTTTTGTCGTCCCGGGCCTCTTTCGGCTGGGACGACAATGCGGCGCTCTGCGGAGGATTTCCCATGCCAGACAGCGGCAAGACCGGGCCAGAGACCAACGCCCCGCAATGGACCAAGGCGACGCCCGCGGGCTACATGCCGGGCTTTGGCAACGACTTCGAGACGGAGGCGCTGCCGGGTGCGCTCCCTGTCGGCCAGAACTCGCCGCAGAAGACCGCTTACGGGCTCTATGCCGAGCAGCTGTCGGGCTCGCCGTTCACGGCCCCGCGCGGCACCAACGAGCGCTCCTGGCTCTATCGCATCCGACCCTCCGTGCAGCATGCGCAGAGGTTCAAAAAGACGTCCCTGCCCTATTGGAAGACCGCGCCAGCAACGGGCGGGCACGACCGCCCGATCGGTCAGCTGCGCTGGGGGCCAGTTCCAATGCCGAAGGAGCCGCTCACCTTCCTCACCGGCATGCGCACCATGACTACCTCGGGCGACGTCAACACCCAGGCCGGCATGGCCGCGCACGTGTATCTCGTCACGCAATCGATGGAGAAGGATTACTTCTACAACGCGGATGGCGAGATGCTGGTGGTGCCGCAGCAGGGCAGCGTGCGCTTCTTCACCGAGTTCGGCCGCATCGAGGTGGAGCCCGGGGAGATTTGCGTCCTGCCGCGCGGCGTCAAGTTCAAGGTCGAGCTGATCGACGGTCCGGCGCGCGGATACGTGTGCGAGAACTACGGCGCCAAGTTCACGATGCCCGACCGCGGGCCGATCGGTGCCAATTGCCTGGCCAACGCCCGCGACTTCAAGACGCCGGTGGCGGCGTTCGAGGACCGCGAGGAGAAGTCTCGCCTCACCGTCAAGTGGTGCGGCTCATTCAACGTGGCCGAGATCGGCCACTCGCCGCTCGACGTGGTGGCCTGGCACGGCAACTACGCGCCCTACAAGTACAACCTGCGCCACTTCTCGCCCGTGGGCGCCATCGCCTTCGATCACCCTGATCCCTCGATCTTCACGGTGCTGACCGCGCCTTCGGAGACCGCCGGCACCGCCAACGTCGACTTCGTCATCTTTCCCGAGCGTTGGGCGGTGGCCGAGCACACCTTCCGCCCGCCCTGGTACCACGTGAACATCATGTCGGAGTTCATGGGTCTCATCTACGGCATCTACGATGCGAGGCCCGAGGGCTTCGTGCCGGGTGGCATGTCGCTGCACAACTGCATGCTGCCGCACGGACCCGACAAGGCGGCCTACGATCACGCCACCACCGGCGAGCTGAAGGCTGTGAAGCTGACAAACACGCTGGCCTTCATGTTCGAGACGCGCTTTCCCCAGCACGTGACGAAGTTCGCAGCCGAGCTCGAGACGCTGCAGGAGAACTACGCCGACTGCTGGACGGGCCTGGACAAGAACTTCACGGGGAAGAAGTGACGCGTAGCGTCAGGCGCGCCCTCGGACGGCGACATTGAAGCTGTCGATTGCGTGGTCGGCTATCTGCCACCATTGCTGACGATCTCTGCGGTAGGCATTGACCGAGTCGAGCGCCCGCTTGAAGGAGGCATCCTTGGCGGCAAGCTCGCCCAAGTATTCGTTGGTGGCGCGGTAGCAGGCTTCCAGCACGGGCTGCGGGAATTGCTTGATGACCGCCCCGGCGACCATCATGCGCTTTAGAGCCGGCGGGTTGACGGCGTCGTACTTCGCGAGCAGCCATGTCCTGACAGAGTCGCAGGCGCGGGCGAGCACCGCCTGATAGGCTTTCGGCAGGCCGTTCCACTTCTCGAGATTGACGACCAGATGCACCGTGCCGCTGCTTTCCCACCAGCACGGGTTGTGGTTGTACTTTGCGATCTTCACCAGCCCGAGGCGCTCGTCATCGTGTGGGCAGATGAATTCCGCGCCGTCGATCACGCCATTTTCCAGGGCGCCCACGACGTCGGCCGACGGCAGATCGAAAACCACCACGCCCAGCTTGTCGAAGATCGGGCCACCCATGCCGTTGATGCGGAAGCGCAGCCCCTTCATGTCCTCGACCGACGCGATCTCCCGCTTGAACCAGCCGCCCATCTGCGTTCCCGTGCAGCCGGCAGGAATGCCATAGGCGTTGAACTTCTTGAGCGATGCGTTGACGATGTCGCCGCCCCCACCGAACGCCCACCACGATTGCTGATGGCGCGCGTTGAGGCCGAAAGGTAGGCCGCTGCCGAAGCTCAGCGTCGGGTCTCTGTTGGCGTGGAAGCTGAGCGGCGTGTGTGCGCACTCGACGGCACCGCTGGTCACCGCCTCGAGCGCCTGACGGCTGGTCGCGAGCTCACCGGCGGAGTAGGCCTGGATCTGGAATTTGCTGTCCGTTGCCTCGGTGACGTAGCGGCAAAGTGTCTGGCTGGCGCCGAACAATGTGACGAGCGATTTGGAAAAGCTGGAGGTCATGCGCCACCTCACCTCGGGCGCCGACTGAGCTACCGCGGGAGAGGCAACGGCGCTGCCGAAGGCAGCCGCAGCGCCCGTGCGAAGGAACGCTCTCCGCTTCACAAAGACCACCCTCCTCGGCTGCAGTCACTCCTGTAGCTTAACTCACATGGCGATATCGTGAAACGTGCAACTGCCGGCATGCTTGCCACCGCTGGCCTGGGCCCGGACGTGACGCCGGGCGAGCGCGATGTGCGATGCAACATGGCCAATGCAGTGGGGGAGGCGAGAGGGCGATAGAGGGGGCTGTGACGGGTCGCTTG
Organism: uncultured Alphaproteobacteria bacterium; assembly: GCA_963832445.1. GTDB lineage: Bacteria > Pseudomonadota > Alphaproteobacteria > Rhizobiales > Hyphomicrobiaceae > AWTP1-13. The sequence goes on from CAWHUM010000012.1 coordinate 97,003, forward strand.
GCGACTAGCCAGGGGAGCGCCTGAGCCAGGGGCGGGCGCCTGCGGAAGGCTCGGCAAGGCCGGTTGGTTGGTAATGGAGGGTCACATCGGCGATGCGCCCTTCGGCCAGGGCCCTGCGGGTCGGCGGATTGGTTACCTCGTAGCTGTCGAAACCGACGCGGCGCATGAACGGGATCTGGTCGGCAAGTACATTGCCGACGGCGCGCAGCTCGCCGGCGAAGTTGTACTTCTCGCGAAGCAGCCGGGCTGTGGAGAAGGCGCGGCCGTCGGAAAACTTGGGGAAGCTGAGAGCGATCAGCGCGAACCCCGGCAGATCTGCGACGATGTCGTCGATCGCCTCGCCGGGCTCGAGGCGCAGGCCGAGCGGGGCGGTGTGGTTCGCAAGCTCATTGCGTCGGGCAACCCAGCGTGCCTTGGTCAGGACGGCGGGTGCGTCGGCAAGTACGCCGTTCGCCTCCACCTTGATCCAAGCATCACGCCAAAACGCCCCGTCCCGCCAAATAGGCCCCTCGGGGTCGCGCGCGCCGTGCTTCGGGGAGTGAGCCGGCACGGTGTCGCCAGATCGAAATTGGTCCTGCTCGTCAGCGGCCATCCGCCTTTCTAGCACGTCAAGCGGAGGCATAGAGCGCCTCTTTGAAAGGTGCGGCGCCAAGACGGCCGTAGGCGTCAAGGAAGGGCTCCTGCGGGCCCGCGCGAAGCCTCAGGTAGGTGTCGACGACGGTTTCCACTGCATCGACGATTCCGTTTGGATCGAAGCCGGGCCCCGAGATGGACGCCAGCGCCGCGTTTTCCGCGCCGGAGCCACCCAGCAGCAGCTGGTAGTGCTCCTCACCGCGCTTCTCGACGCCCAGGATGCCGATGTGGCCGACGTGGTGGTGGCCGCAGGCGTTGATGCAGCCGGAGATCTTGATCTTGAGGTCGCCGATCTGATCCTGGCGCGCGGCGAGCCGCTCCGAGATGCGTTGCGCGATCGGGATGGAGCGCGCGTTTGCCAGCGCGCAGTAGTCGAGACCCGGGCAGGCGATGATGTCGGTGACGAGCCCGGCGTTGGCTTCGGCCAACCCTACCGACTTCAGCCGATCATAGACGGCGCGCAGGTGCTCGACCCGCACGTGCGGCAGCACCAGGTTCTGCTCGTGGGTGACGCGCAGCTCGTCGAACGAATATTGCTCTGCCAGGTCGGCCACGGCATCCATCTGCTCGGCAGACGCATCGCCGGGGACGCCGCCGATGGGCTTCAGCGAGATGGTGACGATGGCGTAGCCCGGCTGCTTGTGGGTGTGCGTGTTGCGTGTGACCCAGCGCTCGAATGCGCGATCGGGCGCCCTCAGCGCTGCCTTGGCCGACCGCCCGTCGAACGGCGGCGGCGCGAAGTAGGCCTCGATGCGGCGGATCTCCGCTTCGGGCAGCTTGAGCGCGCCGTCGCGGATGCGCTGCCATTCCTCCTCGACCTGCGCAGCGAAGGCCTCGGCGCCGATATCGTGCACAAGGATCTTGATGCGCGCCTTGTAGATGTTGTCACGCCGGCCGTGCAGGTTATAGACGCGCAGGACCGCCTCCAGATAGCTCAGCAGATCCTGCTCAGGCAGATTGTCCTTGATCAGCTTGGCCAGGATCGGCGTGCGTCCCTGGCCGCCGCCGACCCACACCGCAAACCCGAGTCCGCCGTCGGACAAGCGCTTCAAGTGCAGGCCGATGTCGTGCACCTGGATGGCGGCGCGATCGCGCTCGGCGGCGGTGACGGCCACCTTGAACTTGCGCGGCAGAAAGCTGAACTCGGGGTGCAGCGACGACCATTGGCGGATGATCTCCGCATGGGGCCTGGGGTCGGCCACCTCCTCGGCGGTAGCGCCCGCGAAATGGTCAGCCGTAACATTGCGTATGCAGTTGCCGGAGGTCTGGATGGCGTGCATCTCGACCCCGGCCAGCTCGTCCAGGATGTCCGGAATATCTCTGAGTTTGGGCCAGTTGAACTGCAGGTTCTGGCGCGTAGTGAAATGGCCGGTGCCGCGATCGTAGACACGGGCGATGAGCGCGAGCTTGCGCATCTGGCGCGAGGACAGCGTGCCGTAGGGGATGGCGATGCGCAGCATGTAGGCATGCAGCTGCAGATAGACCCCGTTGCGGAGCCTGAGCGGCTTGAACTCGTCCTCGCTCAGCTCGCCGGAGACGCGGCGCCCCACCTGGTCGCGAAACTGGGCGACCCGCTGGCGCACGAACTCCGCATCGAACTCGTCGTAGCGGTACATGTCAGGCAGCCTCGACGAGCTCTTCCCTGGCGAGGGGCGAGGGAGCGGGCGCGACATACCCGGGCACGTCGCCCAAGATGGTGGGGCCGCCGGCGCGCACGCGCTCGCGGTAGCGGATCGGCAGGATGCGGCCGGCTACCTCCTCGACGTCGATGAGGTAGGGCTCGACCACCAGGTTGCGGGCAGCGTCATGCACCCCCCGGTCTTCCAGCGCCCGAACCTCGTCAGGCGAGTGGGCAACCAGCGCCTCCGCAATGCTCTCGCTCCAGGCGCCCTCGAAGTCGAGGAACACGGCCGTCCCGTCGCTCAGGCGGTTGGCGGTCAGGACGGAGGGCAGAGGGGCGCGCTTGCTCATAGGAACACCTCGGGGGCAATCGGTTCATGCTGTTGGGTGAGCCGGCGCTCGGGCTCGGCCGGACGCCTGTAGACAGTGACCGTATCGGGGCGCTGCAGACCTGCATCGCGCCAGTCGAGGCCGGCGAAGATCACAGCCGGCCCGCCAATCGCGTGGTGGTCGACGCACCGCGTCAGGTCGTGCAGCGTGGTGGCGATCGCGCGCTCGTTCTCGCGCGTGCCGTTCTCGACGATGACGATGGGCAAGTCGGGCCGCGCGCCGGCCGCCAGCAGCTTGCCGCGGATGACCGGGGCGTTGCCGACGCCCATGTAGATCGCAAAGGCCGACCCTTCGGCGGCGAGAGCCGACCAGTCGAGCTCGGGCTCGCCGCGAGCAGTTGCACCGGTGACCACCGAGAACTGGCGCACGCGCTCCCTGAGCGTCACGGGCAGACCGATGCGCGCAGCGCAGGCGTGCGCTGCCGTCACGCCGGGGACCACCTCGATGGGGATGTGGGCCGCCTGAAGGGCTGCCATTTCCTCCGCCGCTCGCCCGAAGACGAACGGGTCGCCGCCCTTGAGGCGGGCTACGATTTTGCCGGCGGAGGCCTCGCGCACCAGGATGCGGTTGATCTCGGCCTGCGAGGTGGACACACCGCCGGGGGTCTTGCCCACGAAGATGCGCTCGGCATCGCGGCGGGCATAGTCGAGGATGTCGAGGTTCACCAGACGATCGATCACCAGAACGTCGGCCTCCTGCATGCGCTGCAGGGCCTTGAGCGTGAGGAGATCGGGATCGCCGGGACCGCAGCCGATAAGGAACACGCGCCCAGTCGCCGGGGCGGCAGAACCGGCGATCTCGGCGGCAAGGATACGGTTGGCATCCGCCTCAGCGCCGGTCAGAACCGCGCGGCGGAAGGGGCCCAGCAGCAGCCGCTCCCACAGACGGCGGCGGGTACGCGGGTCGGCGATGCTCGTTGCAACGAGCGAACGCAACGATTGCGCGCGCCCGGCCAGCACACCCAGGTTGGCCGGCAGCCAGCTCTCGAGCCTGGTCTTGATCTCGCGAGCCAGTACCGGGGCTGCACCTTCCGTGCCTATGGCCACGGTCACCGGGGAGCGATCGACTATCGCCGGCGTGATGAACGTCGACAGCTCTGCCGCGTCGACAACGTTGATGGGGACACCGCGGTCCTGGGCTGCCCGCGAGATGACTGCATCGAGGGCCCGGTCGCCGGTGGCGGCATAGGCCAGCCGCTTGCCGTCGAGATCGCTGGGGCTAAACGGACGGCTAACGATGGCAATGGAGCCCTGCCGCTCCAACTCGGCCAGCTCGGCGGTTGCAGCCTCGGCAACGACGGTGATCCTGGCTTGCGTCTTGCGCAGCAGGCGCACTTTCTGCGCCGCCTGCTCGCCGCTGCCCACGACCAGAACGTCGGCGCGATCGAGATCGGCAAAGAGCGGGAAATACTTCATGAGGGTCAGGCTCCAGCCAGGCTGACTTCCAAGCCGTCCAAGTGCTCGTCCCAGATCAGCTGACAGCTCAGCCGAGAGGTCGGCTCGACGGCGGGCAGGGTGTCGAGCATGGCCTCCTCCTCGCCGCGGGCCGGATGCACCCGCTCCGCCCAATCGGGCGCGACGTGCACGTGGCAGGTGGCGCAGGCGCATGCGCCCCCGCATACGGCCTCGATGGGCAAGCCGTGCAGGCGGATCAGCTCCATCACGCGAAAGCCTTCCACGGCCTCCAGCACGTGCGTGTCGCCTTCCAAGTCGTTGAACTTGATGAAGCCCATGAGCCCTCTGAACGTCTTGTTTTCACGCGGAATATCTGGGGTCCGCGGGCTGCCTGGCCGCGTGGAGGTAGGAGCGACCGGGCTAACTCTTGTGTAACGCTTAGATAGAAATATTTCCTAACAACTGGCAATGGGCGCGACAAAATAAGGACGCCATCCTACGCTGTTGGGTTTTTGGGGTAGAAATTGCCGTGCGCGGGAGCAAGCGAGAACGCGCGCCTGCGCGCGGTAGCAGGAGGGAAATGCCGTTCCCTCGAGCCCTGGTGGGGCTCGCTTCAGGTGGGCGACCGCAGGAGCTGGGCAATCTCCTTGACCAGCTTGCTTACCAAGAGCTGGCCGAAGGCCTCGAAGCTTTGCGCTTCCAGGACGAAGGCGCCCGGACCGCCGATGACATTGTTCTCGTAATAGGCGGTGAGCCCGCCGGGGGGGTGCGTATGAGACGGGTTAGTGGCCAGCGGCACCTCGCTCAGGATCACCAAACCATTGATGGTCACGCCTTGGGCGATGGCGGCATCGCGGGCGGACGTAACCTCCCTGCCGCTGTTGTTGGTGCCGTCGCCGGATATATCGATGACGCGGCGGCCGGACGCGAAGGGGCTGCGGGAGAGCACCTGCATGCTGAAGTCGATGGCCGCGCTGATCGATGTGCGCCCCCAGTAGGAACGCGGCGCTTCCAGCATGCGGCCGGACACCTGCCGGGCATCCTGCTCGCCGGCGATGACCGTCCAGTCGATCACCACCCGCTGCTCCCAGTCGCTGGCCCATTCGACGAACACGACGGCGATGCGGCCTTTGGGCCCGCCCGTCATGGCCCGCACCACGCGCGGGTCCACGATTGCGGCGGCATAGCCTTCGCGCTGCAGCTTGAACTTCTTGTCGTCGACGCTGCGGGAGACATCGGCTGCCAGCACCAGCAGCACGTCGACCTCACCCTCGTCGGCGCGAGCGACCGGGCTGGCGCTCGTGGCGACCACCGCCACTACGAGGGGAACAATAACGGCCTTCAGCCATCTGCGCATGATGCCCTCCCGCGTCGGCACCTGCCCACCCGTCGCTAGAGTAGGCCAAGACATGCCGCCCGGTCGAGGTCTGCTTTGCACAGACCAAGCATGCAGGGGGTGCTGCCGGGTCGGCGGGCCTCAAATCGTATCGTTGCAGCGCACCAGCTCGGACTTGAGGAAGCCCTGCTGGGTCATCAGCTCACGGTCGAGATTGCCCTGGCTGACGCGGCATTGCGTTCTGATCAGGCGCAGGTCGATGTCGAAGCCCAGCGTCTCCTTGAGCTTCTTGCGCGTGCTCTCGGGCAGCTCGCCACCCAGCAAATCACTGCCGAACTCGATGAGCGAGCAGACTTGGCCGATGGCCTCGGGCCCGGCCGCGCGCAGCTGGTCGAGCATGGTAATCTGCTGCTCGACCGATCTCACGTAGTCTCTGGTGCACTGCGGCCGCCGGCTCAGGTCGGGCTCGGGCTGGCTGGGCTGCGGAAACTGCAGCTGGGCGGCAGCCGACCCAGCAAGCCCGGCGATAAAGGCGACAACAGTGAGACGGGAGAGAGGGGTCATGGGTGCGCCTCCGCCTTTTCTGGTAGCGCCGCCTGAAGCGGATATCACGCATGTGTCGAGATCGGGGCAGCGCACGTCGACACCTCGCGGGTGCACCGGGGCAGACCAACGCGCGCCTCCTTTGCTTGCTTGAAGCGGGGTGCTCAGCGCACTAGCCTCAGGTTCAATTTGCCCTCGTTCCATCGTCGCGGAGGATGCCATGCAAGATCGGCCGACCAAGCTCAAAGAGTACAAGACCTACATCGACGGCAAATGGGTCGATGCCGCCTCCGGCAAGACATTCCAGACCTTCGACCCTTACACCGGCGAGCCGTGGGCGCTGATCCCCGAATGCGACAAGGTCGATGTGGACCGGGCCGTGGAAGCTGCTGCACGGGCGTTCGAGAGCGGGGCGTGGCCGGCGATGACCGCCACCGCGCGCGGCAAGATCATGCGCCGCATCGCCCAGCTCATCGAGAAGCACGCCGAGCACCTCGGCCAAATCGAGGTGCGCGACAACGGCAAGCTCATCTCCGAGATGGTGGCGCAGACCAAGTACATGCCCGAGTGGTTCTATTACTACGGCGGACTGGCGGACAAAATCCAGGGCGCAGTGGTGCCGGTCGATCGGCCGGATCATTTCAATTACATCCTGAAAGAGCCGGTCGGCGTGTGCGCATTCATCACGCCGTGGAACTCGCCCCTGATGCTGACGGCGTGGAAGCTCGCGCCCGCGCTGGCGGCAGGCTGCACCGTGGTGATCAAGCCCTCGGAGTTCACGTCCGCCTCGCTGCTGGAGTTCATGGCTCTGGTGATCGAGGAGTCGGGCCTGCCGCCCGGCGTTGTCAACGTGGTCACCGGCTACGGTGCCGCGGTGGGCGAACCGCTGGCGACGCATCCCAAGGTCGCCAAGATCGCATTCACCGGCGGCACCGTGACCGGCGCGCGCGTCAACGAGCTCGCCGCCAAGAGCTTCAAGAAGGTGTCGCTGGAACTCGGCGGCAAGTCGCCCAACATCGTGTTCGACGACTGCATCCTCGATGATGCGGTGAGCGGGGCGATATCGGGCATCTTCGCAGCAACGGGCCAGACCTGCATCGCCGGCTCGCGGTTGCTGCTGCAGGAGACCATCCACGACCAGTTCGTGGAAAAGCTGGTGGCGATGGCCAAGACCGCGAAGCTCGGCGACCCGAGCAAGCCCGAGACCCAGGTGGGTCCGGTGACGACGCCGCCGCAGTACCAGAAGATCCTCTCCTACATCGACATCGCCAAGGGCGAGGGCGCCAAGTGTGTGTTGGGCGGCGGACCGGCGACCAAGGAGGAGGGCGGCGGCAAGTATTTCGTCAAGCCCACCATCTTCACCGGCGTCGACAACAAGATGCGCATCGCCCAGGAGGAGGTGTTCGGGCCGGTGCTGTCGATTATCAAGTTCAAGGACGAGGATGATGCCGTGCGCATCGCCAACGACATCGCCTACGGCCTTGGCGCCGGCGTCTGGACGCAATCGGTCAAACGCGCGCACAGCATGGCGCGCAAGATCAAGGCCGGCACGGTGTGGGTCAACACCTATCGCGCAGTGAGCTTCCTGATGCCGTTCGGCGGCTACAAGGCTTCAGGCCTCGGGCGCGAGAACGGTGCGGAGGCCATCGAGGGCTACCTGCAGTCCAAGAGCGTGTGGATCAACAACGGCCCAGGCGGCGGCAACCCCTTCGTGATGAAGACAGCGTCGTCTTGAAGTGTCATCCCGGCCTCGGACAGCAGTCCGAGAGCCGGGACCCAGCGGCCCCAATCGGAGTGACTATCCTGGCGATTTCTGGGTTCCGGATGGCCGCTGCGCTGCCTCCGGGATGACAACTAAGGCAGCCGCTCGGTGGGAACGACCTCTACCGTCGTCACGCGTCCGTTGCGCAAGACGTGGACCGCGACGCGGTGGTCGATCTTGCTGCCGTCGAGCACTCGCGCAATGTCGTCGATCCCGGTCACGACCTCCTGGTCGACGCCTACAATCACGTCATCCGGGACCAGCCTCGCCGCCGCAGCCGGCGTATTCGGGAAAACCTCGGCTACGCGCACGCCCGCATCCTGGGTCAGGCCGGTCGCAACCTTGATCCTCTGCGGCAACTGCACCTGATTGCCGGCAATGCCGAGACTGGCGCGGCGCACACGGCCGTGCTGCAGGATCTGGGTGAGCACATGCTGGGCCGTGTTGGAGGCGACCGAGAAGCAGATGCCCTGCGCACCCATGATGACGGCGGTATTGACGCCGATCACCTCGGCGCGCGAGTTGACCAGCGGTCCGCCGGAGTTGCCGGGGTTCAGCGCCGCATCGGTCTGGATGACGTCGCCGATCAGGCGGCCGTTCTGGGCGCGCAGCGAGCGGCCGACGGCACTGACAATGCCGGCCGTCACCGTCGAACTCGAAGCCGAACGGATTGCCGATGGCTACCGCCACCTGCCCGGGCCGCACCTTCTTTGAATTGCCGAGGCGGGCGGCGGGCAGCCGATCGCTCGTCTCTGCCCGCAGCACGGCAATGTCAGTGTCGGGGTCGCGCCCGAGGATGCGCGCAGGAACATGGCGCCCGTCATTCAGCGACAGGTCGATCGCCGTGGCGCCTTCCACCACGTGGTTGTTGGTGAGCACCAGGCCGTCTGGCGACAGAATCGTGCCTGAGCCCGAGCCCTGCGCGTCCTGGCGCATGCCGCGCACCCGCACGTGCACGACAGACGGTGAAACCGCCTCCACGACGCTTACGACTGCGTGCGAGTAGGCGTCGAGCAGCTCTTCGTCCTGCCTTCCGACCTCACGTGTCTCGGCAGGGGGATCCTTGCGCCACAATTGCATGGGGGATGCTTTCTCCGACCGGGCATCACTGCAATACGGTGCCCGAAGGTCCCTTATATAGGAGCCGGGACCCCGCGCGGCGAGGGGGCCGGCTCAGCGTGCGGGGAGCCTCGCTCCCAATCCCGGAAATCCCGAGGCAGATGCGCCCCTTGCGCGCCTGCCGACCGGCGTCACGCCATTGTGCACAAAGTGGCGGCGCTGGAAACGTCGTGGCCCGGAACCGGCTCCACATTCAGCGACTTCACCACGCCGTCCTCGACGATCATCGAGTAGCGCTGGGACCGCACACCCATGCCGCGAGGCCCCAAATCGACTTCGAGCCCGAGCTTCTTGGCGAACTCGGCGCTGCCGTCTCCCAGCATCTGGATCTTGCCCTCGGCCTTGGAGTCCTTGGCCCAGTGGGTCAGAACGAATATGTCGTTGACCGCCGTGCAGGCGACGGTGTCGAACCCCTTCTTCTTGAGCTCGTCGTACCTCTCGACGAAACCCGCCATGTGCTGCTTGTGGCAGGTTGGCGTATACGCGCCGGGCACGGCGAACAGCGCCACCTTCTTGCCGTTGAACACTTCCGCCGTCTTCATGGGCTTGGGGCCCTCGGCCGACATGGTCATGAAGGTGGTTTCGGGCAGACGGTCGCCGACCTTGATCGTCATGGTATGTCCTCTCGGGCTGAAAAACGGCGCAAGGGTGCGTGCTCTGGCTTGGCACAGGGCGCAACTCTAGGGGCTCCGGGTGAGCAAGCCAAGCCGGGTTGTTGCCAGCAGAGTTGGTCGGCGACGCGGACAGGTGATTGTCTGCCGAGGATTGTTACGGCTCCTCTAGATGAGTCTGGGCCGTGAGTTCCCGATCCAAAGCAACCAAGGTCACCTCTACAGCTAGCGCAAGCTCGTGTTTCGGGTGCGTGCGAGAGCGCTGAGCCGTTGGTCAACAATTCTGCCGGTGCATTCCCAGCTCGGCTGACGAAGACTGTAGGATCGTGCAGCATCCTTCAGTTGGGCTCGAAAGCTCGTGTCAGCCAGCACGCGCCGTAGAGCCTTTGCCAGCGCTTTTTCATCGCCGTTCGGCACTAGACAGCACGCCTCGGCCGATAGCCGGTCTCCGATAGCGCCAGCGTGCGTCGTGATCAGAGGTAACCCGCGAGCCATCGCCTCGGATACGGCCATGCCGAAGCCCTCGTGGCGAGAAGCAGACACAAAAACATCTGCCGAGTTCCATTCCAACTCAAGTTCGCAACTTGTCAATTCGCCTGCAAGTTTGATGCGAGATTCAAGGTTCGAAGCCGAGATCAGCTTGCGCAACATCGATACGTGTCGAGGAGCGCGGTCCAGGTTTCCGACAATGAGAGCCTGCCAAGAAAGGTCCGAGACGTCTGCGAGTGCCCGAACCAGCAGGTCATGCCCCTTCCGGGGCACTACGGCACCAACGCTCAGCACTGCCACGGCTTGACCCCCGCTTCCTACGGCCGGGAACTGTGGGTCGGTTCCAGGCGGCGCTACCAGGATCTTGCCTGCATCGACGCCGTATTCGGTGATCAGGGTTCGGCTTGTGGTCGCGGACGTGACGATCACGAGGGCAGCGCTACGGAGGCTGCTTGCCTCCAGGTGCTTCAGGTCACCTGGCGCTGCTTCGACATCGTAACCCTCGAGCGCGAGCGGATGATGCACGATGCTGACCAGGTTCATCCGATGCTTTAGGCTCTTGACCAAATCCGGGAGCATCGAGAGACAAAGCTGATCGCTCAGCACAAGCGCCCCGTCACGAAGAGCTGAGAAGCATTCTGCGGTGCGCCTCACCGTATCGGGCGAAAGCATGGGGAAGCCGGTCGGCAGGTCCAACCAGTCAACGTCCCAGCCCAGCCTTTTCAGCTCGCAGACGAGGCGCTTGTTGTAATTGTACCCTCCTGTCGTTTGGGCATAGTCTTTCGGAAGGGCATAGATGAATTGTCTGGATGCCATCGCCACGCCCCCAGAATTGCGCCGACGTTGTCTACGACTTGATGGCGAGGCGCTGAAGCAGTCCTGGTTGCGCCAGCGCGACTTCAGCCTAGTCTAGCGCCGTTCATCGGCGTTCGGCCAGGGAGCGGCCACATGAGGCAGAGTCGGCCGAGGAGCCACGCTCACGCGCAAGCAGGGACAAGGCCGCAACATCCCGCTGGGCTCAGGGAACGGTCCACTGGGCTTCGCTGGCACCGCCCTCGCCGACGAGCGTAACGGTGAGCGTCTTGCCCTTGAGATCGCCGGCGAGGTCGTTTCCGAGATCCGACTCGAAGCGAAGCACACCGGATGCATCGGCGGCCGACACCCGCTTCGGCACAGGAACGTAAAGCCCTTGCGGTGCCTCCACGAAAACATCGGCAGCCTTCGCCGCGCTGCCGAAGGTCGCCTCGACCGTCAGCCGCGGCGAGGCCGCCTCGCGATCGATGACGATGCGCTTCAACTCGGGGTCGTTCTTGCGCCGGCTCTGCTGCGGACGCGGCACGCGCTCCAGTGCAGCAGTCAGCTCAGGTGGGGGTGCACCCTTTGATCCGACCGGGATCGCAATGTCGAGGTTGGCAGTGGCTGGAATGCAGATATCGCGGCACACGCCGAACTCCAGCGCGAGCTTCAGCGCGATGGGCTTCGCGGGATCTTGCGCAGTAACCTCGATCGGCAGCAGCACAGCGTGCTTGTAGCCAATCGAGGTGCCATTCGCCTCGGGCAAGCGCACAGGCGCCGGGTAGAGAACTTTGACGGCTGCCACATTGACCGATCCGGCCCAATCGAACGAGGGCGGAACCCCGCCGTCGCCAGGCATGCGCCAGTAGGTCTTCCATCCATCGTCCAGGGCGATTTCGAGGCCCGCCAGGTAGTGCCCCAGTGGCGTCCGGGCGCGCGCTGCCACCAGGCGCACGCGCGAGGCGTGCAGCTGAGCCCACGGTGAGGCGACAAGACCCGGTTGTGTCTGCGCAACAAGGCCGTCGACCAGGAGAATCCAGCCAAACAGCGCTATGATGGCGCAAATGGCCAACGGGAGTGCGCGTCTCGTCATTGTCATGGCCGCGGGATGATAGGCGGGGCTGCGACTTGTGCAATTCAACACATTTCGAGCACATGCTTAGCTGCGGGTTTGCCGCCTCTTCCAGCCGCGGCGCGGTCGGGCTAGTCTCAACTGCATGCAGGTTGTTAAGAAATCCCGAAAGGGCGAGAATAACGGCTATCTCGACGGCCAGTTTCTCGTCGCCATGCCCGCCATGGCCGATAAGCGCTTTGCGCGGTCGGTCATCTACATGTGCGCGCATTCGGGACAGGGCGCCATGGGCCTGATCATCAACCAGCGCGCCCCCCACATCAGCTTTTCGGAGCTGCTCGGCCAGTTGAGCATCGCCGGCGGCGAAGATGGCGCCGAGACAGCAGGACCGGCCGTGCGCGACATGGACGTGCATGTAGGTGGGCCGGTCGAGACGGGACGGGGCTTCGTGCTCCACACCTCCGACTATTTTGCAGCCGACTCAACGCTGCCGATCGACGACGGCGTTTCGTTGACGGCCACCCTCGACATTCTCAAGGCCATTGCCGTCGGCAGGGGTCCTGACCGGGCGATCCTGGCACTCGGCTACGCAGGCTGGAGGCCGGGACAGCTCGAGAGCGAGATTGCGGCCAACGGCTGGCTGCATTGTCCGCCGGACATCGACTTGCTGTTCGATCGCGACATCGACCAGAAGTACGATCGTGCCATGTCCAAGATCGGCATCGACCCTTCGCACCTCGTGAGCGAAGCCGGGCACGCCTAGCAGCGTTGCCTGCCTGGACAGGACGGATCAGCCCGCGCCGGGTTTGCCGGGGCCGGATGTGTCGGGTGGCTGCTGCTCATCCCCAATCTCGCCTGCCAGACGCGCCAGGCTCGCCCGGATAGCCGGCGGCAGCCTCGAGAAGTCGGCAGGCGGATGTTGTGCATTGGGGCGCGGCGGCAACGGCGGCGGACGGCCGCGCTGAGGGCCGCCCGGCGCTGCCGTGCCCGGTGACGGCGGCGAGCGATTGGCGGCGTGTGTGCCGTTGGGCAGAGGCGGCGGGCGCGGGGCCGCCCTGTCGGGTTCACCCGCGGACGGTGGTCCGCTGCCCGGCCGCAGAGGCGACGGCGGCAAATTGAGCTGCACCGCGTCGGGGTTCGGACTGGGCGGTGGGGGGGCAGTTTGCCCAGGCGTGCGCCAAGGCAGTGGCGGCGGGCCCGGAGGCTGATGGGCACCGTTGGGCGGCCGTGCCGAGACGGGCGGCGCCGGTGGAGGCGAGGCGGCGAGGTGCGGTGGGGGAAGCGGCTGCGAGGCCGGGCGGCGATACCCGCCCGCACCGTTGGCGGCTCCAGGCGGAGCATGCGGCGCCCCGCCGCGCCGCGGCGCCGGTTGCGGCACCATCACGGGCTCGGAACCCGCGTCGGGCCGCGCCCTGACGCGCTGGCGGAACAGGCTGCTCTTTCTCAGCCTGCGCTCGGCGCGGCGCACGACCTTGAGGAGCTGGAGCACATCGCGCTCTGCCATGGCTTCGCCGTAGTAGCCGCCCTGGGCGTACTCGCAGCCGATCGAGCGCAGGAAAGACACGTCGTCCTCGGCCTCGACCCCCTCGGCCACCACTTTCTTTCCGAGCTCGTGGGCGAGCGCGATGATCGAGCGCAGCACCGCCGCGCCCGTCCCGTTCTGCCCCCTGGCCTGCACGAATGCGCGATCGACCTTGATGGTGTCGAAGGAGAACTGCGTGAGATAGGAGAACGAGGAGTAGCCCGTGGCGAAGTCGTCGAGCGACAGGCCCGCGCCGGCGGCGGCGAGTTGCTCGAGCACCGCGGCCGCCTTCTCCGGGTTCTCCATGGCCAGGGACTCGGTGATCTCCAGCCGCAGCGACCCCTTGGGTACGACGGCGCGGCCCAGAATATGGCGCACCTCGTTGATCAGCTCGGGCCGGAACAGCTGGCGGCTCGAAACATTGACGCTGACGAACAGCGGCTGATCGGGCCGCGGCAACTCGCGTTGCCAGCGCTGCGCCTCGCGCGCGGCACGGCCAAGGACGTAGGAGCCGAGCTTGAGGATGAGGTCGGATTCCTCGGCCACCGGCACGAAATGCGTCGGGTTGAGGAGACCCAGGCGGGGATGCTCCCAATTGAGCTGCGCCTCGAACCCGGCCAGCGTCTCGGTGGGGAGGTAGAAGATCGGCTGAAAGACAAGCTTGAGCTGCTTCCTCTCGATCGCCGCGCGCAGCTCGTCCTCGAGTGCCACGCGCCCATCCTTCTCGGTGCGCATCTCGGCGTTGAAGATGTCGATGCGGTCGGAGCCGGAGCGCTTGGCGCGATACATGGCGATCTCGGCTTCGCGCAGCAACTCGGCCGGGTCTTCGTCGGGGCCGTCGTAGACCGAGATGCCGATCGAGGCGGTGAGCACGACCTCCTGGCCGGCAATGGTGATCGGCGAGCGCACAGAGCGGCGCACCTGCTCGGCCAGCATGGCCAGCTCGCGCGGGTCGGTCTGATTGAGGAGCAGGAGGGCGAATTGGTCGCCGCCGACCCGCGCGAGGGTGTCCTGAGGCCCGAGATTGCGCCCCAAGCGCCGGGCCACGGTCAGCAGCAGGCTGTCGCCCACTACCAGCCCGAAGGCCGAGTTGGCTGTCTTGAACTTGTCGATGTCGATGAACAGCAAGGACGGCCGGACCAGCGGCTCCAGCGTCGCGCGCTTGGCGGCGATGGCCAGGCGATCGAGAAACAGCTCGCGATTGGGCAGGCCCGTCAGGCTGTCGTGCACGGCATTGTGCAGCAGGCGCTCCTGGGCGCGCTTGTTGTCGGTCACCTCGCGCACCAGGCCGACGCAGCGCAGATTGCGGCGATCGGAGGTGGGCACACTGGCCGCCTCCAGCTCGAACCAGCGGTAGGAATTGTCCACGTGCCGCATGCGGAACTCGATCCGCATGTCGCCACCGGCGCGCTCCTTCATGGACCACAGCAGCAGCTTGAAGCGCTCCCGGTCGGCTGGGTGCATGTGCGAAGTAAAGTCGTCGGCCTTGACCGACAGCTCGCCTGCCTTGAGCCCCAGCATGGCTTCAATGATGGGGCTGACTTTCACCTCGTCGCGGCGCGAGTTCCATTCCCATACCGCAGCGCCCGCACCGTCCACCGCCAGCGCGCGCAGCTGCTGCTCGCCGGGCTGCGTGCCGTAGAGCGGCTCGACCGAGCGGAAGGCATACTGGGTGACGGTGAAGCCGATGAGCACGACGATCAGCACGAGGCCCGAGACGAGCCCAAAAATGACGAAGTCGCCGGCCAGCCGGCCGAGCAAGGTGGCTCCGGCGCCGAACAGCCAGACCAGCAGAAGCATCCACGTCGGCACCAGCGACAGCGCACGGTCCTGGCCGCGCAGCGCCAGAAACAGCGTGATGGCGGCGCCGCCGCCGGCGATGCCGACGCTCGACATGCGGGCGAACGTGGCGGCGAGACGCGGATCGATGAAGGCGACGGCCACGAGCGAGCACTGGGCCGCGATCCACAGACCCAGCAGCATACGCAGGAAGCCGTGCCCGGCGCCGAGACGCAGGAAGATGTAGAGGAAGACGAGGAGGCTCGCGGCCATCGCCGCCTCGCCACCGGCGCGGTACTGCGCGTTCTCCTCGGGACGGATGCTGAACAGCTTGTCCCAGAAGCCGAAGTCCACGCACAGGTAGGCCAGCACGCACCAGGTGAACACGGCCGCGGAGGGGAAGATGGCCTTGTGATTGGCGGCGAAGACGGCTGTCAGAAAGATCGCCAGCAGGCCGGTGATGCCCAGCATGACGCCGTTGAACAGCTGGCGGTCGCGGCTCTTCTGCTCGTATTCCAGCGGGTTCCAGAGATGGATGCGCGCGAAGCGGTCGGACGACAGCTCGGCGATGTAGGTGACCGTCTGCCCCGGCTCCAAGGTGATGCGGAACACGTCGGCCCGATCGCTCTTGATGCGCTCGGGCACGTAGCCCACGGAGTGGGAAATCTTCTCGATGCGCCGGGAGTCGAGGTCGGGCCATATCACGCCCGAGCCCGCCATGTTGTAGCGGTCGACCACCAGCCAGCGCTCGACCGCCTTGTCGGTGTTGTTGCGGAGCGCGAACGCGAACCATCCCGGGTTGCTGCCGGGGGTGGAGGCGTGTGCGGCGACGCGCTGGGTGACGCTGTCGCGGCCCGGCGCCGAACTCGATGATGATCTGGTCACCCTGCGGCTCGTAGAATTCGCCGGCCTCGGAGATGTCGACGCGATCGGCATCGCTGGTGACGTCGATCACCTTGGGCGCGGCGCCGGCAGGGGCGTGTGCCAAGAGCAGGCAAGCGAGCGCCAGCATGAGCATGCAGCCGCCGCGCACGCCGGCCTTGACGGCGGCGGGTGCTGCAATGGCGGCCTGTCTCAGCATCGCACCCCTCGGGACACTAGCCGCGCGGATCGTCTTGCAGCAGCGCGAATAGGTCGTGGTCTTGCCACTGTCCGTTGATCTTCAGGTACCGGCGGGCTCTGCCCTCGCGGGCGAAGCCGACCTTCTCGAGCACGCGCTGCGAGGCGGCGTTGCTCGGCAGGCAGGCGGCCTCCAGCCGGTTGAGCCGCAAGGCGCCGAATGCAAATGCCACAGCCGCGCGCACCAACTCCGTCATCAGGCCGCGGCCGGCGTGAGGCGCACCTATCCAGTAGCCGATGGAGGCGGCCTGGGCGACGCCGCGGCGGACATTGGAGAGGTTGAGGCCGCCGACGAGCCTGGCGTCGGCCTCGGTGAAAATCACGTAGGCATAGCCCTGATCGTCGCGCATCTCGCGGTTATATTGCCGCAAGCGGCGGCGGAAGTTGGATCGCGCCAGCTCGTCGCGCGTCCATTGCGGCTCCCATGGTGTCAGATGCGCGCGGCTGAGCGCCCGCAGCTCGGCCCAGGCTGAATAATCCTGCATCGTGGGGGGCCGCAGACACACCCGCCCGCCCCGGATTTCCGTGTCCGGGTCCACCACCAGCGAGGGTCTCAGGAACGCCATTTGCACTCCAAGCCGACGGCGGGCTCAAGCAACACTCAAGCTGGCGCCGTCTTGCGTCAAGCGCTCGGCGGTTCGGGCATGGGCTGCCCCCTTGCGGCCGGCGCCGACGACGGTGACGGACGGCCGCGAACGGGCGAGCAGTCTGTCCGCAAGCGCACGCACCGCCTCGGGCGTAACGGCGTCGATACGGCCGACGGTCTCCTTGGTGTCGATCAGCCGATCGAACAGCAAGAGCTGCCGCGCCATGTACTCGGCCCGCGCGGAGGAGCTTTCGAGGCCCATCAGGATGCCGGCCTTGATCTGGGCCTTGGCGCGTGCAGTTTCAGCCTCCGTCGGCGCCTCGCCGGCGGCGCGGCGCAACTCCGCGGACACGACGTCGATCAGCTTTTCCATCATCTCCTGCCCCGTCGCGGCGTGAATCCCGAACAGTCCCGTATCGGCCAACGCCCAATAGCTCGAATATACGGAGTAGCAGAGGCCGCGCCGCTCTCTCACCTCCTGGAAGAGGCGCGAGGATATCCCGCCGCCGAACAGCGCCGAGAACACCTGGGCGGCATGGTAATCGGCTGCCCCGTAGGATGGGCCTTCGAACGCCAGCAGCAGGTGACTTTGCTCGAAAGGCTTGCTGGACGAGCGCGTCCCCCCGCCATAGCGCGCCGGCTCGAACCGACCCCCTTTGCCGCCATTCATGCCCCCGAATAGGGCCTCAGCGTGGCGCACGAGCTTGTCGTGGTCGATCTTGCCCGCTGCGGAGAGCACCATGCGCTTGGCGCCATAGTTGGCCTTCATGAACTTGCGCAGATCGGGAGGGGTGAAGCTGCGCACGCTCGCCACCGTGCCGAGGATCGGGCGGCCGATGGCCTGGTCCGGGAAGGCCGCTTCCTGCAGCAGCTCGTAGGCGATCTCGTCGGGGCTATCGCGGGTAGCGGCGATCTCCTGCAGGATGACCTCCCGCTCGCGCTCGAGCTCCGACCCGGCATGGCGCGGGTTGAGGAGAATGTCGGCCAGGATCTCAAGGCCGAGCTCGATATCGGCGGCCAGCACGCGGGCGAAATAGGCGGTGGTCTCGAGGCTGGTGGCGGCATTGAGCTCGCCGCCCACGGCCTCGATCTCCTCGGCGATGTCTTTGGCGGTGCGCCGCTTGGTTCCCTTGAATGCCATATGCTCCAGCAGGTGCGAGATGCCGTGCTGGGAGAAGTCCTCGTGACGGGCCCCGACGCCGACCCAAATGCCCATGGACACCGTTTCGAGGTGCGGCATGCGGTGGGAGACCACGCGCAGGCCGTTGGCGAGGGTGGTTTGGCTGGTGCTCATGCAGCGGCTCCCTGGCGTGCGCCCGAGCGCTCGGCGATGAAGCGCTGGACTGCGGCTAGGTCGTTAGGCAGGACGGAAATGCGCTCGCGGGCGCTCATCAGGCAGGCGAGGCGCTCAGGTAGCGGAGGGCGCACGCCGGCGATCGCTTCCATGGTGTCGGGGAACTTCGCCGGGTGCGCTGTGGCAAGCACCACGCGCGGCACCCGGCCGGGGTCGGGCGTTTTTTCCAGCGCAACGACGCCGCAAGCGGTGTGCGGGTCGAGCAGGTAGCCGCTTTCCGCGCTGACGCGCCGGATGCATCGGGCAACCTCGTCCATGTCGGCGCTGGCGGCATCGAAGTCTTCGCGCATCCTGGCGAGGAGCGGTCCCGAAAGATCGAAGCGGCCCGACTGGTGCAGCGCGCCGAGCCTCGCGCGCACCGAGGCCGCGTCGCGGTCGCTGGCCTCGAACAGGTAGCGCTCGAAGTTGGAGGAGACCTGAATGTCCATGGAAGGCGAGGTGGTGGGCACGACGGGGCGCACCTCGTAGGCGCCCGTGGCATGGGTGCGGCGGAGGATGTCGTTCTCGTTGGTGGCAAGGACCAGCCGCTCGACGGGGAGGCCCATGCGCTTTGCCGCGTAGCCGGCGAAGATATCGCCGAAGTTGCCGGTCGGGACCGAGAACGAGACGGCCCGATGCGGCGCTCCGAGCGCCGCCGCCGCGACGACGTAGTAGGTGATTTGCGCAGCCACCCGGCCCCAGTTGATGGAGTTCACGCCTGCCAGATGATTGCGGTCGCGGAAGGCCAAGTCGGCGAACATGGCCTTCACCAGCGCCTGGCAGTCGTCGAAAGTGCCGTCGATGGCGATGGCGTGGACGTTGGGCTCGGTGGCGGTGGTCATCATGCGCCGCTGTACGTCCGAGACGCGGCCATCGGGGAACAGGATGAACAGCTCGGCGCGGCTGGAGCCGCGGAAGGCCTCCACCGCCGCGCCGCCGGTGTCGCCCGAGGTAGCGCCGACGATCGTGACCTTCGCGTCGCGGGCCGCGAGCACGCGGTCCATCAGCCGCGCCAGCAGCTGCATGGCGAGGTCCTTGAAGGCCAGCGTCGGCCCGTGGAACAGCTCGAGGATCCACAGGTTGGGGCCGATCTGCACCAGCGGTGTCACCGCCGGGTGGCCGAAGCGGGCATAGGCGTCGCGAGCGATCGCCAGCAGCTCGGGCCGCGGTATGGCGCCGCCTGCGAACCGCTCCAGCAGGGCGGCGGCAACCTCCGCGAACGGCCTGCCGGCGAAACCGCCGATCTGGCCAGGCGTCAGCTGCGGCCAGGCTCCGGGCACGTAGAGGCCGCCATCGCGTGCCAGACCAGCCAGCAGCGCATCCTCAAATCCCAGCTCTGGCGCCTCGCCTCTGGTGGAGATGTAACGCAAGGATCGGGCTTTCGTCGGCTTGCAGGGGGTGATTGGCAGGCACCCTACGGCGCAAGCCCGCAGCGAACAAGGCAACTGGCGGGCTGGGCTGGAAAAAGCGCTTGGTTGCCGATGCTAGCTGCTGGCGGCGGCCCGCAAGCGGCTGATGGCGAACGCCAAATAGACGCCAATGAGGGTCGCGGCCAGACCATACCAGGTGAGCGCGTATTCCAGGTGGCGGTTGGGAAGGGCGATGCGGGTGACGCCGCCCCTGGGCAGGCCGCCGGGCGGTGCGGGATCGGCATCGGCCTCGACGAAGATGGGCAGCGCCTTGGCCGAGCCGTCTGGGAAGGCCGATGCTGGTCATGGCGGGGATATCCGGCCAGTACCAGACGTTGCCCTCCACATCGTTGTCGGGCGCGAAGAACGTGCGGACGGGCACAAGACGGATGACGCCGCGCACCTCGGCGCTGCCCTCAACCTGGCCGGCAGCGCGGCGGCGGGTGCCTTGCTGGCGTCCGGCACCATGCCCGCGATTGATCCACACGACGAGACCGGGGCCGATCTCCAGCGGCGTGTAGACGTGCCAGGCGAGGCCCGAGGGGGCGGGCGCGTAGAGATAGCGCTCCTTGTCGTGCAGGAAGCGGCCGGTGACGGTGACGTGCACGTATTCGATGTCGCCGCCATCGCGCCGCGTCTGCATGGCTGCGGTGATGCGGCACGGGATCGGCGCCGACGCGGGCGGCGATCTTGGCGAGCAGCGCTTCCTTCCACGCCTTGCGCTCGAGCTGCCAGGTGCCGAGCCCGATCAGGACGGCCAAGCCGGCAATCGCCAGCAGGGTCGGCCAAAGCAAGCGGGCCTGTCGCAGCTTGTGGAGCATCGTGCGCGAGCTTCAGTCGAGGCCGAGACGCCCCTCGCCGGCCTGGTGCTTGTACTGTAGCGCGATCAGCACGCCCTTGAGTGCGCGCAGCAGCACGAATGCGAGCGCCGGCGTGGCCAGGCCCCACAGCACGACGTGCACCCAGACCGGCGGATTGAGTCGGAACTCGACGATGCAGCGCCGCCCCCAGCACGAGGAAGCCTAGGATGAGAATCGCGAACACGGCGGGGCCGTCGCCCGAGTCGGCGAACGCATAGCTCAAGCCGCAGCGGTCGCACTTCTCACGCAGCGCCAGTCCTGAGCGGAAGAGCGCGCCTTGCCCGCAGCGGGGACAGCGCCCCTTGAGGCCGGCGACGATGGCGGCCGAGGCCGAAGTCGGGGCGTCTTGCATGCGTATCTCCCGCTGCGGCGCCGGAGGCGAGGCCGGCACGAAGCCGACGGTGCGACCATATGGTTAATACTGAACAGTGGATTGTTTCACGTGAAACAATCCCCGGTTCAGCGTCGACCACAATTCAGCGGCGAGGCGGCTTGTCCGCCCCGTCAATGCGCCAGCGGCGTGCCTGCACCGATCACGTAGATGCAGGTGAACAGGAACAGCCACACCACGTCGACGAAGTGCCAGTACCAGGCGGCGGCTTCGAAGCCGAAGTGCTGCTTGGGGGTGAACGCCCCGTTGAGGGCCCGGAACAGGCAGACTGTCAGGAACAGCGTGCCGATGATCACGTGCGCGCCGTGGAAGCCGGTGGCCATGAAGAAGGTCGAGCCGTAGATGTGGCCGGCGAAATTGAAGCCGGCGTGGGCGTACTCGTAGGCCTGGCAGGCGGTGAACAGCGCGCCCAGGATGATGGTGATCACGAGGCCCCAGACGAGGCCCTTGCGGTTGTTCTCGAGCAGCGCGTGGTGGGCCCAGGTGACGGTGGTGCCGGAGGTGAGCAGGATCAGGGTGTTGACGAGCGGCAATCCCCACGGGTCGAAGGTGCCGTGGAAATACTCGCTGGGCTTGGGCGGCCACTTGCCGCCGGTGAGCGCGTTGCGCTCTACCATGCCGATCACCTCCTTGGTCGGGGCCAGCGTGCCGTCGGGCAAGGTCACCTCGATCGGGTGGATCGCGGCGGGAAACAACGAGGCGTCGAAATAGGCCCAGAACCAGGCGACGAAGAACATCACCTCGGAGGCGATGAACATGATCATGCCGTAGCGCAGGTGCAGCTGCACGACTGGCGTGTGATCGCCGCGGTTCGCCTCCTTGATCACGTCGCGCCACCACACGAACATGGTGAAGGTGATACCAGCGGCGCCGACGAAAAATACACTGGGTCCGCGCACGCCGAAGAGGCCGGCGCCACCGCCCATCGAGCGCATCCAGATGACCAGGCCGACGGCCATCATGAAGGCGAAGATGGAGCCCACCACGGGCCAGGGGCTCGGGTCCACCAGATGATAGTCGTGGTGCTTGGTGTGCGTGTCGGCCATCTAAAGCTCCTGGTAGCGTCTAGCCCGCCGTCCCGGCGCGTTTGTCGGCAACGCCGGGATTGGGCGCGGCCATCGGGTTGAAGGTGTAGGAAAGTGTGATGTGCGTGACGCCGCGTGCGTCCCGGTCGTTGACGATCGCCGGGTCGATGAAGAAGCTCACGGGGAACTCCATCGACTGGCCGGGCTCCAGCAGCTGCTCGGTAAAGCAGAAGCATTGCAGCTTGTTGAAGTAGACGGCGGCGATCTCGGGGAAGATGTTGTAGATAGCAGTGCCGCGCACCGGCTGGTCCGAGGTGTTGGTAGCCCGGAAGAAGGCGAGGTTGGTCTCGCCGATCTTCACTTCCATGGTGTGCTGCACCGGCTCGAAGCGCCAGGGCAGCCCAGGCGTGACGTTGGCGTCGAAGCGCACCACGATGGTCTTGTCGATGACAGTCGCCGCCGGCCGCGTGGCAACCCGTGGCGTGCCGTCGAAGCCGGTGACCTGGCAGAACAGCCGGTAGAGGGGCACCGACGCGTAGGCGGCGCCGACCATGGCCATCACCAGGGCTACGCACCAGGCGGCGAGCACCCGGTGGCGGCGCTGCAGCGTGCGATTGTGTGAGCCATCGCTCATTGCATCCACCCGGCAGTCCGGCACAGCGCTAGAGCGGCCTGTTCAGCACGTTGCCGCCCAGCCTGACGATGGTGGCGATGTAGAACATCGCCACCAGCGCGCCGAGCACCAGCGCAATGCCGATCGAGCGCATTCTGCGCCGCCGCTGCCATTCCTGTTGCTCGCGCTCCTGCAAGATTTGCGGCCTCCGCGCTCACTGCGCCCATACTGCTACGCCCCGCTCGACCAGAAGTGCAGCAAACAGGCTGAAGAGGTAGAGGATCGAGAAGCCGAACAGGCGCTTGGCAGCGCGGTCGGCCTCGCGCCCTTTGCGCACCCGGTTGACTGTCAGGGCCAATGCCAGGAACACGGCGCCGAGCATGATCGAGACGAGCGCATAGAGCGAGCCGCCGAAACCCATGAACGCCGGCAGCAAGGCGAGCGGCACCAGCAGCGCGGCGTAAATGACGATCTGCTTGCGCGTTTCGTCCGGGCCGGCGACGACGGGCAGCATCGGCACGCCGGCGCGCTCATAGTCGCGCGCGCGGTAGAGCGCCAGCGCCCAGAAATGCGGCGGTGTCCACATGAAGATGATGAGGAACAGTACGACGCTTTCCAGGCTCACCGAGCCGGTGGCGGCGGCCCAGCCGATCATGGGCGGAAAGGCTCCCGCCGCCCCGCCGATCACGATGTTCTGCGGCGTCCGCCGCTTCAGCCACATGGTGTAGACGAAGACGTAGAAGCCGATGGTGAGGGCGAGCAGGAGGGCGGCCGTCCAGTTGACGAGCACGCCAAGCGTCGCCACCGAGCCGAGCGCGAGCACCACTCCGAAGGTCAGCGCCTCCTCGGGTGTGACGAGGCCGCGCGGAATGGGCCGGCTGGCGGTGCGTTGCATGCAGGCGTCGATGTCGGCGTCGTACCACATGTTGAGGGCGCCGGAGGCGCCAGCGCCGGCGGCAATGCAAATCAGGGCGACGACGCCGAGCGCGGGGTGCATGCCGCCAGGTGCCAGAACCAGCCCGGTGAGCGCGGTGAAGACCACCAGCGACATCACCCGGGGTTTCATCAGGGCGAGGAAATCGCGCACGGCCCCGCCGGCCATGGCGGCAGGGTGCAGCGTTCGCGTATCCAATCCGAACTCAGCCATGATGGTCCGTGCGCGCGCAGGCGCTCCGCCGGCTAGTGGTGCGCGGTCTCCTTGAGCTTCGGCAGAGTCTCATAGGAATGGAAGGCTGGCGGCGAGGGCAGCGTCCACTCGAGCGTGGTGGCGCCGGCGCCCCACGGGTTGGCGGGAGCCCGCTGGCGGGCGATGAAGTAGGCGTAGAACATGCTGCCGATGAAGATCAGCGTGGCGGTGGCCGTGATGTAGGAGCCGACCGAGGACCACCAGTTCCAGTAGGCAAAGGCGTCGGGGTAGTCGACATAGCGGCGGGGCATGCCGGACAGCCCGAGGAAGTGCTGCGGGAAGAACAGCACGTTGGCGCCGATGAAAGTGAGCCAGAAGTGCAGCTTGCCCAGCGCCTCGTTGTACATGTAGCCCGTCATCTTCGGGAACCAGTAGTACCAGCCGGCGAAGATGGCGAACACGGCGCCGAGCGAGAGCACGTAATGGAAGTGCGCCACCACGTAGTAGGTGTCGTGCATGGCCCGGTCGACGCCGGCGTTGGCCAGCATGACTCCGGTGACGCCGCCGACCGTGAACAGGAAGATGAAGCCGAGCGCCCACAGCATCGGCACGCGGAACTGGATCGAGCCGCCCCACATGGTGGCGATCCAGGAGAAGATCTTCACCCCCGTCGGCACCGCGATCACCATGGTGGCGAAGATGAAATAGGCCTGGACGTCCACGCCCATGCCCGAGGTGTACATGTGGTGGGCCCAGACGATGAAGCCGACGAAGCCGATGGCCACCATGGCGTAGGCCATGCCGAGGTAGCCGAACACCGCCTTCTTGGAGAACGTCGACACCACGTGGCTGATCATGCCGAAGCCGGGCAGGATCAGGATGTAGACCTCCGGGTGGCCGAAGAACCAGAACAGATGCTGATAGAGAATGGGATCGCCGCCGCCGGTGTGGTTGAAGAAGGTCGTGCCGAAGTTGCGGTCGGTGAGCAGCATGGTGATGGCGCCGGCCAGCACGGGCAGCGACAGCAGCAGCAGGAAGGCGGTAACGAGCACGCTCCAAACGAACAGCGGCATCTTGTGCAAGGTCATGCCGGGGGCGCGCATGTTGAAGATGGTGGTGATGAAGTTGATGGCGCCGAGGATGGAGGAGGCGCCCGCCAGGTGCAGCGACAGAATGGCGAAGTCCATGGCCGGGCCCGGATGGCCCTGGGTCGACAGCGGCGCATAGACGGTCCAGCCGGCCCCGACGCCGTTCATGCTGGACGGCCCCTCGACGAACATGGACAGAAGCAGCAGCGAGAACGAGGCCGGCAGCAGCCAGAACGAGATGTTGTTCATGCGCGGGAAGGCCATGTCGGGCGCGCCGATCTGCAGCGGCACGAACCAGTTGCCGAAGCCGCCGATCATGGCCGGCATCACCATGAAGAACACCATGATGAGCCCGTGGCCGGTGACGAACACGTTGAACACGTGTCCATTGGCGAAGTACTGCAGGCCCGGCTCCTGCAACTCCATGCGCATGACCACCGACAAGAACCCACCGACTAGTCCGCCGACGATGGCGAACAGCAGGTACATCGTGCCGATGTCCTTGTGGTTGGTGGAGTTGAGCCAGCGGAAGACGCCGTAGGGCGTGTGCTCGTGGCCGTGTTCGCCTTCCGCATGAGCCTTGGTCGCCATGTTGCCTACCTTCGCATTCGCCCTAGCGTTCAATCCTGCGCGTGCGCGCTCACATTATGCCCAGGCCTATCGCAATGCCGTCTTGTTCTGGCCGGCATGCTCCTTGGCAACCTCGCGAATGATCTCGCGCACCCGGGTCCGGTTGCGCTCCTTCACGGCCTTGGCCCAGTCGCTGAACACCTTGTCCTTCACCACCCGGATGGCGATCGGCATGAAGGCGTGGTCCTTGCCGCACAGCTCGGAGCATTGGCCGAAATAGATGCCTTCCTTGGTTGCCTTGAACCAGGTCGCCGTGATTCGGCCCGGCACGGCATCCACCATCGAGCCGAACGAGGGGATCCTCCAGGCGTGGATCACGTCGGACGAAGTGACCAGCACGTGCACCACCTTGTTGACAGGCACCAGCACCTCGTTGCTGACGGCGAGATTGCGCGGCACCTGGTCGGCCGGCATGCCCGACTTGATCAGGTCCGCGCGCTCATTGTCCTGCAGCATCACGGAATCTACCTTGATGCCGAGGTCGGGAAACTCATGCGTCCAGTTCCAGGCATTGCCCGTGGCTTTGAGGACCACGTCGGGCGGCGGATAGGTGTATTGCGCGTAGAGCAGCTTGAACGAGGGGATGGCGATGATCACCAGGATGAACACCGGCACCACGGTCCACAGCACCTCGAGCACGGTGTTGTGGGTGGTCTTGGTTGGAACCGGATTGCGCTTCTCGTTGAAGCGGAAGATCACGTAGAGCAGCAACACCATCACGAAGGCGGTGATGGCGAAGATGATGACGTTGACGAAGTAGTGGAAGTTATGGATTTCCTCGAAAATTGGCGTCGCCGCGTCCTGGAAACCGATCTCCCGGGGCGAGGGCTGACCCGAGCCCGCCATCGCCGCCGGTGCCAGCAGGCTCATGCCGATTGCGGCAAGGGGAGACAGGACCCCGGCTCTGTTGCGGCTCTCTCGCTCCATCAAGTGTCGCTCCCGATCCCAGTGTCTCGCGCCGCACCCCCGGCGCGCTAGCCTCCGGCGCAGCCGGTACGCTCCGAGCGGTAAGATATCCATTGCCTAGCTTAGCCTACGAGCCGTGCTGTCGTCCCCAACCCCGGCGGGCCTTTCGACAGAACTGGCGAGGCCCCGGGGCCCATCGCGCACCGACATGCAGCCAGTCGGCGGCTCAGTCGCCAGCACACGCCAAATCTTGCGCCTCGTCGTCACCAAACACAATGGCTCCAACCTTCTCAAGGGCGCCTTGCTGCGGCATTTCCACGCGCGAATTGCGGTGAGGGATCAGGTTTCAGGTGTCGGGTTCAGGGCTGCCGTCCCGGCCTCTTCGACGCCTGAAACCTGCCCCCCGAAACGTGAACCGCATTTTGGCCGGATTTCTTGCCGAGATGACCGTTGCCCGCGCCGTGCGCGGGCAACAGCGATCGGCGAGGCTCGCGCAGGCTTCGATTGTGGTGTGCAATGCGCCGATCGTGCCCGGGAGTTGCGCTTGACCCTCTTCCTTTGCAGCATCTGCCGCCGCGCTGGCGCGACCGGGCTCGCCTGGCAGCTTCCCGCCGCTCTTCTGCTGGCGTTCTTCGTCCTCCCCATCGTCGAGGCGCACCCGCAGGCGCTGGAGGGCGGCACGGTCAAGGGCCAGTACGGCGACTGGCAGATCGTGTGCAAGGCGCCGCCGCCCGGCGCCAAGAACGAGATCTGCGCGATTGTCCAGAGCGTGACGGCCGAGGATCGCAACAATGTCGGCCTCACCGTCTATTTCCAGCGCTTCTCCGACGGACGCCGCGTGCTGCGCGTGTTCGCGCCGCTCGGCGTGCTGCTGCCGCCGGGCCTCGGTCTCAAGATCGACAATAAGGATGTGGGCCACGCGCCGTTCATCAGGTGCAATGCATTCGCCTGCTACGCCCAGGTGGTGGTGGAGGACCCGCTGATCGAGCAGCTCAAGACCGGCAAGAGCGCGGTGTTCATCATCTTCCAGAGCGAGGAGGCCGGCATCGGCATCCCGATCTCTCTTTCGGGCTTCGGCCAGGCGCTCAACGGCTTGCGGTGAGCGCCGGGCGCACCTCGCACCCTCCCGTTTTCGCCACACTGTCACGCTAGTCTGCTGTCAATGGTCGAGCGGGGCGCGACGCGTTGGAAGCGGCTGCGAAAAACATGAGTGCGGGTACGTTGAAGGGCGGCTTTGCGCCTCACGAGGAAGGCGCCGCCGTCCGCCGCCGGCGGCGGGTCGATGCTTTCAATCCTGCATACAGGCGCTTCGTGGCAGACCTCACACGCTGCTCGCCCGCGCTCGAAGACCTCTGCGACAGCTTTCCAGCGCTGCTGTTCGCGCTGGCGACCGGATACGCAACGCCGGCGCAGCGCGAGCGCACCTTCGATCTGATCCTGGCCGGCGCGCCGCTGCGCGAGGCAGCCGACGCGCTCGGCGTCGCCTGGTGGCTGCGCAGGCTGCCGCCCCAGGCCTTCGTGACGCCCCTGCCGCCGCTGCCGGCCGACCCGGCCTTTGCCTTTCGCATCGCCAGCATGATCCCGCGCGAGCAGCGGCTGGCCGCGACCTGGCTCACGCGCGTCGCGCATGCCCAGGAGGCGTGCGGGGCCAACTATGCCTTGTGGCTGGCGCGCCAGAGCGATCTCGTTGCCCCGCCTGAGGAATTCTTCGTCTACCTGGCGGCCTGGGGGTGGTTCAGCGAGCAAGAGGGCCACCTCGGCCACCGCCTGCTGCGCAAGCCCTGGCATGCGGAGATCAGCCTGAGGCGCGCACGCGAGGAGCTGAGCGTCTGGCGCCAGCGGCTGCGAATGCTGGAGTGCCTGGGGCTGGGCATCGAGACGCCGTGGCTCACCAACGGGTCGGCGTGCGGCTACAACTTCGTCGCACTGCGCACGGTCGACGACTTCATCGCCGAGAGCCAGGCGCTCGACAACTGCCTCGACCAGTACGCCGATCACCTGTACGCCGGCGTCAGCGCCATCTTCTCGGTGCGCAAGGGCGCGCGCAGCGTCGCCTGCGTCGAGATCGGGCTGCACGAGGCAGAGATGACGATGCCCAACGTCGTGCAGCTGCGCGCCGCGCGCAACCGCCGGGCGCCGCCGGAGGTATGGCAGGCGACGTACGCCTGGCTCGGCAGCCAGCGCCTGGAGCCCCTTGCGCCCGAGCGGCATGCGCCGCGGCCGTCGAAGCGGGTGGAGGCGCGGCGCCAGCTCTGGGCCCCCTACCTGGAGTTCCTGGCGGGCACCCGCCATCACGAGCCGTTCCGCCGCCTGGTGCTCGAGAGCCCCATCCCGCGCCGGCCTCTGCGGCGACGTCCGGCAGATTTGCAGCTGCGTTTGCGAACCATGGGCGAGGGCCCTGCCGCGCTCGTTGCCGGTGCCGCGGTTGTTGATCGGCGATCGTGACGGCTGCGGCCGCACAGCCGCGGACGTCTGCCTTCAGGTGTTGGTGCCGTCGCTAGCGCGAGGACCCGGCCGCCGCCGACACCGCAGCGATGGTTTCGAGCAACAAGGCGATGTCCTGCGGGCGCGACAGGCGGTGCTCGCCGTCGGGCACTGCCGCGACCCTCGTCCAGTCGCCGCTCAGGTGTGCCACCAGATCGAGCGTGTGCTCCCACGGCACGTCCGGGTCCTGCAGGCCGTGGATAACGTGCACGGGTCGGCCGGGATCGAACGGCTCCGATCCGATCAGATGCTTGCGTCCGTCCTCCAGGAAAGCACGCGTGATCGGATACGGGCCGTCGCCGTAGTCCGAGGGCCTGAGGTAGATGCCTTTCTCCGCGATGTCTCTGCGGGCGCTTTCCGGGAAGCGCTGCCACATGAGCTCGGTCATGTCCCATGCCGGTGCGATGAGAACGAGCCCGACGATGCGTTGAGCTTCGCGGGGCCCTTCGGCCAAGAGGGCCCTGAGCAGAAGGAGCGCCATGTAGCCGCCCATGCTCGAGCCCACGAGCACCTGCGGGCCTTGCGTCAGACTTGTGAACGCTGCGCGCGTCTCCTCCAGCCAGCGGCTGACCGTGCCGTCCTCGAACTTGCCGTCCGACTGGCCATGCCCGGAATAGTCGAACCTGAGGCAAGCACATCCCTGGCTTGCAGCCCATTCGGCTATTGCCGACGCCTTGGTGCTGATCATTTCCGATTTGAGCCCGCACAGCCACACGAGGCCCGGCTTGTCCGAGCCGGCTGCGGGCTCGCAGGAGATAGGCGATGCGGCGCTGCTCAACGCCCGAGCCCACGGTCAGAAATTGCGGGTTGCTGCCGGCCATCCTATGCCATCCTGTGAAGCCCGCCCGCAACGCCTGCGGGCGCAACGGCGAGAAGCGCTGGTGACGAAAGAGCGGCCGACCATACTGCAGATCATCCCGCAACTCGATGCCGGCGGCGCCGAAATGTCGACGGTGGAGATGGCCGAAGCCATCGTGCGCGGCGGCGGACAGGCGATCGTGCTGGCGGAGCCCGGGCGCCTGACGGCGCGATTGCAGGCGGCGGGCGCCGAGGCTATCGCATTCCCGGCGGCGACAAAGAACCCACTCAAGATCCTGGCCAACGCCCGCGCCATCGCGCGCTCGGTACGGGCCCGCGCCGTCGACCTGGTACACGCCCGCAGCCGCGCACCCGCCTGGAGCGCGCTCATCGCCGCGCGCCAGACCGGCGTTGCGTTCGTGACCACCTACCACGGCGCCTACGGCGAGACCAACGCGCTCAAGAGCCTCTACAACAGCGTGATGGCGCGAGGCGACATCGTCATCGCCAACTCCAACTACACCGCCGACCTCATAGCCTCCCGCTACGCGCTCGTGCGCTCGCGCATCGCGGTCGTGCATCGCGGCGTCGATATCGGCGCGTTCGATCCGCAGCGGATCGCTCCCGACCGTGTTGCCCGCCTGCGCCAGACTTGGGGCGTGGCCCCGGACCAGCGCATCGTGCTGCAGGCCGCGCGCCTGACCCGCTGGAAAGGGCAAACAGTGCTGATCGACGCTATCGCTCGCCTGAAACAGCAGGGAGACTGGCACCAGGCCGTTGCCGTCCTCGCCGGCGATGCGCAGGGGCGCGACAGCTACGTTCAAGAGTTGCAGGACCAAATCGAGCGGCTGGGCCTGCATGACGACGTCCGCCTGGTCGGCCATGTGGATGACATGGCGGCGGCCTATCTCGCCGCGCACGTGACTGTGATCGCCTCGACCGAACCGGAGGCGTTCGGTCGGGCCGCCGCCGAGGCCGCGGCTCTGGGCTGTCCGGTCATCGCCACCAAGCTCGGCGCGCCATCCGAGATCGTGCTCGCACAACCCGTTGCTGCCAAAGCGCAAATAACCGGCTGGCTGGTGCCGGCGGGCGCCGCAGAGGAGCTGGCGCGGGCGCTCAGGGAGGCCCTGGGGCTACCCTCGCTCGAGCGCAGCGACGTGGGCGTCAGAGCGCGCCGGCGGGTGCTTGCCAATTTCACCACGCAATCGATGCAGCGCAGCACGCTGGCACACTACGACCAGCTGCTCGGAACCGCGCTTGCGGCACAGTTTTCCGCCGGCAACGCTCATAATCATTCCCTAACGCAATAGGCCCCGCAAACCTTGACTTCGCGGCCTATCTCTCCAATTCTTTAACTGCTTGCCCATCGGCGGCCGCCGCGTGGCGGGCGTTGGGGGGCAGCGTCAACGCAACAATCTGAGGAGACTGCAACATACGACGTCCAATGAGAGGTGCGCCCGAGCGTGCACCGTCGGGTCCGCGGATGAATGAAGAGATCCGGGCCCCGCAGGTTCGATTGATCGATCACACCGGCCAGAACGTCGGCGTCGTTTCCACCAGCGACGCCATGGCCCGCGCCACCGAGGCGCGGCTCGACCTGGTCGAGATATCGCCGGATGCAGATCCGCCGGTGGCCAAGATTCTCGACTACGGCAAATTCAAATATCAGGAACAGAAGAAGGCCGCCGAGGCGCGCAAGCGCCAGAAGATCGTCGAGATCAAAGAGATCAAGATGCGGCCCAGCATCGACGACCACGACTACGACGTGAAGATGCGCTCGATAAGGCGCTTCTTCGACGACGGCGACAAGGTCAAGGTGACCCTGCGCTTCCGTGGCCGCGAGCTGTCGCACCAGGAACTCGGCTGGCAGGTCCTTCAGCGCGTCAAGTCGGACACCGAGCCCATTGCCAAGGTGGAGTCCGAGCCGCGCATGGAAGGCCGCCAGATGGTGATGGTGCTGGCGCCGCGATAGCGCCGGTCCAACCGATCCAGTCCATTGCGACGATGCGGCAAGCGCACCGGCGAGTATATCGCTGGGTGCTTGCCGCGCATGGCGCCTGCGCGAATGCGGCTGCGCTTTGTGGCTTGAACGCGAGCGGGCGGGTGCATAGGTGACAGGGGCTCGCGTCCAGTTGCGCGGCCCCGCAATGGCCCCCTCTCTCAAGCTCCCGCTACGCCCGATGAAAATCCCAGGACCTGATCATCCCATCACCATCGCGCCGAACCCGAGGCGGGTGCGTATTCTCTTCAACGGCCGCGTGGTCGCCGACACAGTGCGCGCGCTGACTTTGCGGGAGGCGACGCTGGCGCCGGTCCAGTACATTCCGCGCGCGGATGCGGACATGTCCGCGTTTGTGCGCACCGCCCGCGCGACGCACTGCCCCTACAAGGGCGATGCGGCGTACTACAGTCTCCAGGTCGATGGCCGCGCCAGCGAGAACGCGGTGTGGACCTATGAGGCGCCGTTCGCGGCGGTGGCAGAGATCAAGGATCACCTCGCCTTCTATCCGAGTCGCGTCGACGCCATCGAGGAGAGCACCGCCTAGGCGTGCGCGGGGCGAGGCACATTGCAGTGGCGCGCGCCTCGCGGGCTCGCCCTTCGCAAGTGGCCTGAAGCGCTGAAAAGTGGAGGCGTTACCTCTGGACCGCGGTCTCGCCCGGCCGAACCAAGGCAACCTCGGTCGGCTCGGTTGGCGTGGGCTGAGCGGCCTGTTGCACTGGGGCGGGCTGGGAAGGCTCAGACTGCGCGGTTGTCACCTCCTCCTGGGCGGCGGCCATCGTGTATTCGCCATAGCCCGGGCAGGCAATCGCCGCGTGAGCCGAGAGAGCGAGAATGGACGCAGCTGCAAGGCACTTAAGGGGTGTCATGACGCTCGCCTTCCATGAGAGAGGACGCCTGATAGTATCAGAAGCCGCAAGATGGACAATACGGGGCGCGCTGCGGATGCCAATAAGTCCGGGCTGCCTCTGAGGCAGAATGCACAAGCTCGCGGCAAGGGAGGTCTCATGGATTTTACCGGCAAGGTCGCGCTGATCACGGGCGCAGGCAATGGCATCGGCCGCGCCGCGGCCTTGGCTTTTGCCAGTCGTGGTGCCCGTGTCGTCGCCGTCGATCGCGATGCGTCCGCGGCGGAGCGCACGGCGGCGACTATCCGCCAGCAGGGCAAAGATGCGCTCGCTCATGCCGCTGACGTCACCAAGTCGGCCGAGGTGCAGGGCTATGTCAAAGCGGCGGTCGACGCCTATGGCCGCATCGACTGCTTCTTCAACAACGCCGGCATCGAGGGCAAGGTCGCGTTCATTGTCGACAGCGACGAGGCGGTGTTCGACCAGGTGCTGGCCACCAACGTCAAAGGCGTGTTCCTGGGGCTCAGGGCCGTGCTGCCCGTGATGCTGGCGCAGAAGTCGGGGGCGGTGGTGAACACGGCTTCGGTGGCGGGCTTGGTCGGCACGCCGGGCATGGCACCCTACGTTGCCTCCAAGCACGCGGTGATCGGCCTCACCAAGTCGGCCGCTGGCGAGGTCGCGCGCGAGGGCGTGCGCGTCAACGCAGTGTGCCCAGGGCCCATCGATACGCGCATGATCCATTCGATCGAGGCCCAGCTCGATCCGGCCGATCCTGCAGCCGTCGAGGCCCGCTATCGGGCAGCCCTGCCGCTTGGGCGCTACGGCACTCCGGAGGAGGTGGCGAGCGTGGTGCTGTTCCTGTGCTCGGACCTCGCCAGCAACATCAATGGGGCGCAATACGTGATCGACGGCGGCCGCACCTCGGTGGGCGGCGCCATCACCGCTGTGCCGCCGGCTGACTGATGAAGGCGCGACGGTGTGCTCCGCCATCGGGCGGAGCATTCCGTGTGGAGATGGAAGCCATGAGACTTTCTGATG
The DNA here is from genome assembly GCA_963832445.1 of uncultured Alphaproteobacteria bacterium. GTDB lineage: Bacteria > Pseudomonadota > Alphaproteobacteria > Rhizobiales > Hyphomicrobiaceae > AWTP1-13. The sequence goes on from CAWHUM010000012.1 coordinate 130,321, forward strand.
ACAAGGCGCGCAGGCTCACGCGGCTCGTGTGGCGCGATCGCGCGCGGCGCGCTCTGCCGCTCGTCGCCATTGCCGTAGTGCTGCTCGCCGCCGTGGCCTATTTCACCGAGCTTTCAGTCGATCGTATCGACCGCACCGTGGGCGTTCAGGCGCATTCTGGAACCGTTGTGGGTATCAAGCCTGGCCCGGCTGCGCGGGGACACGTAGTGTTCGTGCACTTAGGAGACGGACGGGATGTGGAGGCTTTCAGCGCCAGCCGCCTCACGCCGCAAGCGGGCGAACACGTGGTCGTAAACGAGGCGCGCCATGTCTCGGGCCGCTCCACCTACGATATCGTTCGGCTCGGCGATTGACCGCGCAGGCTGCACCGATACATTTTTGCCTCACTCCAACGTGTCACAATACCGATATGTGCACGGCACATTTTGTCTTGCTGCGCGCTGCGCTAGTGTAGCTGTTGGCATTCGAGTTTGGGAGTGCGGGCCCAAATGCATGCAAGTAAGCGCGATCAGCGCTTGATCATTGAGGGCGCGTGCGCGTCATGGGCCGTCCACGATGTGGCGGCCGTAAGAGCGTGCGTGCATCGCGACGCCGTCTACAAGCACTATCTGCCGCAAGGCGCGTGGCCCATTCCCGGCGTCGTGCACGGCAAGCACAACCTTGCCCAGTCGCTGTCGCAGTTCCTGCGCGACTTCCACGTCACCCGGTATCGCCCGCTCAAGATTTCGTTCAGCGACCGGCACGGTCTGTGGGTATCGCGTATCGCATTCCAATACGAGCACCGCGTCACCGGCCATTCCTTCGACGGTACCGCGCGGGTCAAGACGTTGTTCGATTGCGACAAGATCCTGTCTATCGAGATCCTGCACGATGCGCCGCGGCTGCATGCGTTTTTCGAGATGGTGAGCCGCATGGGCATCGAGGCTTGACGGCGCGCGCCGGCATCTCGATCTTGCCATTGCACCAATCGGCACCCTGGCGCTGAGGGGCGGCGACCGCAGCGGTCGCCCTCGCAAGAAGATCATTCATGAGCAAGACAAGCATGGCCAAGGCTGGGCCCAATACCAGCAAGGCAAGAACGACTTCCAGCACCGGCCGCGGTGCGACCAAAGGCTCCACCGGCGCCTCCGCCCAGACGCGACTGACGGAGCTGAAGCGCCGCCTGCTCGAGATTTCCGATCTCAGCTCCGCCGGCGCCGTGCTGAGCTGGGACCAGGCTACCTACATGCCGAAGGGCGGAGCCGCCGCGCGCGCCCGCCAGGGCGCCACGCTGAGCCGGCTGGCGCACGAGAAGTTCACCGACCCTGCGCTCGGCAAGCTGCTCGATGCGCTCGAGCCCCACGAGGCGGCCCTGCCCTATGCTGCGGACGACGCCGGCCTCATCCGCGTCGTGCGGCGCGATTACCGCAAGGCCGTCCGGGTGCCCCCCAAGTTCGTCGCCCGCTGGAGCGAGATGGGCTCAGCCTCCTACGACGCCTGGACGCGCGCCCGGCCCGCCAACGACTTCGCCACCATGCGCCCGTACCTGGAGAAGGCGCTCGACTTCAGTCGCAAGTATGCCGACTACCTGGGCCCCTACGAGCACATCGCCGATCCGCTGATCGACGGTCCTGACGAGGGCATGACGGTCGCCAGCGTGCGTGCCCTGTTCCAGGAGCTGCGTGCCGAGCTGGTGCCGATCGTTCGTGCGATCTCCGAACAGGAGCCCGCCTCCGATGCGGCGCTGCACGGCAAATTCCCCGAGCAGCCGCAGCTCGACTTCGCCGTGGCCGTGGTCAAGCGCTTCGGCTACGACTTCGATCGCGGCCGCCTCGACAAGACGCACCATCCCTTTTGCTCACGGCTGAACACGGGCGACGTGCGCATCACCACCCGCGTCAAGGAGAACGATATCGGCGACTGCCTGTTCTCGGTCCTGCACGAGGCGGGTCATGCCATGTACGAGCAGGACGTGGACGCGCGCTACGACGGCACGCCGCTGGGATCGGGTACCTCCGCCGGCGTGCACGAGAGCCAGTCGCGCCTGTGGGAGAACGTGGTGGGGCGCAGCCGCGGCTTCTGGGAGTATTTCTATCCCAAGCTGCGCGATGCCTTCCCCGGCGAGTTGAAGAAGGTCCCGCTCGAGACCTTCTACCGCGCCATCAACCGCGTCGAGCGCTCGCTCATCCGCACCGACGCCGACGAGGTTACTTACAACCTGCACGTCACGCTGCGCTTCGATCTGGAGCTCGATCTGCTGGAGGGGCGGCTCAAGGTGAAGGACATACCCCAAGCTTGGCGCGCCCGCTTCAAGGCCGACTTCGGCATCGAGCCGCCGGACGATCGCGACGGCTGCCTGCAGGATGTGCACTGGTACGGCGGCAGCGTTGGCGGCGGCTTCCAGGGCTACACCATCGGCAACATCCTGAGCTCCCAGTTCTACGCTGCAGCACTGAAGACGCATCCCGAAGTAAACGAGGAAATGGCGCGCGGCGAGTTCGCAGCGCTGCACGGATGGCTGAAGCAGCGGCTTTACCGGCACGGGCGCAAGTTCACGCCCGACGAGATCGTCAAGCGCGCTACCGGCAAGCCCATGACGATCGCGCCCTACATTGCCTATCTGCGCGGCAAGTACGGCGAGCTCTATCGCCTGGGCCCTGCGCCATCGCGAGAGGGCGCGCACTCGTCGCGACCGTGACGATCCTGCGGCGAATGGTCTCTTTGGAGAATTTCTGGCGATAGCACTGGAATTCAGCCGTTCGAGCTGGAACGGTCGCGCGCGGATACGACTTTCTGCCGAGACCCGGCCGTCTCGCACATTGTTGAACGCTGACGCGAGGGTGCGGGTGTATGTTGCCGCGCAATCTTAGTTCCGGACGATGATCAATGAGCGAGTCTACTCTTGCCCGAGCCGCACCGGGCGAGCGGCTGGAGGACATTCGCCGGCGCTTCTGGCTCATGCACGAGGCGAGCCGCAGCGACGCGCCCCTCCCCGCCGCGGAGCGCAAGGCTCTGCTGCGGCGTCTGCGCAACGCTATCCATGCGCGCACGCGGCAGTTCTGCGAGGCGATTGCGCAGGACTTCGGCTGGCGCTCGCACGACGAGACACGCATGGCCGAGGTGGTGCCGGCGCTGGGCCTCGTGCGCGATGCGATGGTCAATGTGCATCGCTGGACGCGGCCCGAGCGGCGCCCGGCTTCCATTCTGTTCTGGCCGGCTTCCAGCCGCGTCTACTGGCAGCCCAAGGGCGTCGTGCTCATCATCTCGCCCTGGAACTATCCCCTGCTGCTCACCGTCGGTGCGTTGGCCGCAGCCATCGCTGCCGGCAACCGGGTGATCGTGAAGCCGTCGGAGGCGGCTCCCGCCACCGCGGCGCTCCTCAAGCAATGCCTGGACGAGGCGCTGGGGCCCGATCGCGTGGCGGTGGCGATCGGTGGCCCCGACATCGCCCAGGCGCTCTGCACCTTGCCCTTCGACCACATTCTGTTCACGGGCTCCACGGCTGTCGGTAGGCTCGTCATGCAGACCGCAGCGGCGAACCTTACGCCTGTCACGCTCGAGCTCGGCGGCAAGTCGCCAGCGATCGTGCATGCCGAGTACGACCACGCGACGGCTGCAGAGCGCATCATCCGCGGCAAGCTGCTCAATGCCGGGCAAACCTGCATCGCCCCCGACTACGTGCTGGTCCAGCGCGACCGAGTCGAGACCTTCGTGCAGGCCGCGCAGGCCACGGTTGCGCGGTTCTACCCGCGCGTTATCGACAACCCCGACTACACCTCGATCGTCACCGACAAGCACTACCAGCGGGTCGCCGACCTGGTGTCCGACGCGCATGGCAAGGGCGCTCGCGTCGTGGCCGTCGACCCGGCGGGCGAGGTAGGGCCCGCCGCCATCGGCGCGCGCAGCCAGCGCAAGATGCTGCCGATCCTCGTCATCGATCCGGCCCCCGACCTGGCGGTGATGCGCGAGGAAATCTTCGGTCCCGTCCTGCCCATCGTCCCCTACGACACGCTCGGCGACGCGATCGCCTTCGTCAACGAACGCCCGCGACCGCTGGCGCTCTACTATTTCGACAGCGACCGCGCGCGTGTGGACCAGGTTCTCCGCCAAACCGTGTCGGGAGGCGCTAGCGTCAACGACACCGTTTTCCATTTTGCGCAGGAGGGGCTGCCCTTCGGCGGCATCGGCCCGAGCGGCATGGGCGGCTACCACGGCCGCGACGGCTTCCGCACCTTCAGCCACGGCAAGGGCGTATTTCTGCAGAGTCGCTTTGCACCTACGGACATGGTGGTGCCGCCCTACGGCGCCCTGTTTCGGCGGCTGATCCGCTTTGCCGTGTGGCGCAATAGGTGACGCCAAGGCGGCTGCAAGACACTCACACAGCCGGCATTGTCACCGAGCGTGAAGCCAAGCACTGCCGCACAAGAACATCGAAGAGCCAGACCGATCCGGTCAACGCCTATCGAAGAGGTGGCGAGCCCGCAGCCAGGCCGTACGCAGCGGACGCCAGGTGGCCTTGCGCTGGAGCACGACCAGGGAGCCAGCACTATCCACGATGTCGGCGAGAGGAAGGATGGCATGCATATGCCGGCGCGGCCAGAAGTCGTGCACGGCAACCTTGGTGCCGGCCTGCCCGAGCCGCAGAGCCTGCAAGATGCACGATACGCGGAAGCGTCCATCAACCAGCACGAGGCTCGGGGAGTATCCGTCATGCCAAGGCTGGTGGGCGTAGCGTGGCCATCTGTGGAGCATGAGCGGGGTTTTCGGCTTCCCCCACCGTCCCACGCGACCAAGGTCAATGTGAACCAGCTTTGCCGTGCCTGCGGCCAGCATGGCACGCACCGCCGGGGATTTTCCGACTTGGCCGAGCCAGACCAGATCGCTCTCGACGGAATAGAGAGAGCGCACGCCGAGTTCGGCAGCAAGGCTCGTGCTGCCGCCGGCCCCATACTCCAACAGGGCCGTGTCCCTCGATAGATGCCGCGTATAGCAAGCGATCTCGGGGCCGGTCATTGCAGGGGAAAGGACGGCGGACGTCATGGATGGAACGCTTTACAGAACGAATTAAGATAACACCCCGACGCCTTCGCGCACAATCGCCGTTGTTACCCGCTCGAGGGGATGGCCGCAAAGGTCATCGCCTCGATCACTGCGAGCGTGGCTGTCAAATGGCCGATCGGCCAGCGCGGCCGCATCAAAGCCCCAGCACCCGCTTGACGTTGCCGCCGCAAATGGCGGCAACGGTCGCCTCGTCGAGCCCGGCGCCGCCCACGTGCCCGACAGGGTCGTAGTCGGCCATGTCGAAGGGATAGTCGGTGCCCATCAGGATTTTGTCGGCGCCGTAGAGGCGCACCAGCTCCTGCAGCTGGTGTGGAGTGAATACCACCGTGTCGAAGTAGACCTTCCTGAGATACGTGGTCGGCGGATGCGGCAGGTCGCCGTGCGCGTCCGAGCGCGCGCCCCAGGCATGATCGATGCGGCCCGAGTAGCTGGCGAGATAGCCGCCGCCGTGCACAGCCAGGATTTTCAGGTTGGGATGGCGCTCCAGCACGCCGTCGAAGATCAGATAGTGCAGTGCGATCGTCGTCTCCAGCGGATTGCCGATGACGTTGTTGAAGTAGAAGCGCTTGAGCCGCTCGGCGTGCGTGAAGCCGTTGGGGTGGATCACCACCAGCACGGAGAGCTCCTCCGCCTTCTTCCAGAATGGCGCGAAGGCTGGGTCGGACAGCTCGCGGCCGTTGACGTTGGTCAGCACCTGCACGCCCTTGAAGCCGAGTTTCTTCACGCAGCGCTCCAGCTCTTCGGCCGCCTCGTTGCCGTTGGGCATCGGCACGGTGCCGAAGCCTTTGAGGCGGTCCGGCTTCTGTGCGACGAACTCGGCGACGCCGTCGTTCACCATGCGCGCCGCCTCGACGGCGATGTCGAGCGGCACGGCGTAATAACACTGCGGCGGAGGGGGCTTGATCACCTGCATGTCGATGCCCATGGCGTCGAGTTCTGCAAGCCGCCTCTCGAGCGGGCCGCGGGCGACGATGTCGACTTCCTGCTTCTGGTTGAGCGCCTTGGTGGCGGCATCGGCGAAAGTTACGAGCGGCATGGCGTCGGGCGCCAGATACGGCTTCACGAACTCGGCCGCGCGCGGCACGCCGACGTGGGAGTGCACGTCGATGGTGACGCTCTTGGGCCTCGCCACGCGGCCTGGACGGCCGTGTGCGCGCGCAGCCGTCGGCTCGTACTTGTTCCACTGGCTCACAGCCTGCCTCCCTCGCCCGATCCCGTGTCACGCGATCAATAGAACACCGCGGCGTGTTCGCGAAGGGGCCTCTTGCAGGCTGGTGGCCTGCCCGGCCGAGTGATAGTGATCGCCTTTCGAGGCCGGAGCGGAAAGCCAGGAGGACATGGACATGCGCGTTGGCGTTGCTGGTGTTGGCCGCATGGGCGCGGCGATTGCCGCCCATCTGATCGAGGTGGGCCATGAGGTGACGGTGTGGAACCGGGCTCCGGAGAAGACGAAGCCGCTGGCGGACGCCGGCGCCAAAGTGGCCAAGGCCCCCGCCGAGCTTGCGGCCAAATCCGAAGCGGTCGTCACCATCCTCACCAACAAGGAAGCGCTGGTGGCCGTCTACGAGCACCCGAACGGCCTGCTCGCCAGCGACGCCAAGGGCAAGCTGTTCATCGAGATGAGCACCGTGCAGCCGCACGACGAGGTGGCGCTGGCCGAGAAGGTGCGGGCCAAGGGCGGCATCTTCGTCGAATGTCCCGTGGGCGGCACGGTGGGTCCGGCGCGGCAGGGCAAGCTCTTGGGCGTCGCCGGCGGCAGCAAGGAAGATTTCGCGCTAGCCAAGCCGCTGCTCGAGCAGATGTGCCGGCGTGTGGAGCATGTGGGGCCCGTGGGCGCGGGAGCCAGCATGAAGCTCGCGCTCAATCTGCCGCTGATGGTCTACTACCAGGCATTGGCCGAAGCCTACCTGCTTTGCCGCCACCTGAAGCTCGACAACAAGTGGCTGATGGAATTCCTGTCCGACACCTCGGGCGGGCCCAACGTGCTCAAGAACCGCGGACCCGCCATTGCGGCAACGCTCGAAGGCAAGGACCCCGGTCCACTGACCTTCGACATCGATCTCGTCTGCAAGGACCTGCGCACCATGATCGCCGAGGCCAAGGCATGCGGCGCCAGCCTGCCGCTGGCGGAGCGGACGCTCGCCATCTACGATGATGCGGCGCGCGAGGGCTGGGGCAAGCGCGACGGCTCGTGGCTGCCGGCCTATTGGCCGAACCATGGGAAGGGCTGAGCGCACGGGAGGACACGCGATGATGAAGCTGTACAGCTACTGGCGCTCGCTGGCGACGTTCCGCGTGCGCATCGCTCTGAACCTCAAAGGGCTGAAGTTCGAGCAGATCAACATCGACCTCGATGCCGGCCAGCAGCGGCAGGCCGATTACAAGTCGGTCAACCCGCAAATGGTGGTGCCGTCGCTGGTGGAGGACGACGGCACCGTGCTCTACCAGTCGCTCGCCATCATGGAGTACCTGGACGAGACCCATCCCAACCCGCCGTTGCTGCCGAAAGACCCCAGGGGCCGCGCCCGCGTGCGGGCGCTGTCGCAGATCACGGTGGCCGATACGCACCCCCTCATCGTGCCGCGTGTGCGCAATCACCTGGGGGCCGCCTACAACCTCGATGACGCGGGCAAGGTCAAGTGGGCACAACACTGGTTCGCGGCCGGCCTCGACGTTTACGAGGGGCATCTCTCGCGCGACAAGGCCACGGGGCTCTACTGCCACGGCGACACGGTGACGATGGCCGATCTGTGCCTGGTCAGCCACGCCGCCGGCACGCGCGTGTTCAAGGGCACCATCGACAACCATCCGACCGTGAAGCGCATCGTCGATCGCTGCCTGGCGGACGAGCGCTTCGCCAGCGCGCAGCCTATGCGCCAGCCCGGTGCGCCTGCGGCGCATTAGCGACGCAAGGAGCAGGGTGCGATGCGGCGATAGCCGCATTGCGCCCAAACATCCACTACGCGGTTGCTGACGTGGACGTGGGGCCCGCGCTCGTGGGGGCAGTGTGAGCCGGATGTAACTGCATCAGCCCATCACTATCGGCGCCGGTTTCGTCCCGCCAGGACTGCCAAGTCTCCAGACCCCACAGGGCCGCTGCCAGGAGCACGGCAAAGGCAAGCGCGGTCATCCAGAACGGCATGCCGAGCAGCTGGTCGAAGCCGATCTTGTCGCCCTTCTCGGCGAAGAAGGCAGTGATCGGCGCGTCGAAGTAGCCGTAGGTCAGCGCGCCGGCGATGCCGCCGAACAGGACGAAGATCGCATCCCGGTAGCCGGCGCCGATCTGCGCCAGCGTCGTGCCGGGGCAGGCACCCGCCAGCGCGATGCCGGCGCCCAGGATCAGCCCGCCGATGATGTCGGCCTTGTAGAGCAGCGGCTTGAGGCTGAGCTTGACGCCGAACATGCCGTTCATCACGGCCAGCACGACGAGACCGGTGATGACGGCGGCGAGGAAGATCTTGAGCATCAGGAAGTTCCTGAGCTGCATCTGGCCGACGATGACGCCGGGCTCGAACACGCGCGATTTCTCCAGCGCGAACCCGAACACGATGCCGGTGGCGAGACCGATCAGGACTGCGTTGAGGACGGACATGGGTTGTTTCCTTTCGTGCGATGCGCTCAGGCGCGCCTGAGCAGTAGCGTGGCGGTCAGAATGCCGCCCGCGAACATGGCAGCGACGGCAAGCGGTCGAGCCGGCCGCCAGTTGCGCCATGCCGGAGATGCCGTGGCCGGAGGTGCAGCCACCGGCGATGCGGGCGCCGAACAGCATGATGAAGCCGGCGAGGAAGGCGATCGGCGCGCGGGCTGCGAGCGTCGAGGTGCCCATGGTGCGGGCCCACACCGGCGAGATGGTCTGCCGGCGCGCTCCAGACAGGCGCATCGACAGGAAGGCGCCAACCGCGATGCCGCCGACTACCGCCACCTGCCACCAGTTCTTGGCGCCCCACATGTGCGAGGCGAGATACTTGACGTTGCCGATGCCGCTGTCGAACAGCGCGGCGATATGCGCGGCCACCGTGACGTAGGACGAGGATGCGCCGAGCGCGGTATCCATCAGCAGGAAGGTCGGGATCTGCAGCAGGCCGATGATGGCGCCCGCCACATAGGGGGACCAGGCCCTGTCGGTCAGCCTCATGATTGCCTCCCGGGCGCGGGCGACCCTGCGCGGCAGGTACTGATGCCGAGCAGGGCGTAGGGTGGGCACCAGCCGAAGATGGCCGTCGCCAGCGGCAGAAGGCCGATCCAGCCCCACGCCGTTTGCGGCCCGACGAAAACGAGGCTGATCAGGGCGAGGCCGACGACCGCGCGCAGAAGCCGATCGATGCCGCCAACATTGCATGTCATGGCATGCCTCCATCTGTGTTCGATGGAGGTCACGCTAGGCGCCCTGCGGGCCAGCGTATGTGACTAAGTCACGGAGCCGGCCGTCGGCGGTCAGTGCTCGCGCGCCAGCCTTTCCAGCGCCGGGCGATCATTGATCGCGATGTTACCGCGTGCCGAGGATATCCAGCCGCGGCGCTGGAATTCGGACAGGATGCGGCTCACCACCTCGCGCGCCGAGCCGAGCTCGGACGCCAGCTGTTGCTGGGTGGCCGCGACATGGTCGGCGCCGTGCGACAGCTCCAGCAGCTTATACGCAAGGCGGATGTCCATGCGCGAGAACGCCACCTCCTCGATAATGTGAAACAGCTCGGTGACGCGGGTGCTGAAGGCGGTGAACACGAAGCGGCGGAACTCGGGGGAGCGCGCGATCAGGTCGTCGAAAGTCGCGCGGGGAATGGCAACCGCGCGGATGTCGGTCTCGGCCACAGCCTCGGCGGGGTAGTCCTCGTAGCCCATCAGGCAGGCGGTGGTGAGCGCGCAGCTCTCGCCTGCCGCCACCCGATAGAGCACGATCTCGCGCCCCGACTCCGACACCTGCTGCACGCGTATGCTGCCCTCGAGCAGCAGCAGGTAGCTCTCGGGCGCCTGGCCTGGGCCATAGATCCGGCTGCCCGCCGGCAGGGTGACGATGGAGCTGCTCGTGGCGAGCGTGGCGACCAGATCTTGCCCGAGCCGTGTCAACCCGGGGAACTGGCTGATCCATCCGCTTCCTTGCGCCATCCTTGCTCTCCTGTGGCGCTCAACGCTGCGGACGGCTATTGCGGCTTGATGCCCAGCATGCGGCTGAGGAGGCCTGGCTTGCTGCCACCGTTCGCTGCCTTTGGAGCCGCGGCGGCGCGCGTGGTGTTCGTGGCGGCTGAGGGCATTTGCGCCCCGGACGGCTGCCTCTCCGGCACCTTGCCGAGCGCGGCGAGGATGCGCTCGGGCGTGAAGGGTTGGGCGAACACCTTGGCGTTGAAGGGGCGCAGCGCGTCGTTGATGGCGTTCATGATGGCCGCCGGCGCCCCCGCCGTGCCGGCCTCGCCGGCGCCCTTGGCGCCGAGCAGTGATTCCTTGGTCGGCGTCTCGACGTGGCCGACCTCGATGTCGGGCATCTCGGCCGCCATCGGCACCAGATAGTCGGCCATGGAGCCGATCATCAGCTGGCCCTCGGGCGAGTAGATGCAGTGCTCGTAGAGCGCCCCGCCGATGCCTTGCACGATGCCGCCGCGCACCTGCTCGTCGACCAGCAGCGGGTTGATGATGCGCCCGCAGTCCTCCACGCACCACAGCTTCAACAGCGTCACCATGCCGGTGTCGACGTCCACTTCCAGCGAGCAGCACTGCACGCCGTTGGTGAAGGCGAAGGGGTACTCCTTGGTGATGAAGTGCCGCGTCTGCATGAGTTCCCGCGGCAGGTCGGGCGGCAAGGTGTCGCCGCGGAAGTAGACGATGCGGGCAAGCTCGGCGAGCGGCATGCGCGCGGTGCCCGTAGCGCGCTCGACGATCTCGCCGTTGACGAGGTCGAGGGTATCGGGCTGCGCCTGCAGCATGGCGCCGGCCACCTTCAGCGCCGCCTCCTTCACCGCAATGCCGGACTGCAGCGCGGACTCGCCGCCGATGCCGGCGCCGCGGCATGCCCAGGTGCCGCCGCCGTAGGGGGTGGTGAGCGTGTCGCCGGTGACGACGCGCACCTGCTCGATGGGCACGCCCACACCCTCGGCCACGATCTGGCGGATGATGGCCTCGGTGCCCTGGCCCTGCTCGGTGACGCCGGTGGCCGCTACGACGGAGCCGTCGGGGTCGATGCGCACGGTGCAGCCGTCCTGCGCCGAAATGCGCGCGCCGCCGATGCCGTACATGAAGGGGCTTGGGTTGGTCAGCTCGATGAAGCTGGCCAAGCCGATGCCGCGGTGGATGCCTTTGCCGCGCAGCCGCTCCTGCTCGGCCCGCAGGCTGGGGTAGTCGATCATGGCGATGAGCTTGTCGAGCGAGGCGATGTGCGAGAGCCCCTCGAACTTCATGCCTGCAGGCGAGGTGCGCGGGTAGGTGCCGTCGGCCATCAGGTTGCGGCGGCGGAACTCGACCGGGTCGAGGCCGGCGGCTTCGGCGGCGAGGTCCACCAGGCCTTCGGTGACCGCCGTGGCGATGGGGTGGCCGACGGCACGGTACTGGCAGGTGGGCGTCTTGTTCTGCAGCACCACCGTGGTCTTGGCGCGATAGTTGCCAAAGTCGTAGGGCCCGCCGACCAGGTTCACCACCTGGTTCCCCTCCACCGCACTGGTGCGCGGGTAGACCGAATAGGGGCCGATGCCGGTAAGGTCGTCGATGTCAATGGCGGTGATGCGTCCCTCGCCGTCGATGGCCATGCGGCTCTTGATGCGGTGGTCGCGGGCGTGGATGTCGGTGGAGAAGCTTTCCAGCCGGTCGGCGATGAACTTCACCGGCCGGCCCATGACCTTGGCGATGACAGCTGTCGCCACCTCGTCCGGGTAGACGTGCACCTTGATGCCGTAGCTGCCGCCGATGTCGCTGCAGATCACGCGTACATCGCCCTCGGGCATGCGCATCTGCTGGGCGAACACGCCCTGCATCATGTGCGGCGCCTGGGTGGCGTGGTAGACGGTGAGCTTGGCGCTAGCGCGGTTGTAGTCGGCCAGGATCGAGCGCGGTTCCACTGTGGCACCGGTGTGGCGGCCGGTGTGGAAGGTCGCCTCCACGACCTTGTGCGCGGCGGCGAATGCCTCGTCCACCTTGCCGCTCTCGTTGACGCGCTGGAAGCACAGGTTATCGCCGAGGTCCGGGTGGATCACGGGCGTGCCGGGGCCGAGCGCCGTCTCCATGTCGACCACGGCCGGCAGCGGCTCGTAAGTGACGTTCACCTTGGCAACGGCGTCCTCGGCCATGGCCCGGGTCTCGGCCACCACAGCGGCCACCGCTTCGCCGACCCAGGTGGCGCGCTCGATCGGCAGCGGCCGCTGCGGGGCAGATTTCATGCCCTTCAAGTGCGCGAGGGTGGCCACCCAGGGCTGGCAGTGCGCCTCGAGATCTCGCCCCGTGAAGACGCGCAGCACCCCCGGCATTTCGAGCGCCGCCGCCGCGTCGATGCCAACTATCTTGGCATGCGCGTGCGGGCTCCTGACGTAGGCCACATGCACCATGCGTGGCAGCACCACGTCGTCGACGTACTGGCCGCGTCCCTCAACGAGCTTCTTGGTGTTGGGGCGCGGCAGCGACTTGCCGATGTAGGAGTTCGGCCGGTCGACGGAGCGGCGATCGATGATCTCGTTCACGGCGCGGCCTTTCCGCTGCCCTGGCCGTTGCGCTTCGCGGCCACCGTCTCCACCGCGTCGACGATGGCGTGGTACCCCGTGCAGCGGCAGTAGTTGCCGGAGATGTGCTCGCGGATCTCCTCGCGCGTCGGCGCCGGGTTGGCTTTGAGCAGGTCGGCCGCGGTGAGCAGCATGCCCGGCGTGCAGTAGCCGCACTGGGATGCATTGCGGGCGATGAAGGCCTCCTGCAGGTCGCGGATCTCGCCGAGTCCGACACGCCCTCGATTGTCTCGACCTTGGCGCCCTCCAGCGATGCCGCGAGCACCAGGCAGCCGCGCACGATGGCGCCGTCGACGCGCACCGTGCAGGCGCCGCAGAAGCCGTGCTCGCAGCCCGCGTGCGCGCCCATCAGTCCGAGGTCGAGACGCAGGAAGTCGACGAGATGCCGGCGCGCCTCGATGCGGCGTGAAATGCGCTCGCCGTTGACGGTCAGCGTGACGTTCACCTCTTGGCTCATGCGGCGCGCGCCTCCTCGATGCCGGCGAGACGGCGTAGCGCGCGCCCCAGCAGCACGCGCGCCAGATGCCGTTTCATCTCACGCCCGCCGTGCTGGTCGGCCGGCGGATCGAGATCGCCGTCGAGCGCGGTTTGGGCTGTGGCGGTGGTGCCAGGGAGCACCTGCTGGCCGCTGATGGCTGCCATTGCCTGATCCGCCAGCACTGGGCCGTCGCCGACGCCGAAAAACACGAAGCGCGGATCGACAAGCGTGCTGCCGGTGACCTTGGCCTTCGCCACCACGCCGGCCATGGCATAGTCGCCCGAGCGGCGCGCCAGCTCGAGGATGGTGCTGCGATCGCCGGTCTTGGCGACAGGGAACTCGACCGCGGCGATCAGCTCGTTGGGCTTCAGCGCGGTGTCGTAGAGCCCGGTGAAGAACTCTGATGCTGGAATGCGCCGCTCGTCGGCGGCGTTGCACGCAACGATCATGGCATCGAGCGCCACGCAGCACGCCGGCAGCTCGGCCGCCGGATCGGCAAACGCCAGCGAGCCGCCGATGGTGCCGCGGTTGCGGATGGCGGGATGGGCGATCAGCGGCACGGCCTCCGCAAGCAGGGGCACGTGCTGGCGCAGCAGCTCGTTGCGCCCTAGCTCGGCATGGGTGGTGAGCGCGCCGACCCGGACCACAGGGCCCGACTGCGTGATGCCGCGCAGCTCGCGCACGCGCGAGATATCGATCAGCGTGTTGGGCTCGGAGAGGCGGAAGGCGAGTGTGGCGAGCAGGCTCTGGCCGCCAGCCAGCAGCCTGGCGTCCGGCCCGGCGTCGCGCCAGAGCTGGAAGGCATCGGTAAGCGTGGCCGCGCGCACGTAGCTGAATGGCGGCGCCTTCATTGCGGGGCATTCCCTCATTTTTGGCGTGTCAGACTCTCCGGGTCCGACACCGTTGCACCACGCCTGATGACCGACGTGACGCATATCAGTTTGCGTTAGGGCGTCGAAGCCCGAGGCGCGACACCTTCTTGCGCAGTCTACGGGCCGATCCTACCTTCAACAAGGACGGGATCACCCTTCGGGTTCATTGCATGCGGCTATCGATATTGCATGGATTGGATGCGCATATGGCTGATCGATGGTTTCCCTGGCTCGCGAAAGCCTGCCTTGCGGCCGGCGCTGTCTTTGTCCTCGGCATGGTCACGTTGGGGCTGCCTGGGGGATTCTTTGTGGAGCTTGTCATCGGGCTGGGCCGGAGAGTGCCGCCCGACGGCGCGTGGCCGATGGCAATCGAGATTTCGGCCGTGGGGTCCCTGCTGATCGTGCCGGCAAGCCTCGCCGTTCGCCTGCTTGGGCCCAATCTGGCCGGGTGGGGGCATGCATGGGCGACGGCGGCGATCGCGTTCGCCGCAACCGCACTGTTCGCCCTGTATGCATCTTCCGACCGATCGTCGGCGCAGCAAGGGCCCGAAATGCTCGCCAGCCTCGTCGTTTTCGACATCGCCCGCGAGGCGCCCTTCATTGCGGTGGGCAGCGGCCAGCACCGCTTCACGCTCAACTTCGCTGCCAGTGGCTCCGGCGGCGTGCTCTTGTCCGCCTCGGGCGATATCGACGCCATGTCCCCGGTGCGGGGAGCGCAGGCAGGCCAGCCCATTCGGTTCGACGCGCAATACAGCGTCACCACCTTCCTCAGCCTCTATCCGGGCGATCACGCCGTCATCCGCAATACGCTCGGCTACTTCATGCAGCTGAAGATCGTCTCGGCGACATCGAAAGGATACGAGGGAGATACGCAGGACGCGGTAATTTTCGAGTATCAGATCAACGAGGGTAAGTGGCCGGGGTTCAAGGCCTTGTAGCGCCGGCCAGCGGGTGCGTCGCGGACTTGGATGCGCGGGTGCCAGGCCCACAGGAGCTGGCACCCACCCGGCACGCCTTCCACTACTTGCGGAACAGGCCGCCCAGGATGCCGCCCTTCTTCTCCTTCTCGGCGGCCAGCATCTCCGGCGGCGGAGCACCATATGACCCGGTGGACTTGCCGTTGCCAGCGGTTACCTGGCCCGGGTCGGCACCGACGCGGCCGGCGCGACGGTCGGCCTCGCTCTCGCGCGCCAGGCTGAAATCGAAGTGAATGCTGGGCAGGCCTTTGACGGGCGAGGCTGGATCGCTGTTCTTCACTTCCACCACCAAGTCGCCCGAGGCGCCGAACACCACGTCGTCATCCAGGTGCTCGTCGCCGGCCAGATAGAGCGCAGTCACCAGCTCGCGGTAGCCAGGCGCGCTGATGAGGAAGTGGATGTGCGCGGGGCGCTTGCCGTGGCGCTTCTGGGCCATGACCATCTTGCCGACCGGGCCGTCGAGCGGGATGAAGTAGCCGAGCGGCCGCACCGTGCGCAGGAGATAGTTGCCTTTGTCGTCGGCGCGGAAGATGCCGCGGCAGTCGATCTCGTCGATGCTGTTCTGGATGTCGTAGCGGCCGTCCGCTGCCGTTTGCCATACCGTGACCTGGGCGCCCGGGAGCGGCGTGCCCTTGGCATCGCTGATGCGGCCGAAGAGGACCACCTCCTGCCCGCCCTTGTCGATCTTGGCGATGGTCGCGCCCGGCTCGAATTTCGGCGTGTTCTCGCGGAAGAAGGGCCCCAGGAGGCTGGCGCCGGTCGCCTCTTCCATCTTGGTCTTGTCGTGCATGATGTTGACGAGCGCCGAGAGGCCGACGGTGTCGGAGAGCAGGATGAACTCCTGCCGCGCCGGGTTGCACATCTGGCCGACCTTGGTCATGAACTCGATACCGGCGATCCACTCGGCCGGCGTCAGCTTGACCTCGCGCGCGAAGGCGTGCAGGTGGCGCACGGCGGCTTCCATAACCTCCTTCATGCGCGGGTCGGGCGTGGTCGACATCTGCTCGATCACGACATCGGTGATGTTCTCGGGCGTGTATTCGCGCATTGGCGTTCTCCCTGTGGCGGCGGTCGCTCGGCTCGGGCGGTCCTCCGCCTATCGCGTAAACCGGTACACCTTTCAACCGAAGCCGGCGAGTATTTCGGCTAATGAAACACCAGCGATCAGCTGATGGCAGCGTCTTCCATGGGCCCAGGAGTGTCAAGCAAGGGGTTCGCCCTTGGCTTGGAAGGGCGGCCCGCATAGACTGCGCAAAAAAGAACAAGCGACGCTCACCGGGAGAGACGCCCATGCAAAATCTGTCGTTATTGAGAATGTTCGCCGCGCTCGCGGCCATCGCCGGTTTGTGGCTGACGCCGCAGCCCGCCGCCGCGCAGGAGATCAAGATCGGCTACAGCATGGCCATGACCGGTGGGCTCGGTCCCAACGGCCAGTCGGCGCTGCTGGCCCAGAAGATCTGGGAGGAGGACATCAACAAGAAGGGCGGGCTGCTCGGCCGGCCGGTGAAGCTCGTCTTCTACGACGACCAAACCAATCCTTCGACCGTGCCCGGCATCTACGCCAAGCTGCTCGACGTCGACAAGGCCGACCTGATCATCGGCGGCTACGGCACCAACATGCTGGCGCCCGCCATGCCGCTCGTGATGCAGCGCCAGAAGATGTTCATCGGCCTCCTGGGGCTCGGCGTGAACAGCGAGTTCAACTATCCCAACTACTACGTGATGATCCCGTCGGGCCCCGACCCGAAGCCAGCCTTCACCAAGGGCTTCTTCGATGTGGCCCTGGCCCAGAGCACCAAGCCCACGACAGTGGCGATCGTGGCCGCGGATGCCGAGTTCGCCCGCAATGCCGCCGATGGGGCACGCGAGAACGCCAACAAGGCGAAGCTGAAGATCGTCTACGACAAGACCTATCCGCCGCCGACCACGGACTTCGCGCCGATCGTGCGCGCCATCGCGGCCACCAATCCTGACATCGTCGTGGTGTGCTCCTATCCACCCGACTCGGTCGGCATGGTGCGGTCGGTGAACGAGCTAGGTTTCAAGCCCAAGATGATCGGCGGCGGCATGGTCGGGTTGCAGAACACCTCGATCAAGGCGCAGCTCGGGCCCCTGCTCAACGGCTGGACCAACTACGATTTCTGGCTGCCGGTGCCGAAGATGATGTTTCCAGGAGTCGCGGACCTGATGAGCAGATATCAGGCCAGGGCAGGCGAGGCGAAGGTGGACCCGCTTGGCTACTACATGGCGCCGCTGGCGTATGCCCAGATGCAGGTGCTGGAGCAAGCCGTCCAGGCCACCAAGAGCATGGACGACAAGAAGCTCGCCGACTACATCCGCACCAACACCTTCAAGACGGTGGTGGGCGACATCAGGTTCGGCAAGGGCGGCGAGTGGGCCGAGTCGCGGGTGCTGCAGGTGCAGTTCCGCAACGTCAAGGGCAACGACGGAGCCCAGTTCAAGGGCGTCGACACGCAGGTGGTGGTGTCACCTCCCGACTATGCCTCGGGCGCGCTGGTCTATCCTTCGTTCGAAGGGAAATAGGTTGGACCCAGTTCCCTCTCCCCATCGTTCTTCACGATGGGGAGAGGGTTAGGGTGAGGGGCAGCCACCTAACTCCGGCGTTGGAGTATGCCGCTGCCCCTCACCCCGACCCTCTCCCCGCGCTGAATGAATGCGTGGCGAGGTGGGCGATGCGCGGGGAGAGGGGGACTAAAGCCCCAGGTAGAACTTGCGGATCAGCTCGTTGTTGTTGAGCTCCTCCGCCGAACGGCCCTCGACCGCGATCTTGCCGTGCACGATGACGTAGCCGCGGTCGGCGATGCGCACGGCCTGCGTGAAGTTCTGCTCGGCCATCAGCACGGTGAGCTGGTACTTGTCCTTCAGCTCCTTGATGGCGTCGATGGTACGGGCCACCAGCAGCGGTGCCAGCCCGACCGACGGCTCGTCCACCAGTAGGATCCGAGGGGCCAGCATCAGCGCGCGGCCCAGCGCCAGCATCTGCTGCTCGCCGCCCGAGAGGCTGCCGGCGAGCTGGCCGCGCCGCTCGGCAAGCCGCGGGAACGTATCGAAGCACGTTGCGAGGTTGCGGCCCATCTGCTGGCGCGCCGAGCGGCGATAGGCGCCGAGAAGCAGGTTCTCCTCCACCGTTAGCTTGGGAAACAGCCGCCGCCCCTCCGGCACCAGCGCGATGCCGAGATCGACGATCTGCTCGGTGGTGAGCTTGGTGAGATCATGGCGCACGCCGTCAATCTCGGCGACGATTGTGCCCGCGCTCGGCCGCACGATCCCCATGACGCACTTCATGAGGGTGCTCTTGCCGTTGCCGTTGGTGCCAAGCAGCACCACGGTCTCGGCCGGCGCGACGCTGAGTGAGACATCCTCGATCACGCGCACGGCGCCGTAGCCGGCATGCAGGCCCTGGATGGCGATGCTACTGGCCAAGGTAGGCACTCACGACTTCAGGATTGTTGACGATGTCGTCGGGCTTGCCGTCGGCGATCTTGCGGCCCGACACCAGCACGGCGATGCGCTGCGAGAAGCTCATCACCGCGCGCATGATGTGCTCGATCAGGATCACGGTGATGCCCTGGCCGTTGAGGCGCAGCAGCAGCTGGATGATGTCCTCCACCTCTGAGTGCGACAACCCGGCCATGGATTCGTCGGCGATGAGAAGCTTCGGCTCGGCAGCCATGGCGCGGGCGAGCTCGAGCTTGCGCATCTCGACCTGCGTCAGGTCGCGCGGCCAGCGCCTGGCGAGGTGCTGCAGGCCGACCATGGTCAACAGATTCATGCAGCGCTCGTCGATGGCGTGCGCGGAGCGGCCGGTGCCGGGGCGGCTGCTCACCGTGTAGAGGATCGGGATGCGCAGGTTGTCGACCAGGGAGAGGCTGGCGAACGGGCGCGGCAGCTGGAAGCTGCGCGCCAGCCCCAAGTGCGTGCGCTTGTGCGCCGGCGCCCCGTCGATGACCTTGCCGTCGAAGCGCACGCTGCCGGTCTCGTTGTGCAACGTGCCGCAGATGCAGTTGACGAGCGTGCTCTTGCCCGAGCCGTTGGGGCCGATGAGGCCGAGCCGCTCACCCGGCGCCACGTCGAGGTCGATGCCGTCCAGCGCGATGAAGCCGCCGAAGCGCTTGGAGAGACCTTGGACCTGGAGCAGCGGGGTCATGCCGGCACCGGCGCAGTGCTTGAAAGATGGTGACTGTACAGCTGCCTCACACCGCGGCTCTGCAGGAGCCAGATCGCAACCAGGGCGAGCACGACCATGACCGAGTGAAGGCCGAAGCCCTGTGCCGCGCGATCGAGCCAAATGTGGGTGGCCGCCAGCACGATGGCCCCGGCGAAGGCAAGTGTGGCGAGCCGCGGTGCCCAACTCTGCAGCTTCAGCAGGCCGTAGGCGGATGTCATATTGAGCGCCCCGACGGCGATACCGAAAATGCCCATCCAGGCGAGGCCCATGTTGGCCGTCTGGATGGCGGGCAGATTGAAGATGATGCCCAGAATGCCGACCAGGAAGCAGTAGCTGGCGAGGACGATGACGACGATCGATCGCGTGTTCAGGCGTGTCGGCGCGGCGGTGCGCAGGAACTCCTGCATCAGGCCGACGATGCCGACCGGCGCAGCGATCACGAATGTCACCAGCAGCACGCCGACGATCAGCAGGTTCACTACCGAGGAGATGGTGACGGTGGCGATCTGCTGCAGGGTGCCCAGCAGGATCGCGCCGATCAGAGGACCGGCCCAGCTGGTGGTGCCGCCGATCATCGGCATGGCGATGGAGTTGACGGCGTAGGGCAGGCCGAAGGCGGCGGAAGGCTCGACATAGCCGATGTAGTAGGGAAGCGGCGCACCCGCCATGCCCATCAGGCCGCCCGACACGGCGGTGGCGATCAGCTTGAGGCGCAGCGTCGGCACGCCGGAGGCCTCGGCGGCCAGCTCGTCGTCGCGGATGGTGGCGAAGCCGAAGCCCAGCCGCGAGCGCTCGATCAGGCGTGCGATCCACAGCGAGAACACGGACAGCAGCAGCATCAGCGCAAAGAGATATTCGATGTAGGTGAGCGAGAGGGGGCCGAGCGTGACCCGGTCCGGCCTGATGATGTAGGCGCCGCGCGAGCCGCCGACGAAGTCCCAGTTGATGACGACGGTCTGCAGCACGACTGCCATCGCCAATGTAGCGATGGCGAAGAACACCCCGCGCAACCGCAGCGTGAGATACCCCATGCCGAAGCCGACGATGCCGGAGACCACGCCGCCGAGCAGCACCAGCGTCGGCACCGACAGCGGCAGCAGGGCGCCAAGGAATTCGAACGGCGTGTCCGAAAGGTAGCGGCCGGGATTGGCACCCAGCTTGTGGAAGGCGACGGTGGTGTAGGCGCCCATGGCGAAGAACGCGGCCGTGCCGAAGTTCACATAGCCGCAGTAGCCGCCGAGGATGTTCCAGGCCGTGGCCAGCACAACGTACTGCAGCACCACGAAGCCGGCGAACAGCAGGTAATCGTTGCGCACAAACAGGGCCACCGTGAACACGGCAGCGGCCACCAACAGCGCCACGAGCAGGAAAACCCACGAACGCATCCGCTAGCGCCCCAACAGGCCAGCCGGCCGGACAGCCAGCGTTATCAGAAGGAAGCCAAAGGCGACGGCGGGCGCCCACGAGGGTCCGTAGAAGGTGGAGGTGAAGCTCTCGATGATGCCGAGCAGCATTGCCGCGATCACCGTGCCGGGCAGGCTGCCCATGCCGCCCAGGACGCAAATGGCGAAGATGCGGCCGATATACTCGCGCCCGACCGAGGGCTCCACCGGCTGGATGATGATCAGGAAAGCACCGGCCAGCGCAGCGGTGGCGATCGAGATGCCGAAGGCGATGCGCTTGATGCGGATCGGATCGACCGACAGCAGCCTGAGCGCCTGCTGATCCTGCGCCACCGCCATGATGGCGCGGCCGATGAAGGTGCGCGACAGGAACTGCTGCAAAGCGACGACCAGCAGAACGGAGACGACGCACGGCACCAGCATGCGCAAAGGAAAGTCCACGAACCCGATGCGCCAGGTGGGGCCGATATAGCCGGCGTGCACGTAGCGGTAGTCGACGCCGAACACCAGGATCAGCACCACCTCGGTGATGAACAGCAGCCCGAAGAAGAAGGCGAGGCCGCGCAGCGCTTCTTCGCCGCGCTTCTCGAACGAGAGATAGAACACCTGGTAGATGGCTTGCCCAAGTACATAGAAAGCCGGCAGCGCCAGAATGGCGGTGAGGATCGGGTCGAGCCCGAAGGTGGCGTTGACGATGTAGGCGATGTAGGAGCCGACGATGATGAAGGCGGGATGCGCAATGTTGACCACATCGAGCATGCCGAAGGAGATGGAGATGCCGACTGTCACCGCGGCGTAGAAGCCGCCGAGCAGCAGGCCGGCGACGATGGCATTGAGCAGCAGATCCATTGGGATGCTCATGGGCTGGAGCACCACCCATGCTCAGCCCCCGGCATATAGAGAATCGCTGCCCGCCTGGGCGCATTCTCGTCCATCGCTCTGGCGGACACGACGCTTCCTCCCATTGATGCGGCTTTTTCAGCGCGCTTGTATGCTATGAGCCCAGTCATTGTGCAGCAACGTCGGCGGCTTGGCTATCCCGCCCGGACGCCAGTGTGCTCAATCACCACACTCGGCAGCGAGAGATGATGGGCGACACACCCAAGGCGATCATTGTCGGCGGCTCGATCAGTGGGCTGTTCGCGGCCCTCTATCTGCGCCGCCGCGGGTGGAAGATCAACGTCTACGAGCGCTCGCCGGTCGCCCTGACCGGGCGCGGCGCCGGCATCATGACGCATCCCGAGATGCGGGTAGCGCTGACCGACCTCGGGCTCGACACCGGGCGGGACTTCGGCGTGCCCGTCGAGGGCCGCCTGGTGCTCAATGTCGAGGGCCAAGTGATCGGACGCTACGACCGGGTGCAAGTTGCGACCTCCTGGAACAGGCTGTTCGAGATGCTGAGTGGCGCACTCGGGTCCGATGCTTATCATTTGGGCAAGGATTTCCTGCGCCTGTCGCTGGAGGGCGGTGGGGTCGTGGCCCACTTCGCGGACGGCACATCGGCTGTGGGCGACGTACTGGTGGGCGCTGACGGTTTCCGCTCGGCCGTGCGGACGCAGCTGTTGCCGGAAGCGCAGCCTCTTTATGCCGGATACGTCGCCTGGCGCGGGCTGATCGGCGAGGACGCGGCGCTGACGGCGGTCGGCCAGGCGATCTTCGACCGCCTGAGCTTCGCGCTGCCGCCCGGCGAGCAGTTCCTAGGGTATCCGGTGGCAGGCCCGGGCAACGACCTGCGCCCCGGGCACAGGAGCTGGAACATCGTGTGGTACCGCCCGGCCGACGAGGCAAGGCAGATGCCGCGGCTGCTTACGGACGAGCGCGGGACGCGGCACGAGCTGTCGATCCCGCCGCCGCTGGTCGCCCGACGGGTGGTGCGGGAAATGCGCGCGGCCGCCGACCGCCTGCTGCCACCGCAGTTCCGCACCGTCATGCGCATGATGGGGCGGCCGTTCCTGCAGCCGATCTACGACTTCGAGAGCGCAAGAATGGCGGTTGGCCGCGTGGCGCTGGTCGGCGACGCGGCCTTCGTGGTCCGCCCGCATGTCGGCGGCGGGGTGGTGAAGGGGCTGCAGGATGCCAAGGCGCTTGCGGATGCGCTCGCCGGGCAT
Organism: uncultured Alphaproteobacteria bacterium; assembly: GCA_963832445.1. Classification (GTDB taxonomy): domain Bacteria; phylum Pseudomonadota; class Alphaproteobacteria; order Rhizobiales; family Hyphomicrobiaceae; genus AWTP1-13. Next base: position 153,082 of record CAWHUM010000012.1, read on the forward strand.
GCGGATGTGGAGGCGAGCCTAAGGGCCTATGAGGCTTCGCGAATTGCGGTGGGACGGCAGTTCGTCGCCCAGGCCAGACGGTTGGGATCGTATCTCAAGTACGAGTTCGCGAGCGAGGAGGAGCGGGCGCGCGCCGCGTTTCACGCTGAACCGGCGCAGGTGATGGCGGAAACCGCGGTGCTGGATTTCCTGGGGGCATCGGTGTCAGACCCTCCGCGTCTGACACCATAGCAATCCCATTTCACGTGGGGCGCGGCGCAAGGCTGCTGGACTGTTGGCGGAATGGTGTCAGACCCGGAGGGTCTGACACCGCGATCACGCCACCTTGAGCCGCACGCCGTCCGGCACGGGTAGCGGCGCATTCGCGCTCTGCAGATACTCCACTGTGGTGAACAGCAGGTCGGTGTCGCCGATGTTCTCCACGCTGTGCACCATGTATTCGCCGGGTCCGTAGTGGAGGTGGCGGGTGTCGCCGGGGAAGTGCACGGTTTCGGTGATGCTGCCGTCCTCGAAGTAGCCGCGCGCCTTGCCGTGGCTGTGGCAGGTCCAGAAATAGTCGAGCACATGGCGGTGGAAGGTGCAGCGCTTGCCCGCCGGGATCATCAGGTGCCACACGCGCACCTTGTCGGTTTCCGAGACGAGCACGCTGCCGACGATCGGATTGAAGCGGTTGTCCTCCAGCTCCTGCTGCAACTCGATCGGCCAATGCGCGCGGGGGTTGGCCGCGACCGGCGTCGCTTCGGCGGGCTTGGCGGTTTGTACGGAGGCCATCTGCGCAGAGGTCATGGGGCATCTCCCCGGTTGATGATGTCGATCAGGCGCGGTGATAATACGCGCGATCAATTCTTGTCATGGAACTCCAATTCGCGGTCGCTGGCAATCGCGGCTTGGCGCAGGCAAGATAGGATGAAAGCGCGGGCCAGCGCGCCAGACAAGAAAGGGCGGAGACGATGCCTACGAAGAGCCCCAAGAGCGGGAGCATCAAGGTTTCCAAGCAGGCGGTCGACGAGGCGTTCAAGGTGCTCTCCAACTGGGGACGCTGGGGCAAGGACGACCAGATCGGCACGCTCAATCAGGTGACGCCGGCTGACCTGGTCGCCGCAGCCAAGCTGATCAAGCGCGGCAAGTCTTTCGCGCTCGGCATTCCGCTGGGCGCCAGCGGGCCGCAGCGGGGCCTGTTCGGCAAGCGCTGGAACCCGATCCACACCATGCTGGCGACCGGTACCGACGCGCTGGCCGGACGGCAAGAGCGCCTGCTCTATGCGGACGATGCGCTCAACATGCCGATCCAGTCGGCCACGCACTGGGATTCGCTGGGGCACATCTTCTATCACGACAAGATGTACAACGGGCATCACGCCTCGGCGGTGGACTCCAACGGGCTCTCCAAGCTCGGCATCGAGCACGCCAAGGACAAGCTGGTGGGCCGCGGCGTGCTGCTCGACATCGCCCGCTGGAAAGGCGTCGACACCTTGGCCGATGGCTACGGCATCTCCAACGACGAGCTGGATGCCTGCGCCGCGGCGCAAAGGATCGAGATCCGCAAAGGCGATTTCGTCATCATCCGTACCGGCCAAATGGAGGCCTGCAACAAGCGCGGCGAGTGGGGCGGCTACGCCGGCGGCGATGCGCCGGGGCTCAAGTTCGAGAGCTGCTACTGGCTGCACGAGAAGGAGGTGGCGGGCGTGTGCTCCGACACCTGGGGCGTGGAGGTGCGGCCCAACGAGACCACCGACGTCAACCAGCCCTGGCACTGGGTGGTGATCCCGGCCATGGGCCTCTACATGGGCGAGATCTTCAATCTGAAGGAGCTGGCTGAGGACTGCGCGGCCGACAAAGTCTACGAGTTCTTCTTCTGCGGCGCACCGCTCGTCATCCCCGGCGCCACCGGCTCGCCCATCAATCCGCAGGCCATCAAGTAAAGAGGCGCGCGCCCCATGAAGCTCGGCTTTTTCACCATGCCGATCCATCCGCTCGGCAAGGACTGGCGCCAGTCGCTGCGGGAGGACCGGGAGGCGTTCATCCTCGCCGACGAGCTGGGGTTCGTGGAGGGCTACGTCGGCGAGCACGTCACGGACGCGGCCGAGAACATCACCTCGTGCGCCATGTTCATCGCCACACTGGTCGACGCCACCAAGCGCATCAGGCTCGGCACCGGCACCATCAACATGCCGAACAACCATCCGGCCGCAGTCGCCGCCAACATCGCTATGCTGGACCACCTGTTGGACGGGCGGTTCAACTTCGGCATCTCGCCGGGGGGGCTGCTGTCGGACGCGGAGGTGTTCGGCAACCTCAACGCCAACCGCAACGAGATGTTCGTGGAGGCGATCAACCAGGTGCTGGCGATCTGGGCCGGCGAGGCGCCCTATAACATCGAGGGCAAGTACTGGAAGGTCACCACCAAGCGCACCCTGATGGCCGACATCGGCCAGGGCATCCTGGCCAAGCCCCTGCAGAAGCCGCATCCGCCCATCGTGGTGACGGTGGTGGCGCCGTTCTCCAAGGGCGTGACGGAGGCCGCCTCACGCGGCTGGGAGCCGATCTCGGCCAACTTCCTGATGCCAGTGTGGGTCAAGAGCCACTGGCCCAAATATGTGGAGGGCTGCGAGAAGGGCGGCCGGCCGGCGGACCCCGCCAACTGGCGCGTCGCGCGCTCGATCTTCGTTGCCGACGACGAGAAGACGGCGCGCGCCTACGTGACGGCACCCAACAGCCCCTACCGGCTCTACTACAACAACCTGCTGACCAAGCTGAAGGTGGCGGGGCGCGCGGAGGCCTTCAAGGAGAAGCGCGAGACGCCCGACGATGCCGTGACCGTGGAAGGCGTGATGGACAAGCTGGTGATCTGGGGCACGCCGGCGCAGGTCGCCGACAAGCTGCTGGCCTTCCGAGAAGAGGTTGGCGACTTCGGCACCTTGCTTTATGCCGGCAAGGACTGGCTCGACCGCGACCTCGGCCGCCGCTCCATGGTGCTTCTGGCGGAGAAGGTGCTGCCGGCGATCAACAAGGCGATTGGCGCGTAGGTTGGGTTAGGCCGAAGGCCGTAACCCAACAATCCCTGACACACCCAATGTTGGGTTACGCACTTCGTGCTAACCCAACCTACGCGCTGTCGTCTTGCTCCGGAGTGTGCAGATGGCTGGATCCCGGGGACAAGCCCGGGATGACATCAGCGATCCAGCCCCGCCATCTGGGCGTAGACCTCGCAGATCGCGGCGACGTCATCCGCCCCGTGGCCCATGGCCAGCGCCGCCGTCGTCATCGACGCGGCGAGGTCGAACACCGGCGTGGGGCAGCGCAGGCCCGCGGCGAAGTCGCTGATCACCGCAATGTCCTTCTCGAACATCGTCCCGCGCGCGGTGGCGGGCAGATAGGTGCGCGCCGCCATCATCGGCGCGCGCAGCTCGAACACGCGCGAGGTGCCGGCGCCGGAGGAGATCACCTCCACCGTCTGGCGCGGATCGAGGCCGGCCTTCATGGCGAGAACCATGGCTTCCGCGCTAGCCGCGTTGTGGATGGCAACGAGGTGGTTGGCGACGAACTTCATCTTGCTGCCGTTGCCGTAGGCGCCAAGGTCGTAGACCTTGCGCGCGAAGCCCATGAAGGCGGGCTGCAACCGCGCAATTGCGGCGCTGTCGCCGCTGGCGAGGACGACGAGGTCCTTCACTGCGGCCTGCGCGCCGGTGCCGGACATGGGGCAGTCGAGCACCGTGTGGCCGGCCTTCTCCAAGGTCGCCCTGAAGGCCAGCTTGTCGTCGAGGGACAGCGTGCTGGCTTCGACCACCGTTAGGTTCTTGGCGTTGGCGCGGGCGATGACCTCGGCGGTGTCGAGCACGGCACGCGGCTTCGGCAGGCTGGTGATGATGTCGGATGCCGCTTCGGCGACGGCCTCGGCGCTGTGGGCGATCTCGGCGCCGGCGGCCTTGGCCTCGGCATTGCGCGCGGCGTCGATGTCGTAGCCGATCACCTTCCAGCCGGCGGCTGCCAGGTGACGCGCGAACGCGCCGCCCATGATGCCGAGGCCGATGATGCCGATGCGTTCTTCCATGATGGTCTGTCTCCCTGAGGATCCAATAACCGGCGGTCATCCCGGTGCTTGCACCGGATCAGCTGTCTGACTGGCTCCGGCGCTGTTGACGGCTGGATGCCGGGAACAAGTCCCGGCATGACAACTACTGCGTCTTATACCAATCCAGAATCTGCTCGCCGGTCCAGGACACCACGCCGTCGTGGCCGAGGATGTCGGCGAAAGTGCGCTCCACGTGGGCGATGCGGTGCGGCACGCCCGACAGATACGGGTGGCAGGAGATGGCCATGATCTTGGCGCGGCTCTGCCGACTCCGCATAGAGGCAGCGGAAGTGGTCCATGGCGCGGGTGTGGAACTCCTCCGAGTCGTGGTGCTGCAGGTTCATCATGACGATGTCGTGCACCTCGAAGGTGTAGGGCAGCGCCACCATGGGCCCGTGCTTGGTCTTGAGCGTGACGGGATCGTCGTCGAGCACGTAGTCGCCGATGTACTCGATGCCGGCTTCGGCCAGATAGTCGAGGGTGTCGAAGGTCTGCGTCAGGCCCGGGCCGAACCAGCCGCGCGGGCGCTTGCCGGAGAACTTCTCGATCACGCTCATGGTCTTGGCGATGACGGCGCGTTGGTCCTCCAGCTTGTGCATTGGGATCTGCTCGTAGCTGTGGGCGTTGAGCTCCCAGCCGCTGTCGATGCAGGCCCTTACCACGGGCGCGTAGGTCTCGCAGATCTTGGCGTTGATGGCGACGGTGGGCCTGGCACGTAAGCGCTCGAACATGGCGCGCAGCCGCCAGAAGGCGACGCGCATGCCGTACTCGTGCCAGCTCCAGTTGGGCAGGTCGGGGAGCTGCGGGGTGCTCTGCGGCGGCGTGATCACCATGCGCGCCATGGGCCGGGAGAGGTCCCAATCCTCCAGCGAGAACACCGGCCACACGACGAGGCGGATGCCGTCGGGGAACTTGAGCGGCGGGCGCCCCTCGATGGGTGAGAAGGCGAGGCGTTCGCGGGGGTGCATGGGCGTCTCCAACCTAGCGTCTGGTCAGGGCGATAAGCTCATCTCGCGTCAGGCCGCAATCGCGCAAGATCCTGCTGAGTAGGCCGACTCCAATGGTTTCACTGCCGTGGACCGGCACAGTGGTGGTGCGACCCTCGGCATCCCGGAGAATGTGGTGGCTGCCGCGCACACGGACTACCGTGAAGCCTGCCTTGCTCAAGGCAGCGATCAGTTCGCGGCCGGCGAGCCGAGGCAGCTTCGTCACGCATTCACTCTCACGCGCTCGACGGCGACAAACTCCAAGTCCTCGACTGGCTCACCGCGGTCCTCGAGATGCAGCTCTATCGCTTCCTTGATGCGAGCCATGAGCTCGTCGTGCGTGGGCGCCTGCGTATAGCAACCTGGGAGCGCTGGCACCGAGGCGACCAACATGCCGTCGGCGTCGCGTTCGATGACAACGTTGAACTCGGCGGGCATCGGCGGGACCTCATGGGCAGTTCAGGCTCGCTGAACTATACCAACTTCACCCCCGGTGAACCACAGCCGGCGAGGTGCTGTTGACCTACATATCCTGCTCCAGCCAAGTGCGCTGCACGTCGTCGCACCAGTTGCCGACGTTCCACTGGCCCCAGGCGCCCAGGCCGGCGAGCTCGTGGTCGCCGGCGTAGACCGGCACGTGGATGACCGAGAGGCCGTCGTGGGCGTGCGCGGCTTTGCAGCGCGCGCTTGCAGCTCGTCCGCGGTCCAGCCGCCGTGCAGCGCGTTGACGCCCGCTGACGGCGCCGGCGAGGCGCACGTAGTCGACCGGCCACGGAATCGTTGGTGCGGAAGTCGGTGCCGTACTGCGCCACCTGCAGGCCGGTGATCGCGGCCATGCGGCGGTTGTCGAAGATGACGATGATGCCGCTTGACGCCGTGCTCGACGCCGTCGATCAGGATCTGCGGGTTCATCATGAAGGAGCCGTCGCCGGTGAAGGCGATGCCGTAGCGCGGCTTGTCGGCGAGCGCCGAGGCCAGCAGCGCGCTCACGGCGAAGCCCATGTAGGAGGCGCCGGTCTCGGTGAAGGTGTCGCCGGTCTGGTCGTCCTCGACGATCTGGAAGCCGTTGGCCTGCACGTCGCCGGCATCGAAGAACTTGGCGCGCGCCGATGCGACTTGGCGAAGTCGGCGACGATCTTGATGGCCGCGGGTTGCGCCAGCACGGGCCGCTGCCACACCGTCGTCGCGGATGGGCGCGGCCTCGAAGCGCGCGCTTCTTGTAGGCGGCCCACTCGGCCTTCTTGGCGGCGCAGGCAGCAAGCCACTCTGCCTTGTTGGCGGCGGCGCTGGCCGCTTCGAGGCGGGCGGCGAGGCGCTCGGCCACGGCCGAGATGTCGCCGACGAGCGCCAAGGTGCGGTTGTAGTGCAGTGGCGTCGGCGAGGTCGCCGTTGATGTTGATGACGTGGCTGCGCGCTCTTGTAGCCGATGCCGGAGCAGTCGGCCTGGCACACCGCGCGCGAGCCGATCACGATCACCAGCTCGGCCTCCGCCATCGCGAAGTTGCCGCTGATCGAGCCCTTGGAGCCGCCGACGTGCATGTTCTGCGGATGCGCGTCGGGCAGCACGCCGGTCGAGCCGGGCGAGAGCACCACAGCGGCGCCGGCGGCCTCGGCAAGGCTGGCGCACCGCCGCGTCATGGCCGCGCGTGCCGCCGCCGGCCTTGATCGCGACCTTGCGCGCGCCGGCGATCAGCCTGCGCCGCCTCGTCGAACGGCGCGTCGGAGGCGGGCGCGAGCGGCGGCAGGCCTGGGGCGCTCGGGCAGCGCGGCGAGATTGAGCGTGAGGCGTGCCGGCTGGGTGTTGAGCGGCAGCAGCAGATAGAACGGCCCGGCGCGATAGGGATGGTTGACGGTGAGCGATCCGCGGCGCAGCGCGTCGCGCAGGGCCTCGCGGCGTGTGCAGCACGTAGGAGCGGCCCATGATGCGCGGTCATCTGGCCGAACAGGCCCTGCTCCTCCTTCGGCACCTGCTGCATGTTGTAGCCTTCGCCGAAGGTCGTCTCGTCGCCGTAGATGTGATAGACGCCGACGCCGTTCGAGGCGGCCGCCAGCGAGCCGGCAAAGGCCTGCAGCGCGCCGGGGCCGATGGAGGTCACCACGGCGGGCGATCTCGCCGTACTGCCAGCGCAGCGCCGTGGCGGCATGCGCCATCGCCACCTCGTTGCGGCAGTTGAAGGTGCGGGTGACGCCCTCCTCCTCGTAGATGCGCAGCACCTCGCCCAGGTCGGTCGAGCCGTGGCCGAAGATGGCGAGATATTTGCGCACGCCCTGCTTGAGCAGGCCGAGCACGAGGCCTTCCGACAGCGTGGTGTCGACGAGCTTGGGGATGGCGCCCTTGGCGAGCGCGGCGTCGAGGCTGCCAGCATCGCGGATCGCGCGTGCGCGGGAACGCATGGCGTGGGTCAGCTCGGTCGCCATTCTGTCTTCACCCCACCCCTAACCCCTCCCCATCGAGGGGAAGGGAATCGGTCGCGCTCGCTTCACGGCTTCACGCTCCAGCGACTCCGAATACTAGACGCTGCTTTCGGTCTCCGTGAGGAAGGCATCCACCATCTTGTTCCATTCCTGCCAATGGCGGCGATAGGAATAATGGCCGCCTTCCTCGATGAAGACCAGCCGCGCGCTGGGGATGGCCTTGGCCAGATCCTCGGATTGATAGGAAGGCACGGTGGCATCGTCGCGCGTGCCGACGACAAGCGAGGGGCTGCGGATGTTGGCAAGCTCGCCCGAGCGGTCGTGCGTCAGCGTCATGTCGAGACGCTGCGCCAGGACGTCGACAGGTCCCACCGTTGCCAATGCCCGGCTCTCCACCGCCATCACCTTGTCGAGATCGTAGCGGAACTGCTGGGCGCCGCTGGTGAACAGCGAGGAAACCTTGACGTACTCGTGCGCTCCGTAGGACAGCGCAATGCGCTTCCTCGTCATCTGCACGCGGGTGATGTACTCGTCGGCCTTCACCCAAGTGTTGGAGAAGATGCAGCAGCGCACACGGTCCGGGTGGTCGATGGCGAGGTTCTGCAGCACGCAGCCGCCGGTGGAGGTGCCGGCCACGTGCGCCTTGTCGATGCCGAGCTTGTCCATGAGGCCGATCACATCACGGGCGATCAGCTCGGTCGTGTAACCGGTCTGCGGCTTGTCGCTGTCACCGGCGCCGCGGTGATCGAACGAGATGCAGCGATAGCGCTTGCAGAACTCCGCCATCTGGAATTCCCAGGCAGTATGCAATCCGATCAACCCCGGAATGAAGATGAAAGCGGGGCCTGCCCCACGCTCCTCGACATTGAGCGTGAGCTCTCCAATGTTGATTCTAGACAACGTAGTTCCCCAGCCCTTACAAATTTCTCGCTTACTCGCCGCTTGCCAGGACCTCGGCCACTTCGACCGCGCGGCCCTCGCGCGCGCTTCTGAGACCGGCCTTGATCACCGCCAAGTTGCGGGATGCCCAGAAGCCGTCCGTCTCCGGCTGGCCGCCGCTGCGTGCGCAGCGAGCGAACTCCTCCAGCTCCTCGCGGATGGTGTCGTTGTTCTCGGTCGGCACCGCGCGCGCCGTTTTCTCTCCGCGCTTCAGGTGCCTGAGGCCCGAGAACAGGTCGTAGTAGGCGCTCGCCTCCTTGCCATAGATGTTCATCATGTAGAACTCGGAGGCCGAGGCGTAGGATGCGGTCAGGTTGGATAGAGCGCCGTTCTCGTGCTGCAGGATCATGTTGGCGACGTCGGGGTTGTCGCCCGGTAGCACGAGCTGGGCGAGGCGCGCCGATACGCTCTTGACTGGACCCATTAGATATTCGAGCACGTCCACGTAGTGGATGCCGATCTGAAGCATGACGCCGCCCGGCATGCCCTCCGCCGTGTAGCGCCAGGAGGTGAGATCGAAGTGGCCGAGCCGGTCGCGGCTGATGTTGCACTCCGCCTGCACCAGCTTGCCGAAGCGGCCGGCGTCGATCTCGCTTTTCACCCAGCGAAAATGCTTCTCGCGGCGGCGCTGGTAGCCGAGCGCCAGGACCACGCCCGCCTTCTTGCAGACCTCGGCGATCGCGAGCCCCTCGCGCACAGTGTTGGCGATGGGCTTGTCGAGGAAAACGTGCTTGCCGGCGGCGGCAGCCTGGCGGGTCGTTTCCAGGTGCACGTTGTTGGGCGTGGTGTTGATGATGCCGGCGATCGAAGGATCGTTCAGGATCTCCTCGTAGCTCGCGGCGGGACGGCAGTTGTATTTCTGGGCAAAGGCGCGGCGCTTGTCCTCCGAGCGCGTGAAACAGGCCACGATCTGCAATTCGTTGGAGCGCTTGATCGCGTCCGACAGCACGTCGGACCACCACCCCATCCCCAGCACAGCAACGCGCAACGGTGCTTCAGTCATAGCCTCTGTCTTCCCCGGCTTGGTTGGAAACTCAGCTCACGCCCGCTCGGCTTGGTCGGCAATCGATTTGCGATATCCAAACGCCCAGGCACAGGCCTGCAGGATGCCCAGCAGCCCGGCGACGGTGACGATCACGATGAGGGACGCCTGGTCGGCGAAGGTGGCGTAGGAGCCGCCCGACATTGTCAAGGCGGTGCGGAACTGCTCCTCGAGCCGATCGCCCAGCACGAGCGCCAGCAGCAGCGGCGCCATCTCGTAGCCGAACTTGCGCAGGAGGTAGCCGATGCCGCCCGACAGCACCATGATCCAGATGTCGGCGGGCTTGAAGCTGACGCTGTACACGCCGATGATCGAGATCACCAGGATGGTCGGCACCAGCCAGCCGTAGGGGATGCGCAGCAGGTTCACGAACACGCCGACGAACGGCAGGTTCAGGATCAGCAGCACCGCATTGCCGATGTACATGCTGGCAACCAGGCCCCAGAACACCTGCGGGTTTTCGGTGAGCAGTAGCGGCCCCGGCGACACGCCGTGGATCGTCAACGCCGAGAGCAGGATGGCGGTGGCCGGGATCGAGGGGATGCCGAGCCCCAGCAGCGGGATCATGGCCGTGCCGGTGGTGGCGTTGTTGGCGGTCTCGGGCCCCGCCACGCCGGCAATCGCGCCCTTGCCGAACTGCTCGGGATGCTTGGAGAAGCGCTTCTCGATCGCGTAGGAGACGAACGTCGAGACGACGTGGCTCACCCCCGGAATGATGCCGAAGATGAAGCCGACGATGGTGCCGCGGCCGATCGCCGGCGCCGACTCCTTCAAGTCGCTCCAGCGCGGCACGAGGTCCTTGAGCTTCGGGCGGATAGCCTTGATGGTCTCGCTCTTCTCCAGGTTGAGCATGATCTCGGAGACGCCGAACAGGCCGATGGCCAGCGCCGTGAAGGACAGGCCGTCGGCCAACCCTAAGTTACCGAAGGTGAAACGCGGCACGCCGGTGAGCTTGTCGAGGCCCACGGTTCCGACCGCCAGCCCCAGCACGATCATGGTCGCCGTCTTGAGGCGCGACCCGCCCGAGACGAAGGCGATGACGCAGAGCGCCATCAGCATCAGCACAACCTCGACCGACGGGCCGATCGCCAGCATCACGCGCGCCAGCGGCGGCGTCACCAGCATCAGGCCGAGAACAGACACGGTGCCGCCAATGAAGCTGCCGACAGCGGCGATCATCAAGGCCGGCCCGGCCCGGCCCTGGCGCGCCATCTCGTAGCCGTCGATGCAGGTGACGACGGAGGCGGCCTCGCCCGGGATGCGCACGAGAATGGAGGTGGTGGAGCCGCCGTACATGGCGCCGTAGAAGATGCCCGTCAGCATGATGATGCCGGTCGCCGGGTCGAGACCGAAGGTGAGCGGCAGCAGCAGCACCATGCCGGCGAGCGGCCCAAGGCCCGGCAGCACGCCGACAATGGTCCCCCACAGGCAGCCAAGGAAGCAGTAGGCAAGGCTCTTCCAGGTCAGAGCGACCGCGAACCCCTGCATCAGATGATCGAACGACGCCATGCGGGCTCGCCTACAACAGCTTGGCCGTGAACCTGGACGCGATGAAATCCAGCGCGTCCTGCCAGTAGTCGCCGGCCGGGAGTCTGACCCCGAGCGCCAGCCTGAAGACCAGCCAGACACCGACCATGCCCAGCACCGCCCCGAGCACAACGCGCCACAGCGTCGTCCGCGCGATGAACAGCAGAAGCACCGCGGCAAACACGCCGAGCACGAGGTACGAGTCGGCTTGCTCGAAGGCGGCGGCTACGCCGAAGAGCGCCGCGAATCCGATCAGCACATCGCGGTGACCGAGAAAGACGGTCTTGGCGTCTTCGAAGCCGTCCTGCAGCGCGTGAACGAGGACTACCAGCGCCAGCCCGGCGAGCACGATGCCGAGCGCGAACGGGAAGAAGCCGGGGCCCGGCAGCCCCACCCTGCCGAAGGGAAGCAGCGCGGACTGCCAGATGAAGAATGCAGCCGTGGCGAGTAGCGCCAGCGCGACGATCACCTCGCCCACGCGGGTAGAGACAGGGCGCGCCCAGGCGCCCTGCTCGTCCTCGCCGGACCGCATATGCTGGTCGGACACGCGCTACTGCTTTCCAAGCTGCGAGTTGTGTGCCGCTAGTCGATTGAGATCGCGAAATTCGTTCAGAGTTGCAGCACGCTAAGACGAATTTCGCGATCAGGACACTGGGGCAAAACCCGCTACTTGCCTTCGCTCGCCTTGATCTGCTTGATGACCGTGGCGGTATACTTGTCGTCCTCGGCGATCGTCTTGGTGAAGGCCTCCGAGCCCTGGTAGGCCGGCGTGAAGCCGATCTTCTGGCCCGCCTCCTTGAACTCGGGCGACTCCACCGTCTTCTTGATGGCGTCCTGCAGCTTGGCAATCACAGCCTTCGGCGTGCCCTTTGGCGCCGAGATGCCGCGCCACAGCCCCATGTCGATCTTGTAGCCCTGCTGCTTGGCCGACTTCACATCCGGGAAAGCCGGATCGGGGATGTTGCCCAGCAGTGCGAGCACGCGCAGGTCCTTGCTCTTGACGTGGGGCAGCAGGGCCTGCGGGAACTGCACCGCCACCTCGATGCGACCGGCCAGCAGGTCGGCCGTAGCCTGGCCGCCGGTGCGGTGCACCGGAATGACCTTGGCGCCGACGGAGGTGAACAGCGCCACGCTGGCGATGTGCGTCTGGCTACCCTGGCCGGAGTTGCCGACGCGCACCTTCTCGGGGTTCGCCTTGGCGAACTCGACGAGCTCCTTGAGCGTCTTCCATGGCGAGTCCGCCTTCACGGCGAGCGCCGGGTTCTCGATGGTGACGCGGGCAATGTGCTCGAGGTTCTTGTAGTCGAAGGGCAGCTGGCCGTTGTGGAAGGTGGTGGAGATCGAGTTCGAGCTCCAAATGATCGAATAGCCGTCGGGCTTCTGCTGCGACAGGTAGGTGTAGCCGACCGCGCCGCCGGCGCCGGGCTTGTCGAGGATCGGCACCGGCGCGCCCAGTATCTTGGCCATGCCGTCGGCCAGCACACGGGCGGTTTGCGTCGACGCGCTGGCGGCGCCGAACAGCGTCGTCATTTCGATGGGCTTGCCGTCGGGGTATTTGCTTTGCGCCAGGGCTGGGGCAGCGAGCGCGGCAAGCGCGGCGGCCGTCAGAACAAGGCGTCGGGCGAAAGTCGGCATGTACGTTCTCCTCCTAAACAACAGTCTCACGTCACCCGCACGTCTCAAGGTTATTCAGCCGCCACTGGTGTTGCGACGGCTCCCGCTCTCGCCTTGATTGCTGCAAGCACTCGTTCCGGCGTCGCCGGCAACGACTGTAATACGCACCCCCACGGCATCGTAGATGGCGTTCATGACGGCCGGAATGGTCGGAATCATGGCGGGCTCGCCGATGCCCTTGACGCCGAGCGGCCCGATCGGATCGGGGTCTTCCAGGATCACCGAGGTGACATGCGGCACGTCGAGCGAGGTCGGCAGGATATACTTGGCCAGATTGGGCGTTGCCGCGCGGCCATCGACGGTTTTGTAGTCCTCCATCAGGCCCTGGCCCAGCGCCTGCACGATGCCGCCCTCGATCTGGCCCTCCACGCCGCGCGGATTGACCGCACGGCCCACATCGTGCACTGCCCAGATGCCGAGCACCTGCACCTCCCCGGTCAAGGTGTCGACCTCCACCTCGGCCACCTGGCAGCCGAACACGTAGGCCTGCCAGGGGCGGCCCGAGCCGTCGACCGGGTCGAGCCCCGTGGTGTCGGTGCCGAAGGACGCCGAGCCGACGGGGACGACGCCGCGGCTCTTGGCCAGATGCACCGCCTCGGCCATCGGCATCCTGTGGTTGGTGCCTTCGGCCCAGACCTCGCCGGCCGCCGTCCTGATGCTGCCGGCTGCGACGCCCCAGTGCCTGGCCAGCACGTCGACCAGCATGGCCCTGGCCTGCCGGGAGGCGAGCGCCACGGCGTTGCCGATCATGTAGGTCTGGCGGGTGGCGCCGGCGTGCGCGGCTTCGGGGGAGCGGGCGGTATCGTTGTCGCCGATGGTGACATCCTGGGGACGGACGCCCAGCTCCTGCGCGGCGATCTGTGCCAGGACGGTCAGGATGCCCTCGCCGATCTCGGTGACGCCGGTGACGATCTTGGCCGTGCCGCCGTCGTCGAGCTCCGCCCAGGCGCCGGCGCGGTCGACCGTGGCGGTGCGGGCGATCCCGTACCAGCAGGCAGCGACGCCGCGTCCGCGCCGTTTGGCCATCACGCGACCTCGCTTGTGACAACGGGCGGACCCAAGCGCGCCCCGAGCGAGCAGGGCGGGCGCACCCCGTTGCCGTCGAGGTCGCCTCGCGTGGGGCCTCGCACGGACGGGCGCGCCGGTCTCCCAGCGGGAGGCCGTTTGCGCCGCATCGAGCGCCCGCACGAGGCTCACCGATTGTCAGCCGCTGTTTGGTGTGCGTGATGGCGCCGTCGCGCATGGCGTTGATGCGGCGGATCTCGAACGGGTCGAGCCCGAGCTTCTCGGCGCAGATGTCGAGATGGGTCTCGGTTGCGAACTGGGCCTGCAACGCGCCGAACGAGCGGAAGGCGCCCGGACGGCGTGTTGTTGGTGTACACGCCATAGGTATCGACCTGCACGTGCGGGATCGCGTACGGCCCCGCAGCGAGGATAGCGGCCTTGCGCATGACGCCCTCGGTCGACATGCCGTATGCGCCCCCGTCGCACACCATGCGGATCGCAACCGCACGAATGCGGCCGTCTCGCGCGAGACCCATGCGGTATGTCGTGCGAGATGGATGCCGTTTCGCGGTCGAGACGATGCTTTCCTCGCGCGTGAACACCAGGCGCACCGGCCGCCGCGTCTTCATCGCCATCAGCGCCAGCATGCCCTGATAGATCATGTCCTCCTTGCCGCCGAAGCCGCCGCCCACCGGGCTCATGATGAAGCGCACCTTGTTGATCGGCTGGGCGATGATGCGGGAGAGCATGTGGCGGTGGTGGGTGATGTTCTGGCTGGGCGAGAGGATCGTCACCACGCCGTCGGGATCGACGTAGGCGAGCCCGGCCTCGGGCTCGAGATAGGCATGCTCGACCTGCTGGGTGCTGTAGACCTCCTCGACGATCAGGTCGGATTCGGCGAAGCCCTTCTCGACGTCGCCGACCCGGATCGGGATGTGCTTGACGATATTGTCCGGCGCATAGTCGTGCAGCACCGGCGCGCCGGGCTCGAGCGCCTGGTGGGCATCGAACACCGCCGGCAGCGGCTCGTAGACCACCTTGATCTTTGCGAGCGCCCGCCGGGCGATCAGCGGGTCTTCGCGACGCCACCGCCGCCACCTGCTCGCCGACGTAGCGCACCTTGCCGCGCGCCATGACCGGCTGGTCGTGCACGAACACGCCGAAGCCGTCGACGCCCGGCACGTCGGCCGCGGTGATCACACCCTCGACGCCCGCCATCGCCTCGGCCTCGGAGGTGTCGATCGAGACGATGCGGGCATGCGGATGGGGCGAGCGCAGCACCGCCATGTGCAGCATGTGCGGCAGCACCATGTCGCCCGCATATTTCAGCGCGCCGGAAACCTTGGAGGGCGCATCGATGCGGCGCACATTGGCGCCGATGAAGGCGCCGTCGGCGGGCTCGTCCTCGGCAAGCGCGCTCGCCGGCCGGCGGCCGTTGCGTCACGTCGCGCGCCAGCTCGACGGCGTCGAAGATCTTCTGGTAGCCGGTGCAGCGGCAGATGTTGCCGCCGAGACGCTCCTTGATCTCCTCGCGATCCGCGAACGGGTTGGCGCGCAGCGCGGCGGTCGCCGCCATCACCATGCCGGGGATGCAATAGCCGCACTGGCTGGCGCCCATCTTGTGGAACGCCTGCTGCAGCACCGAAAGCTCGCCGCGGCTCGCCAGCCCCTCGACCGTCTCGATCCTCGCGCCCTGCGCCTTGGCGACCGGCACCAGACACGACTTCAGCAGCACGCCGTCGACGAACACCGAGCAGGTGCCGCATTCGCCGGCGCCGCAGCCTTCCTTGGTGCCGGTGTGGCCGAGGTCGTCGCGCAGGAAATCGAGCAGGCGCAGGTGCGGCTTGGCGCTGCGCGCGACTTTGCGGCCGTTGACGGTCGCCTCGATGCGAAGGTCAGGCATAGGCCGCCTCCAGCTCGGGTGCCAGCGCAGCGATGTGGCCGCCGGCGCCGCCGCACCGCCTTGATCAGGCCGCGCAGCACGAAGCCGCGCACCACGTCGCGGCGGTATTCCTGGCGCGTGCGCGAGGCAACCAGCGCGACCGGCATTTCGGCCGCTTCCTCGAGGCGCGCGGCGCTCACAGGGCCTGCGCGCAGGAACGCCTCGACATCGGCCAGACGACGCGGCACCGGGCCGATGCCGCCGATGGCGAGGCGCACGTCCTCGAAGCGGCTCTTGGCGGCGTCGAGCTTCACCAGCGCGGCGAGGCACACCAGCGAGATCACCAGCGAGCGGCGGTGGCCGACCTTCTCGAAGCTGCCGCCGTAGCCTGGCAGCGCGTCGCATTCGATCGCCACCAGCAGCTCGCCCTCCTCCAGCGCCGTCTTGCCGGGGCCGGTGATGAACTCGCCGAGCGCCAGGGTCCGCCGCTCGATCTTGCCGTTGCGGCGGCATGCCAGCTCCACCCGCGCCTCATGCGCGATCAGCGGCGGCGTGCCGTCGGCCGCCGGCGAGGCATTGACGATGTTGCCGCCGATGGTGGCGGATTCTCGGATCTGGTCGTCGGCGAACCACACCGCGCAGCGCGGCATGGCAGGGCAGGGCACGCACCAGCGCGGCATCGTCGAGGAAGCGCTGGATCGGCGTCGCGGCCCCGAGGCGCACGCGCGCGCCATCCACGCGCCGCTCCCTCAGCTCGGGAATTTTCGATACGTCGATCAGCACCGGGATCTCGACATCGCCGGCGCGGCCCTCGCGCGCCCAGGGGTAAGTGTCGGTGGCGCCTGCGACGATGCGATGCCGGCCGCGATGGCGCTCAATCGCGTCGAACGCCTCCTCCAGCGAGCCCGGCATCAGATACTCGTCGCAAATCAGCATCGTTGCCGTCGTTCCTTCTACCGCTTGGCGGGCGCGAAAAAGGTACCTTCCACCTCGACCGTGTCGTCCTGGTTGAGCCGCCGAACCTCCACGATGCTGCGCGGCGGATAGGGGCCTGTGCCCCACAACTCCTCCTGCACCTTGTTCACCAGCGGGCGGAAGCGCCCCATGTCGGTGACGAACACCACCAGGCGCACGGCATCGCGCAAGGTCGCGCCCTCCGACTCCGCGATCAGCTTCATGTTGAGGAAGGCCTGCCGTACGCGCGGCTCGTCGCCCTCCACGAGGGTATTGGTCTCGGGGTCGATGCCCCGCATGCCGGCGACGAACACGAAGTCGCCCGCGCGTGCCCCCACGGCCCAAGTGCCGGTCGGCGCAATGGCGCCCTCTGGCGCCAGCGTGATCACTCCGGCGGGCGAGGCCGGCGGGGCTTGCTGGGTGTGCGCGTGCGCAGCCATCACTCCGCCGCCTCCCGGCGTATGGCCACGCCACGCGCCTTCACCACCACCTTGATGGCATCTTCGATGCGCTCGCGCGCATAGCGCAGCGCGGTGGGCAGATCTTCCAGCGCGAAGGTGTGGGTGTGGATCTTGCGTGGCATCGAAGCGCTTCTGGCGCATGAAGGCCTCGGCGCGGTGTGTGGCGCTCTTGCCCTCGCCGCGGATGCCGTAGAGGTAGATGTTGTTGCGCACGATGTGGGCGATATCGACCGGCACCGCCTCGTGCGGAAAGGCGGCAAGGCAGATCCTGCCGCCGCGGTTGACCATGCGCGCCGCCTCGTTGACGGCATTGGGCGCGCCCGAGCACTCCACCACGTAGTCGACGCCCTTGCCGCCGCTTAAACGGCGCACGGCCTCCACCGGATCTTCGCGCGTGACGTTGACGACGTGATCGGCGCCTAGCTCCTTGCCGATCTTGAGGCGGTTGTCGCGCGTGCCGGTGAGGATCACGGGCTGCGCGCCAAGCGCCTTCGCCACCGCTACCCCGAGCAGCCCGATGGGGCCCGGACCTGTGACCACCACGCTCTCGCCCGCCACCAGGCCGCCCAGTTCGGTCAGCCCGTACATGGCGGTGCCGGCGGTTACCACCAGCGTCGCCTCCTCGTCGGTCATGTCATCGGCGATGGCGACCAGCGTGTTGATGTTGTTGACCTGGTACTCGCAGAAGCCGCCGTCGGTGGTGAAGCCGTTGGCGCGGTGGCCCTTGTCGACGTCGCCGTAGTTGAGCCCGTAGTTGTGGCAGGAGGTATACATGCCCTCGCGGCAGCGCTTGCACTGGCCGCAGCCGGCATGGATCTCCACCGTGACCCGCTGGCCGATCCTGTACTCGTCGACGCCCGGCCCCTGCGCCACGACAGTGCCCATGTACTCGTGGCCCGGCGTGAAGCTCTTGTTGAACGGCAGGCCGCCCTGGATCAGCGCCGGCGGACCGTTGGCGATGACGTCGAGGTCGGTGGCGCAGATGGCCACCGCGTCGATGCGCACCAGCACCTCGGCCTTCTTCGGCACCGGCACCGGCTTGTCGACGAGCTTGAGCTGGCCCGGATCGCCGAGCACCCAGGCCTTCATGGTGTCGGGGACCGGGAAGTCCTTGCTCGTCTTCACTCCGGCAGGCGCGTACATCAAGTTTCTCTCCTAATTCACCGGCGCGGCGGCAGCATCGGCGTGCGCGGCCTCGCCGGTCCGCTCGCCGAATTCCGTCGACAGCGCGCGAGCCGCGGTCATCACGCCGTCGCGCACGCGGGCGAGATGCTCCTCGGTGGCGCGCTGCGTCGGCGCGGAGGCGCTGATCGCCCCGATGACGGCGCCCAGATGATTGCGGATCGCGGCGCCCACGCAGATCACGCCCGGCTGGAACTCCTCGCGGTCGAGCGCATGACCGTTGCGGCGCACCAGTCGCAGATCCTCGATCAGAATGTCGGCATCGGTGATCGTGCTTGCTGTGAACGCGGGCATGCCCTTGGCTGTCAGGATGCGGCGGATCTCGCCTTCGGGCAGCCAGGCCAGCATGGCCTTGCCGGTGGCGGTGGCGTGGACGGCATCGGAGGCGCCGAGCGCACCGGTATCCACACGCACAGCGTGGCGACCCTCGCGCCGCAGCAGCGTGATGATGGCATCGCCCTGCAGCACGGCAAGGTGCACCGTCTCGCCGGTATCCTCGCTGATCCGCTCGATGAAGGGCTGCGCCCGGCGCGGCAGGTCGACCTGCTTCAGGAATGCCTGTCCCAGATGCAGACCCCGCGCCCCCAGCGCATAGCGCCGGCCCGGCACCTTGGCGACGTAGCCCCATTTGACCAGCGTCGCCAGCAGGTGATGGCAGGTGGAGATATTCAGGCCGGCGCGGCCGGCAAGGTCGGTCAGGGCCGTGCCGCCGGTAGACTGGGCCAGGGCCTCGAGCAGGGTCAGGGCGCGGTCGACGGACTGCACGCTGCCGCGCTCTCCGGACGCTGCAGCCCTTGGCGCCGGATGCCCCTCTACGCTGCTTTCCACAGACCCTCCGGGAACTCTCGCCGTGCAACTTGGGCGCGAAGCTAGGCCCGCTTAACTAGGGCCACCCAGCGCGGGTCGTCAACGATTTTTACAGTGGTGAATATATATTTCACATTATGAAAATAATTATCGCACCACCGGCACCCCCGTCTGCTTCGCTTCTGCTTCCGGCTCGACGTGAATAACGACCTGCGCTCCGGGCACGGCAGCCTTGAGCGCAGCCTCCAGGCGGTCGCAGATGGCGTGCGAGGTGGCCACCGTCATGGTGCCGGACACGACCAGGTGGAACTCGATGAACGTCACCTGGCCTGCCGTCCGCGTTCTGACGTCGTGCGCCTCGATCGCCCCTTCGGCGTTGGTCGCGATCACCTCGCGAATGCGGCGGCCCACCTCGGCCGTCACGGCCTCGTCCATCAGGCCGCCGACCGACTCGCGCATGAGGCGCCAGCCGGCCCAGAGAATGTTGAGCGCCACTACAGCCGCCAGCGCAGGATCCAGGATCTGCCAGCCCGTCACTGTGGCCAGTCCCAAGCCGATCAGCACTCCTATCGAGGTCGCCACGTCCGTCAGCAAGTGCCAGCCGTCGGCCACCAGGGCTGGCGAGCGCTGCTGGCGCCCCCAGCGGATCAGGAACGCACACCACACGGCGTTGAGGCCGGTGGCGAGTGCGTTCAGCCCGATCCCGACCGCGAGATTGGTCAGACTGCGCGGTCTGAGCAAAGCATCGTAGGCCTCGTGCAGCACCAGCAGTGCGGCCACGATGATTAGGACACCCTCGGTCACGGCAGAGAGGTACTCGGCCTTGTGGTGGCCGAACTGATGGCGGCGATCGGCCGGCTGCAGCGCCACATGGATAGTGTAGAGCGCGATCACCGCTGTGATCACGTTGACGATGCTCTCCAACGCATCCGAATAGAGGGCGACGCTGCCGGTGCGCCAGTAGGCGAGGAACTTGAGGCCCAGAACGGCGACGGCAACCGCTATCGAAGCCACAGCTGCGGTTTTGAGCTTGTCGGCGGCCTGATGGGTGGTCCCGGTCATTCCCGCGCACATGGCACGAACCCCCTTGGAACACCAGCCCTTCCCGCGCGGCGCTTATCCACAGCGCATCCACAGCGCCCATCTACTCTCCCGCCGCCGAATTTGATGCAAGGAGCGCTCGATTTTCCGGCTTGGCCCCGGTCTTGTAAGTCTGTGCCCTTTGCGTCCGGCCGTGCCGCCCGCGCGAGGAGACACGACGGATGGCGAATTTCCCAACTCACATTGCCATCGGAACGGTGGTGAGCGGCGCTCTGGCGACCGTCACGGTGGCAGCCGACATGGTGGCACCCGAGAACATCGTGGCGGTGACGCTTGGCGGGCGTGCTGGGCTCGGTGCTGCCCGACATCGATCTCAAGGAGTCGCGCCCCGCGCGCGCGATGTTCTCGGGGCTCGCCATCTTCTTCTCATTCGCCGTGCTGTTCGGCCTGGAGCGCAAGTACTCCATTGCCGAGATGCTCGTTCTTTGGCTCGGCACGCTGCTGTTCGTGCAGTTCGTCGCCAAGGAGGTGTTCTTTCGCTTCAGCTACCACCGCGGCATTTGGCATTCGGTGCTGGCGCTGGTGTTCTGCTCCTTCGTGACCGCCGTGATCTTCAGCAATCTGCTGGGACGCGACCAGGGCGTGGCCTGGCTCGCCGCCGGCTTCATGGGCATCGGCTTCCTCACCCACCTCATCCTCGACGAGATCTATTCCGTCGACGTGATGGACACGCGGCTGAAGGCGTCGTTTGGCACGGCGCTGAAGCTGTTCGACTACAAGCACCTTGGCCATTCCTCGGCGATGGCGGCCGCCACGGTGGCGGTGTTCCTCGTCACCCCGCCGACCAGGACATTCGTCGAGAACATGTCTTCGCCCGCGCTTTGGACGGAGCTGCATAACCGCCTGTTGCCGCAGGAGAACAAATGGTTCCGCGGTATGGCGTGGCTGCTGGATGGTCGGCCTGCGGGCCAGCCCGGGGCCAAAGCCGGCGCGGTGCCGGCAGGCACCAGCCCGATCTCCACGGGCTCGATTGTTCCCTCCGCGCCGCCAGCCGAAGAGGCGAAGGGAAAATAGAGCCAGCTGGAGAGCTGGAGGCGCCCCGGGACGGCATTAAAGCCGGCGAGCGGGATCACCGCACGCGCAGGAGCAGGGCGCCCGCAAGCACCATACCCGCGGCCGCGAAGCGGGCCACGACCCAGGGCTCGCGCAGCAGCAGCGTGGCAAACAGCGCGCCGAACAGGACGCTGGTCTCTCGCAAGGCGGCAACCAGCGCGATGGGGGCAACGGTCATGGCCCAGATGGCGATGGCGTAGGCGCCAGTCGAAAGTGCGGCGCCGGCGACGGCGAGCCGCCAGTGCCGTCCAAAGTCGCCGACCAGCGAGGGGCCGACACGCACGAACCCGTAGACGGTCATCACCGCACCGCTCAGAAGAAACAGCCACGCCGTGTACGCACTCGACGCTCCGGCAAGGCGCGCCCCGGTCCCGTCCACCAGCGTGTAGGCCGTGATGGTGAGCGAGGTCAGCAGCGCGAAGCCGACCGAGCGCGCATCGAAGGGGCGCGTCGCACGCCCGCCGCGCAGCGCCAACAGCAGAATGCCCGCAGCCAGAATGACGATGCCGGCCCAGCCGAAGCCGCCCGGGCTCTCGCCCAGCCACAGCGTCGCCAGCGCCGCCGTCAACAGCGGCGCGCTGCCGCGCGCGATCGGATACACCTGCCCCAGGTCGCCGAACCGATACGCTTCCGCCAATGTCAGGTAGTAGCCGATATGGATGACGACCGAGCCGACGAGATATGGCCAAGCCTCGACATTGGGCAGTCCCGTCACAAGCGCGAAAGGAACAGCGACCAGGCCTGACGCCGTCGCCACCAGCGCCGTCGACACGACGGGCTCGAGGTTGAGCTTGAGCAGCGCGTTCCAGCCCGCGTGACAGGCGGCCGCTGCCAGCACTGCCATGAAAACAAAAAGGTCCATCGCCCAAAAGCCGGCCGGAGTTGAAGATGGCACTTACATGACATCTACGGCATCGGCACTTGCCAGGCCACAGCCCGCTCTGCTGCGGGTACCTTGCCGGTGCCAGCAGGAACGATTTCGCACGGTTCCGGCCGGGCGAAGTTGCGTCCAAATTGTGGTCGGCGGGCCACGCCCCGCGCCCGATATGGCGACGCTGCAACCGGCAATACATCCTCACGCTCGGTCGAGCGCGTCATCTAAGCGCTTGGGTGAGCACGAGGTTTCCCATTGAGCTGCATGCTCAGCGCTCGGTCGATTGGCCTTGAGCGCAAGGGCGGGGGCGCAATGTCGTCGCCCAGGGCGAAGGCGATCTGGTAGGATAAAACTCCCGCACCTTCGGACCAACTGACAGGAGTATTGTGATGCCGATAAATTTGGCAGACCTCCCTCTGCAGGCGATCGGCCTTCTCGCCGGTCTCGTGTTCGTGGCTTCTTTGATCGGCAATTCATTGACCAAGAACGCGTTCGTCGGCGCCATCATCACGGTCATCATCTTCGTCGCCGTCTATGTCGTCTGGGATTTCTATCCGCACGGCTATTTGCAGGGTGTGCGGTTCCCGTACAAATATTGACGCGGCTTCTCGGCAGCCACAACGGGTGCGGGGCGGGGGATTGCGAAGCAGGTAGCTGGGGGTGGCAGCCCCGCGGAGCGGCTGCCACGCCTCCTATTGGTCGTCCGCAGGATTCCTCGACGATCCCCGCGGTTGCTTTTGCGGCGCTGCCTCGCTAGACGCGGACTATGAACGACAAGCATTCCGGCGTGATCGATGTCGGGCTCTTCCGCAAGGTGATGGGCTCGTTCGCCACCGGCGTCACGGTCATCAGCACCGAGGCCCGCGGCGAGGTCCGCGGCATGACGGCCAACGCCTTCATGTCGGGCTCGCTCGATCCGCCGCTGTGCGTGATCTCGGTGGCGACCCGCGCGCGCCTGCACCCATATCTCGTCGAGGCGGGCCACTTCGGCGTCAGCATCCTGGCCAAGGACCAGGAGAAGCTCTCGCTGCACTTCTCCGGCAGGCAGGTTGCCGACCTGGCGCCGCAATTCGTCCGCGTCGGCCGCACACCGCTGCTGGCGGGCGCCTGCGCCACCATCGCTGCCGAGATCGCGGCGCACTACGACTGCGGCGATCATTCCATCTTCGTCGGCCACATCGTCCACCTGGAGGCCTATTCGCGGGCACCGCTCGTCGTGCACGAGGGCCACTACGCGTCGCTCACCTATTCGCAGGAGCGCGCACCGGAGTGGGTGGCGGACTTCTGGTGACGGCGGCGCTCATCGTCCTGGACTCGCGCGCTGCCTTGGGCGTGTACGCATAAGCGATCAGCCACGTCCTCTCTTGCCGACGGGCTTGCCACGGTCGATCCGCCCCCAAGAGCGGACTGTCGAACGATTGGCCCCGCATGGGGCAACAGTGCCACTTCCTGACTCATGCAGTGCAGCAAAGATTCTTGTGTTCGATAGTGTCCTGCCAGTCTCGGCTCCGGAGATAGGCGATCAGGTCTCGCCGTTCTTGAGGGTCATTGACTTTGCCCACCCACATCGACGTGCCAGGCGCCATCTTCGGCGGATCGGCCAGAAATTCGTCTAGCTTCGCCGCATCCGGTCCTCCGAAGCGGCGAACAAAAAGAGCGCACAAACCTGTGCTGGTAGTCTGCGAGGATCGGTCTTCGCGCCGATCACGACACGTGTCCGACGTTTACATCGCTTGATTGGAACTTGCGTTATGCTGACCACGTTCGTGCGCGCCGTGCTCCTGTGCACAATGATGCTTGCGCTCGCAGGCTGCATCGTCTCCCAAAGCCCCATCTTCGACTTGAGCAAGGGCGCCACCGATCTTCCGACAGGACGCTTCGAGAGGAGATCTGGTGATGACAAGTTCACCGTCGAAATAGCGCGTCAGGGCAACCTCTACATCTACAGTGGCGGTGACAGCCGCGACACGACGGTCCTCTCCTTTCATGCCATTGGGGAAGGGTTCTACCTTGTAGTCGTGATCCCGCCGGGGCGCCCCATCAACTACGGCGTGGTCGATGCACGGTCGCAAGACAAGCTCCCTTTCACTTTCCTCGAATGCGGCGACGACACGCCGGCCGACCTTGTCCCCGGGCCCGATGCTAAAGGCCCTGACCGCTGCGTCGCGGGTGATCGAGCGCGGCTCCTCGCCATAGCCAATCGCTACAAGGCCAGCATGATGGCGAACGGGATCGAAGCGTCCAAGCTGCAGGAGTTCACTCGAATTCCATGAGGTATGGCTGAGGGACGTCGGCCCTCCCCGCAGGGCGCGGCAATGACGGGTGCTCGAAGGGCCTCCGGTCAAACTAATTCACGGGCTCGCTAGCACCAAGAGAAAGCCAACCTCGCTGCCGACCGCGCCTTAGCGTACACCCGTTTCATAGATCCGGGTGCGCAAACGCGAATGGCAACTAATTCCGGCCGGACGATAGCGTTTCTCCAAGCACCAGCGTTATGGCTGTACGTTTATGGAGTGCAGAACCTACCCCGTTATCGTCGGAAACGGTGCCGCCGTCGGCGGCGCATTGGTCATGGGCGGCGGCGTCGCTCCGGGAAGGTTCGCCGCAGCGACGCGGGCAAGCAGCTCCTCGGCGATAGCCTTGATCGCGGTGCCAGACTCGCCTGGATACTTGGCCACGTAGGATCGCTCCACGTTGCTCAGCTGCGAGGCGTGCTGCAGCGCGCTGGTGCGCGGCACGGGTTGCGTGAAGCAGCGGTTGTCCGGATTGCTGATGAGCCAGCGGTGGTACTCGGCATCGACCGGCGAGTAGCCCTCCTTCATGTTGATGCATACGCCCAGGTTCTCCGCAAACCCCATCTCGGGGTTGAGGCCCCTGAAGCGGCGGAACACCTCGAGCCCGCACGTAGATACGTAGTCCGGCTTGGTCGGTGAGAAATGGAAGTCGGCCTCGCGTAGCCACGACTCGGTCAGGATCGACAGGCCAGGCGGACAGTCGATGAACACGATATCGAAAACGCCGCGCACGTTGCCGAGCAGGGTACCGATGCTGCTGCGCAGGCGCTGATGCAGGCTCTCCTTGGAGACCTCGCGCTCGAACAGGGTCAGCTGCATGTCGCTAGGGATCAGGTAGACGGTGCGCGCCTCGTCCACGTCGGAGACGCCGCCAACCACGAAGCGCGGCCATTCCACCGCAACGTTGTTGAGGACGCTCGCCACCAGCAGATCGACGATGGTGAGCCCTTCCGATTGCAGCCGGTGCAGGTTGGCTGCCGTCAGCAGCATGGTGCTGATGCTCGCTTGAGAATCGGAATCGATGATCAGCACGTTCTTGCGGAAGTGCGCCGACAGCGTCTCGGCCAATGCCAGCACTAGCGTGGACTTGCCGACACCGCCCTTCGTGTTCATGACGGCGATGGTATTGCGCATGGTCCGCACCAGTCCGTCCATCAGGGGTCCTCGGCTCGAAGTGCTCGAAGTGGATGTGCCGGTCAAATGTGGCAGACTCCGGATGCCGCTTTCAAGCGCGCATCCGTCGAATTCCGCTATTCGCCGCGTCTGGAGCGGCGTCTTGGCGACGCAGCCGACACCGAAACAGCGGCCTTCACACCGCCTTCACGTGCGGGCTCGACCTGTTCCCGCGCCAGGTAGTGATACTCCCGATTGGGCCTGATGTCGGCCGCCGCCGCCATCCGGTTCGACATATTGTAGAAGCTGGCAACGGCGGCGATGTCCCAGATGTCGCGATCGGAGAAGCCCGCGCGCCTGAGCGCCTCGCGGTCCGTCTCCTCGATCTTGTCCGGCGCCTCCGTGAGCTTGGTCGTGAAATCCAGCATGACTTTGTGGCGCTTGTTGAGGTCTGCGGCGCGATAGTTCTGCCCAACAAGCTCGCCGAGTTCGGGGTCCTTTGCACGCTGGCGCAGCGCCGCGCCGTGCGAGGTCAGGCAATAGTGGCAATGATTGATGGCGCTCACCGCCACTGCGATCATCTCGCGCTCGGCTTTGGAGAGGCCGCTTTCACTGAGCATCAGGTCGTCGGCCATGAGAATGAAGGCCCTGAGCTTGGCGTTGTCGAAGGCGTAGGCGCGGAGCACGTTGGGCACGAACCCCAGCTTCTCCTGGCACTTGGCGAAATACTCGCTGTTGTCGGGGTCCAGGCGGGCCTGCGGCCCGGGGTCGAGCGCCATCGGCTTGTGGTTGCGGGCCATCGGGGTCCTCGTCGAGGTCGGCGTGCGGGTTCTCAACAATGGCGGTGCGCGCTGTTTGTCAATCCTTCGCCCGCTCACTGCCACTTTGCGATAGAAGGGTCGGCCAGGGAGAAGAACGCCATGACCAACCCGGCGGGAAGCAAGGAAGCCGCCATTGTAAGGCACGTGCAGAAGCTGCTGGGCGAGCGGTCGCTGGCGGCTGAGCTCGCACCGCTTCTCTACGCCGGCAACGGCTTTGGCGGGGCCGACGCGTCCGGCCCGGCACCGGCATGGTTGGCCGGCAACACGCGCGCGGTGCTGGAGCTCATCGCCGAGAAGCCCAGGAAGAAGCACAAGCTGCGCGTCCGCAATGAGCTTGGGCCCGACTGCCGGACTGCCGGTACCGTCGTCGAGATCCTCAACGACGACATGCCGTTCCTGGTGGACTCTGTCGTTGCTGAGCTGCAGGTGCGCGGGCTTGCCGTGCGCTTGCTGCTGCACCCCATCCTCAAGACCGAGCGGGACAAGGCTGGCCACCTGCAATCGCTGCTCGGCGCCGGCGACCAGAACTGGAACGACGGCCACCAGGAAAGCTACATCGCCGTACACCTCGACCCGCTTGGCGAGGCGGCGCAGCGCGATCTCGCCAAGGCGCTGTCCGCCATCCTGGGCGACGTGCGCGTCGCGGTGGCTGACTGGCGCGCCATGATGCTGCAGGTGCGCTCGGCGATCGAGCACCTGGAGGCGGGGCCGCCGGGCGTTCCCTCCGGCCAGCTGCGCGAGTCGATTGCCTTCCTGCGCTGGCTGGAGGCGGGCAACTTCACCTTCCTGGGCGTTCGCACCTATCGCCTCGACGGCACGCCCGAGACTGGCTCCCTGGTGCCCATCGAGAAGGGAGGCCTCGGTGTGCTGCGCGATCCCGACGTGCAGGTGCTGCGCCGCGGCAGCGAGCTCGTCGACCTGACGCCCGAGATCCGCCGTTTCTATTTCTCGCCAGCACCCCTCATCATCACCAAATCGAACGTGGTGAGCCGCGTGCACCGGCGCGTGCACATGGACTACATCGGCATCAAGACGTACCGGAGCGACGGCATGCTCGACGGCGAGGTACGCATCGTCGGCCTGTTGACCTCCCAGGCCTACACAGGTTCTCCGCGCGACATCCCGTTCCTGCGCCACAAGGTCGAAAGCGTGCTCAAGATGGCCGGCTATCCGGCTGCGAGTCACGCCGGCAAGGCGCTGCAGCACGTGCTCGAGACGTTTCCCCGTGACGAGCTGTTTCAGATCGACGTCGACGAGCTCAAGGCATGGAGCGAAGGCATCCTCGACCTCGAGACGCGGCCGCGCCTGCGCGTATTCGTCCGCGCCGACCGGTTCGACCGCTTCGTATCGGCGCTGGTGTACGTGCCGCGCGACCGCTACTCCTCCGATACGCGCGAGCGCATCGGCGCGTTCCTGGCCACGGCCTACAAGGGCCGAGTCGCGGCGTTCTATCCCTACTTCACCGACGCTCCTCTGGTGCGCGTGCAGTTCATCATCGCCCGCTACGAGGGCGAAACGCCGCGGATCGCGACTGCCGAGCTCGAGCGCGGCATCGCCGAGATCCTGCGCACCTGGGACGACCGGCTCGCCATCGCGCTTGCTGGACGAGGGGCCGAAGGCGACAGCCTGCTCGCCAAGTACCGTGGCGCCTTCTCGGACGGCTACGCCGTAACCTTCCCCATCTCGCGCGCACTGGAAGACATCGCCCGCGTCGAGCGTTTGGGGCCGAGCCTGCCCGTTGCCATCGACTTCTACAGGGAGCCAGGCACGCCCGCCGAGCGCTTCCGTGCGGCCGTGTATCGCTTCGGCGAGCCGATCAGCCTCTCCGAGCGCGTGCCGGTGCTGGAGAACTTAGGGTTTCGCGCCATCGACGAGCGCTCCTATCAGATCAATCCGCGTCTCGCCGGCGGCATGCAGCCCGTGACCATGCACGACATGCTGATCGAGACGGCCGACGGATCGCCCATCGATCTTGTGCAGCATGACAAGCGGCTGGAGGCCTGCTTCCTTGCCGTTTTCCGCGGCGACGCCGACAATGACAATTTCAATCGCCTGATCGTCGCCGCCGGCGCCGATTGGCGCCTGGTGGCAGCGCTCAGGGCCTACGCCGCCTATCTGCGTCAGCTCGGCGCGCCGTTTGGGCCGCGCTACATCGCCGACACGCTCCATCGCCACGCCGGCGTCGCCCGCGACTTGCTGCAGCTGTTCCACCTGCGTTTCGATCCCGCGCTCAAGCTCGACGCAAAGGCCAGAGGCGAGGCGGAAGGCCCCATCCGCGAAGAAATCGAGGGCGCGCTGGCGGCGGTGCCGAGCCTCGACGAGGATCGCATCCTGCGTTTGTGCCTCAACCTGATCCGCGCCACGGTGCGCACCAACTACTTCCAGGCCGGCGTCGGCGGCCGGCCGCCGGCCATCATTGCCTTCAAGTTCGACAGCAAAGCCGTCGACGCCGCGCCGCAGCCGCGCCCGTTCCGTGAGATCTGGGTCTATTCGCCCCGTGTCGAAGGCATTCACCTGCGCTTCGCGCCGATTGCGCGCGGCGGCATCCGCTGGTCGGACCGGGCGCAGGACTTCCGCACCGAGGTGCTGGGGCTGGTGCGCGCGCAGCTCGTCAAGAACGCAGTGATCGTACCCTCGGGCGCCAAGGGCGGGTTCCTGGCCAAGCGCCTGCCGCGGACAGGGAGCCGCGAGGAGGTACAGAAGGAAGGCATCGCCGCCTACCGTATCTTCATCTCCGCGCTGCTCGACATCACCGACAACATCGAGGCGGGCCGCATCGTGCCGCCCGAGCGCGTGGTGCGCCACGACGGCGACGACGCTTACCTGGTGGTCGCCGCCGACAAGGGCACTGCCACCTTCTCCGACATCGCCAACGAGATCTCCGCCGCGCACGGCTTCTGGCTGGGCGATGCCTTCGCCTCGGGCGGCTCGGCCGGCTACGACCACAAGAAGATGGCGATCACCGCGCGCGGCGCGTGGGAGTGCGTCAAGCGCCACTTCCGCGAGATGGACATCGACATCCAGCGCCAGCCGTTCCGTGTGATTGGCGTGGGCGACATGTCGGGCGACGTGTTCGGCAACGGCATGCTGCTCTCTGAGCACATCCAGCTCGTCGCCGCCTTCGACCACCGGGACATCTTCATCGACCCAAACCCACCCGCGGGCGCCTTGGCCGAGCGCCAGCGCCTGTTCGCGCTGCCCCGTTCGAGCTGGCAGGATTACGACAAGGCCAAGATTTCCACAGGCGGCGGTGTATTCTCTCGTTCGGCCAAGGCAATACCCCTGAGCGACGAGATGAAGGCGCTGGTCGGTATCGATGCCGCGAGCATGACCCCGGCTGAGCTGATCCGCGCGGTGCTGACCTGCAAGACCGACCTCCTCTGGTTCGGCGGCATCGGCACCTACATCCGCGCGTCGGGCGAGCGCGACGAGGACGTGGGCGATCGCGCCAACGACGCGTTGCGCGTGGCCGCTGCCGAAGTCAAAGCTCGCGTGATCGGCGAGGGTGCCAATCTCGGCGTCACCCAACGCGGGCGCATCGAGTTCGCGGCCCGCGGCGGGCGCATCAACACCGACTTCATCGACAATTCCGCGGGCGTCAACACCTCCGACCAGGAGGTCAACATCAAGATCGCGATTGAGCCCGCCACCCGCGCCGGCAAGCTCGCGCCCGAGGCGCGCAAGAAGCTGCTCGCCGACATGACGGAGGACGTGGCGGCAGCCTCGCTGCGCAACAATTACCAGCAGTCGCTGGCGCTGAGCCTGGCCGAGCGCTCGAGCGTGCAGGAGCTGCCCGACTACGCGCTGCTGATGCGCACCCTGGAGGCGCGCGGTCTCTTCGATCGGGCGCTGGAGGTGCTGCCGTTCGACATGGAGCTGCAGGAGCGCGGCCGTGCCGGGCGCGGCCTTACAAGGCCCGAGCTGGCCGTGCTTTTGAGCTATGCCAAGATCGCTCTGCAGCACGATCTCCTGGAAAGCGCGGTGCCCGAGGAGCCGCAGCTCGCGAGCTGGCTCGACACCTATTTCCCGCCGCTGCTGGGCGAGCGTTTCCCGGCCGGCATTCGCGGGCATAGCCTGCGCCGCGAGATCATCGCGCTGGGGCTCACCAATGCCATCGTCAATCGCGGCGGCCCGGCCATGGCCGTGCGGCTCGCCGGCGAGACGCGCCGGCCGACGTCGGACGTGGCGCACGCCTTCATGGCGGCGCGCGAGGTATATGGCCTTCCTGCCCTTTGGCACCGCATAGACTGCTCTCGACGGCAAGGTGCAGGGCAGCGCGCAGCTGCGGCTGTATCAGGCGACGCGCGATCTGGTGAACGCGCAGACCCAGTGGTTCCTGCGCGATGGCGCGGCCGTCGCGGACCTCGCTGGCACGATCGCGCGCCACAAGGCGGGTCTCGCCTCACTGGCGGCAGCCCTGGAAAGCGCCTTGCCGCCGCGGCGCAATGCCGAGCTTGCCATGCTGGCGGCCCGGCTGGGCGAAAGCGGCATTCCGGCCGATCTTGCCAGCGATGTCGCCCGCCTCGAGGTGCTCGGACAGGCGCCCGCCATCACGGAACTCGCCCAGGCGGCGGGCCAGGCCGTGCCCGATACGGCGCGCACTTACCTCGAGATCGGCGAGCGGCTGCGCATCGACGACCTGGCGCGGAGGGGTGCGGCCATCGCCACGGCGGACCAGTACGACCGCCTCGCCATCGCCCAGGCACTCGGTCAGCTGGCCGCGGCCCAGGCCGCGTTCAGCCGCGACGCCATCCGGGCTGGGGGCTGCGAGGCTTGGCTCGAGGGGCAGGGCGACCGGCTTGCCCGCGTGAGGGCCACGCTCGACGAGGTCGCGGGCGACGGCACATTGACGGTGTCGCGGCTGCTGGTGGCGGCGGGCCAGCTCAGCGAGCTGGCGGCCGCTCCTTCAGCATCAGCCAGCAGGGGCCGTACAGCGGGTCGGGCCAGATCCGCAGCCAGCGGAAACCTGCCCGCTCGTAGGCGCGCGCCGCCGCCTCGTTCCTGATCGACACGACCGCCGAGCAGGCGACCGCCAGGGTGGTGGCGAACACCTCCTCGGTCAGCAGGACCAGTGCGGCCTGCGCCAGGCCGTGGCCGCGATGCTGGGCCGAAGCGATGACCAGATCGATATCCCAGGTGCCCGCGGGCAGGTCCTCCGGCCGCTCCTCGGCCCACACCCCGATCTCGACCGCGTGCGCGTAGCCAATGGGAGCGCCCCCGTGTTCGATGACGCGCGGCAGCGCGGTCGCACTTTCCATCGCCAGCGTAACGGCTGCTTCGGCGCCGGCGGCATCTCCCCACCACTCCCGCACGGCCGGATCGCCGAGCCACCGCCTGATCAAGAAGCGGTCCGCAGGCGTGGCGGGCCGCAGGGCAATGCCAGGTTGGTTCGCGCTGCTCACTCGCCGCAACCGCTGTAGAGGAACCGCTTCCAGTTCGGCACACGCGGTTCCCCTCCCCTTGATGGGGAGGGGTTAGGGGTGGGGTGAACAAGCAGGGACAGGCGTTGCCGAGAGGCACCCGCATGCAATGGCGATGCACGACCGCTCGCTTTTCCCGGTTGCATACCCCCACCCCCGACCCCTCCCCGCAAGGGGGAGGGGAGACGTTGCGGCACGCCTTGACGATCAAGAACCTCGGTAGCCCGTGGCATGACAATCAATGGCGGAAGTGGCGCACGCCGGTGAACACCATGGCGAGGCCGGCGTCGTCGGCGGCCTTGATCACGTCGGCATCGCGCATGGAGCCGCCGGGCTGGATCACGGCGGTGGCGCCCGCCTCCGCGGCCGCCAGTAGCCCGTCGGCAAACGGGAAGAACGCGTCGGAGGCAACCACCGAGCCTTTGGCCAGCGGCTCCGTCTCACCCGCCGCTTTGGCAGCCTCGGCCGACTTGAGAGCCGCTATGCGCGCACTGTCGACGCGGCTCATCTGGCCGGCGCCTATGCCGACGGTAGCGCCGCCTTTGGCGTAGACGATGGCGTTGGATTTGACGTGCTTGGCCACCCTGAAGGCGAACTTGAGATCCGCCAGCTCCTGCGGCGTCGGCTGGCGCTTGCTCACGACCTTCAGGCCCATGTCGTCAACGACGGCATTGTCGCGCGACTGCACCAGGAAGCCGCCGGCGAGCGAGCGGAAGGTGGTGCCGTGGCCACGCGCATCGGGCAGGCCGCCGGTAGTGAGGAGACGCAGGTTCTTCTTCTCTGCAAAGATCGCCTTGGCTTCGTCGGTGGCACCCGGCGCGATCACCACCTCGGTGAAGATGCCGGTGATCTCCCTGGCCGCTGCCGCATCGATGATGCCGTTCAAGGCGATGATGCCGCCGAAGGCGCTCACCGGATCGCAGCGGAGCGCCTTGGCGTAGGCCTCCGCCAGCGTGGCGCCCATCGCCACCCCGCAGGGGTTGGCGTGCTTGATGATGGCGACGGCCGGCGAAGCGGCGGGATCGAACTCGGCCACCAGCTCGAAGGCGGCATCCGTGTCGTTGAGGTTGTTGTAGGAGAGCTCCTTGCCCTGGTGCTGCAGGGCGGTCGCCACCCCCGGGCGCCGCTCGCCCGACAGATAGAAGGCGGCGTGCTGATGCGGGTTCTCCCCGTAGCGCAGCTCCTGCGCCAGCCGACCGCCGAACGCGCGCCAGGCCGGCGCCCGCTCGCCGAGCCCGGCCGCGAACCAGCCGCTGATCGCTGCATCGTAGGCGGCAGTGCGCGCGTAGGCCTTGGCGGCAAGCGCCTTGCGCAGCTCGAGCGTGGTGGCGCCGCCGTGCTGCGCCAGCTCGGCCAGCACGCGCTCGTAGTCCTCGGGATCGACGACCACTGCGACGCCTGCGTGGTTCTTGGCGGCGGCGCGGATCATGGCCGGCCCGCCGATATCGATATTCTCGATGCAGTCGGCAAAGGGGGCGCCCTTCGTCACCGTCGCCTCGAACGGATAGAGGTTGACCACCAGCAGATCGATCGGCGCAATCTCATGTTTGCCCGCCGCGGCGTCGTGCTCAGGATTGCCGCGGATGGCGAGCAGCCCGCCGTGCACCTTGGGGTGCAGGGTCTTGAGCCGGCCGTCCATCATCTCGGGAAAGCCGGTGTGCTCGGCCACGTCCTTGACGGCGAGCCCGGCGTCCTTCAGCGCCTTGGCGGTTCCGCCGGTGGAGAGGATTTCCACCCCGCGCGTCGCCAAGGCGCGGGCGAAATCGACGAGCCCGGTCTTGTCGGAAACCGATATCAGGGCCCGCCGGATGACAGGTTCAGTCATGAGCACAGCCGTCGTTGCCGAATGCCTAGTATCGACGGTCGGTTAGCATGGATCATCGCGGAGCAATAGGCGTCCGCTGGCAGCACAGTACGCGCTCATGCCATCCCTGCGCCAAGGCTGCGGGCAGAGCCCAGTCCTTACGCATATCAGCTGTGGAAAATGCCGTGCTTTGCAAGGCTATTGGGGCGGCATAGCCTGAACTCGGGATGCGGAGGCCGCACGAGACGGCCGGCCAGCAGCGAGGAGATGCCCATGCCAGTGACCATCCGCCAGATCGGCACGGTTTTCGCCGGCGAAGTGTCCGGCGTCGATATCACCAAGCCTGTGAGCCCCGAGGACGTGGCGGCGATCGAAGCCGGCATGGACCGCTACGCCGTTCTCGTTTTTCGCGATCAGAAGCTGACCGACGAGCAACAGATGGCGTTCTCGCGCAACTTCGGCGCACTCGAGGACGCGCGCGGCGGCAACATCGCCAAGCCCGAGGACAAGCGGCTCGCCACCGGCATGAACGATGTGTCCAACCTCGGCAAGGACGGCAAGCCGCTGGCGCTCGACAGCCGCCAGCGCATGTTCAACCTCGGCAACATGCTTTGGCACTCGGACAGCTCTTTCCGGGCCATCCCTGCGAAGTACTCGCTGCTCTCCGCACGCGTGGTCAATCCCAACGGCGGCGACACCGAGTTCGCCGACATGCGCGCCGCCTACGATGCGCTTGAGGAGGAGACCAAGCGCGAGATCGCCGACTACGTGTGCGAGCACTCGCTCATGTACTCGCGCGGGTCGCTGGGTTTCCTCGATTACACGGACGAGGAGAAGCAGCTGTTCAAGCCGGTGCGTCAGCGGTTAGTCCGCACGCATCCGGTGACAGGCCGCAAGTCGCTCTATCTTTCCTCGCATGCCGGCACGATCCTGGGCATGCCAATACCGGTGGCGCGCATCCTGCTCAGGGACCTCACCGAGCACGCCACCCAGCCCCGCTTCGTCTACGTGCACAAATGGAAGATTTACGACCTCGTCATGTGGGACAATCGCCAGACCATGCACCGCGGCCGGCGCTATGACGAGACGCAGCCCCGCGATGTGCGCCGCACCACCGTCGCCGGCGATGCTCCTACCGTAGCGCAGGCCGCGGCCTAGGGGGCGCTGCAGCACCCCGCAAATCGCCTGGTCGGCCGCGAATTCGGCAATGCCCTGGGCCTGGGTCGCCAGCTTGAGCTTCACTTGCAGCAGGCGCTTGCAAGTAGCTCGCCCGGCAAACAGGGGCAGGCATATAATTTCCCTAAAGACAGAATCGCTGGCCGCAATCCATCGCCCATGTTAGTTGTACCCGCGACGTCTGCGGGGTAGTGCATGATTTGGCCTAGCGTCGCGGCAGCCGGCATCGGATTGCTGGCAGGCTTGCTCATCGTGCGAGTGCCGTTTCTGGTGCTCGCTTCGGTCCTTACGGTCGTAGCAGGTTCGGTTCTCACGCC
Organism: uncultured Alphaproteobacteria bacterium; assembly: GCA_963832445.1. GTDB lineage: Bacteria > Pseudomonadota > Alphaproteobacteria > Rhizobiales > Hyphomicrobiaceae > AWTP1-13. The sequence goes on from CAWHUM010000012.1 coordinate 188,001, forward strand.
AGCCAGCTGGTGGCCTCTCTGGGGAATTGCCAACGTCTTGGCGATGCTCTGCGCGCTGCAGGTCGCATACCTTGCGGGCTATCTGGTCGCGTGTGCACTCTCGCGGTTGCGAGGCGCAGCTGAGCAAAAAGCTTCAGTCAGCGAGCGTCTAAACGCGAGCTGCGCCGGCTGGCTCTGGCCATCGGCGACCGACTGCTCGGTGTGAGTGTCCGCGTCGAAGGACACGCGAAGCCACCAGTCCGCACCCCTGTGTCCACCTAGCGCTCCGACTTGCGGACGGCTGCCATGAATTCATCTGGCGGGCGAACGTTGTGGGCCTCGACGTAGTGCAGGAACCCGCTGGGCCAGCGGTAGGCGTCGAACTCGAATTCCTCGTTGCCATTGGGCACGCGGCACAGCCGGCACATGGACCAGCCTCGGTAAGCTGTAACCTTGCCATAGTGGCGCTCGCGGATACCTTGCTCGATGGCCTTGAGCTTGGCGACGAATGTGTCCTGCCCGCCCCATGGCTCGGGATTCGCCTGCGGGAAGGGCAGCGCGGGATCGTCGGGCGAGTACGACCAATACCCGACGATCTTCGGTTCCTGGCTGTCTCTTGCGGCCACGGTGCAGCCTCCTTCAGGGGCAAGCTGGGCCTCGGGGCCCGCAGGACGTGCCAAGACCCGACCTGGCGGGTGACCGGAGACCAGCTATGGTCGAGGACATAGCAGAAGCTACGCAGCACGGCCCCGACTGACCAGCCAACTGTCGAGGCGAGCATGTTCGGCTTGGGTCACCCGCAGACCGAGCTTGGTTCGACGCCACAAGATGTCGTCTGCTGTCATTGCCCATTCATTCCTGACTAGGTGGGCTACTTCGCGCTCGTAGAGTTCGGCGCCGAAGTGCATGCCCAGACCTTCTGTACGGGCAACTCCAGCAAATATGCCACGAGCGATGGTGCCGTACGTTCTCACCAAGCGGTCCAAAGTCGCAGCGCCCAGTGGCGGAACGGCTGCCGCCAACTCGCGCGCCAGCTGATCGCGCCCATCGCACGCAAAGTCGCCCCCCGGCAGGGTGGCGCCACGTGTCCAGGCTCGGCCCGCCTGGGGAAATGCCGGCGTGAGCAGCTTGAGGGCTTCTTCGGCAAGGCGCCGATAGGTCGTGATCTTGCCCCCGACAATGTTCAGCAGCAACGGCTCGCCCCCTTGTCCCTCGAGCTCGAGCGAGAAGTCGCGAGTCGCGTCCTGCGCGGAAATCCGTCCGTCGTCATGCAAGGAGCGAACACCGGAGTAGCTCCATACAACATCGGACGGCGCGACCGAGGAGACAAAATACTCGTTAACTGCACTGCAAAGATAGAGAACCTCTTCATCAGAAATCGAGAGCTTGGCAAGGTCTCCGTCGAAGTCGACGTCCGTTGTGCCGATGAGTGTGAAGTCTACTTCGTAGGGGATCGCGAAGATGACCCGGCGGTCCGAGTTCTGAAATATGTAAGCCTTGCCGTGGTCGAACAGCTTCGGCACGACGATGTGGCTGCCCCTGACGAGCCTGACGCGCGGGACGCTGTGCGATCTGATGCGGTGAGCCGTGATGTCGGTCAGCCATGCTCCGGATGCGTTGACAAGTACGCGTGCGCTTGCCGTCTCTCGCTGACCGGAGATGCTGTTGCGCAGATCGATCCGCCAGTGGTCCCCGCTTCTCTCGGCCGACATGACCTCGGTGCGCACGCGGATGTCTGCGCCGCGCGCGGCCGCATCCATGGCGTTGAGCACCACCAGGCGAGCGTCGTCTACCCAACAATCCGAGTATTCGAAACCGCGAACGAAGCCTGGCTTCAGGATTTTGCCAGTCGCATTGCGTGAGAGGTCCAAAGCCTTCGAGGCGGGAAGGAGGCGCCGTCCGCCCAGATGATCGTAGAGAAATAGCCCGAGCCGGATCAGGAGCGCGGATCGAAGGCCATCATGGTGCGGCAGCACGAATCGCATCGGCCGAGCGATGTGCGGGGCCATGCCAAGGAGCACTTCACGCTCCTTGAGCGACGCCCGCACCAGTCGAAAATCGTACTGCTCGAGATAGCGCAGGCCGCCATGGATCAGCTTTGTCGAAGCCGAGGAGGTGCCGCTGGCCAGGTCGCCTTTTTCCGCGAGCAGAACGGACAATCCACGGCCCGCGGCATCCCGTGCAATGCCGCATCCGTTGATACCCCCGCCGATGATGGCAATGTCGTACATCCCGCCTTGCGCGCACGGGTGGCATGGCCAAAGCCGGCAACCGGCACCTTCCTGCCGCATCAGAGTCGACTGCCGAGACCTTCATTGTTGGATCGAAACGAAGAATATCGCGCTTTTTCGAAATATCAAGCCTCGGTGGCAATCTCGACTTGAACGTCCTTGTCGCGGCAGATGTCGCGCAGCCGGGGTGGCAACGGGGCATCCGTCACGAAGTAGTCGAGTTGAGAGATGTGTCCGATGCGGACAGGGGCCGTCCGTTCGAACTTCATGCTGTCCGCCACCAGAATGGAATTGCGGGCACAGTTCATGATGGCCTGCGCCACCTTCACCTCCCGGTAGTCGAAGTCGAGTAGGGTCCCATCCTCGTCGATCGCCGAGGTCCCAATGACCGCGTAATCGACTTTGAACTGGCGAATGAAGTCGACGGCTGCCTCGCCGACCACGCCACCGTCCACGTGCCGCACCACACCGCCGGCGACGATGACCTCGATCTGCTCGTACCCCTGCAAGATATTGACAACATTTATGTTATTTGTGATGGCCAAGAGACCTTGCTTGTTGCGCAAAGCGACGGCGACCTGCTCGGTGGTCGTCCCGATGTTGATCAGGATCGAGGAACTATCGGGGATCAGCGAGGCCGCTCTCACGCCGATCCTACGCTTCTCATCGGTAGCCAGTTTGCGCCTTGCCTCGTAGCCGAAATTGGCGATGCCGGACGCCAGCACGGCGCCGCCGTGATAGCGCTGTAGGACGCCGCGCTCGCAGAGATCGTTCAGGTCCTTGCGGATGGTCTGTGGCGTGACATTGAACCGATCCGCCAAAGCCTCCACGCTGACGCGCCCCTCCGACTTGGCGATGTCAATGATGTCTGTCTGGCGCGGGGTCAGCAAGTCCATCTCGTGCCCTCTAGTCGTTGGGATTTATTTCGTTTTCGGAGAATGCGCAAGCGCATGGCGCGAACGGCGCCCATGCTGGACGGGACGCGGCTGTGACTTTCGAATATCGGCGATCTGTGCCCGACTTCTTGCAAGAGCGGCGCGAATTTATTTTCGATTGACATTCATTTTGGTTCGATCGTAGCGTGAGGCGCCGTCTCGAACTTTTGTTCTCTGGGAGGAGACCATCCAATGAGGAGACGACTGACGATTGCCATTGCGGCAATAGCTGCATGCGCCAGTACTGCTTTGGGCGGTATGGACGAAGCCAAGAAGTGGATAGACACCGAATTCCAACCTTCAGTGCTGTCGAAGGAGCAGCAGTTGAAGGAGATGGAATGGTTCGTCAACGCCGCCAAGGCGTTCAAGGGCATGGAAATCAACGTGCTGTCGGAGACGATCCCGACGCACGAGTATGAATCCAAGACCCTGACCAAAGCGTTCGAAGAGATCACCGGCATCAAGGTCAACCATCAGGTTCTGGGCGAGGGCGAGGTCGTCCAGGCGGTCCAGACCCAAATGCAAACGAATCGCAATCTCTATGACGCCTATATCAACGATTCGGACCTGATCGGCACTCACTCGCGCCTGCAGGCGGCCATCAGCCTCAGCGACTGGATCAAGGGCGATGGCAAGGACGTCACGCTGCCGACCCTCGACATCGACGACTTCATCGGCAAGTCGTTCACGACCGGTCCCGACGGCAAGTTGTGGCAGCTGCCGGACCAGCAGTTCGCCAACCTCTATTGGTTCCGCAAAGACTGGTTCGATCGGCCGGATCTGAAGAAGCGCTTCAAGGACAAATACGGTTACGACCTCGGTGTTCCCGTAGACTGGTCGGCCTACGAGGACATCGCCGAGTTCTTTACCAATGACGTGAAGGAGATCGACGGGGTCCGCGTCTACGGCCACATGGATTACGGCAAGCGCGCCCCCGACCTCGGCTGGCGCATGACCGACGCCTGGCTGTCGATGGCCGGCGCCGCCGATCCCGGCAACCCGAACGGGCGCCCGGTCGACGAATGGGGCATCCGCATGGAGAAGAACTCCTGCAATCCGGCCGGCGCGTCGGTGAGCCGCGGGGGGGCCACCAACAGTCCGGCCGCGGTGTACGCGGTGCGCAAGTGGGACGAGTGGCTGCGCAAGTACGCCCCTCCGGGCGCGGCAGACCTCGACTTCTATCAGTCGTTGCCAGCTCTCTCCCAGGGCAACGTCGCGCAGCAGGTGTTCTGGTACACGGCTTTCACAGCTGAAATGGTGAAGCCCAAGAGCCAAGGCAACAACACCGTTGACGACAAAGGCAATCTGTTGTGGCGGATGGCTCCGTCGCCGCACGGACCCTACTGGAAGGAAGGCTCGCAGCGCGGCTACCAGGACGCGGGCTCCTGGACGCTGATGAAGTCGACGCCAGTGGACCGTCGCAAGGCCGCCTGGCTCTACGCCCAGTTCGTGGTGTCGAAGACCGTGGATACCAAGAGGAGCCATGTCGGCCTCACCTTTGTCCGCGACAGCACCATCCGGCACAAGAGCTTCACCGACCGCGCCCCGAAGCTTGGCGGCCTGATCGAGTTCTATCGCTCCCCGGATCGGGTCGCCTGGACGCCGACCGGCGTCAACGTGCCGGACTATCCCAAGCTCGCCCAGCTCTTCTGGCAGCACATCGGTGACGTGACGGCGGGAACTTTCACAGCGCAGCAGGCCATGGACCGTCTTGCCGGCGAAATGGACCAGCTGATGGCCCGCATGCAGGTTGCCGACGAGAAGGCCAAGGCCTACAGCGGCTGCGGACCCCGGCTCAACCAGCCGCGGGACCCATCGTACTGGCTCAGCAAGGGGGGAGCGCCGTGGCCCAAGCTTGACAATGAAAAGCCCCCCGGCAAGACGATCGACTACGACGAGCTGATCAAGCGCTGGACCAAGGGCTGAACACACATAGCTTCCATCCCCAGATGGAAGGACTACTGAGGGAAGCGACGCACGCCGGGGGCGTGCTCGCTTCCCTCCCTGTTGCCGTCGGCCGATAATCGTCGCCGGATAAGAGGACCGCCCCCGAGCTGCTGGGACGCTGCCGTGACCCTTGAGTTGAGAAGCGTGGTCAAGCGCGACGGCGCTCACACACATATCCACGAGACAAGCGTCAAACTAGTACCGGAGGGGTTCAACATCCTCCTTGGCACCACGCTCGCCGGCAAGACGACGCTGATGCACCTGATGGCCGGGCTCGAACAACCAACCACAGGGCAGGTCTGGTTCAATGGCGAGGACGTTACCGGCGTTCACGTGCGGAAGCGGAACGTCGCCATGGTCTATCAGCAATTCATCAATTACCCCAATCTCACGGTATTCGAGAATATCGCTTCCCCACTCAGGGTGGCGCGCTTGAAGAAGGCGCAAATCCAGGACCGCGTTCATCGCATTGCCGATCTTCTGAAACTGACCCCGATGCTGCGTCGGCGCCCGGCCGAGCTGTCCGGCGGCCAGCAGCAACGAACCGCGCTTGCGCGCGCCCTTGTCAAGGACGCAGGGCTCGTCTTGCTCGACGAACCTCTTGCCAATCTTGATTTCAAGCTGAGGGAAGAGCTTCGCGACGAGCTTCCCAAGCTGTTCGCGAATCGCCACTGCACGGTTGTATTCGCGACCGCAGACCCTATGGATGCGCTCCTCCTCGGCGGGCACACGGCTACCCTGCACGAGGGGCGCGTCACGCAATTCGGCCCGACGTCCGACGTCTATCGGCGGCCGACCGACTTGCTGACCGCGCAAGTCTTCTCAAACCCGCCGATCAACACGGCGCCGGTTGTCAAGGCCGGTGAAACCATCGTCCTGAGCAGCACAGTACGGTGGCCGGCACGGTCTGAGATGCGCCAACTGCCCAACGGTCGCTATACACTTGGCGTGCGGCCGCATCACATCAGTCCGGTCGTGAACGGCCACACCGCTGTTGCCGAGATCGAAGGTCAAGTGCACATCACCGAGCTCAGCGGTGCCGAGAGCGTCATACACTTCACGCACGAGCCCCTGAACTGGATATCGCAGTCGCACGGCGTGCATGCCGTGCGCGTCGGCGACACCGGCAAGTTCTACGTCGAAATAGAACGCTGCATGTACTTTGACACGGACGGGAAGCTGATCGCCGCATGAGGCTCGACGCAAACAGAGCGGTCGGCTTGGACCCCAAAGGCAAATGCGGCCCTGAAGTCGCGCCGGGGCGCTGAATGGCTAGGATCGATCTGCAACGTATCAAGCACACCTACCTTCCCAAGCCGCGTGGCCCGGAGGATTGGGCGCTCAAGGAACTCACGTTGGAGTGGTCAGACGGCGGTGCCTACGCTTTGCTCGGACCGTCGGGTTGCGGCAAGACGACCCTGCTCAATATCATCTCCGGTCTTGTGCGTCCGACTGAGGGAAGGGTTCTGTTCGACGGGGTCGACCTCACGGACGTTCCCACCGACCAGCGTCACCTTGCGCAAGTGTTCCAGTTCCCGGTCGTGTACGACACCATGACCGTCTACGACAATCTTGCCTTTCCGCTGCGCAACCGCCGCTTGCACCCATCCGAGATAAAGCGGACGGTGCACGAGATCGCGGGCATGCTCGACCTGCAGGAATCCCTGCAGAAGCGCGCTGCAGGCCTCACGGCCGACGGAAAGCAGAAGATCTCGCTCGGCCGTGGCCTGGTTCGATCGGACGTCAACGTCATAATGTTCGACGAGCCGCTCACCGTCATCGACCCTCACGTCAAGTGGCAGCTTCGCTCGAAGCTGAAGGAGCTGCATCAGCGCATCGCGCGCACAATGATCTACGTCACTCATGATCAGACGGAAGCGCTGACGTTCGCAGACAAGGTGGTCGTGATGCACGAGGGAAGGGTCGTGCAAATCGGCACTCCCGTCGAGCTTTTTGAGCGGCCGCAGCATACCTTCGTCGGCCACTTCATCGGCTCGCCGGGCATGAATGTGCTGCCGTGCGAAGTCTGCGACGGCTCTACCCGGTTCAGGGGGCTCCCCGTGCAGGTTGCCAATCAGCCAACCACCACACTCAACGGCAAGCGCCTCGAAATCGGTGTTCGTCCCGAATTCGTAGCTCTGGCCGAGGAGGGCATTCCTGTCAGGGTTGTCAGGGTGAGCGACGCCGGCCGCTATCGTATCGTGGAGGTGGAACACCTCGATAGCCGCATCAGGCTGCTCGCCGATGAAAGCGTGGCAGTGCCTGCCGAAAACGCACACGTGCGGTTCGACCCCGCGCACACCCGCCTCTATGCGGACGATCACCTGGTGGAATGAGGCATCGTGATGAGCGGGAAGGTGACTAGTCAGAAGGGCTGGCTGTTCGTCCTGCCAGCTCTCGTGCTCGTCGCGCTAAACGCCGTCATTCCGCTGATGGCGGTCGTGAACTACTCGGTCCAAGAGACATTCGGCAACAACCAATTCTTCTTTGAAGGCACCAAGTGGTTCGAGGAGGTGCTGCGCTCGGACCGATTTCACGCTGCGCTCATCCGCCAGCTCATTTTCAGCGGCACCATCCTTGCGATCGAGGTGCCGCTTGGCGTTGCGATCGCTCTCACCATGCCGCGTCGCGGACCGTGGGTGTCGGTGTGCCTCGTGCTGATAGCGCTGCCGCTGCTCATTCCCTGGAACGTCGTCGGCGCCATGTGGAATATCTTCGCATTGCCGGATGTCGGGCTGCTCGGACGGACTCTCAACAATCTCGGGTTCAACTACAACTACACCCAGCAACCTGTGGCCGCCTGGGCGACGCTGATCGCGATGGATGTCTGGCATTGGACGTCGCTCGTCGTCTTGCTTGCCTACGCCGGGCTGAGCGCCATCCCGGACGCCTTCTATCAGGCGGCACGCATCGATGGGGCGTCCTCTTGGGCCGTCTTCCGTCACATCCAGTTGCCGAAGATGAAGCGAGTCCTGACTATCGCGGTCCTCCTGCGCTTCATGGACAGCTTCAACATCTACACTGAGCCCTTTGCTCTGACGGGCGGTGGACCTGGCAACGCGACGACCCTGCTTTCAATCGATCTCGTCAAGATCGCGCTCGGGCAATTCGACCTTGGACCTGCGGCGGCGATGTCGATCATTTATTTCCTGATCATCCTGCTGCTGTCGTGGATCTTCTACACGGTGATGACACGGGGCGAGGAGACCAGATGAGCAAGCTGCGTTGGCTGCTGCCCTCCATCTACATCCTGTTCCTGCTCCTGCCGATCTATTGGCTGGTAAGCATGTCATTCAAGACTACGAACGAGATTCTGCGGCTCGTTCACGCTGTGGCCCAACAGGTTCACGTTCGACAACTATCGAAAAATCTTCTCGGATCCGACTTGGTACAACGGCTACATCAACTCGCTGATCTATGTCGTCATCAATACCGTCATTTCGGTCGGCGTGGCCCTTCCCGCGGCTTACGGGTTCTCACGCTACCGTTTCATCGGCGATAAGCACCTGTTCTTCTGGTTGCTGACAAACCGCATGGCTCCTGCGGCGGTTTTTGCGTTGCCGTTCTTCCAGCTCTACTCGGCAATCGGACTATTTGACACGCACATCGCCGTGGCGCTGGCGCATTGCCTTTTCAACATTCCGCTCGCGGTGTGGATCCTGGAGGGCTTCATGTCGAGCGTGCCAAAGGAGCTCGATGAGACGGCCTACGTCGACGGCTACGGTTTCTGGCGGTTCTTCATGCGAATTTTCATCCCGACGATTGCTGCGGGCATCGGCGTGGCGGCGTTCTTCTGCTTCATGTTCTCATGGGTAGAGCTGCTGCTGGCGAAAACGCTGACGTCAGTTGCAGCAAAGCCTATTGCAGCAACCATGACGCGGACGGTCAGCATCTCAGGCTACGAGCTGGGGCTGCTCGCCGCGGCGGGAACGCTGACCATTCTGCCCGGCGCTCTCGTGATCTATTTCGTGCGCAACTACATCGCCAAGGGCTTCGCCCTCGGGCGTGTCTAGGCTGCAAGGTGCGCGCAAGGAGGCGTGCAACGATGGACCTCTCGTGGATGGCCTGGACCTGGGAGACGGCGGCGTTCTTCCTGTGCATCGCCGGCATTCTCCTCGCCATGACCATGTGGGAGCTGCGCTCGCCCGGCGGTGCACCGAGGCGGGGCATCCTGGCGATCGAAACCACCCGCGGCGACCGGCTTTTTGTCTCCCTTCTCGGCAGCGCATTCATCAATCTCGGTTGGCTGGGCCTATTTGGCGCACCGCTCTGGGGAGCGCTCGCGGTCTCCTTCGTCTTCGCCGCCGCAGTTTTCCGCTGGGTCTGAGGCGCCCACAATCATCGCGGACGCGCAAGGCGTGGCATGGCCCGTGCCCTTTGCGGCCCGACGAGAGCTGCGATTTGCGCCTGGCCCCATCATGCGCCGAGATAGGCGGCCTTGACGTGCGGGTTGTCGAGCAGCTCGGGGCCGCGGCCGGTCATGGTCACGCGGCCCTGGTCGAGCACATAGGCACGGTCGGACAATTCTAGCGCGGCGAAGGCGTTCTGCTCCACCATCACCACCGTGACGCCCTGGGCGCGGATGCCCTTGATGATGTCGAACGTGCGCTCCACGAAGTTCGGCGCCAGGCCCAGCGACGGCTCATCGAACAGCACTAGCTTCGGCCGCGACATCAGGGCCCGGCTGATTGCCAGCATCTGCTGCTCCCCGCCCGACAGCGTGCCGGCGGCCTGGTCGCGCCGCTCGGCCAGCACGGGGAAGCGCGCGAACAGGCCTTCCATGTCGGCCGCGACCTCGGCGTGGTCGCCGCGCAGGTAGGCGCCCATCTCCAGATTCTCCAGCACGCTCATCTGCGGAAACACGCGCCGGCCCTCGGGGCAGTGGGCGATGCCCAGCTCCAGAATGCGCTTTGGCGAGGCGTGGGTGATGTCCTCGCCGAGGAACGTGACGCGACCCGCCGCGGGCGGCAGCACGCCCGAGATGGCCTTGAGCGTGGTGGTCTTGCCGGCCCCGTTGGCGCCGATGAGGGAGACCAGCTCGCCCTGGTTGACCTCGATCGACAGCTCGCGCACGGCGGCCACCTTGCCGTAGCGGCACACGAGCCCTTCAACCGTGAGCACGGACGTACCTCTCCCCCAGGTAGGCTTTGATCACCTCGGGGTCGCGCTGGATCTCGGCCGGCGCACCGCTGGCGATGATGCGGCCCTGGTTCAGGCAGATGACCCGGTCGGAGACGCCCATCACCATCTTCATGTCGTGCTCGACCAGCAGCACGGTGATGCCGAGAGCGCGGATCTCGGCCAGGCGGCTCATGAAGCTTGCGGTTTCCGAGGGGTTCATGCCCGACACCGGCTCGTCGAGCAGCAGCAGCTTCGGCTTGGCGGCGAGCGCGATCGCCACCTCCAGCAGGCGCAATTCGCCGTAGGGCAGCGACGAGGCGAGCAGATCGCGGCGCTCCTCCAGCCCGACGAATTTCAGGATGCGGCGCGCCTCCTCGGCCAGCGCCTTCTCCTCGCGCGCCACCGACGGCAGGGCGAAGATGATGGCGAGCGGGTGCTGCTTGGAGGCGAGATGCAGGCCCAGCAGCACGTTGTCGAACACGCTCTGCCCCATGAAGACGCTGGTCTTCTGGAAGGTGCGCACCACGCCCTGCTCGGCGATGCGGCTGGGTCCGAGGCCGATGAGGCTGGTGCCGCGATAGAGGATGCTGCCGGCATCCGGCACAATGTAGCCGGTGATGGCATTGAACGCGCTGGTCTTGCCGGCCCCGTTGGGTCCGATCAGCGACAGCACCTCGCCGGCACGCACCTCAAAGCTCATGCCCTCGACGGCGGTGAGGCCGCCGAAGCGGATGGTGAGTCCGTCGACGACCAGCTCGGCACCTGAGGACTGTGCGCTCACCGGACTACACCGGAGCCAGCTGCGGCAGGCAGCGCGTCACTAGCCTCCTGCTGGCGCCCCCGCCACCAGTTGCGCACCGCCGGGACGATGCCTTCGGGCAGGAAGTAGACCACGAGCACCATCAGCACACCGTAGGCGATCCACTGCGCCTCGGGCGGGATCTGGAAAGTGCGCAGGCCCTCCGGCAGGAGGCCGAAGATGATGCCGCCGACCACGGGTCCGGCGAGCGTGCCCTTGCCGCCCGTCACCACCATGATGACCATGGTCACCGTGTAGATGAACAGGAACACGTCGGGATCGACGATACGCACATAGTGCGCATAGAGGGCGCCGGCGGCGCCGGCCATGGCGGCGGAAACGACCGTCGCCAGCACCAGGTAGCGGGTGACGTCGACGCCGACGGAGGAGGCCAACGGCTCGTTCTCGCGCAGCGCGATCATGGCGCGGCCGGCGCGCGAGTGCACCAGCCGGCGGATGACGATGTAGGAGACTACGGCGACGGCGAGCACCAGCCAGTAATTGGCGGGCTTGCGCAGGAAGGAAAGCTCGAACCAGCCGGGAATGCCGAGGCGGAGATAGGGAATGTTGTTGAGGGCCATCGGCCCCTGGGTCAGCTCCACCCAGTTGAGTGCGACCAGGCGGATCACCTCTGCAAAGCTCACCGTGACGATGACGAAATAAGCGCCGCGCACCTTGAAGGAGATGCGGCCGATGGCCCAGCCGCACAGGCCGGCGAGCGCCGTGCCAATCAGCATGCCGAACCACACCGGCTTGGGCTCGGCGGTCACCTGCCAGTCAGGCAGCAGATGCACGGAGAAACCGAGCGAGGTGAGCGAGGAGGCGTAGGCGCCGATGCCGAAGAAGGCGACGTGGCCGAGGCTCAGCTGTCCGGTGTAGCCGAGCAGCAGGTTGAGGCTCATGGCCGCGATGATGAAGATGCCCGTGATGATCAACACGTGCAGGACATAGAGGTCGTCCAGCCAGATCGGAATGGAGGCCAGGAACACGAGCCAGGCGATGCTGAGGCCGCGCTTCACCCGATCCGCTCCTTCGCGGCGAACAGGCCGGTGGGCTTCAAGAGCAGGATAACGATGATGAGCAGGAAGCCCATGGCGTCGCGGTAACCCGAGGAGATGTAGCCGGCGCCCAGCTCCTCGACGAAGGCCAGGATGAAGCCGCCGATGGTGGCGCCGGGGATGCTGCCGAGCCCGCCCAGAATGACGATGGCGAAGGCCTTGAGCGAGGCCAGGTCGCCCATGCTCGGGTACACCACGAATACGGGGCCGAGCAGTGCGCCTGCGGCTGCCGCAAGGCCCGAGCCCAGGGCGAAGGTGGCGGTGTGGATGCGGCCGATCTCGACGCCCATCAGCGCCGCGGTGTCGCGATCCTGGAAGGTGGCGCGCATGGCCTTGCCGAGCTTGGTGCGGTTGATGACCGCGTAGGTGGCGGCGATCAGCGCCAGCGCCACGACGAACACGAACAGCCGGTTCCAGGAGACGGAGACCGAGCCCAGCACCAGCGGCGAGGACGGGAACGGCGTGTTGATCGACTTGGCGACGCCCGACCAGGTCAACTGCTCCATGTTCTGCATGGCGATCCAGGCGCCGATCATCACCAGCATGGTGGTGTCGATGTCGGCGCCGCGCAGGCGTCTGCAGCAGCACCAGCTCGATGGCGGCGCCCAGCATGACGCCGAGCAGAACGGCGAGCGGCAGCGCGAGGTAGAAGTTGGCACCGGCCAGCATCACCCACAGGTACATCATGTAGGCGCCGAAGGCGTAGAGCTCGCCGTGGGCGAAGTTCACCACCCGCATGATGCCGAAGATCAGCGTGAGCCCGATGCCCAGCAGCGCGTAGGTGCCGCCAAGGATCAGGGCGTTGAGGGCGTGCTGGAGGAGCTGGTCCACGCTGTTGGCTCTGGCGTGTGCGGCCGCCCCTCACCCTAGCCCTCTCCCCGCGAGCGGGGAGAGGGAATCTTCGTCACAAGTGGAAGGAGACGCGCTACTGCTTCGTCACCTTGCCGCCGTCGATCTTCACCAGATAGACGCTCGGCACGTTCTGCGCGCTCTCCTTGCCGGCCGGGCCCTGCTTGATGAAGGCGATGTCGCCGTTGATGCCCTTGACCTTGACGTTCCACAGCGCGGCGCGGATCGCCTCGGCGTCCACTTTGCCGGCGGCCTTGATGGCCGCGACGATGGTGTAGAGGCCATCCCAGCCGCGGAAGCCCTCCGTCAGCCCGCCCACGTTGTATTTCTTCTCGTTCCACAGCGCCACGAAACGCTTGGCGATGTCGGGATTCTTCACCGCCTCGGGGAACCAGGGCGTGAAGAACACCAGATGGTAGGAGCCGTTGGCGGCGTCTCCTGCCTGCGCAATCAGCTGGTCAGGCGAGACCGAGCCGCCAGTGGTGATGATACGGGCCTTCACCTGTTGGTCCTTCGCCTGCTTCAGGATCAGCGTGGCCTGCTCCACCGCGGTGGTGACGAACAGCGTGTCGCCGCCCGACGCCTTGATCTTGGCGAGCTGCGCCGAGAAGTCGGTGGCCTTCGGGTCCATCGTCTCCTTGACGCCGATCGTCACGCCTTCCTTCTGCGCCATCTCCGAGAATTCCTTCGATGCGCCGAGGCCGAAGTCGTTGTTGGTGGCGAGGAAGTCGGCCTTCTTGATGCCCATCTTCTTGATGAGCGGTGTGAAGGCCCTGGCCTCCATCTCGGAGGTGGGGCTGATGCGGAAGATGTAGGGGTTGCCCGAGGTAGTGATCTTGCCGGACGAGGAAGTCTCGACCAGCATCGGCACCTTGTACTCCTCGAGCTTCGGCATGACGGCAAGCGTCAAGGTCGAGCTCCAGGCGCCGAGCATCACCTGCACCTTGTCGCGCACGATTAGCTTCTCGGCGGTGGCGACGGCCTCGGTGGGATTGGACTTGTTGTCCTCGACGATGACCTGGAGCTGCTTGCCCAGCACGCCGCCAGCCTTGTTGATCTGCTCCTCCGCGATCTTGACGCCTTGCGCCACGTAGTTGCCGGAGGCGGCGAACGCGCCGGTGAGCGGCTGGGTGACGCCGATCTTGATGGTGTCCTGCGCGGAGGCTGTCGCCGCGAACAGCATCGCGCCGAGCGCGGCAAGCACGGTCTTCAGGGTACCCGAGGTCATAGAATTCTCCCTTCGCTTGGTCGCACCATACGAACGGCGGACCCCCCGCCGATCTTGTTCCAATGTTGGTAAGACCATCACAATCGAGCCTAGGTTAGGGGGCCATCACTGACAAGCGCGGCACTCCCTTCGGACACCGCGGCAAATGAGTTTTGCAGGCTATTTCGCCTTCTTCCTGAGCCGAGGGACTATTTCCTGGGCAACAGCCTCCACCTGCTCCTTCTCGTACCTGTACGGAACGAAGATGATGCGGTCGATGCCGGCCTCGATGTGGGGCATGAGCTGCTCCACGCATTCCTCGGGCGTGCCCATGATGGCGCTGTCCATGGTCGACTCCGACCAGGAGGCGTAATCCCACTCGGTCTGCAGCCAGTGCTTCATGGGCGCCTCGATCTTGGCGCGCTCACCGATACAGATGGGAAGCTGGTTGGTGGAGCTGAGCTCGGCTGGATTGCGGCCGGCCTCCTCGGCAAAGGCTACGATCTTGGCCCACGACTTCTTGAAGCTTGGCACCGTGTAGTAGTAGGTGATCCAGCCGTCACCCTTGGTGGCGACACGCTTGAGCACGGCATCGACATAGCCGCCGATCAGGATGGGCGGGTGCGGCTTCTGCACGGGTTTGGGCTGCAGCACGGCGCCTCGCAGGTTGTGGGGCGGGAAGCTGGCGTCGACTTTGTCCTCGGTCCACAGCCGCTTCAGGATCTCGAGGCCCTGCTCCATCATCTTGCCGCGCTGGGTGAAGTCGGCGCCGAGCGAGTCGAACTCACGCTTGTACCAGCCGACGGCGGTGCCCAGGATCAGCCGGCCGTTGGAGATGTGGTCGATGGTGGCCAGTTCCTTGGCGAGGATGACCGGATTGCGCACCGGCATGACCAGGACGCCGGTGCCGACCTTGATCTTGGTGGTGCGGGCGGCGATTGCCGTGAGGATGATCAGCGCCTCGTGGATCGGGAAGTTGGGCTCGACGCCGAGCAGGATGTGGTCCCAGGCCCAGATCGACTCGTAGCCGAGCTCCTCCATGCGGACGCCGTAGTCGATCAGCCCCTGCGCGCTCGGGATCTCCGGGTACTTGGTGAAGTTGCGCATGGCGATGCCGAACGCGGTGTTCTTGGTCTTGGCCATCGTGCTCCTCACGCCGTATAGCGTCGGTCCGGATCGAGCTCGCGCAAGACGTCGAGCTCATCCTTGCGCGGCGGCTCGATCGTCTCGAGCTTGGCAGCGAACAACAGCGGGAAACCGGTGTTGTCCTGCACCTGCTCGCGCGTGACGCCGTGCTGCAGCGCCAGCACCTTCATCTCGCGCGTGTCCTCGTCGAAGCCCAGGATCGCGAGGTCGGTGACGACCCGCCACATGCCGCCCTGCGGCAGCCCGCTCTCGGCGCGCGTGCGCTTGCCCTTGATCCAGCCGGGCGAGGTGATGAAATCCACGTTGGCCACAAAGCGGCGCTTCTCATGCTTCATGGCGACGATCATGTTGGTGAGGGAGGAGATGTCGTTGCCGCCGCCGGTGCCCGGCAGGCGCGTCTTGGGATTGTCGACATCGCCGATGAAGGAGGAGTTGAGGTTGCCGAAACGGTCGATCTGGGCTCCGCCCATGAAGCCGACGTCGACATAGCCGCGCTGCAGCAGCAGCAGCACATCGGTGATGGGGAGCACCATGTTGGCGCGGCGCGTGCAGCGCTGCTCGTTGGTGGACGGCGGCAGCTCGCCCGGCACGATGAAGGGGCCGATGGTGCCGCCCTCGAACAGGATGGTCAGGTGCGGCGCGAAATTGCGCTGCGCCAGGGTCGCAGCCAGCAGCGGCACGCCGATGCCGGCGAATACGATCTGCCCATCTTTCAGCAGTCGCGAGGCCATGACGGCCAGCAGCTCGGACGCCGTGTAGGTTGCGGCCGAGGATTGATGCCTAGTCATTGCTGACACTCCTGCCGCGGCGGCACGCATCGAGCACGGCGTCCATGCCGAGCTTGCTCAGGTAGTCGGACCACGATTTCGGCTCGTAGTAGTAGTCGGCGAGATACTGCTGGGCGCCCTTGACGGGATCGCGCGTAACCTCGGCAAAGTAGTCGAGGTGCGGGAAGAACGGCTCGTAGAGCCCGTAGCACTCGTGCGGGGCGCAGCCGAGCGGCACTTCCACCACGGCCTCGACGGTGAAGAACGGAATGCGCGTCTGGTCGGGCGTGCGCCGTATCTGGTTGTTGGAGACGATGCGCTCCGTGGTCAGGATCACGCGCTTGGCCGCCATGGCGAGATCGATGTCCATGAACTGCAGGCCGTCGAGCTGGGCATTTCCGAACGGATCGCAACGCTGCACGTGGATCAGCGCCACGTCCGGGTTGAGGGCAGGCAGCAGGACCAGCTCGTCGCCGGTGAACGGGCACGCCATGGTCTTGATGCTATCGCCGAGCCGCCGGCTCACGTCCGATCCCATCATGGACCGCGATGGCATGAAGGGCAGCCCCATGGCGCCGGCGCGATAGCGCAGGCCCATCGACATGTGGCTCCACTCCTCGAAGCGCGCCAGCTTGTTCTCGGTGTGGTGGCGCATCACTTTCGACACGCCCCAGATCAGCCCCTGCGTGAACCAGCTGGTGATAACGTGGGTCGAGGCGCCGGCCGCCAGCAGCAGGTCGCTTTCCGTCGAGGCGATGGAGCGCGAGATCACCAGGTTCTTCTTGCGCGCGCGGATCAGCGCCCAGATCATCGCGAACGGCGTTCGCGAGGTGTGGCAGCCGCCGAGCGCGACGTGCTCGTCGTCTTTGACCGTCGCTGCGGCCTCCTCCAGCGACATGACCTTTTCGCGCAGGCCCCGGTCGCGCGCCAGCGTCTCCTCGCGCAATTGCTGGTAGGGCGTAACCAACGTGTCGGTGCTCATGGCGTCGATTGTCTCCTGCCGCTCATGCAGCCGCGGCAATGCCGCTGTCGCGGTTGAAGGCGGCGATCATCTCGTCCCATTGCGGGATCAGTGCTGGCAAGTCCTGCCAGAAGGCCTGGCTCCTGCGCCGCTCGAAATCGGCAAGCGCGATGCCCTGCTGCTCGACCCAGGTGAAGTAGCCGAGGTTGAAGATGCGCGCGCGCTCACGCTCGGTGGCGTCGAGCACGTTGTCGGTGCCGGCGCCCAGCAGATGCCCTCCAACCAGCTCCGCGGCAAGGGCCTCGGTCATGGCGCCCTGGTTGTGGCGGCGGGCGAGGTAGCGGCGCATTTCGCTGGCGTACATCTCGTGCCCGTCGGTGGCGATGGTGACGATCACGTCGTCGGGGCCGAGACTCAGGTGCTTGGCCATCTTGATGGCGCCGAGCACGTTGGCGATGGAGGACAGCCCGAAGTGGCCGAGCATGCGTGCCAGCTCCGGCGCCAGGCCCAGGCGGGTGCCCAAGTAGGCGCGGCCCTCGCCGGTGTTGAACACGGCGTTGAGCCCGTCGGTCGCCTGGTCGCTGACGCCGACGACGAGATCGGTGTTCATGACGTTGTGGATCAGGGGCACGTGCTTGTCGCCGATGCCCTGGATGTTGTGCTCGCCGTAGCCGTTCATGAGCAGCGTCGGGCACTCGACCGCCTCCACCACAGCGATACGCGTCCCGTGCTTCTCTTTGAGGTAGTCGCCGGCGGCAAGCGTTCCCGACGAGCCGCTGGCTGAGACGAAGCCCGCCAGCCGCAGGGTGGGTGACTTGGAGCGAAGCGCCTTGAACACCTTTGCCAGCGCTGGGCCGGTGCAGCGCCAATGCACGAGGTAGTTGCCAAACTCGCTGAACTGGTTGACGATCTCGTTGTGGGGATCGCGCTCGAGCTCAGCGCACTTGTCGTAGATCTCCTTGACGTTGGATTCGGTGCCCGGCGTGCGCACGATGTCTTCCGGCGCGGTGACCCAGCGGGAAAGCCAGTCGAAGCGCTCCTGGCTCATGCCCTCCGGCAGGACCGCCACGCCGCGGCAGCCGAGGATCTTCGAGATCGCCACGCCGCCGCGGCAGTAGTTGCCGGTGGAGGGCCACACCGCGCGCTGGCGCGTCGGATCGAACCGGCCCGACACTAGGCGCGGGGCGAGGCAGGCGTAGGCGGCGAGCACCTTGTGGGCGCGGATCATGGGAAACAGCGCGCCGAGCGCCACGACGATCCTGGCCTGCACGCCGGTGAACGCCTCGGGCAGCTCGACGAACAGTGGCGTTGCCGCCTGGCCGGTGCGCTGCAGGTCGTTGAACCAGTGGACGCGATAGAGGTTGGCGGAGTGAGGCGTATCGGGGTCGACTTCGGCCAGGCCCTCGCGGATTGCGCGGGGGGCACTGGCCGGCTCCGCGAGCTCGGCGAAGGTCGGCAGCCGCACGCCTCTGTCGCGCAAGTGCGCAACGGCCCTGGCCCGCACGGCGGCGGCGTCCACTCGGGTGGGGAAGTCGAACGGGCTCGTCACGCACCCATCCTGTACCGGTTCCGCTGCGCTGGCCCAATCTTCCTATTGTTCTATTCTTAGTACCACTATCCGACGGCCCGAACCCGCAATCAAGGCAGATTCCAATGGGGTCCCCACGTCGGCGCTGCCTAAATCAACGGCAGGTCTGGTGAGGGACTAGGCCGACTCTGAGCAGCGTCTTGACACCCCCAGCAGCCTTGGCTGAGTGAGGACGCTCTTCCCCGTGACGGGGCAAGCGTCAGAGGTTCCTGTGGCGCGGTTCGGCAGCTGTCGGAGCGAACGTGCCGCAAGATCAACGTCTCGCGGCAAAGTCGTGCCCAAGCAGAAGTGGGGTACGAGCGCGCCTGGCAACGGCATCAGGCGGGCGCAGCGGCCAGTGATCGAATGGCTTTCAGGCGACGCAGATCGTCCGCTGCCTCCGCCAGGAGCCACTCGCGAAACAGCATGATCTTCGGCAGCGACGATGTCGCTTTGGAACAAACGATCCAGTAGGTCTTTGCCGCGCGCAGCGTTGCTGCGAACGGCCGCACGAGGCGCCCATTTATCAGGTCCCAGGACGCAAGCATGGTGCGGGCGAGCGCCACGCCCTGACCATCGACCGCCGCGTCGATCACCATGCTGGCGCGGTTCAACACCGGCCCCTGCGACAGCTCGGCGTGCGCAACGCCGGCGGCCTCCAGCCATCTCGACCACGCCTTGCGATCGTCGAGGTGAATGAGCGGCAGCTTAAGCAAGTCCCTCGGCTTCTTCAGACGCCGACCCGAGAGTAGCTTCGGGCTGCAGACGGCGAACAGCTCCTCGGGGCACAGGCGAACAGCATCGAGCCCTGGCCAGTTGCCGTCACCGTGGCGCACAGCCACATCGACGTCCTCGCGCGCGAAATCGACGTGATGCAGCGTCGCCGAGACGCGCAGATCGATCTCGGGATGGGCATCGGCGAACCGTCCGAGACGGTGCACGAGCCACTTCGCGGCAAAGTCGGGCGACGTGCTGACGGTGAGGACGCCGGCCTTCTGGCGTTGCAGCAGCCGCTCGGTGCCGAGCGCAATCCTGTCGAGCGCGTCGCGTAGCACCGTCAGATATTCGCGCCCGGCCTCGGTGATGAGCAGCCGCTGGCGCTCGCGATTGAATAGCTTGACGCCAAGCTCTGCCTCCAGCGCCTTGACCTGGTGACTGACGGCTCCCTGCGTGACGCACAGTTCCTCGGCGGCACGCGTGAAGCTCTCGTGCCGTGCGGCTGCCTCGAAGGCCTTCAGCGCGTTGAGCGGTGGCAGACGGCGAAGCATCGCTCGCACCTTTATGAGAAAAACTAGGGCAGGGTAGAGAAACGATGCTTTGCGGGCAATGGCGATGAGGTCCTATTGATCCGGCTCCTTTTTGATACTTCGGAGCCAACAACATGACAGAAATCCTGCCTCGACGCCGGGATGCAGCGCCCAATCGAGCAGTGCTCGGCGGCTGGTGGCACGAGAATGGCTCATTAACCCCAAGAGTCGGGTGGCTCACCACACTGCTGTTCTGGATCGAGCGCAGCCGCCAGCGCCGGGCACTCGGCGAGCTGGCGATGCACAACGACAGCCTGCTGAAGGACATCGGTGTGTCCCAGGAGCAGGCGCGGCGCGAGGCGGCTAAGCCGTTTTGGCGGCAATAGCCAGCGTGCTTCCCAGCAAGACAAAGAAAGAGACAACATGGCTTCACACAGATCGTTTGCCCTGGCCATCGCCGTCTGGACTTTGGTCCATCCGGTGCAAGGCATCGCTCAGCCGGTTTGCCGGCCGGCAATCGCCGTCAAGAGCGCTAGCTTTTCCGAGCCGATGATCATGAGGCGCTATTGGACAGCTGCGGTCGACGTCGACGCCTCCGGCTGCGCAGCATCGTCTGGGTTGTTCGCGCTTGGCTTCGTTCGTCTGTCCGAGACGGCAGCCGACCTCGAGTTCACGGAAGCCTTCATCTGGCGACCTGGGCAGATGGCAGTGCGAGTTCGAGTTCTGGTGGGACGAAGCGGTCGACCGCTACTGGGTGGCCGACGTCGCTGCCTGCTCGTGCCGTTCCAAGTAATTCATCGCCAAAAGGAGAAGCGCATGCGCGACAAGGAGAGGCCCATTAGGGTGAAGCTTGATCTTTCGAGAAGATTCAAGCGTCCAAGGGATGTCGTCGAAGCCCCTGACATCGGCTTTGCCGAGAAACTGGCCATCTTGGAAGCCTGGGCGACTGATGAGAGAGCCCTTCAGCGAGCCGAAGACGAGGGCATGGGAGGCGGCGAGCACGCTCATCTTCACAAGGTGCAAATGGCCCTTTCCCAACTTGGGAAGCCGGCGCTCTGACGCGCCCTCCTGTAGCGAAAATTCTGTTGGGAGGCGACTTGCGGGTTGTGTCAAACCTTCCCGTGGCCAGTTCGGCGGGGCTACGGCAGAGACTGCCAGTGGCGGCAGTACATGCCCTGGGCAAGCTGGCTCGCCAATGAGCATCAGGAATTGGGATCTGTCACAGCTTCATGTCGGGTAGCGGCACGATGGCAATGCCGGCGGCCTCCAAACCCTGGCGGATGGCGCGCGCCACGGCCACGCCGGTCGCCTCGTCGCCATGGACGCACAGCGTATGCACGTCCACTTTCACCGTCTTGCCGTTGCGCGAGATGATCTCGCCGTCGCGCACCATGCGCACGGCCTGCTCGCTGGCCTTCTTGGGCTCCTTGATCACCGCGCCCGGCAGGGATCGCGAAGCGAGGTTGCCGTCGTCATCGTAGAGGCGGTCCGGGAAGCTCTCGCGCGCCAGGGGAAGCTCCAGCCTCTCGGCGGCCTTCTGCATCTGCGACCCGTACAGCGCCACGTAGATGATGTTGCGGTCGACGGTCTTGATGGCGCGGCCGATGGCCATGGCGTAGCCCTCGTCCTCGGCCGCCATGTTGTTGAGCGCGCCGTGCGGCTTGAGGTGGGTGACCTTCAGGCCCGCATAGCTCGCCATCGCCTGCAGCGCGCCGATCTGATAGGCCACCATGTATTCGAGATCGGAGGGCTGCATGGTGATGCGGCGGCGGCCGAAGCCCCACAGGTCGTTGAAGCCCGGGTGCACGCCCACGCTCACGCCCTCCTGCTTTGCCAGCAGGCACAGGCGGTGCATGGTGTTGGGATCACCGGCGTGGAAGCCGCACGCCACGCTCGCCGACTTTATGATCTTCATGAGCTCGGCATCGTTGCCGATGTCGTAGGCGCCCCAGCCCTCGGCGATGTCAGCGTTGAGGTTGATCGTCGTTGCCATGACGCTCTCTTGTGCCTCCGATCCAGCCCGAGCGAGGATGGTACTGTTTGTAGTAAGACCATACAATCTGGGCTGCGCCCGGGAGTGTCACGCCAGGTATGCAAACGCCACCCGAAATACGGCTGCTTGCCTGTGGCGACACCGCGCTCGCGGTGGAGTTCGGCGATGCCATCGACCGCCATGTGAGCGCGCTGGTGCTGGCGCTGGCGGACAGGCTGGCGGCGGCCGCTATCCCCGGTCTCGGCGAGCTGGTGCCGACGTTTCGCTCGCTGACCATCTACTACGACCCTTGCGTGCTTTCGCAGGCCGAGCTGAAGGAGAAATTGCGCCCGCTGCTTGGCGGCCTCGAAGCGGCTGAGGGCGCGGGCCGCCTCTGGCGCATCCCGGCATGCTACCACGCGAGCCTGGCCCCCGATCTCAACGAAGTCGCCCACCGCACCGGGTTGACGCCAGACAGGGTCGCCGAGCGCCACGGCGCCATGACCTATCATGTCTACATGGTGGGCTTCCTGCCGGGCTATCCCTATATGGGCGACCTGCCGCCGGAGCTGGCACTGCCGCGCCGCGAGAACCCGCGCACCAAGGTGCCGCCCGGCTCCATCGCCATCGCCACCACCCTGACGGCCGTCTACACGCTGGAGAGCCCAGGCGGCTGGCACCTCATAGGGCGCACGCCCCTACCCTTGTGGGACCTCCGCCGCGATCCGCCAGCGGTCCTTGCGCCTGGTGACAAGGTCCTGTTCGAGCCGATTTCTCTGGACACGTACGAGGCGCTGGCAGGGCAGGCCGCGGCCGGTACGTTTCGACTCGAGCCGGAAGCGCAGCCCGCCCATGGGGTGCGGGCATGACGTCGGCTCTGGGGGTCATTGCACCCGGCCTGATGACGACCGTGCAGGACCTCGGCCGGCCCGGCTACCAGCATCTCGGCATCCCCGTGTCCGGGGCGCTCGACACAGTAAGCCTGTGCGCGGCCAATAGCATCGTCGGCAACCCGCCGGGGACAGGGGCCCTGGAGATCGCCTATCAAGGCCCCACGCTTCTGGTGGCGGCAGACAGCGTGCGGGTGGCCTACGCCGGCCCCAGCACAACGCTGGACGTCACGGACGATGAAACGGCGCTGACCGGTCAGCGGATTGCCCCATTGCACAGCGCGCTCCTGCGCCAAGGCCAGGTGCTGCGCATTGGCGCGCTAACGGACAGCGCCGTCGGGTACCTGGCTGTCGAGGGCGGCTTGGACATTGCACCGGTCCTGGGCAGCCAGTCGACCTATGCGCGGGCAGGCCTCGGCGGCTTGGCCGGCAGGGCACTGCGGCAGGGCGACGTCCTACCCGTGCGGCAGGCGCAGGCGGAAGACGCGCGAGGAACGCATGCTGCCCGCGCTCGACCTCGCCCCGCCGACCGCGCTTCCGGGTCGTGCTGGGGCCCCAGGACGACTACTTCACCGCCAAGGGCACACGGACGCTACTGGAGAGCGTCTACATCGTCACGCCGGCATCTGACCGGATGGGCATGCGGCTGGAGGGTCCCGACCCTCGAGCACGGGCCCAAGGGCTACAACATCGTTTCAGACGGCATAGCGCCAGGCTCCATCCAGGTGCCCGGCAACGGCCAGCCCATCGTGCTGCTCGCGGACCGGCAGACGACGGGGGGCTACCCCAAGATCGCCACCGTTATTTCCGCAGACATCCCGGCCCTGGGACGCCTCACGCCAGGCGCCAGGGTGACCTTCCAGTCGGTCACCATCGACGACGCCGAGACGGCTCGTCGCCAGCTCGCATCGCGCCTGGCGTCATTTGCGGACCACACCGTTCCGGTCCGGTGTATAGCCGCTATCGACCAAACGGCGCTGCTGGGCGCCAATCTCGTCAGCGGAATGGTCAATGCCCATGACGTCAATATCGACGATACACTCTGGGGCCCGCCTGATCGCTGAGCGGGTTGGCTTGACCAGAAGGCATCCTTGCACCACAGAGCGAGACGACTGCAACGAGGATCAATGAGCAGCATGGCAAACCGCACCCGCAAGCCCATGGCCCGCCACGATGCCGACAGCCGCGTGCCGCGATACCTGCTGGTGGCGTCCGTGCTGCGCCGGCGCATCCGCGACGGGCATTGGGCCGTGGGCGAGAAGATCGCCACGCTGGAGGAGCTGGAACGCGAGTTCAGTGTCGCCCGCGTGACGGTCCGGCAGGCCATCGATCTGCTGCAGGGCGAAGGCTTGGTGAAGTCGTTCCAAGGCCGCGGAACCTTCGTCACCAAGGCCATCGAGAACGACCGCTGGATGCAGCTCGCCACCGACTGGGAAAGCCTGATCGCGCCGATCCGCGACCACGTTCCCCATGTACTGCCTTCCGAGCCCGCGCCGACGCCCCGGATCGAAGAGGACGACGGCACTCCCGCGCCGGCCTACGTGTTCCTGCGCAGCATCCAGAAGCGCGGCAGCAAGCCCTATG
Organism: uncultured Alphaproteobacteria bacterium; assembly: GCA_963832445.1. Lineage (GTDB taxonomy): Bacteria > Pseudomonadota > Alphaproteobacteria > Rhizobiales > Hyphomicrobiaceae > AWTP1-13. Next base: position 212,261 of record CAWHUM010000012.1, read on the forward strand.
CCTATGCGCGCGTGCACATCGCCAAGCACATCCACGCGCGGGCGCCCAAGGCATTCTCCACTCGCGTGGCGCTTGCCGTGCTGTCCGAGATGAAGGACGTGGCGATCTCGCGCGCGCACCAGACCGTTGTGGTCGGCGCTGCCGACATCGAGACGGCGCGCAGGCTCGAGATCGCGCTCAATGCGCCCACGGCGGAGGCACGCTGCGTCGTCACCGACACGACCGGCGTCGTCATCTACGTCGGCGAGATCACCTACCCCGGCGACTACGTGCGGCTGAACATCGAGCTGATCGGCGGGAGTCGCGAGTGAGGCATGGTCGGTTCACGATCGCCTCGAGCCCTCAGTCGCGCCCACCGCCTCAACTTGTGCTAAACATAGGATGAGTTGGGACCCGATGGGGACGACGCGGGCGTGGCGGAGCACATCGCTGAGCAAGGCATCGGCGCGCGCCTCCTGCGCAAGGAGGACGACCGCTACATGCGCGGGCGCGGCCAGTATGTCGGCGACATCCGCCTGCCCGGCATGCAGGAGGTGGCGTTCCTGAGGAGCCCGCTGGCGCATGCCCGCATCAAGGCGATCAGCATCCCGCCCGCCATCCGCGACCGCGTGTTCATCGCCGAGGACCTGGCAGGCGTGGCGCCGATCCGCGCCGACACTTCGCTTCCGGGTTTCAAGTCGTCCGTGCAGCCGATCCTGGCGACGGGCAAGGTGCGCTACGTCGGCGAGCTGGTTGCCATGTGCGTGGCGCCGACCCGGGCCGAGGCCGAGGACCTGGCCGCCGAGATCGACGTCGATTTCGAGCCGCTGCCCGTGGTGGCCGACATGCTGGCCGGACGCAAGCCCGGCGCGCCGCTGGTGCACGAGCACTGGGGCGACAACCTGTTCCTGACCACCACCACCGACGTGGACTTCGAGGCCGTCAAGGCCAAGGCCGCGCGTCTCCGTCACGCGCGAGCTGCGCACCGCCCGCCAGGCCATGTGCCCGCTCGAAGGCCGCGGCGTGGTGGCGCAATGGATCAGCCGCCTCGACCAGCTCGTCGTGCACAGCTCCACGCAGCAGCCGCACATCGTCCGCACCGGCCTCGCCGAATGCCTGGGGCTGGACGAGGGCCAGGTGCGCGTGATCGCGCCCGATGTCGGCGGCGGCTTCGGCTACAAGGGCATCCTGCTGCCCGAGGAGATCGCGCTCGCCTGGGCAACGCGCCGGTTCGGCCAGCCGCTCCGGTGGATCGAGGACCGCCGCGAAGGCCTCACCGCCAACGCCAACTGCCGCGAGCACCACTACATCCTCACCGCCTACGCCGACGCCAACGGCCGGCTGCTGGCGCTCGACTGCGAGGCCACCGTCGATTCCGGCGCCTACTCGTCCTACCCGTTCTCGGCCTGCCTGGAGGGGGGACAGATGGGCTCGATCCTGCCTGGCCTCTACGACTTCCCTCATTACCGCTGCAAGGTGTACTCGGTAGCCACCAACAAGCCGCCCATCCTGCCCTACCGCGGCGTCGCCCGCACCGGCGTTTGCTTCGCGCTGGAGGTGACGCTCGACTCGCTGGCGCGCAAGCTCGGCATCGAGCCGAACGACCTACGCTTCAAGAGCCTGGTGGGACCAGCGCAGATGCCGTTCGACAATATCGCCAAGCGCCACTTCGATTCCGGCGACTACCCCGAGGCGCTGCGCCGGGCCATCGACGCCATCGGCTTTGACGCCGTGCGCGCGCGCCAGGAGCGCGGCGAGCCCGACGGCCGGCGCATCGGCGTCGGCTTTGCCATGTACGCCGAGCAGGCCGGCCACGGAACCAGTGTCTACGCCTCCTGGGGCATTCCGTTCGTGCCGGGCTACGAGCAGTGCCAGGCGCGTTTCGCGCCCGACGGCGGCCTGGAGCTCAGGATCGGCGCCCACAGCCACGGCCAGGGGCTGGAGACCACGCTGTCGCAGGTGGCGCATTCCATCCTCGGCGTGCCGCACGCCCGCATCAAGCTGGTGCACGGCGACACGGCCGAGACGCCCTACTCCACCGGCACCTGGGGCTCGCGCTGCATGATCATGGCCGGCGGCGCGGTGGCCGCCGCCTGCGAGCTGCTGGCCGACCGCGTGCTCAACATCGCAGCCGTGCTGCTGCAGGCCCGCCGCGAGGACGTGCGCATCGAGGGCGGCGAGGTCGTGGGCCCTTCGGGCCGCATCGCCGTCGCAGATGTGGCGCGCACCTGGTACCGCCGCCCGCAGGACCTGCCGCCCGACCTCAATCCCGGCGGACTGGAGGTAACCTCCGGCTACAAGGCCAAGCGCGACACGGGCACCTTCAGCTATGCAGCGCACGCGGCGGTCGTGGCGGTCGACGCCGAGACCGGCGAGGTGCAGATCCTCGACTATGTGGTGGTCGAGGACGGCGGCGTGCTGGTGAATCCGATGATCGTCGATGGCCAGATCCTGGGGGGCACGGCGCAGGGCATCGGCACCGCGCTCTACGAGGAAATGCCCTACGACGCGCAAGGCCAGCCGCTCGCCTCCACGCTTTCCGACTACATGCTGCCCGGCCCCGCCGAGGTGCCCGAGGTTCGCATCCTGCACATGGAGACGCCCTCGCCCTACACCCGCTTCGGGCAGAAGGGGATCGGCGAGGGCGGCGCCATCGCCCCGCCCGCCGCCATCACCAACGCGGTAAACGACGCGCTGAAGGGGCTGGGAGTGGAGCTGCTGGTGAGCCCGATCACGCCGCGGCGCGTGGTGGAGGCGATTGGGGGCACCTAAATGATTCTAAGGTTAGGTCCCTGGTCTGACATCGATAGTCCGTAAAACACGCTTCTCAATGCCCTTGCCGATAACAATCTGCCATCTTAGGAAGGCGGCCGGATGCCGAGCTTGCACAGTTTCAAGGCCCTCAATCAATGACGTCACGGTATGACCCCGGTCAAAATGGCCATCGGTGATAGCGCGAACAAAGAGCCTAGTGTCTTGCCGAACTAACGCACCCAATGGCGAGCCGCCGAGATTGGGGTCAAATACGGTGCTTTCGTCCACCTCAATCGCCACCCCTTTGATGATTAGCCCCGACCAGTGGTCATTGCCACCGACATCGTATCCAAAACTATGAAAAGAGTGTTTCTCCCCGATGAACACGGCAACACGCTTTTGGCCGGTGCCGCCCACAAGAATCGGCTCCTCGTGCTTCGTGCGTGGAAGCACCAGGGCAAGAGGCTCTGCATCGTTGAGAGAGCCGCAAGTGAATTCTTCGACTGCTAGCATCCGCGCCTCCACTCCCTACTGTAGCGGATCAATCAAGAGCTCCCAGTAGAACTCTGCAGCGCCCTCCTGAGATAATCTCTGCCCATCAGAACGGCCCCTGTGTCGATGGCTCATTCCCATGCTCTTCAAGAACATGGCCTGGCCGTCAGCCTCAACACGGAGCGATTCGTTCAAGGTGTTGCTGCTCGTCGTCTCGCGATTCACATAAGAAATGCCATTCCCCAATGTGTGCTCCCCGATGAACACTGTACAGCGGGCCACTGCCACCCCATCCTTGTAGATGGTCGCAGAGAACCGGTTGGCGTCCACACGTCGGAAAAGGCCTTCAATGCCGGGGTTGCGCTTGCTGAGTTCGTTGAGTGAGCTCTCGAAAAAGCGCGCCATGTATTCAAAGGTCTCGACCCTGAACTGATCCCTTTCGTGTTCGGTGAATTTCTTAGCCAGCCTGAGATTGCTGGAACGCGGTCCGATCTGCGAAATCGTTGCGCTTGTAACTGGATTGTTGACGGGCCGACTAGCCGCATACCCGGATGCTTCTCCCGCAATGCGCGCTGCCGCATCGCGCACGGCCCTCACGACCTCCAAGAAAGCCTCGTCGCGATCTGCCCACTTGGTGACCGGCTTCCCATCAGGGGGCGTGGCGTTCAGCCTGCCGAAGGGTGCTCGCTGCCAGTCGCACGGCCGAAGAATGACCGGGATGACAATCGCGTCGCGTTTGTTGTGACGCTCAAGAGCCCGCGTCATCTCAACGTCGTAGCAGTAGTCAGAGGCAAAGAAGTCCGGACTGACGAGCAGTAAGATTATATCGTCGTTGTCGATACGCTCGTCGATCACCTTGTCGATTTCTTCGCCTGCGCCAATTCGCCGGTCGTGCCAAGTCTCGATGATTCCCTGTCGCTTCAGCATGGATAGCTGCTTCTCCAGCTGGTCCCGGAGCGCTTCGTCGACATGGGAGTAAGAAAAGAAAACACTTGGCACCCGAATCCTCCGTCGTTGCACCATCAGCGTATTGAGCGCGTTTCACGCCTGGAAGCAAGGAAGGCGCCAAAACGAAAGACACCTAGATCAAGTCCGTTTCGAGCGAACAGCCCCAGTGTCGGACCGGGCCAGCCAAAGGACGCATAACCTGAGCGCTTGTGTGGCTTGTGCCAGTGCTTCTCGCAGCGGCGGCGGTCCTCGGCGCCCTGGGGGGCTTCCGCGGCTTCGGCGGCGAGGCAAAGGCAGCTAACCTCATGGGATTGTCTTCCCACAGGCCGACGCTTGGTCAGGATGGGACGAGCGGCACGGAGATTCTCCCTGGACCAGCGCAGAAGCAAAAAAAGGGGGAGCGCGCGCGACGGCTTGGCGGGGAGCGGAGCGTCGCCAGCGGTGCTATGAGAGGCGCCGGTTAGAGGCAGCATGGCAAAAGTCGCATGAAACCCGCGCCCTTCGACTACATGCGCCCACGCGATGTGATGGAAGCCGTGCGGCTGCTCGGCGCGAGCCCGGGTGCCAAGGTGCTGGCCGGCGGCCAGACACTGGGGCCGATGCTGAACCTGCGCCTCGCCCAGCCGGCGCTGCTCGTCGACATCACCCGCATTCCCGAGCTCGCCACGGTGGAAGAGGACGCGCAGTCGGTCACTATCGGCGCCGCCGTCACGCATGCGGCGATCGAGGATGGCCGGGTGCCCGATCCCACGGGCGGCTTTCTGGTCCGCATCGCCCGGGGAATCGGCTATCGCGCGGTGCGCACGCGCGGCACGATCGGCGGCAGCCTGGCGCATGCCGACCCGGCGGCCGACTGGCTCTCCGCTCTCACCGCGCTCGGCGCCGACGTTGTGATCGCCGGCCCCAGCGCCAATCGGCGCCTTGCGGTCTCCGCAGCTAGTGCGCGGCGCCATGGAGACGGAGCTTGCCCCGGATGAGCTGATCACCGGCGTTCGCATCCCACGGTTTTCGCCCCGCGCCCGTTTCGGCTTCCACAAGACCTGCCGCAAGGCCGGCGAGTTCGCCGACGCGATCGGGGTCATCGCCAACGACCCGGAGCGGGCATACTTCTCGGCCGTCGCAGGCGCGACCGGCGGGAAGCCGCTCGTCTTGCAGTTGGGGGCAGCGACGGAGCCCCGGGCCACCATGGCCCTCCAGGAGGCGCAATCGCTGCTGAAGCAGGCGCACTTCGCGGGCGACCCCTACGAATTGAAACTGCATGCCGCCGCCCTGAAGCGCGCCCACGACGAGGCCTGCGCCGCATGAGGATCGCGCTGACCGTCAACGGCAGGCCGATCGAAGCCGAGGTGACTCCGCGCACGAACCTGGCGGATTTCCTGCGCGAGCACCTGCAGCTTACCGGCACGCACGTGGGCTGCGAGCACGGCATCTGCGGCGCCTGCACGGTCGAGATCAACGGCGAGATCGCACGCTCCTGCATCACCTATGCCGTGACCTGTGACGGCGCTGCTGTGCGCAGCATCGAGGGCTTCGACGACGACGCCCTCATGGCACGTCTGCGCAAAGCCTTCACCGAGGAGCACGCGCTGCAGTGCGGCTACTGCACGCCCGGCATGCTGATCGCCGCGCGCGATCTGGTGCGCCGCAAGGGCGGCCTGTCGCGCGAGGACATCCGCTTGGAGATGAGCGGCAACCTGTGCCGCTGCACCGGCTACATGGGGATCGTCAACGCCATCGAACGGGTCATGGTCGAGCACCCGGGCTCGGTGCACCAAGCCGCTCCGGGCGCGAACGGCTGGCTCGGCCCCGCGCCGGGACCGGTGGCAATGGCCGCGGCTCAGCCGGCAGGGCTGGCCGCCGCGATCGCCAAGCCGATGCCGCCGCAGCAGCCTCGGGCGCCGGTCTCGGGCATGCGCCAGCCCATCCGCGTCACGGTGGGCGAGATCGAAGAAGTCGACGGTCGCGTGCGCCTCGCTCAGTCGTTCCGCCTCGAGCATCCGCGCGATGCCGTCTGGCGCCTCATGTCCGACCCGGAGTCCGTCGCGCGCTGCATGCCGGGCGCCAGCCTCGACGGCCCGCCGCACGACGGCCGGATCACCGGCCGCATTGAGGTCAAGCTGGGACCCGTCACCGCGAGCTTCGCCGGCGAGGGCACCGTCCAGCCGTTCCCGGCCGAGTTCCGCCAGATCATCGAGGGGCGTGGCGGCGATCGTAAGAGCGGGTCGCGCGTGTCGGGAAGCGTGGACTATCGCCTGACCGCCATCGCCGAACCAAATGGCAGCGAGCAGACGCGTGTCGATGTCGTCATCAGCTACGTGCTGACCGGACTCCTGGCCCAGTTCGGGCGCTCCAATCTGGCGCGCGACCTGGCCGGCCGCATGGGCGAGGCATTTGCCCAAAATATCGACACGCAGCTGCGCGGCGCTGAGGGCGCCAGCGTGCCACAAGCCCCGATCGGAGCATTTTCGCTGGCTCTGCAGCTGCTCGCGGCACGCCTGCGTGCGCTGTTGAGGAGAATTCTCGGACCGTGACACAGTCGCTTGCTGAAGTAGAGCGCTACGCGCGCGCCGCAAGCCAGCGAACAGGCGCGAAAGCAGCGATTCACAAGCTCGAGGCGAACGCCGACAGAACGAAAACTGCCAAACACACGCCCGCGGACACTGCCAAACACGGCGGGAAGGCTTGATTCCGTTATGTGTTCCGGCCCGTCCGCGTTAACCATTTGTTAACTGCTGCGATCTAACGTCCGCCTCGGGATGCGAAGCATCCTTGGGACGCACCGTCTGCTGCCCATGACGGTGATCCCGGGAGCCGCGAGTATCAGCTCTCATCAAGGAGATGGAATTGGCCGTCTCCGCAACTCTCTACTCTCTCACTCGACCCAGAACAGCGGCTCGGTAGGTGATAAAACACCACCGAGCCGCAAACCTGTTGCGCGCACGGCAAGACCGGTTGCATCGTCAATCTCCACCGCCAGCCCCGACAGAGTTGCCGGGCCCGAGGCTGGTTCAAGGCGGGCGCGCGGTATCTTGGTGAGGAACCGGTTGATCGGCTCATCCTTCCCCATGCCGAGCACCAATTCGTAGTCGCCGCACATGCCGACATCGCTCATGTAGGCCGTACCGCCGGGCAGCACTCGCTCGTCTGCAGTCGGCGAATGAGTATGGGTGCCCACCACGACGCTTGCTCGCCCGTCCACGAAATGCCCCAAGGCTTGCTTCTCGCTGGTGGCCTCGGCGTGGAAATCGATCAGGATCGCGTCCGCGCCCTGCTTGAGGCCGCAAGCCATGAGCTCTGCATCGATGGCGCGGAAGGGGTCGGCCAGCTCGGGCATGAAGATCAGCCCCATGGCGTTGATCACCAGCACGTCGGCCCCATTGGCGGCCTTGAAGATCCCGCTGCCGCGGCCGGGCGTGCCCGGCGGATAGTTGATCGGCCGCAGCAGGCGCGGCTGGCGCTCGATGAAAACCAGCGCCTCCTTCTGGTCGAAGGCGTGATTGCCAAGCGTGACGACATCGGCGCCGGCGTCCAGCAGTTCGAGCAGGATCTGCTCGGTAATGCCGAATCCACCGGCGGAATTCTCACCGTTCACTGCAACGAAATCGAGCTTGTAGCGAGCGCGCAGCTTGGGCAGCTGACTGATCACCAACAGACGGCCCGTCCGCCCTACCACATCCCCTAGAAACAAGAGACGCATTACGTTCTCAATCCGCGCACTTGATGGGCCCCGACGGGGTCAGTACCCAGTCGAGCCGCTGGTCATAGGGGAGATGAGGCACCGCGTCGACCTGCTGCTGATCGTAGCCGAGGCCAATAGCGGTAACAGTCTTGCGCGCGCGCAGGAGCGCCAAGGTGCGGTCGTAGAAGCCGCCGCCGTACCCCAGCCGCCATCCTCGCCGATCGAAGGCCAGCAGCGGCACCAGCAGGATGTCGGGCTCCACCTCAGGTTTGTCGGCCTTGGGCTGGGGAATGTTCCACACTCCTCTCTCCATGCTGTCGCCCGGCTTCCAGGCTCTGAACAGAAGAGGTAGGCCTTTACCTTGTACCACCGGCAGTGCGAGCGCGACGCCGCTTCCGGCCAGCCGGCGCAGAAGCGGCCAGATGCGCGGCTCATCGGGCAGCGGGGCAAATCCGCTGACGACCGCCGCAGGCGATAGAGGCGGAAGGAAACCGAGGGCGTGGTTGGACAGAGCTTCCCCGGCGCTGGCCGCGTCCTTCGGGTCGAGGGTGGTCCGCCACGCCCTCATGCGCGCCCGCAGAACGCGTTTTTCGTTCATTGTCAGGGAACTATCGGTCACGGCTCGCTTACAGCAGATGGCGGCGGGCCGTGCAACATGGCAATTGGCAGAGCCGCATGAGCCGTGCGGGCGGCGATCCCGCGTGGTCCCTACGAGATGTAGGTGGGCGCCGTGTATCCGAGGCCACGGCCTCGGTCAGGGACAGCTCCCGTGCGGATCTTATAGGCCCCCGGGTCGTATGCCCACTACGCACCCCGCAGCCCTGCCAATCCTGAATCATATGCTGTGCGGGCAAAAAATCAATGTCCGAAGCCTCATCGCCTGGATCCGCGGGCTCAGCTCTTGGTTTCCAGGATGCTCTGGAGCGAATCGAGCGCCCAGGAGATACGGTTGCGGGCAGCGGTATTGATCTCCTCCAGCTTGCCGGCGCGCGCCCGCTCGCGCTCCAGCGCCTCGCGTAGCTGGTCGCGCTCACGCTCCAGCGCCTGCAGACGCTCCTTGAGCGAGCTGTCCGACGCAGCGGTCTTCGCCTTGCTGCGCCCGCCGCGATCCCGCGTCGATGCGGCTCTCGGGTTGGCCTTACCAGCGTGACGCTGGGCCATCGCACGCGCCCCCGCGTGTTTTGGTGCCCCAAGCTCCATGGCGGCACCGTCCCTCTAGTGGAGAATGACGATAGGTGGCAGCGCGGGCAGCGTCAACAAACGCTGTGGTGATGCAACGCAAAGCTTGAGCATTCGTTGTTCACTTGCACTGCTCAGCCGCATTGACAGCCGGCGTCGCGACACCGCAGTAGATGCACAGAATTTGCGTTGCAGGGAGGAAGGAGGTCCGTCATGGCCGTGAGAATCGCAATTTCCGGCTTCGGCCGCATCGGGCGCAATGTGCTGCGTGCCATCGTCGAGGCCGAGCGGCAGGACGTGCAGGTGGTGGCCATCAACGACCTGTTTTCCGCCAAGGACAACGCGCATCTGCTGAAATACGATTCGGTGCACGGCCGCTTCCCCGGCACGGTCCGGGTGGATGGCGACACGCTGGATGTCGGCATGGGCCCCATCAAGGTGTTGGCCGAGCGCGACCCCAAAAAGCTGCCGTGGAAAAGCCTCGGCATCGACATCGTCATGGAATGCACGGGCATCTTCACCGATCGCGACAAGGCTGCCGCACATCTGGAAGCCGGTGCCAAGCGGGTGCTGGTGTCGGCTCCTTCGAAGGGCGCCGACCTCACGGTGGTCTACGGCGTCAACCACGACAAGCTGAAGGCCGAGCACAAGGTCGTCTCCAACGCCTCGTGCACAACCAACTGCCTGGCGCCGGTGGCCAAGGTGCTCAACGACCTATGCGGCATCAAATCCGGCTTCATGACCACCATCCACGCCTACACCAACGACCAGAACGTGCTCGACCAGGCGCACAAGGATATGCGTCGCGCGCGCGCTGCCGCCATCAACATGATCCCGACCTCGACGGGCGCGGCCTCCGCCGTCGGGCTCGTGCTGCCGGAGCTGAAGGGCAAGCTCGACGGCACCGCGATTCGCGTGCCCACACCGAACGTGTCGGTGGTGGATCTCAAGTTCATCCCGGGCCGCGAGACCAGCGCAGAAGAGATCAACAAGGCCATGGAACATGCGGCCGCGCAGCAGCTCAAAGGCATTCTCGGCGTGACCAACGAGCCGCTGGTATCGATCGACTTCAATCACAACCCGATGTCGTCCACCTTCGATCTCACCCAGACGCAGGTGGTGGACGGCAAGCTCGTGCGCGTGCTGTCGTGGTACGACAACGAGTGGGGCTTCTCCAACCGCATGGCCGACACGGCGGTGACGATGGGCAAGCTGGCATAGGCTGCCGTCGGCGCGAGTAGCGTTCCGCCCCGCTGGCTACAGATAGACAGCCTTCATGCCGCCGGCCGGATAGCGTTCGCCCGAGGCCGATCCTTTCGGCACGGCCGCTGCGATTTCCGCGACGTCGGCGGTCGTGAGTTGGACGTCCAGCGCGCCGACATTCTCATCGAGGCGAGGGGCGTAGCGGGTGCCCGGAATGGCAACTACGTCGTCGCCCTGCGCCAACAGCCAGGCCAGCGTCAACTGGCTGGGGGTGCAGCCTTTCCGGGCCGCGATCGCCTCGATCCGGCGAGCCAGCTCGCGATTGTGGTGAAAGTGGTCGGCCTGGAAGCGGGGATGCTGCGCACGCCGTCCATCGACGTCCGAAAACTCTTTGATCGCGCCGGTCAAGAAACCGCGCCCCAGCGGTGAATAGGCGACAAAGCCGATGCCGAGCGCGCGCGTCGTCTCGCGTGTCTCCTCCGCTTCCGTGCGATAGAGCAGCGAGTATTCCGTCTGAACGGCGGCAATCGGATGGATGGCGTGAGCTCGCCTGATGCGATCGGGCCTTGCTTCCGAGAGACCGAGAAACCGGACCTTGCCCTGCTGGACGAGGCGAGCCATGGCACCAACCGTTTCCCCGACTGGAACGTTCGGATCGACCCGATGCTGATAGTAAAGGTCGATCACATCGACCCCGAGCCGCTTGAGGCTGGCCTCGCAGGCCTCCTGCACATACGTTGCTCGCCCGTCCACGCCGTTGGCCCCGCCCTCGCGCCGCACCTGGCCGAACTTGGTCGCCAGCAAGACCTTGTCGCGCCTGCCCTTGATCGCGCGGCCGACGACTTCCTCGTTGTGGCCCCAGCCATACATGTCGGAAGTGTCGAGGTGGTTGATGCCCATCTCGATGGCGTGGTGGATCAGCTTTTCCGATTGAGCGTCCTCGGCTGTGCCATAGACGCCGGACAGGCCCATGCAGCCGAGGCCAACGGCCGAGACCGACAAGCCATCCTTGCCAAGCCGGCGGTACGCGATTTTCGTCATGACAGCTCCTGCGTGTTCTACTACGGCTTCAAGTCGCTCCGACGGACTCACACAGCGCAAAATCGCTCTGCTGCCCAGCGTAGCACAGGGGTGGGTCAAGCGCAGCCGTCTCGGGCGAGAGCCGCGTGCGTGCCGTTTCGATCTCTTCGACCGGAAGAGTCCAGGACTTGCGTGTGAGTGTCAACGACCGGGCGTTGGCAACTGTCGCGTACCCAGGTAGCGCGCGCACATCAACGCGACGAGCAGCATCACGCCGCCGCCCAGAAGCACCGCCCAGCCGGCTCCGAGGGTCGAGAACCCGATCCCGTAGACCACCGGTCCCGTCGCCTGCCCCACAAAGAAGAACAGCGAATGCACCGACATGGCGGTGCCGCGGGCCGTGGCGGCAAGCTCCGATGCCTCTACCTGGATGCAGCCATGCAGTGAATAGAAGCCGATGCCGAGCGCAATGAACGCCGCCAGCTGCACGGGCCATGGCGGGTCGATGGCAACGATTGCCAGCGCCGTTGCCGCCACCAGTCCGCCGCCGATCATCAGCTCGCGGGGGCGCCAGCGGCGTGTCAGCCGCGTTACAGCCAGCGAATAGAGAACTCCACCGATGGAGAAGCCGGCGATCACCAGCCCGGCAATGGAGGCGCGGGGCTCGCCGGCGCCCAGCAACAGCAGGGCGACGAACGGAAGCAAGCCGAACACGGCCATACCTTCCAGAAATACCGCAAGGAAGCAGAACTTGGCGCGCGGGTTGGCGAAGATCGCGAAATAGCCCGCGGGAATCGACCGCCAATCTATGCGGGCAGCGGGCGCCTGCGCCACTTGCCTGAGACGCACGACAGCGTTGACGAGCCCAACGATCCCGCAGGCCGCCACCACGACGAACACCGCCCGCCAGCAGAAGAGATCGCCAACCAGTCCGGCAAACGCTGAGCCCAGCACATTGCCCCCGATGACGATGGCGAGCCAGCGGGCGATGCCGACCTGCCGCTCACCCACCGGCACGGCATCGGCAATGATGGCAAGTCCTACGGGGAAAACGCCGCCCGAGGCGATGCCGCAGATGATGCGCGCAGCCAGCAAGACCTCGTAGCTGGTGGCAACAGCGCACGCGAACGAGGCGGCGACGATCACGATCAGGCACAGGATCATGACGCGCACCTTGCCGAACAAGTCGGCAATGGGGCCGAGGATCGGCTGCACGAATGCATAGGGTAGCGTGAACGCCGTCGATAGCAGCGCAACCTTGGCCGGGTCGACCTGCAGGCTCTCGGCAATAGGTGGGATGATGGGATCCACGGCGCGGCTCGAAAGCGCGGTGGCAAATCCGATGAGGCTGACGTGCGTGATGAGGCGGGCGGGCGGTAGCGAGCTGCCAGGTGAGGGCATCAGCGGCCGACTATTCCGAACTCGGAGAATGGAATGAACGCGACCAGGTCGCCCGGCACGACATGGGGAACATCCTCGGGCACGTCGATCAGGCCGTCGGCGGCGCGCAGGCCCGAGATGAGCCCTGATCCGTCGCGCGCGAACTTGTCGACTGCCAGCCCGCGCGGAGTTTCCTCGAGAATGCCGCGCCAGAACTCGCGGCGGCCGGTCTTGCGGTTGGGGAAAGCGAACAGCGCCGGCAGGCGGTAGCGTCTGGGCTCCGGCCACTGCGCCCCGCCCATGCGCCGCAGCAGCGGCCACACGTACATCAGGAAGCAAACGAACACGGCGACCGGGTTGCCGGGCAGCGCCAGCACCGCGCAGTCACCGATCTGCCCGAACGACATGGGGCGGCCTGGCTTGATGGCGAGCTGCCACAGGTGCCGCTTGCCAAGGACGTCGAGTGCGGCGGCAAGGTGATCTTCCTCGCCGCGGCTGGCGCCGCCAGAGGTGACAATGACGTCCAATTCCCGTGCAGCCGCCGCGAGGCGTTGCCTGACCTCCAGTGCATCGTCCGAAAGCACACCAAGATCGACTGCTTGCGCGCCGGCGCTGGCGATCAGGGCGGCCAGCATGGGCGCGTTGGCGTCGTAGACTTGGCCCAGGGCCAGCTTCGCCCCGGGCGTCGCTCGCACCACCTCGTCGCCGCTCGAGACGATGCCCACCTTGAGCCGCGCGAAGCATTCGACTTCGCCGGTGCCGATCGAGGCGAGGGCGGCGAGGTCCTGTGGGCGCAGCACCGAGCCCGCCTCGAGCATTGTCTCGCCGGCCTTCATGTCCTCGCCGGCCTTGCGCACATTCGCCCCGCGCTTGAGGCCTGCGGGTATCGCGACCATGTCGCGCCCATCGACCGAGCCAAAGCGCACGTCCTCCTGCATGACCACGCTGTCGTGCCCCTCGGGCATCACCGCGCCGGTGAAGATGCGCGCAGCGGTTCCCTTTGCCGGCCTTTGCTCCAGCAGATGGCCCGCGGCGGCCCGCCCCGCGACCGTCATTTCCGAGCCGGCCTTGGCATCGTAGTCGGCCGCTGCAAACGAGAAGCCGTCGACTGCCGCGTTGGTGTGCGCGGGCACATCGAACGGCGCAACTGCGGGTGCAGCCAGGATGCGGCCCGCGGCTTCGACGAGAGGCAACCTTTCTTTCCCCACGACCGCTCCCACCCTCTGCCGCAGGATGGCGAGGGCCTCGTCGTGCCGAAGCCGCGGCTTGTCGTGGGCGAAACAGTCGTCGAGCAGCCTGTGGGCTGTGCTGTTCATCGGCAATCTGACGGGCTGACCGGGCTTGTCTGCTGTCTCAGCGTGCGGAAGCGCTCTACCACGCCATCCAAGCATATTCGAGCGCAGCCGGCCCACTTCGCATCCCTGGCTTGTTTGGTGCGCACAGGCCGCTGCTGGCCGCACGCATGAGCCGGGGAGCGATCGCAGGGCGACCGCTCCCAGTTGGCGATGGGCGCGCGGCTCGGCCCGGCTTTGCGTCGTTTTGTTGGGCGCGGCCAAGGGCTTGGCACGCCAGCCTGCGCGGGTGATAGCCACTTCCCGCAGGCAGGCCTGCCCGGGGTTCACAAGCCCGGAAAAGCTGCTATAAGGGCCCTGCTTTTGCCCCATGGCGAGGGCGAAGCCACGTTTCAAGCCGAAGTCTGGACGACGGTCGCCCCAGCGAGGCAGCAAGCTCGCTGGCCGCTTGGACGCCAGACATGGGTGACGCGGGGTGGAGCAGCCCGGTAGCTCGTCAGGCTCATAACCTGAAGGTCGTAGGTTCAAATCCTACCCCCGCAACCATCTTTGCCATACCAATCGGACCCTGTTCGTTCACGTTTAGTAGCGCAGCAAGGTCGCCGGCGATTTCAAGGCCGACGGCTTCACCGCTCGGCGTTGGTACCACGCGCACGCGAGTGACCAGCTCGCGGACGAGGGCAACTGGCCTCATGCCCGGCCGAGTCTCCTCGCGACAAGGCCGAGTGGATCTCCGCCACCTTCGCCGCATAACGTTCCGCCGCCTGTGGGTGAAGCTCGACAACGTCGGGCCCGTTCGCCAGCGCCAGCTGAGACTTCACCACCTGCTCACGCGTTTCCAGCTCATAGAGGCGATCGCTCACCTTCTGCGAGCCCCGCCCGTTCTCGATCTCACCGACCAGCCACTTCGTCTTCCGGTCGATTTCCGCAAGCTCTCGCTCTAGTGCGGCCCGCGCCTTGGCAGCCTCGCGCGAGAGGCGCTGGCGCTCGACCCGGTACGCCTCGATTGCGGTGGCAACCACTTCGGGCTGGAGGAGGTGGCTTCGCAGGGCCGCTAGCACCCGGGCCTCGATCTCGACCGAGCTGACGCTGCGCGCGTTGTCGCAGCCATTGCGATTGATGCGAGCAGAGCAGCCGAAGTTGGTGACGTTGCCTCTGCGGTTGCGCACGATCATGCTTGCGCCGCAGCTGCCGCAGACGAGGAGGCCCGAAAGCAGATGCTTCGGCCGACGGTGGTAGACGGGGTGTGGCCGGATGCGTGCAGCCCGCAGGGCCTGCGCACGGTCGAACACGTCTGAGCTGACAATGGCCAACTCGGGAACATCCTGGGTGAGCCATTGGTCCTGCGGATTGGCCCTGGCCTGCCGCCTCCCGGTCGCGGGATCCTTGATGAAGCGCTGCCGGTTGTAGGTAATGCGCCCCGCGTAGAGGCTGTTGTTCAAGAGTCCGTTCCGGCGCTTTGCTGAGCCGATCAGGGCCGACACGTTCCAGTGGCCGCCTCGGGGGCCTGGGATGCCCTCGGCATTGAGTGCCTGCACGATCTTCAAGGGCGAGCGCCCGTCCACGTACTCGGCGTAGATGCGGCGCACAACGTCAGCCTCAGCCTCGTTGATCGTACGTTTGCCACCCTCCTGCCCGTCGCGGACAACGTCGTACCCGTAGCAGCGACCGCCCGGGATGCGCCCGGCCTTGACGCGGCCTACCTGTCCTCGCTTGGTCTTCTGGGCCAGATCATCGAGGAACATGCTGCCAAGGAGGCCTTTTACGGCAACGAGCATCTTGTTCACGTCGCCGTCTGCGAGCGTGACGATCCGCACGCCCCAGTAGGAGAGCTGCCGGTGAAGTGCGGCGCTGTCGGCGAGATCGCGGCTCAGGCGGTCCAGACTCTCAGTGAGCACTGCATCGAAGCTGCGTGCTTCAGCGGCGCGCATCAGCTCCTGCAGACCGGGTCGATTGGCCATGGAGGCGCCCGAGATTGCGGCGTCGGTGAATTCCTGGACCACAAACCAGCCCTGCCGGGCGGCATGCTCGCGCGCCAGGGCCAGCTGGTCGGTTATCGATCGGGCGTCTTGGAGGTCCGAGCTGAACCGGGCATAGATGGCGACGCGCATGGCGATGTGCCCTCCCTCGCTTGCTCGGAAGCATAGTCCTCTCGTGCCGCCTGCCGCGCAAGAGCTCGCGCGAGATCGTGAAGAACATCCTTCGCGGGTCGCCGCAATCGGACGGAGTGAGTCGCGTCCGTGCACTCACACGCTAATGAGTCACTTGGCGCGTTCGCCAGCGGACAACGTTGGTCACCAGCGGTCACTGCTACTCCCTCATTGGCGACCATGGAGACGGAGGTCGTCTACGACCGGGCGCGACCAATCCTCTGTCGGAGTGTGTGGTCAGGTGCTGGAGCCAGTGCCGGTGGGCGATCATGATGTGCTCCACGGTGTCAGGTTTGCTGCGGGCTGGGCGTCGTTGGCTGGCAGGGAGTCCTCGCAAGCATTTTCCGATTTCAGGTGCACATACGATGCCGGGCTGCGAGGTTCAGTAACGGGGCGGTTCTGGGCGGTGCTGCGGCCCGGCCCTAACTTCGCGCGGGCCTCGATCCAGGCGATGACCTCGGTCGGTATCCAGGCAACGCGATTGGGACCGACACGGCGGCGCGGCGGGAACCGCTCACGTTTAATGTAGCGATAGATCGACGCGCGAGAGAGGCCGGTCTTCACGATGACCGTCTTGATGCTCCACAGGAGCTGGTCCGACGGTTCGGGGCCTGCGCCATTGTCAATGATCACCATGGCTCGCCTCCTTCGAGAGGCTGCGCAGGTGGCCCAGCGGCAGCGAAACCGGGACTACCTCGGGTGGATGATCGAGTGCCTCGAAGCGCTTGAGAAGCTGCGCGGGCGGATCCGCAAAGTTTCGCGTCTCGACCGCGTGGGCGCGTGCGACCATGTTGGCGGCAACGGAGCTGCCGAGAAGTGTCGACGCCAGCGATAACGCGAGGAGTGCCGATACCGCGAACGAAGCGAAGGCAGTGGTGCGCCAGGCCTGCTGCTGCGCGCGAGCGCGGGCCATATGCAGGGACCAGCGCGTGCCGGGCGCGGGCATAGGACAGGGCAGCCGCCGGGGCGAGGCCGAGGCTCGAGGCCAAGGCATGGATGGGATGCGCCGGCAGGTGGTGCAGTGCGGCTTTGCGCTGCGGCCGTATGAACCACACAAACGCAACGGCCTGCAGGGCGAGGTTGAGGCCGAGCGCCGTCCGATAGGCCTCTTCGGGGTAGCGCCCGGCTTCCGCCGGCCACTGCTGAACGATGAGCACCGATGGCGTACTGGACCGCAAAGGCGGCTGTGACGTGCAGCAGGTTGAGCGCGCCGTTGGCGCGACCGGAGGCCGACCTGGGGAACATCTCGCTCAGAATCGCGTAGCTCAGCACGGTGCCGGCGCCGATAGCGGCAATCGTGATCCACGGGAGCCAGGCGGGCACCGGCCAACGAAGCACGAGCGCCAGCTGGGCGATGAGAGCGATGCCGGTCGCCACGGCAAGAGTTTGGGAGAGTGAGATGCCGTTCCGCCGCAACCGATTGGCACCTATCCCAAGCAGAAGCGCGGACGCGCTCAGCGCCAGCGCCATGACGAAGAGGTAGGCGACGACCGCGGGGCGCTCGAAGCCTTCGACGTCGGCGAGCCAGGGCGCGGCCCACAGGCCCTGCAGCGCCCAGGCGGAGCCGATGCAGCTCGCCGACAGCGGTGCCAGGCGCCAGAAGCGCGGGTCGCGGTAGACGGCGATGATGTTCAGTCCACCAGTCTCTCAACTCGCATCGCTGCTCTGTCGCCGCTCCGGCACGGCGAGCAGGATCAGCAGCGCTGAAGCGGCGGTGACGGCGGCGAGGACTGCGAACACGCCGCGCCAGCCCACATGGGTGAGTACGATCTCGGCCGGGGCTGTAGCGGTGACGGCGCCCAGCGCACCCAGCATGATGAACCAGCCGTTGGCCAGCGCGATGCGCTCGGCGGGGAACCACAGCACGATGGCCTTGAGGCCGGCCATCAGCGCACCGGCGACGCCGAGGCCGATGAGGCCTCGGCCGATGGCGAGGGCGACAAAGGTATCTGCGTAGGCAAAGAGCGCAGCCCCGGCAGCCGCGATGGACAGCAGGACGGCTTGGACGCGGCGTGGCCCGAAGCGGTCGAGGCAGACCCCAAGGGGGAGCTGGATGACGGCAAAGGCGAGGAAGTAGGTCGCCGTCAGGAACCCGAGGTTCCCCGGCGACAGGGCGAACTCTGCGACCAGCGCCTCGGAGATCAGCGCATTGATGGAGCGGTAGAGATAGGAGAGGTAGTAGCCGCTCACGAACGGCAGCAGGACGAGCAACACCACACGGGCGAGCGATATTTCCCGGCTCGGGTCGTCGCGTTTAGCCGCGGCATTTCGCAGCAAAGGGGACTGATCGCGATCATCAGCGAGTACAGCGGCGCCGTTGAGGGCAGTGCGCGCTCGCCAGCGGACCGGCGAGGTGTCGAGGCCATTACCCCGCATGGTCCGAGCCTTCCGCGCGCGTGTCGCGGCGCCAGATCAGCCGCACCACGCCGTCCTCGCTGTTCTCTATCAGAAAGCCCCAAATCGGTTGCGGCCAGGCCGGATCGTCAAGGCGCACGCGCAGGTAGGTCTGGTCGGTGCCCTGCTTGGTCTTGCGCCACACAGCGCCGATCTCGGTGTTGCCGAGCGAGAAGCGGAAGTCCGGCGCTCCCTCGCTCGTCTTGCGGTCGTTGGCGAGGATCTTCACGCGGCCGTTCAGCATGAGCGTGCGGATGGTACCGGCGTAGCCGTCCTTGACGGCCTGGAAGGTTCCGATGACGGGCATG
>CAWHUM010000013.1:0-299331 GCA_963832445.1 uncultured Alphaproteobacteria bacterium
AGCTCGTCCAGCACCGAGATCTGCTTTTCCACCAGCGCCACGGTGCCCATCGGCTGCGTACACTGCGGCAGCTCGGCCTTGGCATTCTCCTTCAGCCCCGGCCCCGTTGTGCCGGTGACGAGATCGTTGTCGCCGACGGTGGTCTGCGCACAGGCGCCCGCGAACAGAGCGAGAAGCAATACCGCTATTCGAAAAATCATACAGTTTCCGCCCCGACGAGATCCCCCACCGGCATCGAGCCGGCAAGTCACGAGGCTAGCAGGGGGGTCTGCCCCTACAAAGCGAATTGTAGCGCCCGCCGTTCCCTTGCCGCGAACCTGGCGAGCTGCCATCGTGCGCCGATGGGAGACTACCTCAGGCCGACGGCGCTGGCCGATGCGCTGGCGGCGCTCGCAGATGCCAAGCTCGCTGGCGGCAACGCCGGCAACCTCAACGGCCCAGGGCTGACCGTGCTGGCCGGAGGCACGGATTTCTATCCGGCGCTGACGGCGCGCACGGCCTGGCTGGAGGCAACGTCGCGCAACGTGCTCGACATCTCAGGCCTAGACGAGCTCAGGGGCATCCGCCGGGACGAGGAAGGCGTGACGTTCGGAGCCCTCGCCACCTGGTCGGACATCAGAGACGCGCCGCTGCCGCCGGCCTTCGACGGGCTGAAGCTTGCCGCGCGCGAGGTCGGCGGCTGGCAAGTGCAGAATCGGGGAACGATCGCCGGCAATATCTGCAATGCCTCGCCGGCTGCCGACGGCGTGCCGCCGCTGCTGACGCTCAATGCAACCGTCGAGATTGCCAGCGCGCGGGGGCGGCGTACGCTGCCGCTCGCCCAATTCATCACGGGCAATCGCAGGACCGCGCTTGCGCCGGACGAGCTGGTGGTCGCCATCCGCGTGCCGAAGACGCAGCCGGGGGCCCGCGCGACGTTTCTCAAGCTCGGCGCACGCACCTACCTGGTGATCTCCATCGTCTCGGTGGCCATGGCGATCGATCTTGATGCGCAGGGCCACATCGCCGAGGCCGCCATTGCCATTGGCGCGTGCTCGGCCGTGCCGATGCGGTTGCCGGCGCTCGAGGGTAGGCTTGCCGGTGTTCGCGCCAGCGACGCTACGCAGCGCGTCACCGCCGCCGACGTGCGCGCAGCGCTCACACCCATCGACGACGTGCGCGGCACGGCCCACTACCGGCGCGATGCCGCGGTGATCCTGGTGCGCCGCGCGCTCGCGCAATGCCTGGCGCCCAGCATCGAGGCTGCCGCATGAACGAGCGCGCACGCATCGCCGAGACACCGCTGGCGTTCACCCTCAACGGCAAGGCGCAGCGCATTTCCGTGTCTCCGGGCGAGCGATTGAGCGACGTGGTGCGGCGCGGGCTGGGACTGACCGGCACCAAGGTCGGCTGCAACGCCGGCGACTGTGGCGCATGCACGGTGCTCATCGATGGCGCGCAGGTGTGCGCCTGCATGGTTGCCGCCGCGCAGGTGCAGGGCAGATCGATCGTTTCCGTGGAGGGGCTCGCCCAGGTTCCGCTCGGGCGCGCGCTGCAGGCGGCATTCCACGCCCACGACGCCGCCCAGTGCGGCATCTGCACCCCCGGCATGCTGATGGCGGCCGCCGATCTTATCACCCGCAAGCCCGCGCCCAGCCGCCAGGCGGTGATGGACGGGCTCGGCGGCGTGCTCTGCCGCTGCACGGGGTACCTGAAGATAGTCGATGCGGTGCTCGATGCGGCGACCGCGCTGGCGCCTGCCGACGCAACTGCTGAGATCGGCAAAGAAGAGCCGTCCTCCACCAGTGTCGGCCGGCGCGTGCCGCGCCTCGACGCCGGCCCCAAGCTCACCGGCGCCGCGATCTACGGCGACGACGGCGCGCCCGCAGACGCGCTCTGGCTCAAGGCGGTGCGCTCGCCCCATGCCAGCGCCCGCTTCACCGTCGGCGATCTGGCCCCGTTCCTGGCCCGCCATCCCGGCATCGTGCGCGTGTTCACGGCCGCCGATGTGCCGGGCGAGAATTCGTTCGGCATCTACCCCGACCTCAAGGATCAGCCGGTGCTCGCGCAAGCCCGCGTGCGCTATCGCGGCGAGCCGGTGCTGGCGCTCGCCGGCACGCGCGAGGCGGTGGGGGCCGTGCACGCCGCCGACCTGCCGATCGCCTGGGAGCCGCTGCCGGCGCTCAGCGGTATCAATGCCGCGCTGGCGCCCGGTGCACCCGCCATCCACGCCGCCAAACCCGACAACGTGCTGACGCGCGGCCTGCTCGAGCAGGGCGACGCCGCGGGCGCTCTGGCAATGGCGGCGCATCGCGCGGAGGGCACGTTCGCCACCTCCTTCGTCGAGCACGCCTACGTCGAGCCCGAGGCCGGTTGGGCGCAGCGGGTCGGCGACCGCGTCGAGGTCTACGCCTGCACCCAGGCTCCGGCCATGGACCGCGACGAGACCGCGCGCGTGCTGGGGCTGCCGCGCGAAGGCGTGCGCATCGTGCCAACGGCGTGCGGCGGCGGCTTCGGCGGCAAGCTCGACGTGTCCCTGCAGCCGATGCTGGCGGTCGCCGCCTGGCACCTGGGCCGGCCGGTGCGCTGCGTCTACGAGCGCATCGAGTCGATGGCCTCCACGACCAAGCGCCATCCCGCTTCGATCCGCGCACGGGCAGGCTGCGACGCCGGCGGGCGTCTCGTCGCCTACGAGTCGGAGGCCGATTTCAACACCGGCGCCTACGCCTCCTGGGGTCCCACGGTTGCCGGGCGCGTGCCGGTCCACGCCGCAGGGCCCTATCGCGTCCCCCACGTGAACAACCGGGCGCGGGCGATCTACACCAACGACACCCCGGCCGGCGCCTTCCGCGGCTTCGGCGTACCGCAGGCCGCCATCGCGCACGAGGCGCTGATGGACGACCTCGCGGAGAAGGTCGGCATCGACCGCCTCGAGTTCCGCCACATCAACGCGTTGCGCGCCGGCGACAGCACCCACTCCGGCCAGATGCTGGAAGCCAGCGCCGGTCTGGCCGCCTGCCTCGACGCGCTGAGGCCCCACTGGCAACGGCTGCTGGCGCAGGCGTCGGACGGCAACACCCGCAACGCCGGTCGGAGCGCCACACGCACAGGCGTCGGCATCGGCTGCATGTGGTACGGCATCGGCAACACCGCCCTCTCCAACCCCTCCAGCATGCGCCTGACGCTAGCCCGCGACGGCGCCCTGACGTTCTGGAACGGCGCGGTCGACATCGGCCAGGGCTCCACCACGGTGCTCACCCAGATCGCCGCCGACGCCCTGGGCCTTCCCGTTGCGGCCTTCACGCTGGTGGTGGGCGACACCGATCGCACCTTCGATGCCGGCAAGACCTCGGCCTCGCGCCAGACCTTCGTGTCGGGCAGGGCCGCGCAGCTCGCCGCGGAGGCGCTGCGAGCCGAGATCCTGCGGCTGACCAACGCCGGCCCCGATGCCCGCCTCGCGCTGGATGGGCCCCGCCTCACGGTCTCGTCCGGCGGCCAGAAAACGATCGTCGATCTCGCTCAGTTGCCGGACCTGGGCGACGGCATCGTTGTGGAAGGCGTCGGCAGCTTCGATCCGCCCACCACGCCGCTCGACGCCAAAGGCCAGGGCATCCCCTACGCCACCTACGGTTTTGCCGCGCAGATTGCCCTCGCCGAGGTCGATCTCGGCCTCGGCACCGTCAAGGTTCGCCGCATCGTCGCCGCCCACGACGTCGGCCGCGCCATCAATCCGGCGCTGGTGGAGGGCCAGATTCACGGTGGTATCGCGCAGGGGCTGGGCCTGGCGCTGATGGAGGAGTTCATCCCCGGCCGCACCGAAAACCTGCACGACTACCTGATCCCCACTTTCGGCGACATGCCCGAGATCGACGTCATCCTGATCGAGGACAACGAGCCGCTCGGACCCTACGGCGCCAAGGGCATCGGCGAGCCGGCGCTGATCCCGACCGCGCCGGCGATCCTGGGCGCCATCCGCCACGCCACCGGAGTGACGATCCGCCAGGTGCCGGCGCTGCCGCACCGGGTGCGGGCCGCGCTCGCGGCCGCCGGCAAGGCCGTCGATTTCTAAGTCGTGCGCTCGCCTACTTGGATCGGCAAACGCGAAGGGCAGCCACGAAGACTGCGTTTGGTGGTCAGCATGACAGCAATTCCTCGATAGCCGGGCGCCTCATGGGCGTCGAAATTGGTCGACACTGGTCCGTCCGCGTGCGGGGGCGATCGAACCCTTGGGGCCAAGCGCATGGAGCTCACGTTCCGTCTCACGCGAGAGGAGCATCAGCGTTTCGTTCAGCTTTCTGTAGCGCGCATTAGGCAGCACGCAAGACAGGTGACTGGATGGCGCTCCAAGCCATTCGTACTCACCCTGGCAGCGGTGCTGCTGGGGATGCTGCCGCTCGTGTACCTCTTGTTTGCAGAACTGATCAGCCCTCTTGGATATTTCGTGGCTGTCTTCGCGTACATGTGGGGTGCGCTGTGCGTGTGTCTGGGGGCACGCCTGACCCAGCGCCTGTTCATGAGGTACTGGCTGCCCGATAGCAGCCCTTCGCTAAGCGAGGTTCGGTTGAAGCTGGTCGGCGACGGTATCGAAGCCGCCGACCCAATCCGGACGGGAAATATAGCTGGCAAGCCTTTAGCGAGGTTTCGGAAGACGGCGGTCTGGTGATCCTGTGGTTCGACAGAGCCCAGGCTCTTCTTATTCCGGCGCGAGCATTTGCCAACGCGGAGCTGCGGCAGACTATCATCAACACCGTTCGTGGACACATTTCGTCTGCGCCCACGTAGGCAGCTGCCCGGCGCTGGTCATCGGTTCCTGGCACGCTTGTCGGGGTCCCGAATGGTCAGCTATTCGGGGTAGATCGGCGCTGCCATTACCGATCGGACGACAACTCGTGCTTCAGTGCATGGCCTGTAATGGCCATGAAAAAACCGCGAGCGCCCTTGCGGACGCCCGCGGCCCGGAACGAAGGTGTCAAGGCTTGATGTTCTGGTTGACCCGGAACACGTTGGTGGGGTCGTACTTGCGCTTCACGGTCACGAGGCGCTCGTAGTTGTCGCCGTAGCTCGCCTTGATGCGCGCATCGCCCTCGTCGTCCATCATGAAGTTCACGTAGCCGCCGCCCGTCGAATAGGGACTGACGGCATCCCAGTAGGCCCGGCCCCAGCGCTTCAGTTGCGCCGCCTTGGCCGGATCGGGATCGATGCCGGCGATCACCATCGACCAGGTGGCGTCGCGGGTGCTCCAGGCGGTGTCGCCCTTGCCGACGCGATGCACCGCCCCGTCGATGGGGTAGAGATGCACGAGCGACAATGGGCTCGGCGTCTCCATGGCATGCTCGATGTGCGTGTCGATGGCCCGGTCGGACAGCTCCTTGAAATAGGCGCCCTTCCAGTACCACTGCAGGCCCTTGGGTAGCAGCGGATCGAACAGGCCCTGCAGGGCGGGGAACGGCATCGGCCCGGCCCAGTCGATGAGCGGCGCGGGCAACTCCTTGCGCATCGGCGCAAGTGCCTTCTGCCCGTCCTCGGCCGACCCGTTGTAGCAGGAGATCAGGGCGCAGACTCTCTTGCCCCAGTGCTCCTTCGGGAACGGCTCACCCGAGGGCACCGTCTTCATTCCCACGAAGCTGCACAGCTCGGCCGGCATCTTCGCCAGCGCCTGGCGATACCACTGCATGATCTGGCGTGCGTGCTTGATGTCCCAGAAGATCGGGCCGCCGTAGATCATGGACACGGGATGCGCCTTGAACAGGAAGCTCGTCACCACGCCGAAGTTGCCGCCGCCGCCGCGCAGGGCCCAGAACAGGTCCTCGTTCTCCTTGGCGCTGGCAGTGACGAAGCTGCCGTCCGCCAGCACCACGTCGGCCTCGAGCAGGTTGTCGATGGTGAGGCCGTGCTGGCGTGTCAGATAGCCGGTGCCGCCGCCGAGCGTCAGGCCGGCGATGCCGGTGGTGGAGACGATGCCGGCCGGCACCGCCAGACCGAAGGCATGCGTCGCGTGCTCCACGTCGCCCTGGGTGCAGCCGGGGCCGACCCGCACCGTGCGGGCAGCCGGGTCCACCCGCACGCCCTTCATGGCTGAGAGGTCGATCACCAGGCCGTCGTTGACGCTGCCAAGGCCCGGCCCGTTGTGGCCGCCGCCGCGGATGGCGATCAGCAGCTTGTTATCGCGCCCGAAGTTGACGGCTTTGATCACATCGGCGGCATCTACGCAGCGCGCGATCAGGCGGGGACGCTTGTCGATCATGCCGTTGTAGAGGGCGCGGGCCTCGTCGTAGCCCTGGTCCTGGGGCTCAATGAGCTGGCCGCGCAGTGCGGTCTTGAAAGCGGCAATCTTGGCTGGGTCTTGCATGGAAATTCTCCCTTCACGATATCGGCATGAGCGCCTTGGGCTTGGGCGAAGTATGTAAGGTGTAATACTTCAGTCTGGGCCTGCAGGACGTCTGGCTGGGTTGCTTGTTCGTCCGCAAACTTGTTCATTCGTCCGGAACAGTTTGCTGTGAATCCTGGGAGGGTCCCTTGGACGTTCTGTCCGATGTTCTGCGCGCAGTTCGCCTGACGGGCGCCGTCTTCTTCGACGTTGAGGCCAACGCGCCTTGGGTCGCGGCAACCCCCAAGGGTGCCGCCATTGCCGGGCATGTGATGCCCGAGGCCGAACATGTGATCACCTTCCACGCCGTGACCGAGGGCGGATGCTGGGCGGAGCTTGAGGACGGCTCGGCGCCCCCCTTTCGCGTCGCCGCGGGCGATATCGTGATGGCGCCGATGGCCGACCCGCACGTGCTGTCCTCCAAGCCCGGCATGCGCGCGGCGCCGAACATGGGCATGTACCACCGGCCGACGGACCACCAGCTGCCGTTCGTGATCGATCAACTCGGCGGCGGCGGGGAGCGCACCCGCTTCGCCTGCGGCTACCTCGGTTGCGACCTGCGGCCGTTCAACCCTGTGCTCCGGGCCCTGCCGCGCATTGTCCATGCCCGCGCCGCCGACGGGCATGGCAGCATGGCGCAGCTGATCCGCATGGCCATCGACGAATCCTCGGCGCGCCGCTCCGGCGGCGAGACCGTGTTGTCCAAGGTGGCGGAGCTGATGTTCGTCGAGGTCGTACGGCGCCACATCGAGAGCCTGCCGAAAGACGCAGGCGGTTGGCTGTCCGGCCTGCGCGACCCGCATATCGGCGCGGCGCTCGCCCTGATGCACGGCAGGCCCGCCGAGGCGTGGACGATCGAGCGCCTCGCCCACGAGATCGGCATGTCGCGCTCCGTGTTCGCGGATCGCTTTGCCCATTTCATGCAGGATTCGCCAATGCACTACCTGACGCGCTGGCGCATGCAGTTGGCGACGCGCCTGCTCGAGCGCCCCAACGTCGGGGTGGCGCAGGTGGCAGCCGAGGTCGGCTACGAGTCGGAAGCGGCCTTCAACCGCGCCTTCAAGAAGTACGCGGGCGCGCCGCCCGGCGCCTGGCGCCGCGGCAGACAAGCATCCGAGCAGATCGCGGTGGCGTCCTAGCGTTCTCGACGGCGGCTCTTGCTGCGCCGCCCTGGTGCACCTCAGGGTTGGAACCCATTGCCCGCTTGTGCGTTTCGCAATAGCGAAATGCTTGCATGGTGGGCACGGCCGCGGTTCGCCGGGATAGAAAGCATGAGCCGCCTAGTAGTCGTTTCGAATCGCGTGCTGGACCGGCGCCAGGCCGCGCAAGCGGGTGGCGTTGCCGTTGCCCTTGCGTCGATCGCCAAGACCCGCCCCACCCTTTGGTTCGGCTGGAGCGGCGACATCAAGCCCCCGGAGGAGACCTCCCAGGTCACGCGCGAGGGGCGCGTTGCCATGGTCCCGCTGTCGCCCGACGAGTACGACCGCTTCTATCTCGGCTACGCCAACTCGGTGCTGTGGCCGGTGTTCCACAATCGCCTCGACCTCGCTCAGTTCGAGGCCGGCCATTTCGACCTGTACGTGGAGGTGAACCGGCGCTTCGCCAAGCTGCTGCAGCCCATGCTGCAGCCAGAAGACGTCATCTGGGTGCACGACTACCACCTCATTCCCCTGGCGGCGCAATTGCGCGAGCTGGGCGTCGCCAACCGCATCGGCTTCTATCTGCACATCCCCTTCCCGCCCTGGCAGACGTTCATCGCGATCCCCGAGCACGAGCAGCTCGCGCGCGGGCTCGCCGCCTACGACCTGATCGGCCTGCAGACCAAATCCGACGTCTCCAACCTCATCGACTACATGGCCAACGGCGTGTTCGGCAGCATCGTGTCGGACGGGCGCATCAGGCTGTTCGACCGGCTGGTGACGGTTGCCAGCTTCCCGATCGGCATCAGCACGGCCGATTTCGTCGGCGCCAGGCGCGATGCGAGCCTGGTGCAGGGCCGTGGGGTCAGCCGCATCATCGGCGTGGACCGGCTCGACTACACCAAGGGCCTGCCGCAGAAGTTCAAGGCCTTCGGGCGCTTTCTGGACAAGTATCCCCAGTACCGCCGCCAGGTGGTGTTGACCCAGATCGCCCCGCCCACCCGCGAGGACCTGGTAGCCTATCTCGACATCCGCCAGCAGCTCGAGAGCCTCGCAGGGTCCATCAATGGGCGCTTCGGCGAGCTCGACTGGGTGCCGATCCACTACATCCACCGCTCCACCCCGCGCCGCCGCCTGACCGGCATCTACCGCTCCTCCCGCATCGCCCTCGTCACGCCCTTGCGCGACGGCATGAACCTCGTCGCCAAGGAATATGTGGCGGCGCAGGATCCCGAGGACCCGGGCGTACTCATCCTTTCGCGGTTCGCCGGTGCCGCCGAGGAGCTCAGCGAGGCGCTGATCGTCAACCCGTACAACATCGAGGCCACAGCCGACGTGATCCGCGTGGCCCTGGAGATGAGCTTGAGCGAACGGCGCGCGCGCTATGAAGCGCTGATGGCGGTCATCGAGAAATACGACGTCATGTATTGGGCGCAGACGTTCCTCGGCACGCTCGATCGCGCGTGGGCGCCGCGCGGGCCGGCCGGCTGGCCGCAGCCGGAGTCCATCCGCAATGCGCTCGAGAAGCTCGACGAGTCCACACGCCGGCCCAAATCCAAGAAGGCGGAAGAGGCGAGCCTCGCGCCGCGGCCGCCCGTGCCCAGCATGACGCGTTGACCGCGGCAAGGCAGTGGACGCGGCAGCCACGTGCGGTGCTGAGAGCAGCGTGCGGCCTGGCCGGTCGTTGCCCAAGCAATTCGTGGTAGCTTGATCGTCCCATGCCCCGGGCGTCGACCAGCTCAGAGCCTTGCGAAGCGCGGCATAGCCGGCGCGGGCCTTTCACCCTGGGCGTCGATATCGGCGGCACCAACATCAAGACCTCGGTGCTCGACAGCGACGGGGCCCTGACTGCAGAGCGCACGCGGGTGGCCACACCCAAGCCCGCCACGCCCGCAGCCGTGCTGCAAGCGATCGCGGCGCTGGCCGCCAGGCTCCCCCGCTTCGATCGCATTTCCGTCGGCTTCCCGGGCGTTGTGAAGGGCGGCACCGTCATCACCGCCCCCAACCTCGGGACCGCGCACTGGGCCGGCTTCCGCCTGATCGATGCGCTTGCCCGGGAGTTCGGCACCCCGGTGCGCATGCTCAACGATGCGGCGGTGCATGGGCTCGGCGTGGTGGAGGGACATGGCCTCGCCTGCGTGATCACGCTCGGCACCGGCATCGGCTGCGCCCTCTTCCGCAACCGCCGGCTGCTCTTGCACCTCGAACTCGGCCAGCACGCCAGAGGTGATGAGACCTACGATCAGTACATTGGGCAGAAGGCATTGGAGGCCATCGGACCCGAGGCCTGGAATGTGCGGGTGGGCGAGGCCATCGTCACGATCATGCAGCTCACATGCTGTGACGACCTCTACCTCGGCGGCGGCAACGCGCGGCGCATCACCTTTCCTTTGCCACCTCAGGTCAAGATCGTGAGCAATGCAGCTGGCATCACGGGCGGCGTGCGGCTGTGGGAGGCGGAGCTCGACGAGTTGTTCGAGGGCGAGCCCAACGCGCAGCGGCATGCCCTTTCAGAGAGGTCGCAATGAAGGTTCTCACCGTCGGCGGCGCCACCATCGACACCATCGCTATCATCGCCGACGACCGCATCGAGCGCATGACCATGCTCAACGCCGACAGCTCGTTTCTGCTGCTCGAGGAGGGGCGCAAGACGGAGGCCCGCGAGATCTCGACCCACGTCGGCGGCGGCGCCGTCAACGCCGCGGTGGCGATGGCGCGCCTCGGCCTCGACGTCTCCACGCTCGTCAAGCTCGGCAAGGACCAGCGTGCCGAGGCGGTGCTGTCGCGTCTGCTGCAGGAGGGTGTCTCGACGCGTTGGGCGCTGCGCGACGGCAGGGCTCCCACCGGCGCCTCCGTGCTGGTGTCGTCGCACGACCGCAACGCGGCCATCTTCACCTTCCGCGGCGCCAACACCCTGCTCGAGGAGGCGGATCTGCGCCCGGAGGCGTTCGCCGCGGACATCGTGTACGTATCCTCGCTCAGCAACGAATCGGCCGACGCCTTTCCCGCCATCGTTCGCATGGCGAAGGCGAACGGCGCGCTCGTTGCAACCAACCCGCGCGTGCGCCAGCTCTCCTCGCGCGGCCCGGTGTTCCAGGAAGCGCTCGCCCAGATCGACATTCTCGCGATCAACCGCGTGGAGGCCGAGACGCTGGTGCCGGGCCTCGTCGCCCGCTTCGGCGAGGGCGGCGGCACCCTGCCGCTCGAGCCCGGCGAGAAGCCGCCGCGTCTGCTCGCCCGCGGCTTCTTGGGCGGCGGCCACGAGATGAGCCTCGCTGCCTTCTTCGACGCCCTGCGCCAGATGGGCCCGCGCTTCGTGCTGGTAACCGACGGGCGCCACGGCGCCTTTCTCGGCACCAAAGATGCCATCCACTTCTGCCCGGTGCGGGAGACCAAGGTTGCGGGCACGGCCGGCGCCGGCGATGCCTTCAACGCCACCTTCACCGCCTACATCGCGCTCGGCAGAAAGCCGGAGGACGCTTTGCGCGCGGCCGCCACCAACGCGGCGTCCGTCGTCGGCCATGTGGATACCCAGACCGGCCTCCTCTCGCGCGAGGCGATCGCCAAGGCGCTGGCGGCGACGGGTGATGAGCTTCCCGTACGTTCCTGGTCCCTGAAGGCGGTTGCGCCGCAAGCCTGACAAGCCGGAACGGGCGCGGGTGCGCGACGTTGAACCCCCAAGTGGGCCGCATCTCCTCCCGAGTGCGAGCCTGTGGAGGCGCCCCGGCCTATGGTCGAGGGCGCCTCCCTTTGCGTGGGGCCGGTCAGGCCCGCCAGCGGGCGATGCGCCGCTCCACCATCAACAGTCCGTGACTGCTGACGAGGCCGATCAGGCCCAACAGCGCGATGCCGGCGTAAAGCTCAGGCGCGCGGAAGGCGCGGGCCGCAAGCAGGATGGCGGTGCCGAGGCCCTCCTGGCCGGACAGCATCTCGCCGATCACCGCCAGGATCAGCGACACCGTCAGCGATAGGCGCATGCCGGCGACGATGTCGGGCACCGCGTTCGGCAGCCCGATCTTCCAGATGAACGCCGCGCGGGAGAGATGCAGCACCTGCGCCACGTCCTTGAGCCTGGGCTCGACGGTGGCGAAGCCCTGCACGGTGGCAAGCAAGGTCGGCCAAACCGAGCCGAACACGATGACGCCCAGCACCATCGACGGGCTCAAGCCCACCAGCGAGATGGCGACGGGGATGACGGCGGAGGCCGGCAGCGAGCGGGCAAACGCCAAGGTCGGGCGCAGGTAGGCGCGCGCCGTCTCGGAGATGCCGATCAGGCTGCCGAGCGCAATCGCCACGATGCTGGCGAGCAGCCAGCCGTTGAGCATGCGCAGCACCGTGGCCCAGGTTTGGCCGACCAGCTCGCCGCCATTGACGCCCCGCACGAGCGCATCCAGCGTAGCGCTGGGCGAGGACAGGAACGCCTTGGACACGAGCCCGCCGGCGGTCACCAGGTGCCAGAGCAAGATCACCAGGGCGAGCCCCAGCGCGCCCAGCATCGGGGCTGGAAGCTTGTGCGTCATGTGGCGACACTCGTATCGACCTCGCCACGGTGGGCGAACAGCCAGCGCTCGAGCCGCAGCAGGGCCGCATTCTTGCCCCAGCCGATGAGGCCCACCCAGAACAGCACCGCGAACATGCGCTCGGGCCGCAGCGTCTCCTGGGCGATCATCAGGTCGTGCCCGAGCCCCTGCGGGTTGGAGACGATCTCCGCCGTCACCGCCACCACCAGCGCCAACCCGGCCGCCAGCCGCAGACCCGTCATCAGACGCGGCGCGGCAGCGGGCAGCACGATCTTCCATGCCGTCTGCAGGCGGCTCAGACGCAGTATGCGCGCCACCTCGACCAGGCGCGGCTCGATCTGCGCCACCGCGCTCTGGGTGAGGATCAGCGACGGCCAGAAAGTGGCGAAGGCGATCACCGCGATCTCCATGCGGTAGCCGAAGCCGAAGATCAGGAGCGACAGCGGCAGCAGCGCCACCGAGGGGATCGGCCGCAGCATCTCCACCGTGAGAAACGCCGCGCGTCGCAAGGTCTCCGAGAAACCGAGCGCGATGCCGGCGGCCAGACCGCCGAGTGCGCCGATAGCAAGGCCTGCCAGCATGGTGGCGAGCGTGCGCAAGGTGCCGACGAGAATCGAGCCGTCGGTGAGCGCGGCAATCAGCCCGCCAACCACGCGCGACGGCGCCGCCAGGCTGTCGCTGCTGCCGACGCTGGCGCGAAAGCCGACCTCGGCCAGCACCAGCAGCGCGGCAGGGACGAGGATGCCGCGCCAGCGCGTCACGCGTGGATCTCCTCCATCACCGTGAACAGCTCGCGTCTGAGCCGCAGGAATTCGGGATGCTCGCGCGTCGACAGCTGGTCGCGCGGCCGCGGCAGGGGGATGTCCACCACGCGGGCGATGCGGCCGGGATTGGAGTAGAGCGCGATGATGCGGTCGCCCAGATACAGCGCCTCCTCCAGGTCGTGGGTGACGAACAGCACGGTCGCCTGCCGCTCGGCGGCAATCCGCAGCACCTCGTCCTGCAGTGACTGCCGTGTCATGGCGTCGAGCGCACCGAACGGCTCGTCCATCAGCAGCACGGAGGGGTCCTGGGCCAGGCTGCGCGCGATCTGCAGCCGCTGCTGCATGCCTCCCGAGAGCTGGGAGGGATACTTCTCGGCGTGATCCGCGAGCCCAACCTTGGCAAGCAGAGGGGCGATGCGCTGCTCCCGCTCGGAGGCCGGCAGCCCCATCGCTTCCAGCGCCAGGCTGACGTTGCCCGTAGCGGTGCGCCAGGGCAGCAGGGCGCGGCTGTAGTCCTGGAAGACGATGGCGACGTCGCGTGACGGCCCCGCCACCGGCTGGCCGCCGAGGCGCACGCTGCCACTCGACGGCGACAGCAGGCCGGCGAGCAGCCGCAGCAGCGTGGTCTTGCCGCAGCCCGACGCGCCGATCACGCACACGAACTCGCCCTTGCCCACCGTGAAAGAAATGTCGCGCAGAATCGGCCGGCCCCCGAGATCGAGGTCGACCCCCTCGAAGGCCAGCGCCGTGCTGCTGCTCAGACTGGTGCGATCAAGCAAAACGGAGCACCTTGTTGTCATACCGGGGCTTGTCCCCGGTATCCAGCCATCCGCGAGCGCCGGAGCCAGAGGCTCGATGGATCCCGGCGACAAGCGCCGGGATGACCCCGGGATGCTACTTCGCAATGACCTTTTTTACGTCCAGCGCGGAGCGCAGCATGTCCTGCTTTTTCATGATGTCTATCCAGGCGCCCATGCCGGCTTCCGTCACCTCCGCCTGCCAGCTGCCGAGCTTCATGTTGGCGATCACCTCGGGCGGCATCTTGATGAAGTTGGCGGTGGAAGCGCGCACGGCAGCGTGGTCCTTGTTGGCGATTGCCGTGCCCTCGGCGATGGCCTCGCGGAAGGCTTTGGCGGCTGCCGGGTTGGCAGCCACCCACTTGCGCGTTGCCGAGTAGACGATGATGGGCAGCTCCACCTTGAGGTTGTCGGTGAACGTGGTCACCTTCTTGCCGATGCCGGCCGAAACGATGCGGCCCATGACCGGCTCGCCGGTCACGACGGCATCGACATTGCCGCCCTTGAGCACATCGGCCATCTGCGGGAAGCCGACCTCCACGAACGTCACCTTCTTGGCGTCGACGCCGTTGTCGATCAGCCAGTTGCGGAACAGCACATGCAGGAATGCGCCGAGGCCAGGCGCGCCGACCTTTTTGCCCACGAAGTCGTCGGCTTTGACGATGGGGGCCTCTGCCCTGGCGACGGCGCCGAAGGTCGTCTGGTTCTTGTCGGTGACGCCGGAGCCGACCACCGCGACATGATCGAGGCCACCGTCGATGGCCTGCAGCAGCACCGAGATGGTGGTGCCGCCGAAGGTGATGGAATCGGACTCTACGGCCGCCGGCAGCTGCGAGTTGAGCGGCACGATTTTGAACTCGACGTCGAGGCCGCGCTTCTTGAACAGGCCCTGGTCCATGGCGATGAAGCCGGGCGCGAAGTCCGCCGTGGCGGTGTAGCCCACGATGATCTTGCCGCCGCCCTGCGCCAACGCATTCGGCGCCGGGATCGCCAGCACAGCAATAGCTGCCAGCGCAGCCAGCAGATTCCACCGTCTCATCGCATCTTCCTCCCAGGTTTGGCTCGAGTTTTGGCGCGGGCCTTGGGGCCCGCGGTGACTTTCTTGCGTGACCGGCCCTCGACGCGGCTGGCAAGCTCGCTCAGCAGCACGTCGGCCGTGATGCCGATGTGCGCCTTCAGCGCCTTGGCGGCCTCGGTCTTGTTGCGGCCAAGCACCGCGCGCATCAGGATGCGGTGCTCGGCCACCACCACCTCGCGCGTGAATGCGAAGCGGCGCAGCAGCAGGCGGTAGCGTGTCGCCTGCACGTAGAGCCCGTCGCAGAATTCCTTCACCGCGCGCAGCGGACATGCGGCAATCAACGCGCGGTGAAAGCGCTGATGGCGCGTCTCGAACTCGTGCACGTCCGGCCGCTCAGCGCCGCGCAGCCGGTGATACAGGCGCTCGAGCAGGTGGAAGCTCGCGACGATCTCGTCCTCCCACTCCGCGCCGCCATGGTCGATGGCGAGCTTCACCGCCTCCACCTCGACGAGCTGGCGCGATTGCGTGATGTCGACGAGATGCGCCGGCGCGAGCGGGGGTACGCGGAAGCCCTTCTGGCTCAGCTGATGCACCAGGCCCTGTGCGGCAAGCTGCGCCAGCGCCTCGCGCATGGGGCTGCCGCCGATGCCGTAGCGCTCTTTGAGGATCCTGAGCTTGAGCTTGCTGTCGGGCTCCAGAGCGCCCGAGACGATGTCGCGCGTGAGCAGCCTGATGGCCACCTCCGACGCGGTTGCGTCGGGACCGGGCGCTGCCTCGGCGGGGTGCTCCAGGGGGGGCGTCATACGTCGCTTAGGGCCGTTTCCTCGCTGAGGAGGCTACAGGGCTCGTGCGGGGGCCGCAATAATTTTTATCGACAAAAATGAATTTTGCGGACAAACATTGGGGAGAAGCAAAACACGCGCTGGAGGAAGCGATGGCTACCCGCATCGTCGATATATCGGTCGCGCTGCAGAGCGACATCGCCTCGGACCCGCCCGGCAACGAGCCCAAGATCACCTACATCGGCCACAAGGAGAGCGCGCCGATGGTGTGCGCGTTTTTCCCCGGCCTGACACCCGAGCAGCTGCCCGACGGCGAGGGCTGGGCAGTGGAGCGGGTGGAGATGTCGACCCACAACGGCACGCACCTCGACGCGCCCTGGCACTTCGCCTCCACCATGGACGGGGGCAAGCGCGCCATCACCATCGACGAGGTGCCGCTGGAATGGTGCTTCCAGCCCGGCGTGAAGCTCGACTTCCGCCGTTTCCCCGATGGCTACGTGGCGACCGCCGCCGACGTGGAGGCCGAGATCAAGCGCATCGGGCACAGCCTGAAGCCCCTGGAGATCGTGGTGGTCAATACCGCCGCCGGTGCCCGCTATGGCCAGCCCGACTACGTGCCGACCGGCTGTGGCATGGGCCGCGAAGCCACCCTCTATCTCACCTCGCGCGGGGTGAGGATCACCGGCACCGATGCCTGGTCGTGGGACGCCCCGTTCGTGCACACGGCCAAGAAGTTCGCCGAGACCAAGAACGCCAAGCTGATCTGGGAGGGCCACAAGTCGGGCCGCGAGGTCGGCTACTGCCACATCGAGAAGCTGCACAATCTGGAGTCGCTGCCGCCCAACGGGTTCAAGGTCGCCTGCTTCCCGGTCAAGGTCAAAGGTGCATCCGCCGGCTGGACGCGGGCTGTGGCAATTCTGGAGGAGTAGGGATCACGCATGAAGCTTGCGACCTTTTCCGAGGACGGCCGCCAGGCGATCGGCGCCGTCGATACTGCCAAAGGCCAAGTGCTCGACATCGCCGAGGCCTCGCGGCTCGTCACGCGCAAAGCCGATCCCGCCTTCGCCAGCATGCTGGCGCTGGTCGATGCGGCCGGCCCAGGTCTCGACACGGCCCGCGAGCTGGTAGCGGCGTGGCCCGCGACCGCTGCCGTGCCGCTCAGCTCCGTGCGCCTTCTGTCGCCGATCCCCGAGCCGCGGCAGATGCGCGACTGCCTCACCTTCGAATTGCACTTGCGCAATGCCATCGCCCAAACTGAGAAGAGGACCGGGGTCAAACGGCCGTTCCCGGAGGTCTGGTTCAAGCAGCCGATCTACTACAAGGCCAACCGCTTCAGCTTCGTCGGGCATGAGACCGACGTGGTCTGGCCGAAATACTCCAACTACATGGACTACGAGCTGGAGCTCGCCTGCGTGATCGGCAAGACCGGCAAGGACATCGCCCCGGACAAGGCGATGGAGCACATCTTCGGCTTCGCCATCTTCAACGACTTCTCCGCCCGCGATGCGCAGGCAGCCGAGATGGCGGCCTCGCTGGGCCCCGCCAAGGGCAAGGACTTCGACACCGGCAATGCGCTGGGCCCCTGGATCGTCACGCTCGACGAGATCGGCGATCCGCACAATCTGGCCATGGACGCGCGCGTCAACGGCGAGCGCTGGGGCGGCGGCAACTCGTGCCAGATGCACCACAAGTGGCCGGCGATCCTGGCGCACATCTCGGCGTCCGAGACGATCTACGCCGGCGAGGTGATCGGCTCGGGCACGGTCGGAACGGGTTGCGGCTTCGAGCTCGGGCGCGAGCTCAAGCACGGCGACGTCGTCGAGCTGGAAATCGAAAAGATCGGCGTGCTGCGCAATCGGGTCGTGCGCGCATAGCCAGTTCTGTCGCCCGCGCACCGTGCGGTACGCCGGCGGCCGCGGGCGGGCCACGACCCTGCGCGGCAGCAGGAATGGCGCCATCCGACTGGCACTGCCAATGGATTGCCGCCGCACGCCCACCCATATTCAGCCCTAGTAGGAAAAGCGCGAGCTTGGGTGCAACTAGGTGCCTGAGAAATGCGTTGTTCCGGTTTGACCGCCTGAACCGATGTTGGCGATTGAGGGATGGGCCAGTCCACCGATACGAGCACGCCGATTGCCGACCGGGCGCGCCAGCTGGCGCCCGTGGTGTGGCTCGTCGGCAAGGTGCAGAGCGGTAAGACCTCCATCATCCGCACCCTGACCCAGGCCACCGACGCCGAGATCGGCACCGGCTTCCGGCCCTGCACCAGAACGGCCCGCGTCTTCGACTTTCCCGGCGAGGCGCCGATCATCCGCTTCCTCGACACCCGCGGCCTCGGCGAGGCAGGCTACGATCCCGCCGCAGATATCGCCTTTTGCGAGGGCCGCGCGCACCTGATCGTGGCCGTGGTCAAGGCGCTCGACATGGAGCAGCAGGCAATGCTCGACGTGCTGCGCGAGGCGCGGCGGCGGCATCCCGACTGGCCAGTGGTGGTAGCGCAAACGAGCCTGCACGAGGCCTACGGCAAGGGCGCCGGCCACGTCCTGCCCTATCCCTTCGCGGCGGCGCTGCACAATCCAGCCATCCCCGATCAGCTTATCCAGGCGCTTGCGCACCAGCGCGCGCTCTTCAATCCGCTGCCAGGCAAGGGCGAGCTGACCTTCGTGCCGATCGACTTCACTCAAGCCAGCGACGGTTACGACCCTGCCGACTACGGTCGCGAGGCCCTGGTCAACGCCCTGATCGCCGCCGCACCGGCCGCCGTTGCGCTGGCGCTATCCGAGTTACCCGGCACGAATGTCGGCACCGACCTGCGCCGCACCGACGCGCACATCCTCGGCTTTGCCGTTGCGGCGGGTGCCAGCGATGCGGTTCCGGTTGCGGGCATGGTGGCCGTGCCGATGGTGCAGGCGGCGATGCTGCGCCAGCTGGCCAAGTTGCACGGCGTCACCTGGGACCGGCGCGCCTATTCGGAGTTCCTGGGCGCGCTCGGCACCGGCGTGCTGGTGCAGACGGCGTCCCGCTTCGGCATCCGCCAGCTCGTCAAGCTGGTTCCGGTCTATGGCCAGACGATCGGTGCCGCGGCGGCCGCGGCGGCGAGCTTCGCCACCACCTACGCCATTGGCAAGGCGGCCGACTATTTCCTCGCCCGCCGCCAGCGCGGCATCCGCGCCGAAGAAGTGGCCACGGTCTACCGCGAGGCGCTGCAGGACGCGTTCCGCATGTCCAAGGAGCGCGACGCAGCATGAAGGAACAACGCCAGGGTCCCAACTATTCGCGCGCGGTCCTGCTCATCCTCGCGCTACTGCTGCCGACCGCCAGCCTGATCCCGCTCGGCGGCCTGTGGCTCTGGCAGCATGGGCTCGTCGTGTACTGGGCCGTCGCCAGCCTGATCGTCGTGACCTCCCTCTATTTCCTGCAGAAGCGCCTGATCGCGGGACCCGCCCCAGTGCTCGATGCGACCCCTCAGGAGGCGGCCGACGCCGCCGGCAGTCCCAACTGGACCGAGCGTCAGGCAGCGGCCTGGGACGACGTGATGGCGCTCGCCTCCACGGTCAAGCCGGAACGATTGTCGAGCAGGGACGCGGTGCTGAGCCTGGGGCTGGAAACGATCGAGACCGTTGCTCGCCGCCTGCATCCAGAGCGCAAGGACCCGCTGCTTCAGTTCACCGTTCCCGAAGCCCTCGCGGTGATCGAGCGCACCAGCACGGGCTTGCGCGACTTCGTCAACAAGAGCTTCCCCCTTGGCGACCGCATCACGGTGGCGCAGCTGATGTGGGTCTACCGCTGGCGCGGGGCCTTGCAGCTGGTGGAGAAGGGCTACGACCTGTGGCGCATCGTGCGCCTGTTCAACCCCGTCTCCGCCGCCACGCAAGAGTTGCGCGAGCGCTTCTCGCGGCAGATCGTCGACATTGGCCGCGAGCATGTTGCCCGGCGTCTGGCCCGCGCTTACGTCAGGGAGGTCGGGCGCGCGGCCATCGATCTCTACGGTGGGAGTCTCCGCGCCACTGCGGCCGAGCTCGGCCAGCACGTCACGGGAAGCTCGCGGCGCGACCTGTCGGCGGCGGAAACGCGCGAGGCGGAGCCGCTGCGTATACTGCTGGCGGGCCAGACCGGGGCTGGCAAGTCGAGCCTGCTCAACGCCCTTGCGAACATGGTGGAAGCCGAAGTGAACGTCGTGCCGGCCACCGCCCGCGTCACTGCCTACAAGCTGACGCACGAGGGCCTGCCGGCCGCGCTGCTGATCGACAGCCCGGGCCTCGCCGACCAGAAATCCATCGACTTGACTGCCGAAAGCGCCGCCGAGGCCGACATGGTGCTGTGGGTGTCCTCCGCCACCCGCGCAGCCAGAGAGATCGACCGGCGGGCGCTTGCCGCCATTCGCGAGCGCTTCGCGGCCGAGCCCAACCGTCGCAGGCCGCCGATGCTGCTGGTGCTCACCCACATCGACGCGCTGCGCCCCTTCAACGAATGGAACCCGCCCTACGACCTAACCGTTGTCTCTAGCGCAAAGGCGCAGGCGATCCTGGGCGCCATGCAGGCCGCCGGCGACGACCTCGGTTTTGCTGCGGAGGAGATCGTGCCGGTGCGTGTCGACATTGCGGTTGCGCCCTACAACATCGACGCCCTGTGGGCCAAAATCATCGAGCTGGTGCCCGACGCGCAGCGCGCCCGCCTGCTGCGGACGTTGGCCGACATCAGGAATGCCTCGGCGTGGGCGACGTTGTGGTCGCAGGCAGCCAGCGCCGGCCGCGTCATCGGCGGCGGCCTCCTGGGCCGGAGCGCCCAGCCGTGAGCCACACCACCGAGCCGGCAACACAGCGCGCCGGTCAGACGGCAAGAGCCGTCGCCAATCATCGCGCAGACCTTGCGCCGCAGCGAAATGGCGCCGCGGCGCTGCTGCCATTCGACCCCTGGGCGCGGGCAAGCCACGTCGCCCTTGTCGGGCTCTTTGTCATCGCCCTGCTGTGGTGCACCTACGTTGCAAGCCCGGTGATCGTACCCGTACTGCTCGCCTGGGTGATCGCCACCATCGTGCTGCCGGTCGTCACCTGGCTGCACCGCCACAAGGTACCCCGCGTCGTAGCCGTGGTAGCAGTGACCTTGGCTCTCCTGGCAATAATCGTCGGCCTGCTGCTCTTCCTGTCGACGCCGCTCACGTTCTGGCTGGGCCGCGCCAACGAGCTGAGCGTGCTCATCAAGCAGAAGCTTCAGACCATGAGCCAGCCGCTGGCGCTGCTCGACGAGGCGCGCAAGGCTTTGAATGCAGTCGCGGCGGGAAGTGGGCAGCCGGCGCTGAAGGTGGAGCAGGAGCAGGCCACCGTGGTCTCGACCTTGTTTGCCGTGCTGACGCCGGCGGTCAGCCAGTTCGTCCTCTTCATTGGCGCGCTCGTCTTCTACCTCGTCTACCAGACCAGGTTGCGCAACATGGCGGTGCTGCTCCTTGGCGATCGCGATACGCGCCTGACGATGCTGCGCATCTTGAACGAAGTCGACGAGAACATGACGAAATACTTCGGCACGTTCACAGTCGTGAATGTCTGCCTCGGCACCGCGACGGTGCTGGTCACTTGGGCGGTGGGGCTGCCCAACCCCTTGCTTTGGGGTGTGCTCGCCGGCGTCCTCAATTACATTCCCTACATCGGTCCCGCGATTGTGAGCGCGACGTTGGCGGTGGTAGGCCTTCTCACCTTTCCCACGCTGGGAGAGGCGCTGGTGGCGCCGCTGATCTTCATCGGCGTGGTTACCATCGAGGGGCATTTCCTCACCCCCGCGTTCATGGGTCGCAGGCTCGAGCTCAATCCCTTTGCCGTGTTCCTCGCCATTGCGTTCTGCACGTGGCTGCTGGGACCCATCGGCGCCTTCTTGGCCGTGCCCCTGCTGATGGCCCTCACCGTCACCCTTGCCTACGCCTTCGCAGAGGAAAAGCCTGAGCTGCCACAGTGAAACCAATCTAGCTGCTCGGCGTTTAACCATTGATCAGCAACACTTTTCTTTGGCACGGAGCAGCAACATGGCGCAGAGCACGCAGTATCGTCGGCCCGAGCACACCGGCAACGCCGAGTCCGACCTGAAAGCGAAGGCGACCGATCAGTTCGAGCGGCTCGCCGACAAGGCAACCGATCAATTCAGCCGCGCCGCCGACACGGTCGAGAACGTGGCCTCGCGTGTGGCCGAGCAGGGCCGCGCCGCCGGCGAGCAGGTGCAAGAGGTGGCCGGCAACATCAAGGGCGCCGTCGACAAGTCCGTGAAGGATCAGCCGATGGCAACGCTTGCCGTGGTCGCCGCCCTGGGCTTCGTGCTCGGCGCGTTATGGAAGTCGTAGGTTGACCACCTGAGGCAACTCCCGTGCTTCGCGCGCTCATCAACGACGCCAAGACGGCCGCAGGCGCGGTCATCGGCAAGTATGCCATCCGCGCCTCGGTCGCCGTTCCGTTTCTCGTCGCGGCTGGCTTCGCCACGGCAGCCATCACGCTGCTGCTGACCGAGCGCTTCGGCGCCCTGGTGGCCTACAGCATGATGGCCGGCGGCTTTGCCGCGATCGGCCTCATCGCGTCGCTCGCAGTGACCGTAAAGGAGCAGGAGGAGGACGTCGCCGACACGCAAGCGGAGCAATCCAACACTGCCGAGGTGGCCACCGACGCTACGGCCCAGGCCGCCGTGCAGCTTCCCCTGGCGCTGCTGGGCACGCTGATGACGACCCCGTTGGGGCCTGGAGCAGCCGCCGGTGGAGCCAAGATGCTGCTGCGCAATCTCCCGCTGGTGCTCTTGCTGGCCCTCATCGGCCTGCTGTTCTGGCCGTCGCAGCCTACTGCGACCGATGGCGCCGCTGCAGATGCCGAGAGCGACCAGCCGCCACCTGACGAAGCGAGCGTGCGCGAGTATCGGCGCGCGCCCAACGGGGTGGATCACCACGCGATGGTTTAGCAGCCGCCGCTCATGCGAGCAGCAATAGCCCTCCCGCGGCGATCAAGGCCAGCGTCCATATCGCATCGACGTTGATCCAGCCGCGCCGCAAGAATTCCACCCCCACCCACTCGTAGACCGCAACAGCCATGGCCGCCGTCACCACCAGCATGCTCGCGCTGTGCACCGCGACGCCGATGGCGGCGGTTGGCAAGGGACCGCCTGTCGCCGCACTCGAATCCGACAGGCAAAGAGGCATCAGCACCGGCCACAGCATCAGGCCGGCGCCGTGGGCGGTGGCCATCAGGAACGACCACGCTCCGAGACCCGCAAGGCCCACCTGCATGCCAAAGCGCACGCGATGGCGATGCCCATAGCGCCAATGATAGAGGGCCCAGCCGATCAGCGCGACGCCCGCAACAATGCGCAGTGGGCGCGCGTCCACGACCAACCCAGCCCATACCAAGGCCACCGCGATCAACGCAACCGAGAGCGCGTGCCCGAGTGCGATCGGGATGGGCGCCAGCCACACGATCCGCCTGTCACGGCGGTGCAGGCCCAGGGCAACGGCAAACAGCCACCCCATTCCCGGATTGAGGCCGTGGAAGGCCCCAAGTCCGGCCAGCGCCAACCAGGGTGCGGCTTCGGTCATTGCCTACGCCATTCTTTGGGTCAAAGCGGCAGCGCAGACCCAACACCCAGCGAGGTTCAATGCTCATCATGTGTTGGGTCGTCGCTTCGCTCGACCCAGCCTACACGCATACACGTCCCTCACGGATAACAATAGGAATCCGACGAGCAGTCGCCGCCCTCGAGCCGCACCTGGTGCGGGCGATGCGGGGCCGGCCACTCAACGAAGAACTTCGGATCGAAGGCGATGCCGCCCTTCGGCTTGGCATCGAGCTTCACCATCCACCCCTCG
Organism: uncultured Alphaproteobacteria bacterium; assembly: GCA_963832445.1. GTDB lineage: Bacteria > Pseudomonadota > Alphaproteobacteria > Rhizobiales > Hyphomicrobiaceae > AWTP1-13. The sequence continues at coordinate 23,195 of CAWHUM010000013.1, forward strand.
ATGCCGTCGGGGTAGAACTGCGGGTCGATGGCACCGTAGAGCGAGTTGGTGAAGTAGACGCGTTTGCCGTCGCGGCTGATCTCCACCATCTGCGGCCCACCGCTCAACGCCCCGTTCTTGGCGCCAGGATGCGTCGCCTTGGAGACGATGCCGCCGATCCTGACCTTTCCCGTGAGCTTCGGGTTGAAGGGATCGGAGACGTCGTACTGCTGCAGATCGCCGGTGCCCCAGCAGCCGACATAGAGATACTTGTCGTCCATGGAGAGGTCGATGTCGGTGACGAGCGGCGGCACCGCCTTGAAGCCCTTCAGCACCGGCGGCAGCAGATCGGGCTCCGCCGGCTCGGCCGGGATCTCGATCACCTTCTTCACCGCCCACTTGTCGCCGTCCTTGTACCAGGTCCAGATCGAGGACGAGAGGTTCTCGAGGCTGATGACGCAATTGACGAAGCCGTAGGCCTTGGTGGGGTCGTGTGCGGGGCGCAACTCGAACACCAGCTGATACTTGTCGCCGAAGTCGATGGTCTGCAGGTGCTTCCTCTTGTGCAGGTCCCAGAAGTGGAGCCGCCGGCCATACTTGGCGCCGAGCAGGACCTCGGGGATCAGCCCGTTCTCGAACGTGTCGGGCGTGCCCCATTCGCTGGTGACCAGCGTGTCGTGGCCCAGGTGCCACCAGGCATCGTAGGCGAAGTACTGGGGTCCGCGGTCCATCTCCCACTGGCCGCGCACTTCAAACGTTTCGTGGTCCATGAGGAAGATGCCGCCCGGCCCCTTGCCCTCGCGGTTGCCGAGGGCCGCGACGTAGATGCCTTCCGGCCCGCAGTGCACGGTATGCGGCCGCGTGTATCCGGCCTTGTCGGCTACCTCGCCGGGCTCGATCACCTTGACGATCTTCGGATTTCTGGGATCGGGCTTGGTGTCGAGGATGTGGATGCGCGAGGAGCGCAATCCCGGCACCACCAGGTAGCGCCGCTCCGCGTGGGCGTGCGGCGCGTTGGGACACAGGCACGAGGAGCACGCGTTCCAGCCGAAGTGGTGCAACTCGTCGCCGGCATTGGGCATCGGCGTGGAGCCAATGATCTGCGAATACGACTTCGACTTGGGATCGACATCGACCACGGCGATCGCGTCGGGAACCTTGCGATCGGGGTCGAACGCGGCGACGTAGGCGAGCGTCTCGGGTGCGGCCTTCATGGCCATGCGCGGGGAGGGATAGAAACTGGGATCTGGGGTCCAGGTCGTCATGTGCACCTCCTAACGAATTCGAGAATCGAGGGCTCGGTCATCCGAGCGGCCGGCAGAGCAAGGCCTTTGGCGACTGCCCGCTGGATCAAGCGCAGCAAAAACGCGATGCCCGCGTGCATGCAGCCCATACGGGCCATTGTCATGCATCTGATCAATCATCACAAGGGCGAAAGCCTGGAAGGTGATGCGCGTCACACGTCGTCCCGTGCAATCGACTTCGCGATTGCGAAGCGTCGGCCGTTCAACCGGCTCGCCTATGGGCCGCTTGCACTCTACCATGTCGCGCAACCGCACCTGCAGGATGCTGCCGAGCCACAGGTCATGCCGCTGCCCTGGGAACCTGCGCGATATCCGGAGAACCATCGGGAGGTCTTGCCATGCCCCACGCCCTGACCCGCACCCTTGCCGCATTCGTGTCCGAGTTGCGTCTCTCCGCCGTTCCTGCCGAGGCCATGTCCGTGGTCCATACCGGCTTTGCTGACTGCGTCGGCACCATGATCGCGGGCAGCATCGAGCAGGCCCCGGCGATCCTGCTTGAGACTTTGGCACCGCCCCCCGGCGATGCCAGCCTCTACCTGAACGGACGGCGCGTTGCGGCACCGGAGGCAGCTTGGATCAACGGCACCGCGGCGCATGCGCTCGACTATGACGATGTGGCGCTGCGCGGCCATCCCAGCACGGTGCTGGTGCCCGCAATTCTGGCGGAGGCGGAGTCGCTGCGCGCCACCGGCGCGCAGATCGCGACCGCCTACGTGGCAGGCTACGAGGTTTGGGCCGAGCTTGCCGGCCGCGATCCCGCGCAGCATCACGAGAAGGGCTGGCACCCGACGGGCATATTCGGGCCCATCGGGGCAGCAGCAGCGTGCGCTTCGCTGCGCGGCCTCGATGCCGACAAGGCCGCACACGCGATCGCGCTGGGGGCCTCCCACAGCTCGGGTGTGGTTGCCAATTTCGGCACCATGACCAAGCCTTATCACGCCGGCCGCGCGGCGCATTCCGGCGTCATGTCGGCGCGGCTTGCGGCGGCCGGGTTCACGGCATCGCCGGACGCATTGGAGCATCGCCTGGGCTTCCTGGCGGCGGTCTCACCCAAGGGCGGTGCAGACACGGAGTCGCCCTCCAGGGTCGGTCGCGACTGGCAAATCCTGAAGCAGGAGCTGAGCGTCAAGAAATACCCGCTTTGCTACTGCACGCACCGCGCCATCGATGGGGCGCTCGATCTTCTCGCCGCCGAGCCGGTGCGGCCCGAGGACGTGGAGCGCATCACAGTGTCGACCGGGCGCCGCAACGTCGCCGTGCTGCGCAACAGCCGCCCGCAAACCGGACTGGAGGCCAAGTTCAGCATGCAGTTCGCCATGGCCAGCTCGGTGGTCGCGGGCCGCGTCGGCCTGGGCGAGCTCACCGACAATTTCGTCCAGCGCCGGGACGTCCAGGGGCTGATCCAGAAAGTGAGCGTCGAGGCCGACGAGCGCGAGGATCCCGCCCGGGCGGGCTCGGCGCCCTTCGATGTGGTAGCGATCAAGACCCGCGACGGCCGCATGCTCGAGAAGCAGGTCCACACCGAACGCGGCTCGCCCGATCAGCCTCTGTCGGCCGACGAGCTATGGGCGAAGTTCTCCGACTGCCTGTCGGTCGGCAACCCCAGGCTGCCAGCCCGCGCGGTGTTCGACGCCTTGATGTCGATCGAGCGCCAGCCCGGGGTGGGCGCGTTGCGGGGCGAGAGGACGTGACGGCGGAAGCCGAGCAATCCTCCACTTGCCCCTTCACGCGGCTTGCTTGACCGCGGCCGCGGCCGCATCGCGCAACTCCCGCCGCAGCACCTTGCCGACGTTGGTCTTGGGCAGCTCCTGCCGGAACACGATGTGCTTGGGCCGCTTGTAGCCGGTGAGCTGCTCGGCGAGGAATTTCCTGAGCTCCTGCTCGGTGAGCGCGGGGTCCTTCTTGGCCACGAACAGCACTACGGCTTCGCCCGAGGCTGCATCGGGAACGCCGACCACCGCGCACTCCAGTACGCCGGGGTGGCTCGCCACTACGTCCTCGACCTCGTTGGGATAGACGTTGAAGCCCGAGACCAGGACCATGTCCTTCTTGCGGTCGACGATCTTCACCTGCCCGACGGCATCCATGACGCCGATGTCTCCGGTGCGGAAGAATCCATCCGCCGTCATGACCTTGGCGGTCTCGTCCGGGCGCTGCCAGTAGCCCGCCATCACCTGCGGCCCGCGCGCGCAGATCTCGCCTGGCTCACCGAGCGGCATCTCCTTGCCTTCCTCGTCGCGGATGGAAATCTCGGTCGACGGCACCGGCAGGCCGATGGTGCCCGTGTACTCGTCGTTGTCGGCGCGGTTGCAGGTGAGCACCGGCGACGTCTCGGACAGACCGTAGCCCTCGATGATGGGGACGCCGGTGAGCTTGAAGAATCGTTCCGCCACCGCCCGCTGCACCGCCATGCCGCCGCCGTTGGCGGCCTTCAGCCCGCTGAAGTTGAGCTTGGCGAAGGCCGGATTGTTGAGCAGCCCGTTGTAGAGCGTGTTCACAGCGGGCAGCATGCTGAACTCGTACTTTGAAAGCTCCTTGATGAAGCCCGGAATATCGCGCGGATTGGGTATCAGCAGACACATGCCGCCGATGCGCATGCTGAGCAGGCCGCAGGCCGTGAGCGCGAAGATGTGATAGAGCGGCAAAGCAGTGACGATGGTCATCTGCTCAACCTGCTTGCCTTTCTTGAGGGCGGGCTGCAGCCAGGCATCGTTCTGCAGAACGTTGGCGACGACATTGCGGTGGAGCAGCGTGGCACCCTTGGAAACTCCCGTGGTGCCGCCCGTGTACTGCAGGAACGCCACGTCGTCGGGCTTGATCTCGGCCTTCTTGAAGGTCATGCGCCGGCCGGCGGCGACAGCATCGTTGAACTTGACGGCGCCGGGCAGCGAGAACTGCGGCACCATCTTCTTCACCTTGCGCACGACCACGTTGACGATCGAGCCCTTCGGGAAGCCGAGCAGGTCGCCCATGCTGGCGAGCACTATGTGCTGCACCGGCGTCTTGGCGAGCACGTGCTCCAGCGTCTTGGCGAAGTTCTCGATGATGAATATGGCCTTGGCGCCGGAGTCCTTGAGCTGGTGCTCGAGCTCGCGCGGCGTGTAGAGCGGATTGACGTTCACCACCACGTAGCCGGCGCGCAGGATGCCGGCGATGCACACCGGGTACTGCAGCACGTTCGGCATCATGATGGCGACCCGGTCGCCCCGCTGCAGCCCCTTGCTCTGCAGATACGCCCCCACCGCCTTGGACATCTCGTCGAGCTGGCCATAGGTCAGCTTCTTGTCCATGCAGGCGTAGGCGTTGCGGTCCTTGTATTTGGCGAGGCTTTCCTCGAACAGCGCGACCAGGGAGGAATATTGCGAGGCGTCGATCTCGGCCGGCACGCCGGGCGGATAGTTCTTGATCCAAATCTTCTCCATAAGCGCCTCCCGGATGAGTTAGTGTTTTGCTGTCACATTATGACGTCTTGGCGCGATTGCGAACCGTCTTTGTGGGGCCTGTCGGCAACTTTCGATATCTTGCTGGGCAGCCGGACAGCTGCGCTGCCACTCGGGAGCACGATGCGGACAGTGTCGTACGCTCCCGCCGGCACGCAGCCGTATCGCCCCTGGGCTGCGCCAGGCGTGAGCAATCGGCGTTGAGACCAGAACTGCGAGCGACTTTGCCTCGGGGCGAGCGGCCCAGAGCGCCCCAGAGCAGCGGCTACTTCTGCATGCCGCTTTGGGCGGCCTCCATCATCAGCCGGCTCAGCTCCTGCGCCTGCAGCGAGTAGGACTGCATCATCGACTGGGCATGGCGGCTCTGGATGCTGAGCACGTCGGTGAGGTCTTTCGCAGTGGCAAGCTCGGTCGCCATGTTGAAGCACGCATCGCCGTTCTGTTTGGCGAACTTGACGGCCCGATCCTGCACCGCCTTGAAGCCCGCGGTCATGGCGTTCGCGGGGGTAGCGCTCGTCCACATACCCATCGTCTTGGTCATGGCGTCCATGAATTGGCCATAGGCGGTACGGGCGTGCTCCAGGTTCTTCTCGGTCAGCTCGCGCAATTGCTGGGGAAACTCGAAGGGTGGGGGTTGGGCCATGGCGTCCTCCAAGGGGGGTTGGGAGAAGTCTGTGCCACCATAACGGGCGGGAACCCGAAAATCCCGCGCAACGCGCGCGATCCCCAAGCTTGTCGCTGGCCGCCGACCCGGCGTCAAGGAAAGCCGGAAAAAAATTTCCGAGGCGCCGGTCCCATAAACACCTGATCCGGCGCGCTGCCGTTCCGCACCCGGATCAGGAGCTGCTAAGTCGAGTACTGGGCAAATTGCATGGTCGTTGCGCGCGCCCTGTAGTCGGTACGCACGTTGACGACCGCAACCTTGCCCTTGTCCACCTGGGCCTGCGCCCGTTGCAGCGCCGGGCGGATGTCCTCGGCCTTGTCGACGTACTCGCCGTAGCAGCCGAGCGCCTCGGCCATCTTCTCGTAGCGCGTATAGCCGAGGTCGCGGCCGGGCTTGTTGCGCTGCGGGTCCGCCGTCCAGCCGCCGTTCAGGCTGATCACCACCAGCACGGGCAGGTTGTGGCGCACGGCCGTGTCGAGCTCCATGGCGTTGAGCCCGAACGAGCCGTCGCCGTGCACGCAGATCACTTGTGCGTCGGGCTTGGCGAGCTTGGCGCCGAGCGCGAACGGCAGGCCCACGCCCATGGTGCCGAACGGCCCTGAATTGAGCCGGTGGCCCGGAGCGAAGGTCTGCATCGACTGGCGGCCGTAGTTGAGGATCTCCTGCCCGTCCACCACCAGGATGGCGTCGCGCTGCATGAAGTTGGAGATCTCCTCGCACAGCCGCAGCGGATGGATGTCGCCGTCCTCGACGGGCTTGTTGGCGCCCTGCGACTTGAGCTTGGCTTCGACGCCGTCGGAGAGCGTCTTGCGCCAGTCCTTGAAGCGGTCGGGATCGACCTTGCCCTTCATGGCGGCGAGCAGCTGGTTGAGCACGCTCCGGCAGTCGCCGACGATGCCGATGTCGACTTTGCGTGCGGCGGTAGCAATTTCGTCGGCGTCGATGTCGATGCGGGCGATCTTGGCGGCCGCGTTGAAGCGCGGCGGCGCGGCGTGGCTGATGATGTAGTTCATGCGCGTGCCGAGCACGATGATGAGGTCGGCGTCCTTGAATGCGGTGGAGCGCATGGTGAGGTAGGAGAGGGGGTGGTCGTCGGGCACCACGCCGCGCCCCTGCGGGGTCGTGTAGAACGGGATGCCGGCCTTCTCGACGAGCTGCTGCATCTCGTTCCAGGCGCGCGACCAGATCACGCCGCTGCCCGAGATGATCACCGGCTTCTTGGCCTTCGACAGGGCCAGGACGAGGTTGTCCACCTGCTCGGGGTCGCCGAGCGGCCGCGCATTGAGGATCGGCCGTCCGCTCATGGACCAGTCCACCTGCTCCTCGGGGATCTTGGCGTAGAGGATGTCGCCGGGGAAATCGAGATAGGTCGGCCCCGGCTTGCCGCTCATGGCGTGCTGGAAGGCGTTGTTCACCTGCTCGGGGATGCGCTTGAGGTTATAGACGCGGTCGGCCCACTTCACGCAGCCGCGCATGATGGCGACCTGATCGATCTCTTGGAACACCTGCCGGCCGAACTGGAAGATCGGGCTCGAGCCGCCGATCGCCACCACCGGGCAGCAGTCGATCAGCGCGTTGGCCATGCCGGTGGTGAGGTTGATCACGCCGGGCCCGCTCGCCGCCATGCACACGCTGGGCCTCTGCAGCAGCCGGCTGTAGGCCTGGCCCATCAGGGCTGCGGCCTGCTCGTGGCGCACGTCGATCGGCCGGATGCCTTCCTTGATGCAGGAGGATTCGGCGAGCAGCATCGGCCCGCCCATGATGAAGAGCAGGTTGTCCGTGCCCTCCTTCTTCAAGGCCTTCGCCAGGATTTCCGAGCCAGTCAGCTCCGCCATGGTCGTCTCCTTCAGTAGGTGTCGGACCCTGCGGGTCTGACACCATGCCTCCAACGTCGGTTGCGAAACGGTGTCAGACCCAGAGGGTCTGACACCGCTACCGCGCGCTAATCGCGCCGCGACACCACCTTCTCCTGCGCCAGCCCCTCGATCTTGCGATCGTCGAGGTCGAGCCAATTCTTGAGCACCTCGCGCGTGTGCTCGGCGAGCAGCGGGGAGGCTGCGACCGCGGGAGGGGCGCCGTCGTGGCGCACCGGCCAGGCAGGCATGGCGTAGTCTTTGATCACCGGGTGATCCATGACCTGCAGAATGCCGCGTTCATAGAAGGTCTGGTCCTCGACCAGTTCCTTGGTGTCGAGCACGGCGCCCGCCGGGATGCCCGCATCGCCCAGCCTGCGCATGGCGGCATGCTTGTCGTGCTGCTTGGTCCACGTTGAGACCAGCGTGTTGATCTCGGCTTCGTGCTGGGTGCGCGTATCGGTGCTCGCAAAGCGCGGGTCGGCGAGCAGGTCCTCGCGGCCCAGCACGCCGAGCAGCCGCTTCCAATGCTCGGGGTTGGTGCGGCTGGTGTAGACATAGACGTAGTCGTTGGGCCCGCCGCCTTTGCAGGGATAGATGCCGCACGGCGGGTTGCCGCCCGAAATACTCTGATCGCCGGTGCGTTGAAGCGGCCCGCCCTTGCGCGCCTGCGTGGCAAACGCCAGGCGAATGTAGTGCAGCATGGCGTCCTGCATGGCGAGCTGTAGGCGCTGGCCCTTGCCGGTCGTCTTCTTCTCGTAGAGCGCGCCCAGGATGGAGATGGCGAGCAGCATGCCGGTGCCGGTGTCGCCGAGCGTCGGCCCCGGTTTGACCGGAGGATTATCCGGATAGCCGCTGATCGACATCACGCCGCCGGTCGCCTGCGCGATCATATCGAAGGCCAGATTGCTCTCGTACGGGCTGCCCTCGCCGAAGCCCTTGACCTGGGCGTAGATGATGCTCGGATTGACCTTGGCGACGTCCTCGTAGCCGAGCCCCAGCCGCTCGACCGCGCCCGGCGCGAAGTTCTCGACGAACACGTCGGCCTTCTTGGCGAGATCGAGCACCAGCTTGCGGCCGGCCCCCGATTTCAAATCGACGGTGAGCGACTTCTTGTTGGCGTTGAAGGTGAGGAAATAGAACGAGCCGCGGTCGGGGTCCCCGAAGATGCTGCGGCCGGGGTCGCCGCCCCTGGGGTTCTCCACCTTGACCACCTCGGCGCCGAGCCAGGCCAGCGCCTCCGTGCACGACGGCCCCGCCTCGAACTGCGAGAGATCCAGCACGCGCACGCCCTCGAGACAGGCGAGCGGCTTCCCCTTGGATGGCATTGCGTCTCGACTCCCAGCTTATCGTTGGTTGCCAGGATTAAACCGCGGGAGCCCCTGCCAATGCAACGACTCGTGATGCACGGCTGCCCCTCCGTCATCCCAATGCGTGCGCCGAGCCTTGGCAGGAGCGCATCTGGCATTCCGGTTGGAGGGCCGATCCAGTGTAAGCGCGCCTTTCACCCCGGGGATAGCGCAGCGCGGCCTGCAGACAGCTTTGGCCTCGCAGCGGTTTCCGCTCGAGGGTTGGGGAGGAGAAGCAGGGCGTTCGGGCTGCGCCCGATGACCTGGGTGATCACTAGTGCCGGCTGCTGAGCGCAAAGAACGCCCTGCTCGGTCGCATCCGGGCCGTCTTCGACGCTTGCTAGGTCAGCTCACCTTGCCGAAGAGGCTTGTCGTCCACGACTTCGCTGCATCCGGGCCCCACTCCTGACGCTTGGATGATCTGTCCACCATGCCAGGCGAAGCTTCGGACTGCCGCCCCCGGCTCCTGTGCTGGGCTGCGGCTCCAGGATTGCCGCGCTTCCCATCTCCGGGGCAGCATCACCAAAGCACGGCGCGCCGCCGGCGTCATCCTCCGTGTGCATACATTATGAACCACAATTCGCTATCCCCGCTGGCCAAACCTGTGGATCTGTGCTTCCCCCTCTCCCCGCTCGCGGGGAGAGGGTTGGGGTGAGGGGCAGCCACGCATTCGACGGTGAGAGCAAGCTGCTGCCCCTCACCCTAACCCTCTCCCCATTCTGAAGAAGAATGGGGAGAGGGAACAGTGAGCACCTCACACCGTCGCTACCGGCGTCGCCGGCGAGCCCACCGCGCCTGGCAGCCTCAGCGGCGGCGCCGTCAGCAGGAAGCGGCTGCGGTTGTTGGCGCGCAGCCAGTCGGCCAGCTCGGACAGCCGCCAGATTTCGCCCAGGTTCACACCGGTCTTGAACAGGCAGTGCTGGTGCAAGGGCAGCATCGCGCACTGACCCGGGATGAGCGCTTGGTTGTGGATCTCCACCGCATAGTTGTCGGAGATCAGCGCTACCAGCTTGGTCTCCGTGATCCACTGCTTCAGGCGCTCGTCGTTGCCGTCGAGGCCGGTGCAGCTCGTCTCGAGCGTCTCCTTGTCGGGCTTGAGCTTGCCCTCGAAGATCACCTCGTCGAAGCCCGTGCGCAGCAGCACGAAGTCGCCGGCCTCAACCGTGATGCCGTCGGCGGCGCAGATGCGCATCAGGTCGTCGTAGCCCACCGCATGCCGCTTGCGGTCGAAGTGCGCGAAGAGGTCGATCATCACCGCGCGCCCCTGCAGGCACTTCACCGCCATGTTCTCCGCGCCCAGCGCCTTGGCGCACGACGTACCCTTCGCCTCCACCATCGTTCCCGGAATCGCGCCGGCGCCCTTGGCGTCGCTCGGACCCACCAGGTCCACCCCGCCGCGATAGCCGTTGTAGAACACGGGTTCCGCTTTGCCGTCGCCGTCGGCATCGAACAGCGCGCCGACATGGGCCAGCGTGTCCCACTGGGTGGAATACTGCAGGTGCATGATGACGACGTCGTCGTTGATGACGTCGGTCATGCCGGGGTTCTCCCACTCGGTGCGGTAGAGCCAGTTCGGCTTGTCGACGCGCACGCTGGGACGCAGCTGCGGGGGATGCCGGCGCGGGTTCAGCACGTTGCCGCCGGGATAATCGAGCGGCATGGAGAGGCAGAAGGTCTTGCCCTCCTTCACCTCGGCGATGCCCTGCTTGACCTTCTCCGGCGTCAGCTCATTCATGCGGCCGAGCTGATCGTTTGGCCCATAGTCGCCCCAGGTCGAGTTGTCGGGCCGCTTCGTCCAGCGCTTGGCTTCCCCCATCGTCTCCTCCAATAGGCTTTGTGCGGGCCGATGCGTGAGGCTCCGCTTGTTCTTGAAGCTATCGCTATTGGGAACGGCCGTCGCCTGCGATCTCCGCCGACCCGGAGGTTTCGCGCAGGCGATAGATGATGGCGATGCTGATCAGCGTCAGACCACCCAGCGCCACCTCCGCCCACAGGGAGCCGGCAAGGCTCTGCACGACGACTGCCACAGCGTTCAGCGTCGTGTGCCAGGCGATCGCCGCCACGAGCCACAACGCGTTGTTGCGGCGGAACACCTGCAGGACCAGCACGGCAGCAGAGATGTGGAACGTGATGGCGAACACGCGCTCGACAGCGCCGAGCAACGTTGCGTACCAGGGCGCGTTCTGGAACGCAGCAAGCTGCGCCTGCACAACGCGCAGCTGCTCCGGCGGAAGGTTGAGCGCCGTCAGGTCGCTGCCGACCAGGGCCAGCAGGTTGATGGTGGTGATGCCGGCTATGACGCCGACGATGATGGCTTCGCCGCCGCCATGCCCGGCGCCGAACATCACCGCGTCGCGCCAGTGCCGCGCGCTTGGGATCCAGAAGCGGTAGACCAGATAGCGTGCGCCTTCCTCGAACGCACCAGCCGATAGCCCCAGGAACACCGCCAACACCGGCAGCGGCCATTGGCCGGCGGGCGGCAGCACGCCCCCGCTGAGCAGCAGCATGTTGAAGGGGATGTGCCCGACCTGCGACAGCACGAAGGTTGCGGCGCCGACGAGATAGAACTTCCAGGCAAGGCCATAGCGCCGGGCAAGCACCACCCCCAGCGCGATCGGAATCCCGATCATCAAGAGGGCATTCAGTAAGTACAAGGCCGCCATCATAAAGACAGGCCCATCTCTCTATTCGAGCTATTCGAGGCAAGTCGACCTGGGCCCCTGGCACATGCGAGAGCAGTGTGCGCACTCGACCAGGGGGCTTACCGGCCAGCCCTCCAGGAGCCGGAATAGTGGCCGCCGCCAAACAGGCCTCTACCGCCCATGCCCCTGATGACGGTGTCTGCGATCACCGTGCCGACCACGGTGACGATGATGCCGATGATGATCTGCGAAAACCAACCGCGCATGGGCGTGCCCGCTCCCAGGATGCCGATTGGCCCTGGCTCTAGCCGCGCGCGGCGGCGGAATTGGGACGCGTGGCGCGCAAAAACCCCCGCGCCCGCCGCCGACCACCGGCGCTTGGCCGTGCCTACTGCCGCAGCGGCGGCTTGAGCTGGGACACCTGCTCGGCTTCCTCGCGCACGCCTCGCCACAGGTTCTCCGCCTCCTCGGGTGGCAGGGCGTAGGGCGGATCGTCGTCGAAGCGGATGAGCACCAACCGCTCGTGGCGGGCGCTGCCGACGGCCGTCTGCCGCGGCATCTTGGTGAGCTGCCCATAGCTGGTGGTGACCATCCCCGCAGAGAGCGACTGCAGGACCCCCGCCAGCTCGGCTGCGACCCCGGCTGGCAGGCTCAGCGTCTGCCGGCGGCCCGCCCCGTCGACGAATGTCATCTCGAGCCTGCGCTCTTCGCATCGCGCCCGCGTTTCCAACAGCGATTGCGCCTTGAACGTGCGCGACAAAGCAGTTTGCGACATGCGGGCAACCCCCCGATTGCGATGCCGCATTGTTGCGCGCCGCGCCCGCCGATGCACAAGGGGTTCGTCTCGCCTCAATTGCGGATGAGACACGCTAAGCCGCTGCCCTGGCACAGAAATGCCACACAAAAACAAGCGCCCCGCCACCCAATTGGGCGCGGGGCGCTCAGCCAAACATCAGGGACGACTACATGCGGTTCAGCCAATCGTCGACGTCCTTCTTCACCTGGTCCTTGGCGTAGCCGTAGCGCGCCTGGATCTTGCCCCCGGTGATCTGCTTCCAGTTGCCTTGCACGCGATCCCAGTTCATCACGGAACTCCATCTTTGATTGCAGTTGGTTGGTCGAGCCCGCCGCGGATGCCCCGCGTCGCTCACACAGGTTGAAAACGCGCGCGTGAAGGCATGGTTCCGCTGAAGGTGCGCGGGGAAACTACCGGCCTGGCAGGAATAAAAGGCTGTAGCGATGCCCTGCGTCGCAGCGCCGTGGTCGCAAGTCGCTAACCCGCTTCGCGCAGCTTGAAGCGCTGGATCTTGCCCGTCGCCGTCTTGGGCAGACTTTCCACCACCTCGATCCAGCGCGGATACTTCCACATGCCGGCCTTGGCCTTCACGTGCTCCTTGAGCGCCTCCTGCAGGCCGTTGGCCGCTGCTTTGCCGGGCTTCAAGACGATGAAGGCCTTGGGCTTGATCAGCCCGTCGGTGTCCTCCTTCGGCACCACGGCAGCTTCCAGCACCGCCTCGTGGCCGATCAGCGCGCTCTCCACCTCGAACGGCGACACCCAGATGCCCGACACCTTGAACATGTCGTCGGTGCGGCCCTGGTAGGTGTAGAAGCCTTCCGCATCACGAACGTATTTGTCCCCGGATCTGGTCCAGCCGCCTTCGAAGGTGGCGCGGCTTTTGGCGCGCTGGTTCCAGTAGCCGTCGCCGGCGCTCGGGCCCCGCACCAGCATCTCGCCGACCTCGCCGTCGGGCACATCCTTGCCGTTCTCGTCGACGAGCCTGATCTCGTAGCCGGGCACCGGCTTGCCCGACGTGCCGTATTTCAGCGCGCGCGGGCTGTTGCACACGTACTGATGCAGCATCTCGGTGGAGCCGACGCCGTCGAGCACGTCGACACCGAACTTGGTACGAAACGCCTTGCCGATCTCGGCCGGCAAAGCCTCGCCCGCCGACACGCACTGGCGCAGGCGCTGCGAGCTGTTATCGGGCGTGCCCTGCGGATAGGCGAGCATCGCGGCATACAGCGTCGGCGCACCGAAGAACATGGTCGGCTGGTATGTCTTGAGCGTGCGGAACACCGCTTCCGGCGTCGGCCGCTCTGGCAGCAGCACAGCCGTGGCGCCGACCGACATCGGAAACGACATGGCGTTGCCGAGCCCGTAGGCGAAGAACAGCTTGGCCGCCGAATAGATGACGTCGTCCTCGCGAATGCCGAGGCAGTCCTGTCCGGTGAGCCGCGCCGTCTCCATGGGGCTCGAATGCACGTGGCGCACGCCCTTCGGCATGCCGGTGGACCCGGATGAGTAGAGCCAGAACGCCGTCTCGTCGGCGCAGGTATCGGCCACCTGGAACTCGGTCTGCTGGAAGCCCAGCTCGCCGCGGTAGGAGAGCGCAAACGCCGGCGGCTCGCCGCCCGAGACGAACACGTGCTTGAGGAACGGCAGCTGGCCGAGGATGGGCTGCACCACGGGAAGGATCGGCGCCGACACGAACAGGGCCTTCGCCCGGCTGTCGCCGAGGATGTAGGTGTATTGCTCCGTCGTCAGCAGCGTGTTGAGGCACACCGGCACAACACCAGCCCTGATGGCCCCCCAGAAGGCCACGGGGAAATCGATCGTGTCGAGCAGCAGCAGCGCCACTCGCGACTCGCGCGGCACGCCATAGGTGCCGAGCAGGTTGGCCATGCGGCTGGTGCGCGCTGCCAATTCGCCGTAGGTCAGCGTGTCCGCAGGGTCGATGAAAGCCGTCTTGGCCGCGCGCCCCTGCGCGACGTTGCGGTCGACCATGTCCGTCGCTGCGTTGTAGATGCGCGGAAATTCCATGCGTCCTCCCCTAGGGCCGCTCTTGCGCGGTCGTCGCTTTGTGGCCCGCGGCGACGGAGCCGCAGGCGTTGAACCTGCATCATACTGCAAGTTTGAGCCGAGAAAAGCCTTGGTCTTTTGCAGCTTTCGGCCTAGTCGATGTACTATGTTGCACGTGTGCGGCATTGCGCAGGGTGGCATGGCCGGTCCTGTCGAGACGGTTTCAGAGCAGCGGCGGGGCAACGCTCCGGCCGAGGAGGCCTATCTGAAGCGGGTCGGCGAGCGCGTGCGCTTGGGGCGCGCGCGACGGGGCATGTCCCGCAAGATCCTCTCCAAGGCGTCGGGCGTCTCCGAGCGCTATCTCGCCGAGCTGGAGCGAGGCGCCGGCAACGCCTCCCTGCTGGTGTTGCGGCAGATCGCCGACGCCCTGGGGTTGGAGGCCGCCGAGCTGATCGCCGATCATCCCGAGCGGCCGATCGACCTCACCCTCATCCTGCACCAGCTCGAGCGCCTAGCGCCGGGAGAGCTTGCCGAGGCGCGGCGGCTGCTGGCCCAGCGGTTCGGCAGGCCGGGCGCCTCCTCCAAGGGCCGTGTTGCGTTGGTGGGCCTGCGCGGCGCCGGCAAGACCACGCTTGGCCAGCTGGCAGCGCAGGCGCTGTCGGTGCCGTTCGTCGAGCTCGATCGCGAGATCGAGCGCGCGAGCGGCATGGAGCTTTCCGAGATTTTCGCCTCGCACGGCCAGGCCATGTACCGGCGGCTCGAGCGCCAGTGCCTGGAGACCGTCATCGAGCGGTTCGACCGCGCCGTGATCGCCACCGGCGGCAGCCTGGTAACGGAGCCGGCCACCTATGATCTTCTGTTGTCGACCTGCTTCGTGGTCTGGCTGAGCGCCAAGCCGGACGAGCACATGGGCCGCGTGCTGGCGCAGGGCGACCTCAGACCCATGGCCGAGGGCCCGCAGGCCATGGACGATCTCAAGAGCATCCTCGACAGCCGGGCCGCGCTCTACGCCAAGGCCGACCTTCAAGTGAACACGTCCGACAAATCCGAGGCCGAGGCTTTCGCGGCGCTGCTCGCCGCCATTGGCGAGCAGCATGCAGCGAGCGATGCGGCGCGTTGAGCCCTATCTGGCGAACGTGCGCAACAAGACCTTGCACCAGTCGCTATCACGATCGGCGCATTGCAATCGTCCTGCAGCAGGCGCCGAGTTCGAGCGGCTCTGCTCATTCTTCCCGCAGTGCTGTAGCTAGTCCGCGGGACCGGCGAACAGCAGCAAATTGCCGTCCGGGTCTTTGATGATGAAGTTCCTCGCGCCCCAGGGCTGCTTCTTCAGCGTCTGGAAGAACGTGACATTCGCCGCCTGAAACTCGAGGAAGAGCTGCTTGATCGCATCGGCGGTGGCAACGGTCATGGCCGCCGACAACAGTTCCTCGCGATCTCTGAGTTCGGGATTGATCACTGGGCCATCGACACATCTGAGATTGAGCCGCGCCCCGTCGCGCTTCACTTGTGCATAGAAGGGTGGCTCGCCGTACGTGAACGCAATGGCGAAGCCGAGCTGCTGGGTGAAGAAGTCGAGCGATGCCTTGATACTGGCGACAAACAATTGCGGCTCTGCAGCGACGATGACGGCTTTCGATAGGGTGGTCTGTTCTGCATGATTTGGCATGGTGGAGAGTCCTGTCTTGAGCGCCTGCCAGCTTTCGAACCCATGCTCCCTCGCCACCAACTCCTGCGCGTCGCTCAGCTTGAAGCTGTGCGCGAGCACCTCGGGATCTGTCATGTGCCGGAAGCGGGGAAGCACCGCCCTGATCTGCGCGGCAACCGGGTAGTACCGGTCGCGGTGCCAGCGCAGAACGAGTTTGGCCTGCTTCTTGAGGTTCTCGAGATTGGGGGGATGTATGCCCTTGACATAGGTTTCAAATCACCGCATTCAGGGCCGGACAGGCCGGCGCCGCACCGTGAGGTGCGCCATGGGTGAAAGCTGGAAGCCGATTTTCACTCATCCGCGTAATGGAAAGATGTTCGTTGCGATCAACCAGCGGACGGGGCGATCAAGCATCAGAGTAGTTATCTACGACTCAGGCGACGATTGTTTCTGCGTCGTGGGGCGCAACGAACTTTGGTCCTCCGGGTTATTTACCCACTGGTGTTGCGAGGTGCCGTCGGAGAAGGCTCTCGAATATCCGGAATGCCCCTCGACGACTTGCTGAAGAAGCTGCCGTCCGACCGGATTATCGTCCAATTTGCAGGGCCAAGTGCGGAGGTGGGCAGTTCGACTGGCTTGTCTACAACCACTCTATAAAATTGGCGCCGCGCAACGAACGCTATTAAGTCGGCGAACTCAAGTTCGGTGCCAATCCCAGGCACCGTGACTGGGATGCCAGTTGTCATGCCGCGGCTCACGTAAAGAAACGTGAGGCTATGTCGAAAACCCCGACCAATGCGCTCTACGGCATAGTCGATCCTATTCTTTGTGTGGTCATCTCCGCGAGCCTCTAGAAAAAAGCGCGGGCTATATTGTATTCCGGTCGCCATCTGAGTGGTGGATAGCAGCGCAATCATTAGTACGCGCTCAAATAGTTGCTCAGTTGAGAACAATGTCCTGCAAGGCGGTAGACACGTCACCGAAATGAAGCGCTGACGATCATTGTCGCCCAAGAAAGTCGCCAGAGACAGGATGGCTTTATCGACCTCCCAATAAGGTAGCGTTACGCCGTTCTCTGCACGCCATTCGGATTGACGAACAGACTGTGCATGGAACTGCCAAGAAGCAGGATCCACTGTTGGCCTGATCTTGCGCTTGGCTTCCCGCATGGCGTCGGTTGCCCTAGTCAACAACTCAGGCGTGAACGCAATTAGGGCGTACACGAAGATGCGACCGTCTTGCTGAAATACCTGCTCTGACTCATCTCCAAAAAAGTCTATTTGACCGAGCGGCTCTGCGAGCGGAAGGCTGAAAGAGCCCAGTTGGCCGCAACGCGGACATTTCAGATTAATGATACCTGGAACTCGAATTTTTCCGTCGTCTGTTACTTCCTCTAACAGTTCCACCGGAAGTCTCTGGTGCCACGGCGGAAAAATTCTTCCACCACATCCTTCGCAATCGATGTAGAGGCCGACCGCCTCTTCGGGAACGACCAACAAAGGGTTCGGAATCTCATCGTGGCGAAGGTGCCGCAGTTCCCTGGTGACACCGTGGTACTGGGCTCGTTTTTTCTTAGCCATTGGCAAGGATTGGCTCTAGGACTCGGTAGGCTTGAGCGGAGCTATCTATGAAGGCCAGAAGCCGACAACCAGAGTATTCCTCCGAGGAAATCGCGCGGCGCCGCGATGAAGCAATTAAGCGCGCACTGCGAACGCCGCCCACGCACCTCAAAGACATCCCAAAGAAGCGGAAGCCGAGGACCGGCGCTTCTTCTTCCGCCAACAAGCGCGGCGGCGATTAGCCCTCCGTTTGGTCAGTGGAGGCAGTGGCCGCGTCAGGCTGTCGATAGGTCAGGCGCTTGCCTGCGGCACCCTTGATCGCCAGCGCAGCGCGCTCCGTGTCTTCGATCCCGAGCGATGAGCGCGTGTTCCACCTGAACGCGAACTCATCACAATACCGCTGCAAATGCTGTTCGCTGACGCTGTGGAATGATCCCATGACGCCGCGCTTCATGATCGCGAAGAAACTCTCGACCGTCTGAGTGTGCGCAAGACCATCCTTGGTGACGTATTCGCCCAGCGTGTGCGCTACCGTCTTGTGCTCTGCGAACGCCTTGCCAATCGACAGGTTCGCTAGGCTGTCGTCGGTATGCAGCGCAGACCGCGCGTCGGCTTGAACGTTCAGCACTTCGCCCAATGTCTTGGCAGTCACGTCGGCAACGTGCTTCACGCGGGCTTCGCCACCACGCTCCACCAGCGCGTGAACGGCGTGCTTGCGAGGGATCGGCTTGTTCTTGTGCGCAGTCTTCGCCTTGCCGCCGACGAATGTTTCATCGCTTTCCAGCACCTTGCCAGAGCCGCCCAGCTTGCCGCCCTTGGCTGGCGTCATGGCTGTGCGGATGCGATGGGCCATAAACCACGCGGCGCGGTAGCCGATGCCAAGCTGGCGCTGCAGCTGCTTTGCCGAGACGCCTTTCTTGCCGGACGCCATCAGATGGAAGCCCAGCGCCCACTTGGTGAGCGGCAGGTGGCTGCTTTCCATGATGCCGCCCGTCATGATCGTGAAGGCGCCGCTGCAAGAGTTGCAGTGGTGCAGACCGGGGCGATGGCTCTTGCCGTCTAGGCGATAGACCTTCTCCGTCTCGCCGCAGTGCGGACAGAACGGGCCATCGGGCCAGCCCAGCGCTTCAAAGTGCTCGCGGGCTTTGTCTTCGTCGTGGAAAATTGCGTTGGTCAGATCGACTTTGGACACGGGATCACCTCGTTTCTGAGGTGAATATGGCCTCAAATAGAACCTATGTCAAGGGCATAATTCCCAGATTGGGCATGGGCGCGCTACGGTTGACGTCGCGTAGATGGGCATTGCCCCTTCGGCTTCGCGCCGATGCGCCCTACATGCAGCGCACTCAGAATGGACGCGGTGTTCGACGATTATCAATCGTCACACTGGCTGGAAGAGGGAAGTGGCTCAACAGAACCACACCTCGTATGTTGTGGCCTTTGTAGTCAGGTATTCTTTCGTCGGGGGCAGAAATGGCCAGCACTGAAGGCGCATTCGATCGCAACGCGACCAACGTCAACGTCGTCTACTATCTCTATCTCGTGTCGATCCTGGTCGGCCTCACGGCGATCGTCGGCGTCATCATGGCCTACATGAACCGCGGGCCCGGGGCGGATTGGCTCGACAGCCACTACACCTACCAGATCCGCACCTTCTGGGTCGGGCTGCTCTACAGCGTGATCGGCTTGGTGCTGACGTTCGTGATGATCGGCTTTCTGGTGCTGCTATTCGTGCTGATCTGGTGGATCGTGCGCTGCATCAAGGGACTGCAGCTGGCCGGCAACAGGCAGCCGGTGCCCGACCCCGCCACGTGGATGTGGTGAGCTGTCATACCGGCTGACGCGCAGCTGTGCTGAACAACCCGATGCGGCAGCTTTCAGGGCGGACCTACCGGAAAGACAATTGCCTAGGGCAGAGAAGTGCCAAGAGCAATGTAGGACACAATGCGGCAACGGGGCATCCAATGCAGAATTTACGAGCCGACTTTCAATGATTAACCAGGGCGATTGCCCTGGCAAAAGTGCGCTGGGTTCAATGTCGAAAAAGACCAAAGAAGCTCTTTCGCCGATCTGACATGTCTTGCATCAATGTCTCAAGCTGTGGACTATACCTTTGTAGATCAAATTCCGACAGATCGGCAATGTGGGAAAACGTATAAGGCATACCTATCTCATCGATCGGCACCTTGTCAATTCGGCATTGTACAAGTTTTTGCTGCACAAGACCGCAAAATATTTCATAGTAGAATTGTTCACGTCTTCCCCGTATTGCGTCGAGTGACCAACACGCCAGAACGACGTGTGACCTATCTATCGCCCTCTTTATCCTTTCTCGCCAGTCGTCTCCATAATGTATGCGGTCCCCACCGATGAGTTTCTCCAACGAGCGATCCAGAGAAAGCTCAAACGGCTTATCAATCCAGACCCTAAATCCTGCCTTGAGAAGCACGGTAATTGGGTCTCGCAAGCGCGGCTTGTCGTTGCTTGCGTGCGCGATAAAAACTCTTACTCTGGACGCTCGCCCTTGAGAACTGTATGCGCGATTCTGGATTTGTTGGACCGGCCGTCCGATTTGCTCGGGGGCGGGCGTATAAACGAAGCTATCCTGGTCAAAGTCAATCGCGTCTTGGTCGACCACGCTTGGTGGTTGGTCCTCCTTGAGTTTGAGGCGCTCCTTAAGTTGTTTTTCAACCGGACCCCAATCATCGCCACTCACTCTGAGAGAGTGGTATTGTCGGAATGGTAAGGGCAGCTCGACATCATCAATAAGAATCGGAAAGTATTTAGCTGAATCGGCTGCTCGGCTTGCTTCGGCGTTTACCCAATTCGATCTGACGGATTGGTGAGACCACAAAACGATAACCAAGTCTGCCGCATTTAGGCGGTCAATTATTTTATGTTGCCATGATTCGCCGAGCGCAATGTCCTTTGTATCGATAAAGGGATTTGCGCCAAGTGTTTTAAGAAAACTGGCTAAACGCTCAGCTGTTTGCGTGTCCGCCCGGTGATACGAGAGAAAAACAGTAGGCACCGTGCACCCTTTCACAACGCTCAAGCGCCACTCTGAACTCGCATACAAAATCGCGGTGGTTGCGGCCCCATGCCTGTCCCCTTAGCTCAGGCCAACTCGTAACGATCTGATGCGAACCAGCGACAGCGCGGCGTCTGGTCGATCAACTTTCGCATGGTGAGTGGCCCGCGGACGACGAGCTGCTCGATGACGCGGGCAGCGATGCGCCCAACGCCGTTGGTCTTGCGGCGATTGTGTCGGAAGGTGAACTCGTCGAGATAGGCCTGGAGGTGCTTGGGTCGCACGGCGCCGGCATGGGTGCCGAGCAGCCAGCGCTTCAGAAGCGAAGTCGTCCAGTGGCAGCCCTGCAATGCGTCGCTCTCGCCCCGCTCCTGTTTGGTCTGCACGATCGCCTGGTGCGGCCGCTCGCCGAGGCTGCCGCTGTTGTAGCTGGCGAGCCCGTCGGTCACGACCTGGGTGTCCGACGCGATCTGGCTGTCGGCGAAGGATTTCAACGTGCCTTCATCGTTGTTGTCGGCGTGGGCGAGACGCACCCTTCCGTCGACCTCGGCCGCCACCAGAACCAGCTCCTTGTGGGGCGAGCCCTTTCCCCCGACGAGGGTCTCGTCGGCCTGCACGAAAGGGCGCAGCGGCTCCCGATCGGGGCGCACCATCGCCGCGCGCAGCTTGTGCAGCCAGCTCCACGCCGTCTTGTAAGAGCCGAAGCCCATGATGCGCTGGAGGTCCTTGGCAGAGATGCCGGTGCGCCGGGTCGAGATCTCGAACACCGCCCGGAACCACATCTTGAACGGCTTGCGCGTCTTCTCCAGCAGCGTGCCGGAGGTCAGGCTCGTCTGATGGTCGCAGTCCGCGCACTCGAACGTGGTGCCTTCACGGATCGTCCACACACGCGTGCTGTGGCAGCGGGCGCAGGCGGGCTTGCCGCCCCAGCGGGCTTCAATCCAGTAGGCACGACAGTCCTCCTCGGTCGCAAACCGCGCTTCGAATTCTGTCGCCGTCTTGGGGAAGTCACGCCACAGATCGTCCGGCATCGCTTGCTTCATGGCCCAACTCCTTGTTGAGCCATGCATACCTCACCATTGCGCCGGAACTATGGGGATAGGCATGTTGCGGCCCTGTAGTGTGCACAAAGCGAACCGCACCGCAATCGAAGACGAGGTCAGGTCTCCGGTCAAGGCATAGCGTGCCTATAACTCGCGAGAGGTTCCGCGCTCATGCCTATGCCGTTAGCTCCGGAAAGCTCGACAGGGCACCGTTTCCCGGATCAGCATTTTCATCGTGAGCGGTGGGCGAGCGACGAGCTGCTCGATGGTGCGGGCCGCGACGCGGCCGACGCCGTTGGTCTTGCGCCGGTTGAAGCGGAAAGCGAACTCGTCGAGGTAGGCTTGCAGGTGCTTTGGCTTGACCGCGCCGGCATGCGTGCCGAGCAGCCAGCGCTTCAGGAGTGACACCGTCCAGTGGCAGCCCTGCAGGGGGTCGCTCTCGCGCCGCTCCTGTCTGGTCTGGATGACAGCCCGGTGAGGCCGTTGGCCGAGGCTCTCGCGGTTGTAGCTGGCAAGCCCGTCGGTCACGACCTGGGTGTCCAACGCGATCTGGCTGTCGGCGAAGGATTTCAACGTGCCTTCATCGTTGGTCTCGGCGTGGGCGAGACGCACCCTGCCGTCGGCCTCGGCGGCCACCAGAACCAGCTCCTTGTGGGGTGAGCCCTTTCCCCCGACCAGGGCCTCGTCGATCTGGGCGAAAGGGCCAAGCGGCTCCCGATCGGGACGCACCAGCGCCGCTCTGAGCTTGTGCAACCAGCTCCACGCCGTCTTGTAGGAGCCGAAGCCCAAGAATCCGCTGCAGCTCCTTGGCCGAGATGCCGTTGCGCCGGGAGGAGATCTCGAACACCGCCCGGAACCAGACCTTGAACGGCTTCCTGGTCTTCTCCAACAGCGTGCCCGACGTGAGGCTCGTCTGGTGGTCGCAGTCGGCGCACTCGAACAGGAAGCCGCCGCGCTCGGCCCACACGCGCTTGCTGCCGCAGCGGGCGCACGCCGGCTCGCCGCCCCAGCGCGCCTCGATCCAATAGGCGCGGCAGGCTTCCTCCGTCGCAAACCGCCGGTCGAACTCGATCGCCGTCTTCGGGAAATTCCGCCACAGATCATCCTTGTCGCGTGCCATCCGCCACCTCCGTGTCGGTGCTCAGATCGCACACAAAAGCGGCGGAGCTATGGGGATAGGCATGTTCCGCGCTTGTATGCAACTGCCCAGAGCCCCCGGCATTGGAAGCGTCGTTCATGTAAGACGGTTGAAGCTGCAGGCCCCGCAGAGCACAGCCACGATCCCGTCGCCATAGTGCACCACAGCCGCTTTGGGTCGATGCTGTCGAAAAAGGCGTCGCCGCGAGCGGCGGGGCCTCATTGATCGACTGAGCTGGCAAGATGGTGGCGAGTTTGGACCGTTGGCTTCGCCCGATGGGCGTCAGCCGTGACGTGACGCAACCGACGCCTACGTCACGCAACTCACGCGCAGGCGGTCAGTGGCGGCGACCGGATGAGGCGCAGGGCCAGCGTCTTGAGGTTCTGGACGATGGCCGCGAGGTGGAACTCGTCGCGAGCGCCCGAGAGGCCGCGCAGTCGCAGCCGTTCAAACCGATGATGGGTCTTCAAGTGCGCGAAGCGCATCTCGACGCGCTTGCGCTGATCGCGCGATTTGAGGAACGCCTTGGTCTTCATCTTGCGCCGCGCCACATCGCGCGCATCTTCGTGAATGTCGCGCGCCACATAGCGCGGCGACTCCTTGGGGCAGCATTGCCCTCGCAGAGGACAGGCATCGCAATCGCGCTTGCGGGCACGGAAGCGCTGTCTGCCGTCAGAGTGGACGGTTCCACTGGTTCTGAGCTGCTTGCCATTGGGGCAGATGTAGACGCCGCGTCGCCCGTTCCATCTGAAGTCCGAGGTGGAGAAGATGCCATCCTCGCGCTTGGGCCGCTCCCACACAGGGATGTGCGGTGCGATCTTCTTCTCCTTCACGAGCCAGCCCAGGAACTTGCCCGTACCATAGGCGTGTCGGCCGCCAGCCGCTTCGGCTTCAGATCGAAGCAGGCTTCGGTGCGGTCGAGCATCGTCTTGGTGGCGGCGACCTCGTCGTAGGTCCTGGCTGGCGTCGCCTCGACATCGACAATGACGGCGTTTTCGATGTCGATCAGGTAATTGAGCCCGTAGCCGAACTGCACGCGCTTGTTGGCCTTGGCCGTCCAGGCGGATGAGGGATCGGACGGCGAGACCACCTTGGGCTCCTTGCGATTGGGATCGGGTTCGACTGCCTGGTCGAGTGCGGCAAGATACTCGGCGACCGCGCGCGTCTGGCGCTGCTTGTCGGTCCAATCCAACTCATCAGGCGCCTTGCCGTGGTAGCGGCTGGCATTGGCTTCGAGCACGCTGGCGTCGACGGCGAAGCCTTCGCCCTTGACCAGACCCGTCGCCATCGCCGCCCACACCACCCGCTCGAAGATGTGGCGCAGTAAATCGCTCTCGCGGAAGCGGCCCAGCCGGTTCTCCGAGAACGTCGAGTGGTGCGGAACCTTGTCGTCCAGATCGAGCTTGCAGAACCAGCGGTACGCCAAATGCAGCTCGACTTCCTGGCACAGCTTGCGTTCCGAGCGGATGCCATAGCAGTAGCCGACGATGAGCATCCGCATCATCAACTCGGGGTCGATCGATGGGCGGCCGATCTCGCTGTAGTGCGGCTCGAGTTCCTTGTGCAGGTCGCTGAGCGCCACCGTCACGAACACATTCATGCGGCGCAGCAGATGGTTCGCGGGGATGCGATCTTCGAGCTGGAACTCGTAGAACAGCCGGCCCTGATCCCGCCGCTGTCGCCCCATCATCGCCCCGCCCTCCGCTGCCGATGATCAATCAGTCACCGGAACCACGCTTCGCAGGTCTTCTCAAGCCCTTTTTCGACAACATCGGTCATCTCGCGCCGTCGCCCCTTCGGCAGCTTTCGGAGTGAACTTGCCGTAGGATCACGCGCCCACGGCGGAGTTGTGCCACTAGCCATCGGTGTCGAGCCCAGCGGAACATTTCCGCGGTGTGCTCGCTACGGGTACTTGCTCAACCCGTCGCCATGCCGTCCACCAGCCGCACGATGTCGCGCATGATGGCGTTGAGCTGGAAATCCTTCGGCGTATAGACGGCGGCCACGCCGAGGCCCTTGAGCTGCGCGGCGTCGGCCGGCGGAATGATGCCGCCCACCACCAGCGGCACGTCGTCGAGGCCATCCTTGTGCATGCGCTCGACCACGTCCTTCACCAGCGGCACGTGGCTGCCCGACAGGATCGACAGGCCCACGACATGCACCGCCTCGTCTGATGCCGCGCGCACGATCTGCGCTGGCGTGAGGCGGATGCCCTCGTAAACCACCTCCATGCCGCAATCGCGCGCGCGCACCGCGATCTGCTCGGCGCCGTTGGAATGGCCGTCCAGGCCCGGCTTGCCGACCAGCAGCTTGATGCGGCGCCCGAGGCGCGATGAGACGCGCTCGACCTCGGCGCGCACCTCCTCGATGTCGCCGTCGGCCGACATGGCAACCGCACGCGCAACGCCGGTCGGCGCGCGGTACTCCCCGAACACCGCACGCAGCGCCGTGCCCCATTCGCCGGTGGTGACGCCCGCCTTGGCGCAGGCGATCGAGGGCTCCATCACGTTGCGGCCCTCTTTCGCCGCGCTCTCGAGCTGCGCCAGGGCTTGCTTCACCGCCTTGGCATCGCGCGAGCCGCGCCAGGCCATGAGTTGCTCGACCTGCTCCTTCTCGATCGCCACATCGATTTCCTGGATGGCACCGTCGCCCGTCGACAGCGGGGAGGGTTCGGTCTCGGTCCAGCGATTGACGCCGACGACGACCTGCTCGCCGGCCTCGATCCGGCGCAGCCGCTCGGTGTTGCTGTCGACGAGCGCGCGCTTCATGTAGTCGATGGCTGCAACCGCCCCGCCCATGGCATCGATGCGCGCAAGCTCTTCCAGTGCCGCGGCCTTGAGCTCATCGACCTTGGCGCGGATGGCCGTCGAGCCCTCGAAGATGTCGGCGTACTCGAGCAGGTCCGTCTCGTAGGCCAGGATCTGCTGCATGCGGATCGACCACTGCTGGTCCCACGGCCGCGGCAGACCCAGGGCCTCGTTCCAGGCGGGCAGCTGCACCGCGCGTGCGCGCGCGTCTTTTGACAGCGTCACCGCCAGCATTTCGATCAGGATGCGATAGACGTTGTTCTCCGCCTGCTGCTCCGTGAGGCCCAGCGAGTTCACCTGCACGCCATAGCGAAACAGGCGATGCTTGGCATCGCCGACGCCGTAGCGCTTGGCCGTGAGTTCGTCCCACAGCTCGCCGAAGGCGCGCATCTTGCAGATTTCCGTGACGAAGCGCAGGCCCGCGTTGACGAAGAACGAGATGCGCCCGACTACGGGGCCGAAGTCTTGAGGCGCCACCTCGCCCGAGGCCTTCACCGCGTCGAGCACGGCCTGCGCGGTGGCGAGCGCGAACGCCAGCTCCTGCACCGGCGTCGCGCCCGCTTCCTGCAGGTGGTAGGAGCAGATGTTGGTCGGGTTCCACTTGGGCGCTTCGGCGCAGCTGAACAGGATGGTGTCCTTGATCAGCTTGAGCGACGGCGCGGGCGGGAACACGTACGTGCCGCGCGAGAGATATTCCTTGATGATGTCGTTCTGGATCGTGCCGGTGAGCTTTGCGCGATCGGCGCCCTGCTCGTCGGCGACGGCGACGTAGAGTGCCAGCAGCCACGCTGCGGTGGCGTTGATCGTCATGGAGGTGTTCATCTGCTCGAGCGGGATGTCCTTGAGCAGCGTGCGCATGTCGCCGATGTGCGAGACCGGCACCCCCACCTTGCCCACCTCGCCGTGCGCCAGCTCGTGGTCGGAGTCGTAGCCCGTCTGCGTCGGCAGATCGAAGGCGATGGACAGACCGGTCTGCCCCTTGGAGAGGTTCTTGCGATAGAGCTCGTTGGACTTCTCGGCCGTCGAGTGCCCCGAATAGGTGCGGATCAGCCAGGGCTTGTCGCGCTCCGGTCCAACCGCCAAAGGGGCTCTCCGGCGCGCGGGGCGGGTCATGGCACGGGTCCTCTTTCGCAGGCGCGAGATAGCGCTCAAGGTACCCTACGCCCTGCGCAGTGCAAGGGCTGGTGTCAGGCGGCGGGCCGGGTGCGCACGCCCGTCTTGCGCTCAGGGGTGTGGCCGACGGAAGGGGGCCGGCGCATGGCCTCGCGGAGCCGGCCGA
Source organism: uncultured Alphaproteobacteria bacterium (assembly GCA_963832445.1). Lineage (GTDB taxonomy): Bacteria > Pseudomonadota > Alphaproteobacteria > Rhizobiales > Hyphomicrobiaceae > AWTP1-13. The sequence goes on from CAWHUM010000013.1 coordinate 49,731, forward strand.
GGGACGCGACCAGCGATATGCCGATGATATTGCCGCAAATCGCCGCTGTAACGGTCCACATCAACCATTGGTCGAGCTTGTTCAGCGGGTACATCTCTCCCAGTAGAAACAAGTACTTGGCCAGTACGGAGCACACGAACAGCACTGGAAAAACCAAGATGGCCATGAGTGGATTGGCCAAATAATCCTTAATGACGAACGCGGCTGCCGCACACAACGCGCAGATCACCCCCAGCGTGGCACGATCCATGGCATAGATGTTGCTGAGGTGTTTGATCACTTCATCCATGGCACATGGCTTTGCGTGGCTGCAGGCCGGAACGTAGGTATGCGGTCGGGGAAAGTAGCGTGGTTGACCTAAGATGATCTTAAGCCACCAGGGTGCAGTGCAAAAATTTACTTGTGCAGCGCGGGGAACTGGCGGACCTTTGCATAGCGTTGGGGATGTGGGAGGCGACTAGCATGGTGGCGCGCGCAAACAAGCGAACTCAGGGCTCGGCCTCGTCCGCAGAGGCCACCAACGTGGTGCCCTTGGCGGCCGGCGTCGCTGCGCCGGCGCTGGCAACGATCCAGCAGCACAAAGACCTTTACGAGATCGGCGAGATCCCACCGCTCGGGCACGTGCCCTCCAAGATGTACGCCTGGACGATCCGCAAGGAGCGGCACGGACCGCCAGATCAGGCCATGCAGATCGAGGTGCTGCCGACCTGGGAGCTCGACAGCCACGACGTGCTGGTGCTCGTGATGGCGGCCGGCGTCAACTACAACGGCGTGTGGGCGGCACTCGGCACGCCGATCTCCACACTCGACGTGCACAAGAACCCCTACCATATCGCCGGCTCCGACGCGGCCGGCATCATCTACGCCGTCGGCTCCAAGGTGAAGCGCTGGAAGGTCGGCGACGAGGTCGTCATCCACTGCAACCAGGACGACGGCGACGACGAGGAGTGCAACGGCGGCGACCCGATGTTCTCGCCCTCCCAGCGCATCTGGGGCTACGAGACGCCGGACGGCTCCTTCGCCCAGTTCTGCCGCGTGCAGGACCGCCAGCTGCTGGCGCGGCCGAAACACCTGACTTGGGAGGAGAGCGCCTCCTACACGCTGGTGCTCGCCACCGCCTACCGCATGCTGTTCGGGCATCGCCCGCACGTCATCCGGCCGGGCCACAACATCCTGGTGTGGGGCGCCTCCGGCGGCCTCGGCTCCATGGCGGTGCAGCTCATCGCCACCACCGGCGCCAACGCCATCGGCGTCGTCTCCGAGGACGACAAGCGCGACTTCGTCATGCAGCTCGGCGCCCGCGGCGTCATCAACCGCAAGAAGTTCAGCTGCTGGGGCGAGCTGCCCAAGGTCGGCACGCCCGAATACGACGCCTGGTTCAAGGAGGTGCGCAAGTTCGGCGCCGCCATCTGGGAGATCACGGGCAAGGGCAACAACGTCGATTTCGTGTTCGAGCACCCGGGCGCGGCGACGTTCCCTGTCTCTGTGTTCGTCGTGAAGCGCGGCGGCATGGTGGTGATCTGCGCCGGCACCACCGGCTACAACCTCACCATGGACGCGCGCTATCTGTGGATGCACCAGAAGCGCGTGCAGGGCTCGCACTTCGCCAACCTGCTGCAGGCCGCGCAGGCCAACAAGCTCGTCATCGAGCGGCGCATCGACCCCGCCATGTCGGAGGTGTTCCCCTGGGCGCAGATCCCCAAGGCGCACACGCGCATGTGGAAGAACGAGCACAGGCCCGGCAACATGGCCGTGCTGGTGAACGCACCCACCACGGGCCTGCGCACCTTCGAGGACGCCATCGAGGAAAGCCGCAAGCGGTTCGGGTGATCGGCGCGAACAGCGCTTGGTTCGGCATCGAGGCAGCAGTTCTCTACCCTTGCGCCGAGAAATAGTCCGGACTCGTCACCCAATGCCGTCAGTCGCGCAGCGTGTGCAAGTTGCACACGCATTTCGTCAATCGCTATCTCCGCTGCTTCGATTTTTCAACGCCAGGCAGGTGCTGGCCGCGATCGCCGACAGGCTGATCGCGCCGACGGGCCGACGGGCCGGCACAAAAATTCTCGTAAACATTGAAGAAACAACGACAGCTCATGCAGAGGGAGTCTTGGTCAACTGCGTGCATTGTATGGCTGTCGGGTGTACGCACGGGTGAAGCATGGCGGGTGGTGGACCAGTCGGACCTGCAAGCAAGTTTGCGGCCGTCGATCGCGTCCGTAAATCTGAGCCTCGAGATTTGCCCAAACTCAAGGCTGGGCGCGACCATCAGGCAACTGCCTCTCAGCGGCACAGTTGGCTGCACCTTCCCATAGGTCTGTCACTGGCTGAGACGATGATGCTGGTTCTTATTGCAGTCGTCGTGGTGATGGGTGTGCGCCTGGCGCAGGTTCAGGCCAAAGCGGACGAAGGGCTGCGGACGCAGAAAAAGCTGCGCGCGAACCTTGCTGAACTGAAACCACTTCTTCATAGCTTGCGGCAGAAACCGCGCCTTGACCCTCTAAGCATTGACACGCTCGCTGACAAGCTTGCTCGCCTGAACGACGCGGAGAGTAGAGCTGCAGATCTTGCGCGCGAGAACTCGACGTTGCGGAAGCAGCTTGCCGATCGCCCGAACCTGCCTGCGGTACACCCCGCTCCTGAAGCGACGGTACTTGAGGGCGGAATTGCAGATAGCCACTCCGAACCACCAGCACCGGAGGTCACTGCGGTAGCGTCACCGGAGGTGACTGCGGTAGCGTCAGAAACGGTGGTGCATAAGCTTGCAGAACCGCCCGCGTCTCGCGAAGGGCTGGAGAGCCCGCCTGTGTCAAAGGTTGACGGGAAAGATCTGGCGTCCCGTGGTGAAGACCACAATGAAACTGTTGAACTGAACGGCCGCAGGCAAACTCGTGCAGCACCGGGTCGCCCACCGCGGGCGCGCCCAGAGTGCGCGGGCGCGTCGCCAGGGCATTTGCGAGCAGGGCGAACTTCGTTTTGGTGTTCCTGATTGCGCTTGTCGGCGCCCCGGTGCCGCCGCCGACACTCGACGTGGAGCAAATCCCCAGTCGCTACCACCACCCGGCGACACGCCCCAGGCAACCCCATGCACGGCGGCAAGAGCTAACGACGCGCTCCTAAATCGCCGACGCGCGGCAACCTCCACTCAGTTCGTCAGCCGCAGCTTCGAGATTTTCAAGGCGATGTCACGGAAGGCGGCCTTCAGCGCGTCACCGTTGGAGGCCACGTAAAAGTGCGACGCGTCGGTCGCGCACTGTGACATCAGATCACTCGCCCTCTGGTCGTCGACGACGAGAAAACCAACGGTGTAAATCTCGATGTTCACACCTTTGGCCTTCATGCCCGCGCACGCGGCTCGCGCCTGATCAAATGACAACCCGTTGGGCGCATTGCAGTTGATGTGGTCGTTAATCGAACCGCTACCCGAAGTCGAGTCCTGACTTATCACCCCGTTGCAGTACGTGCTGTTGTACTCGCCGTCCGTCATGATCACGGCGATCTTCTTGGTCTTTGCCGCACCGTAGGCCGCGGGAGTGCTTTCACTGGGCCAAAGGTATCCGAAGTTCGGGGACAACAGGTACCATCCCCACGCCACGCCGATGTGGCCCCCGGTCGAACCTGAGGCGTTCAGTGCGTCGACTTGTGCCTTCAACATCGTCCTGTCGGTCGACAGCGGAACGATCGTGTTGGTGGGGCAGGGATTGTTCGACGCAGGATAGTTCCGCCCAAGCAGCGTCGTGCTCGGCGCTGCATCGGTGTAAGCGTTGGCCCCCGTCCGCTCACTCACACAGGAGCTGATCCGATAGAGCTTGCTTTGACCGGATGGGTTCTTGAAAGCGAAGTACTCGCAGCCTGGAGTAGTGCAATAGACATACCCGCCGGACGAGTACGAACCATAGCTCTTTCCATTTACGCCTGAGAGCGCGAAGGTGTCCGCCGTCGCGTTGGCTACCGTGAACGTGCGATTGTCGATCTGCGTCATCCCCAGGACGTCTTTGATGTAGACAAGGTCGCCGTTATTGAATCCATGCCCGGCGCTGGTGATGACCACCGGCTCTGTCCGCGTTGCTGCGGTTATCTCCTTGGGCGGAGCGATTGGTCCCCGTACTTTGTCGGCGTATGTCCCCGCATTTACGCCCATGGAATAGGGCACCATCGCCACCTTCGAGTAGTAGTGGCTTTGGTCGTCCCACACCACGATGTCGATCAGGTCCTTCGCCGCTGCAATCAGATCGGTCGTCTTTTGACCGGCCATCGACCCCGACATATCGAGAACCAGTGCGATTTCCAGATTGGTTCCGTCATCGCCGCTGCAATTCAGGCATATCTGCGCCGTTGCGGTCGAAGCGACCTGCACGCAATCGAAGTAGTGGTTGCAGCCATCAGGAGCGTCATCCGGGGCTTCATGGCTTGCAATGATCGAAAGCACGCCCATGAATGGTGTTCGTACCCAAGAGTTGGCGGTGAGCGTGAACTCGGTCTTCGCCGAGTTTGGCGAGAACTGCATGTCTGTGACGACCACGCCGCTTGGCTTGGCGCGATCAAAAAAGGCCGTTGCAGCAGCAGAAGCCTTATTGATCGTATCGACCTTCTCGACCTGTGCGACACGTCCAGCCGCCAGAGCCGCGGCGTCCAACGCCGCCTGCGTTTGAAAGCCGACGTGATAGACACGCCCAACATCGACGGCCAAGCCAATGGCGCCGCACAGAGGCAGGGATAGGAATACGAACATCATCGCCACGTTGCCCGCCCGGTCGCGGAAAAATGAGCGCGGCTTGTCCAGCCACGCGGCGTGTGCAGTCGCAGCGTCGGCTGGACCGGATTTTTCGGACGGCGCGGACATGTCGTTCCCCGAGCGAGCACAATAGCCTTGCCAGAATTGCGCCCAACCCGTTTGGGGTTGGTGAAGACCAACGCCACAATGCAAAGCAGTTGCTATTAGATTTCGAACGATTTCCGGCTGTTGGACTTGGTCGCGCAATAAACCAAGGCATCGGCATCACCGCCGAATGCGGCGGGAGCGATTGCTCGAGACTTGTCCCCACAACTCCCAGCCAGCGCCGTTCTGCGGCACTGCCTTGCCGCGGCGGCGCCTCAAGCCCCGTTGCCGCCCACGCGCCGCTCCTTGATCTCCAGAAGCCCGCGGTTGAGCTCGGCGCCCAGGATCACCACGATCGCCGACACCTGGAAGAACACCAGCGCGCTCATGATCTGGGCGAGCCCTGCGTAGAAACGCGAATAGTCCGTGAACGTGAGCCACGAGCTGAACAGGCGTGCGGCGAGCAGCCAGAGCACCACGCTCAAGAGCACCCCAGGCCACACATCGGCAAGGGTGCGGCGCCCTGCCGCCAGCCAGAGGTGATAGGCGAGCAGCTGCACGCCGACGGCTCCGATGACGATGGCAAACCGCACGATGAGCGCCAGCCAGCCTTCGTCGGCGAGCCACAGCAGCCAGTCGGGCTTGATGCGCGCCGCCATCTGCGGCCCCACCACCACGCCCCAGGTGAGGACCAGCACGCCCACCGCGCTCAGGATGACGAACAGCGAGCTCTCCAGCAGGCACAAGTAGTAGGGCCGCCTCTCCTTCTGCCGATAGGCGATATTCAGTGCCGCCCTCAGGCTCTCGATGGCGCTGGTGGCGAAGAACAGCGAGATGAGCGCGCCGTAGGTGAGGAGGTCGAAGCGGCTGCGGCCCATCACGGCCATGACCTCCGGCGCTAGCGCCTCCGCCACCGGGGCCGGCGCGATCTCGAACAGGCGCTCGACGCCTTCCTTGGCGAGAGCCTCGCCGCCGAACAAACCTGCGACCGCGCCCAGGAATATGCAGAAGGGGAACAGCGACAGCACGAAAGCGAACGCGACAGCACCCGCCATGGCAAATCCGCTGTCCGCATAGAGCGCGTAGAACGCGCCGACGATGGTACTGCTCTGCCGTACGACCATGAGCCACTCCGGAGGGGCTGCGGCGCTCCGCGCCCGCGACAACGATCCTGTCGATGATCGGGCGAACATACCCACCCCACCCGGGGCCGTCGAGCGCCCGTCGCCACGAGGTGCCGGGGGCACCGATAGGGCCCCGCAAACGCAGCAATTTTTACCCTGCGCGCCGATGCGGCGCGCCGGACGGGGACGGACGTGGGGGCCGGCATGCTAAGCTGCGTCGTGCATAGGGGGAGCGTGAGTGAACGTGAGCGAAGGCATATCGGTCCCTGGGATCGCCAGGCTGCAGGCAGCCCGTGCCGAGCTCGAGGCCGCTTTGAGCGACAATGCGCTATGGCAGGCGCTGATCGCGTCGGCCGACCGCCCCACCCGCGAGCAGTGCGAGCGTGGGCTGGCGGGAAATCCGCTCTATCGGTCCTTGTGTGCGGTGAACGCGGCCATCGAAAGTCTCCGCTCCGGCAACGGCGAGATCACGCCTCCCGATCACGAGGTCGCCGACCAAGCCGGGCCCGCGCGCCAGCGCGGGATCGAGCTTGCCGACATTCTCCAGGCGATCCGCATGTATGCCTCCGCAGGCGGCGACCGACAGCCCCTGGCCATCGCGGTCGATGAAGCCCCCGCACCACAGGACGCGCCGGCCGGCGTCGAGCTCGCACAGCCTCCGGTCGCGGTGGAAGCGCAGCGAGAGCCGCCGCCTTCGGCTTCCGTGCCCGCCATCGAGCCGCCGCCTGCTCCAGCGGCAGATGCAGGTGCCGCGCTCGCGGCAGAGCAAAGGCCACGCATACCCACGGTTGCCGCTTCCTCGCATGTGAACACCGATGCGACCGAGCGCGCCAGGCGTCTGGAGGAGGAACGGCGAAGGCTTCGCAAAGCGGACCAGATGGGTTTCGACACAGAGGAAGCAACGGTGAGCTTCATCATTCGCGAGCGCAGCGGACCGCCGGCGGCAAGCGCGACGGCGACGGCGACAACCGTTCCCGCTCAACCGAGACAAGCGGCACACGCCACTCGCGGCAACGAGGGATACGTCCCCCACAACAGCCGCGCAGAGGAGGCCGAGGTAGTTGTGATCAAGCCCAGCAACGGCCGCGCCCACATTGTCGAAAGCCACCTCTTCAAGCGGGGCCCCGTGCGAAGGTTTCTGCGATCGCTCACGCGAAGCTGAGCCTGGCAAGCTCTCCGCCAAGCGAGCACCAACGCACGCCGCCGTTTGCGAAAGCTCCTTGCGTTTCCCGCATTGCGCGCGTTGTTCGAATAGCGCTATTGTGCAGTGCAGCGAAATTGCCTTCGCGTACGCAAAGAAAGTCCGGCACATGACGCAGGTTGGCCAGACCGTAAGCACCGCAGCGAGCACCGGCACCGCGCCCTTCGATCGCGAGGCACAGGCGGTGGCCGCGGCCGAGCGCCTGCTCCACCACGCGCGCATTGCAACCCGCGCGCAGGTGGACGCGGCCGGCGGGCTGGATGCGATCCAGGCCTCGGCGCACGGGCTGGCCTGGCTCGCCACTTACGTCGAAGCGCTGCGCCAGATGCTGGGCTGGGCCCGCCGCCTCGAAGGCGAGGGCCGCCTCGGCGAGTTCGAGCGGCTGCTGCTCAGCGCGGCCTTCGGCGAGTACCTGGCCCAGATGGCGGGCGGCATTCCCATGAGCCAGGGCGAGACGGTGCGCGTCACCGCGCTCGGCGTCGCCAGAGCCGAGCTGCGCCGCTTCGAGGACCCCGCCGCTGATCTCATCGCGGAGGGAACCGCCGACGGCACCAAAAGCAAGCTCGCCAGGCTGATCGCCGACCAGCCCGGCGTCACCACCTTCGGCGATACCGGCCTCGACGAGACGCTCTCCGAGATGCGCGACCAGATGCGCCGCTTCGCGCAGAGCGAGGTGCTGCCGCGCGCGCACGAATGGCATCTCAAGAACGAGTACATCCCCCACGAGACCATCGCCAAGCTCAGCGAGCTCGGCGTGTTCGGTCTGACCCTGCCGGAGGAGTTCGGCGGGCTGGGCCTCGGCAAGGAGGCGATGTGCCTGGTCTCCGAGGAGCTGTCGCGCGGCTACATCGGTGTCGGCTCGCTCGGCACCCGCTCCGAGATCGCCTGCGAGCTGATCCTGAGCAACGGTACGGAGGAGCAGAAGCGGAAATACCTGCGCCGGATCGGCTCGGGCGAGCTGCTGCCGACCGCCGTGTTCACCGAGCCCAACACCGGCTCCGACCTCGCCTCGCTCAAGACGCGCGCAGTTCGTGAAGGAGATGTCTACAAGGTCACCGGCCAGAAGACCTGGATCACCCACCCCGTGCGCGCCGACCTCATGACCCTGCTGGTGCGCACCAATCAGGACGAGAAGGGCTACAAGGGCCTCTCCATGCTGCTCGCCGAGAAGCCGCGCGGCAGCGACGCCGAGCCGTTCCCCGCCAAGGGCATGACCGGCGGCGAGATCGAGGTGCTGGGCTATCGCGGCATGAAGGAGTTCGACATCTCCTTCGACGGCTTCGAGGTGCCGGCGGCGCAGCTCCTGGGCGGCGTCGAGGGCCAGGGCTTCAAGCAGCTGATGACCACCTTCGAGGCGGCCCGCATCCAGACGGCGGCGCGCGCCATCGGCGTCGCGCAGTCGGCCATGGACCTGGCGCTGAAATACGCGCTGGAGCGCAACCAGTTCGGCAAGCCGATCTATTCCTTCCCGCGCGTCTCCAACAAGATCGTGATGATGGCGGTGGAGACCATGATCGCGCGCCAGCTCACCTATTTCGCCGCCCGCGAGAAGGACCAGGGCCGCCGCTGCGACCTGGAGGCCGGCATGGCCAAGCTCTTGGGCGCCCGCATCGCCTGGGCCAACGCCGACAACGCGCTGCAGATCCACGGCGGCAACGGCTTCGCGCTGGAGTACCCCGTGAGCCGCGTGCTGTGCGACGCGCGCATCCTCAACATCTTCGAGGGCGCCGCCGAGATCCAGGCCCAGGTCATCGCCCGCCGCCTGCTCGAGGGGGCGAATTGATCCCCGGCTAGCGCCGCCGCTATCGTCGAAGGGGGCGCCATTTACCCGGGCGACTGAGTCATCACCTTGCGAACTCAGTGATGCTACCGATTGAACGATAGCGCCTATCGCGCGCACGCTACCAAGATCACCGCAGCTTGCGTAACGCGAGCTCGCGTGCCGGCACCGAATTCGAAGGACTCGAAATGAGGAATACGTTCTTGACCATGCTGGCATTGGCGATCGCCAATGCCTTCTCGCCGCTGTCTGACCTGCAGGCGGCGATGCTCATCAATCCCGGCTCGCAGCTGGGGACGGAAAGTCTTGCCCATCTCGCGAAGGCGAAGAAGAAAAGCAAGGCACCCGGCTCGTGCGGCACTTACATGTACTACAGCATGAAGACGCACAAATGTTTGGATGCGCGCGCCAAGAAGTAGGCGCGGCCAGCCCGTCCGATCCAATCCCGTTGGCAGCAAGGCGCTCCCAGCCCGTAGGCGAGGTCGAGTGATGCGGGCAGCTGCGCAACGCCAATGCCCTGCGACGCCGCCGCCCGCCTTGTCCACCGCACCGGCCCAGGCCACTTGCTCGCTGCGTCGGCACCCTCTAAACACGGCCGGCTGTTGTGTATCGGGGGCGCGTTTTGCTGCGGCTTTCATCATCGCACCTGCGTCTGCTGTCGTTGTGTTGGCTCGGCCTGATCCTGAGCGCCTGTGCGGGCGGGCAGGGCTCCAACGCACCGCCGACGCCCGAGCTTTACCTGCAAAAGGTCGGCGGCAGCGCGAAGATCATCCCTGCCGGCCAACTCGACCTCGACGGCCACAAGCCGATGTGTGGAGCGCGGCCGACCATTTTTGACGACCGGCTCGATGACTACGGTGGCGCCTACCCCGGCTTCCTCATCCTCAATCCCAAACTCTTGACCACCACGACCACCACCGTGAAGCTTTGGATCTACGGCCACGAATGTGGTCACCAGTATCGCGGCAAGGATGAATATGCCGCGGACTGCTTTGCCGTGCAGCGCGGGCGCGAGGAGAAATGGCTGACGCCCAAGGGGCTCGAGGAAATCTGCCGCTTCATAGGCCCCGCCAAGGCGGATGCCGCGCACGGCAGCGGTGCGGAACGTTGCACAGCCATGCGGAGATGCTACGCCGACGCGCGCTGAGGCGGCTTGCGAGGCACACTGGCACCTCGAAGATTGCTGGTGTCTGCTCCCAATCCTAGGTTGGCAATATCGAGAGCGGCAGGGTGTGTGGGAGCATCGGGTTCGGAACACTAGCGCGCGCCGCCCTCGCGGCGCTAGCTGCCGCCGCGCTCGCGGGAACAGCGCTGCCGCGCGGCGCGGCGGCACAACAGGGTCGAGTAACGCCAATGCCCTCCGAGCAAGGCAAACCCGCGCTAGTGCAGCTCGGCATCGACGTGCTGGCCTCCGGCGGCTTCGCGGAACTCAAGGGCTTGCGGTTAGGCCTCCTCGCCAACGAGGCGAGTCGCGATGGGGCGGGGCGCCGCAGCATCGATGTGCTGGCGAAGGCGCCGGGCGTGAAGCTGGTGGCGCTGTTCAGCCCCGAGCACGGCCTCGGCGCCGACCGCGAGGGCAACATCGCCTCCAGCCGCGACGCTGCCACCGGCCTCGTCATCCACAGCCTCTACGGCAAGAGCCGCCGGCCCAGCGCCGCCATGCTCAATGGCCTCGACGCGGTGGTGGTCGACTTGCCTGACGTGGGCGTGCGCTTCTACACCTACGCCACCAGCATGGCCTACCTGATGGAGGAGGCCGCCAAGCGGCGCATCAAAGTGGTCGTGCTCGACCGCCCCAACCCGACAAGCGCCGCAGGCGTGCGCGGGCCCATGCTGGAGCCCGATCTCAAGTCCTTCGTCGCCTACATGCCCGTGCCGGTGCAGCACGCCATGACCTTGGGCGAGCTTGCCATGATGTTCAACGCGGAGAACAGGATCGGCGCCGAGCTGAGCGTGGTGAAGGCCCGCGGCTGGCGCCACGACGCCTGGTTCGACGAGACGGGCCTCGCCTGGGTCAATCCCTCGCCCAACCTGCGCACCCCCGATGCCGCCATCCTCTATCCCGGCGTGGCGCTGATCGAGCAGACCAACGTCAGCGTCGGCCGCGGCACGCCCACGCCGTTCATGCTGGTCGGCGCTCCCTGGATCGACGGCAAGGCGCTGGCCGCGCATTTGCAGCGTCGCGCGATCCCCGGCGTGGCGTTCGAGCCCGCCAGCTTCACGCCTGCTGCCGACAAGCACGCGAGCAAGCGCTGCGGCGGCGTGCGGATCAGACTGACGGACCGGGCGGCCCTCGACGCCCCATTCATGGGCATCGAGCTGGCGGCCGCGCTCCGCCGCCTCCACCCCGAGACGTTCGCGCTACGCGACATGCTGGCTCTCTTGGGATCTCGCCAGACGCTGGCGGCAATCGAGGCCGGCGAAGACCCCGCGGCAATCGCTGACCGCTGGCGCGATGGGCTACAGGCCTTTGAACGGCTGCGAGCCAAGTACCTGCTCTACTGACATGTGATCCGCAGCTCCGGTTCTCCACGCCCGAGGGCGAACCACTGGCGGTGACGCTCCCCGCCGCGAACGGAGCTAACCATTTCGGTCTATCGGGCGTTTGCCGTCTTGGATGATCAATTAGGGTGTCTCGAACCTTCCCGGCCCGGGAGCGGTCGGCAGCTGCCGTAGGCCAATGAGCAATCGTGCAGCATGATCCTCAGGCTTGCTCTGCGAAACCTGTTCTATGACCGCATCCGACTTGCGGCAACGCTCGTCGGCATCGCTTTCTCGACATCGCTGGTAACGATCCAACTCGGCCTCTACGTGAGCTCCGAGCGCATGATCGCGACACTGATCGACCATGCGCAGGCCGACCTTTGGGTCGTGCCCCTCGAAACCCGTAGCTTCGAGAACGGCACCGTACTCGAGGGCCGCGAGCGCTACATCGCCCTTTCGACGCCAGGGGTGATGGCCGCAACGGAGATCATGGTGAGCTTTGCCGAATGGCGCAAACCCAGCGGTGGCCGCATTCCGATCGTGCTGGTCGGGGCCGATCCTGGTGCGGGCGGACCGACGCTGTGGGATATTGTGCATGGCTCGCTCGAAGCAATGCGGACTCCCGATGCGGTCGCCGTCGACCGCACCTACCTTCGCGACCTTGGTGTCGGCGGACTAGGCGACGAAGCCGACATCTTCGACCTTCGGGCGCGCGTGGCCGCCGTAACGCGCGGCATCCGCTCTTTCACCACGTTGCCCTATGTCTTCACGTCCCTGGCGGCGGCCCGCGACTACCTGGGGCTCGAGCGGCACCGTTCGACCTATGTCCTGGTGCGCCTGGGGCCCGGCGCCGACCTTCACGATGTGCGTTCGGCGTTGACGCCGAGGCTGCGACAGGCGGAGGTGCTGACCACTTCCGAGTTCCGCGGTCGCACGGTGGACCACTGGCTGTTTGGCACTGGCGCCGGCGCCGCGCTGATTGCCGGCGCATTCCTGGGCGTCCTGGTCGGCGCGGTCATCGTCGGCCAGAGCCTCTACGCCAGCACGCGCGACCACCTGGCCGAGTTCGCGACCCTTCGCGCACTTGGCTCCAGTGCCAGCTACATCCACCGGGTCATTCTGGCACAAGCGTTCCTGTGCGCAGCAATCGGCTGTGCCTTCGGCGCCTTGTTTGGCCAGCTCGCAGTCTGGTTCAGCGCCGAGACCGCCATGCCGGTCGTTGTCACACCGTGGCTTGCGCTGCTCATTCTCCTCATCACCCTTGCCATGTGCTCTGCGGGGGCGATCTCCGCAATCATGAAAGTCATGCGCCTTGATCCGGCAAGCGTGTTCAACCGATGAAGCTGCGAACGCGAAAGAGGTATCGGATCAGGTGTGCGCCCAAGGACGGCGACGCAATACTGCCGGGAAGTAAGCCATCGCCTGCCGTTCGGAAGCGCGCCAGGGCCGCGTGGATGCTTTTCGCAGCTATCGGCGCGGCAGCCGTGCTCTACGGAGCGACAAGGCCCGACTTCGCAGGCTGGCTTGGCCAACTGCGCCCGTCGGCACCGTCTCCGCTGCTCCCGCCCGAAGGCGGACCGGCGGGGCCGGCTTGGGTGGCGTCGGCGCCCGGCAGGGTCGAACCGCTGTCGGGCGAGGTGCGCATCGATGCGCTCATTCTCGGCCGCGTTGCGGAAGTCCTCGTGAACGTCGACGACCGTGTCGACCAAGGCGACCTTCTGGTCAGGCTCGAGGACGAGGAGGCAATGGCCCGTCTGGCCGCCGTCGAAGCTCAAGTGGCCATGCGCGAGCGCGAGCGTGATGGCGTAGCGGTGACCGGCCCGCTGGCGAACCAGCGCAAAGCAGAGGACAAGGTTGCGGCCGCGGAGCGAGCTCTCGCCGCTGCGAGGCGACGCATCGACCGGCTATTTGCAGGCCACGCCGCCCCGGCCTTGCTGGCCGAAGCACGTGAGAGCGTCCGGGAAGCGAAGCGCCGGCTCGAACGCGCGCGAGACGACCTTGCACGCACGAAAGCCAACGTCGCCAAGATACCCGGCCCGCTCGACACGGCCCTTGCCGTGGCTCGCGCCGAGCTGTCCGCGGCCGAGGCAGTGTTCGAGAAAACCAGGGTCCGCTCCCCCTTCGCGGGCACCATCCTGCAGCTGCCTGTGCGCGCCGGCGAGGTAGTCGCGCCCCAACGAGAGCGCCCGCTGGCGATGCTCGCCGATATTTCGCAGCTGCGAGTGCGCGCAGATCTCGACGAGCGCAACCGGGAGAAGGTGCGCGTCGGCCAGTCGGCGTTTGTCCGTCCGGAGAGCTTTGCGGACCCGCTCAAGGGCAAGGTCGTGGCGATTGCTCCGGCCCTGGGTCCTGCGCAGACCACTTCAGGCGGCCGCCGGCGCCCACAGGAGGCCAGGGTCTTCGAAGTTCTAATCGAGGTTGCCGACTCGGCCCGGCTCATATCCGGAATGCAGGTCGATGTCTTCTTCCTTGCATCCGATGCCGGGTGGTGACCCGGCAAAATCCGTACCCAGTCCAAATCGGCGAACCAAGTAAAGTTCCAAATACAGTTAATGCAATCGCGCGCCGCGTTGCGCGATGCCGATGGGCGGATAGCAATCCCCAACCTCATCGAAGCGACATCAACATTCAGCACCCCGCAGATCAGGTCTTGGCCTGAGTGCATGGCGCAGCGGCGAGCGCATCAATGCAGAGGTTGGGTTGTGGAGTTCGTCCGGACAAGGAGGAAGAATTATGAACCGCTGGATAGTGGCCGTCGTATGCGCTTCTACGTTCGCGCTGGTCTTGCCGTTCGGCAATGAGGCCGAGGCCGCCAGATACAGGCACAAGAAGTGCATCGCCACTGCGGCGATGGTCGGCGCGCAGTCGACCTGGGTCTGCAAAGCAAGCGAAATCTGCTGCTACGACGGGTGGGCCCGCAAGGGGACCTGCACAACCGCTCGCTGCTTCTGAGGCAAGGCCCACTCGGTCGCTGATGGCCAACGGCCGACCGTGACAGAGCCTGGCCCTTTCTCGGAGCAAACCATGCAGAAGCGATTGGGCCAGAGCGAAGCCAGAGCCAATGCGACCTTCAACGTCCAGATAGCGTCGGTCGCGTGCGTGGTCCCGAAGCACAAGGTCTCTCAGCAGACCATCGCCCAGGAAGCCAAGCGGTTCTTCCCACGTCTGGAGGGCTCGTGCGGCCTTTTTGCCAATACCGGCATCGAGAGCCGCTACGTCTGCGAGCCGCCCGAATGGTACTTTGAGAGCCGAGGCTGGGAGGAGCGGACGGCATCCTTCCAGCGCCACGCGACGGAGCTGCTGGAGGAAGCAACGCTGAGGGCGGTGGCCGAGGCCGACATTCGCATCGAGGACATCGCGGCCATCGTAACCAACACGATTACCGGCCTGGCCGTCCCGAGCCTCGAAGCGCACCTCATCAACCGCCTGCCCTTCTCGCCCAGGGTCGAGCGCTTGCCGATCTTCGGCTTGGGCTGCGGTGGAGGGGTTGGCGGGCTCGCGCGTGCGATCAGGATCGCCGAGACCATGCCAGGTGCGTACGTTTTGTTCCTGACGGTGGACCTATGTAGTCTATGCGCTCGCGGCGACGACGCCAGCATCGCCAATTTCGTCTCCATCGCCCTGTTCGGCGACGGAGCGGCCGCTGTACTGTTGCGAAGTTCGAGCGACGGCGCCTCGGCCACGACGTCGCGCGGCCGCATCGTCACGATCGGCGAGCATTGCTGGCCGAACACGCGCCACATCATGGGCTGGGATGTGAAAGAGAACGGTTTCGGCGTTGTGCTGAGCCCGGAGCTCCCATCGTTCCTGCGCCGCGAGCTGCGCCCGGTGCTCGATGATTTCCTGGCTCGCAAAGGGCTTGAGCTCGACGATTTCCAGGGCTTCCTGATGCATCCTGGCGGTCGGCGCGTGCTGGATACGGCCCAGGCCGTCCTCGGCCTCACGAAAGACGATCTCCTGCTTTCCTGGGAGGTTCTGCGCGAGTACGGCAACATGTCGTCGGCAACGGCACTGTTCATCTTGGATCGTGCGTTGCGCTCCGGCGCTCGTGGGCGCCATCTGCTTGCCGCCTTCGGTCCAGGATTCTCGGCTTATTTCATCGTGCTCGATCTTTGATCGAGTGGTCCGGGGCAGCAGCACTACATGGTATCCGCAGTCCCTTCAGTCTGGTTGCCGCCGCCAGTCCGGTAACCAGTGACGGTAGCAGTCGCGCCGCCGCAACGCTCATGCCACACGCGATTGGCGTTTCGAGGAAACGGCCAATTCCACCGGCTAGCCGAAACTGCGGCCTCAGCAGTCCGATGAGATCGCGCTGATAAGCTTCGGATGACTGCCCGGCGAGCAAAGCGCGTGCAGCCGCCGCGCCGGAGCAAAGGGCGATCGCCATGCCATCGCCGGTGAACGAGGGCACGACAGCGAGCTGATCTCCGACCGGGAACACCTGCGGTGCGATCGGTGTGGCGCGCAGGAAGCCATAGGGGATGGCCGCCACCGCTATGGGCTTTGCAAGCAGCGGCTGAGCGCCAGCGAGAACGTCGCCGATCAGGCTGGATTGTCGCGCGAGGTGCTCTCTCTGCGCTGTCCAGTTCGCGCCCACGGTGCGGACGAGCGACTGCTGCATGACCCACGCGACGCTCAAGACGCCGCCCTCGATCAGGCAGGCACCCACGTATCCGCCGCGAAAGAAAACCAGCTGCACGATCCCGGCGAGCTCGCGGGCCGCCTTGGTCGCCTCGAAGTGCAGCTTGAAGCCCACCATTTCACCCAGGGGTCGCGCATGCCCGCGCAGCGAATGCTTGCCGGTGGCGAGCGCGGCGGCCGCCCCGCGCCACGCCCATCTTTCTGTCCGCACGACGACCGTGCCATCTCCCGGCTCGATGCCTGCCACCGCAACGCCGCGGACGACCGTCGCTCCCGCACGCTCCGCCTCGGCGAGCAGTGCCTCATCGAGCCGAAAACGAGAAAGTCCCGCGGCGGCAAACGGCAGGGGAGTGGTTGCATGACGCTCGCCCTTGACGAGGCGGAAGTGGCAAATCGAGGTCGCACCCAGCGCCTGCAAGTCGAGCCCGAGCGAGGCGAGCGCAACCTGGGCATCCTCGCTCAGGAACTCGCCGCACACCTTGTGGTGGGGACCGCGCGTGCGCTCGAGCACAATGACGCGGCGCCCGTTGCGGGCAAGCTCGAGTGCGAATGCCGCCCCTGCAATTCCCCCACCGACTGCGATCACCGGCAACGCATTGTTGCGCAGCGCCGGCATCAATCACACGACGGGACGGCTTGCGCGGTGCGGCGCACACCGAGCGCCCGATCCTCCATGCCGATCTTGTACCGCAGGACAGCGGCCCACAGCACGGTGAAGATGACGCCAAGGGCTACCTGGCCAAAGGCCAGCGGTAACAGCAGCGTCTCCGCCAGCGTGACGGCATAGTTGGGATGGCGCAGGAAGCGGTAAGGACCCTGATCGACGACCGGTGCCCCAACGAGCGTGATGACGCGGTGGGTCCAGTAGGGGCCGAGCGTCGCAATGATCCAGTAGCGCAGGGGCTGCAGCGCCAGGAACGCGAACAGAAGGGGCGTGTACGTGGGTGCATCAGGAGGCACAAGGAAGGCAACGCCCGCTATCCAGCTAACGTGCGTGGTAGCGACGATCGGATAGAAATCTCTGCCGATCTCATGGGCGCCTTGCTGCAGCAGCCGCCGCGTGTTGCGCTGCGAATAAAGTTCCTCCAGCCCGCGCTGTACCAACACCAACAGGGCTGCCGTCTGCGGCAAGCCGAATGCTTCCTCGAACATGTGTCAGCTGCAGGCCGTGCCACCGGCCACCGGTTCAAAACTGGAGATTGGGCTCGTCGGCGAGTCCGAGCGCCACGGTGCCTACGCCTATCCTGGCAATCAAGCGTCGTCGCACCGTTTGGTAACTACCAAGGCGCGATGGGGCCGCTGAGACTTGGCGGGCGTTCCCATTGGTGGAGCAGGGAGGGGAGCAGCAGGGGCCGCGCTGGGCACATCTCAGGCTGCGATCTGGGGGAACGGATCGCGGCGGAGGAAATTCCCACTCTCTCGGAGGGAACGGTCGAGTGGGGATGGTAGCGTGGCCCCTGCACGTGTAGTTGCCCACACGCGGCAACCGACATCTATCCAGGGAAACCCTAGTGTGCGACCGCAAAAACCCTGGGGACCTCTTGCGGCCCCAATCCATGCGCGTCCGTAGGCCGTCGGCTGACGCCGGATGGCCCTGCAAACGCTGCTTCTGTGTATGTTGAGCCTGCGAGCAACGTCAGTCGGGCTGACCCCCGCCGCGAGAAGGCTCTCCACCTCCGCAGCCTTCGCCATGGCCGTCTTGGCGCGTCCCCTGGACGACATGTCACAAAGGCAGGGCCATGTGGGTCGCCTTGGCCATCAGAGTTTGTCCCGATGTCGCGACGACCACAAATCGTTGCAGGCTCGCACCGCCCTTCCGGGCTAAGGAGCAAGCCGATGGTCGCCGAAGCAAAAGTCCATGAGCTAAGACCCGCCACCTTCCCCGTCACCCCGTTTCTGACGGAGTTCACCGACAACGTGGCCAGGCGAGCAACGCCAGGAGAGGTCCTTGATGCCCTGGACGTATTGGTCAAGAAGGGCGGCCTCCCCTCCCTGTCGGTTCTGGGGGCTGCCAGAATACCAATTCGCACCTCCGATTGGCGCTCCACTCGCGTTGGGCGAGACGTATTCCTTCACTCGTCGGCCCCGCAGGGTTGGTGGGAAGAATATGTCGAGATGGCAAAACGCGAACAGGACCCAGGGGTGATGATGGCAAGGTATTGCCTCATGGCCTGCTCGTGGAGCGAGACCATGCAGATGCTTGACCCTGTCGGTATCGACCGATGGCCTTACGAGCTTGCTCTGAAGTACGGTATGCGCGACGCCCTCACGTGTGCTGTCGGACGGCGATGGCTGGTCAGCTATTGGTCCCCCAAAGTCCTCAGCAACGTCCTGACGCAGCCTATGCGGATTGTTCTTTTCGCTGCTGCCAGCTTTGCGGCCCTGCGGCTGGAGCAGTTGGTCGCCCATGATCCCAGGTGGATGGGAAAGCGAGCCCGCATAACAGCCAGAGAACTCGCGGTCCTGCGGCTGGCGTCTATAGGGAGGAGTACCGAGGACATCGCCAAGTCGCTTGAGATCGGTGAGGAGACGGTCCGCAGTCACCTCAAGAAGGTGCAGGCCAAGCTCGGGGCTCGCAACCGGGTGCAAGCGGCGGCGGAAGCCGTCAGACAACAACTGATCCCCTGACGCGAACCCCGCAGCGGCCATCGGAGATGCGGAAGGCAGCGCACGAGATGCAGCAAGTGCGGCAACCGGGGAGGCGTCACGGTCCAATGCCCCCGGCTGGGGCGGCACGCTTGCGGGGATCAACCCCACCCTTTGCGCGTTGTCTCGCGGGGAGTGGTGGCGCGCGAGCCGGGCAATCGCTCGCGTTATGTGCGGTAGCTGCCGCTCCCTCACTCACAACGTGAGGCAGGAAATGGTGCCAGCCGCGCGTCGACTGCCTCCTGCACCGGGAGGAAGACCGCACCCTGACCCCAGGCCGGGTGCGGCCCTCAGACTGCGAGGTATCTCGCGCCCTGACCGTGCGTGTGGCCGGGCGGCTCGCGCACTAGACGCACTAGGGCATGCCGATGGACCAGACATCCCCAGGCTGCGCCCGAGGGTAAGCACCTGACCAAGATGGTGAATGTGTGGCGTTTGCCGACGCCCCGCCGCGTCTGCAACGTTGATCTCAGTCAAAGCCCTCAGCCGACTGTGGGTGCCACCTGGCTGCAAAGGGCGGCGGGGCGGCCGTCGTTCTGCAGGGTGGCAGAGCTAGGCACGCCCATCGCCGTCTTCGTGATCGGGACAGTATCGAAGCAGCAAGAACTGACGTCACAGGAAACCGGGTCAAGCCAAGACCTGACGGAGCGGAGGGCCTTTCATGCATGATCGCTCAGAGAACACCGTGCCCCTCCCCGACAACCCGCAGCAGTGGCGGAAATGGGCAACGGAAGTGAGGGCGGCGGCCGCAGGGTTTGACGACGCAGAGGCACGGGACAGGATGATCGGTGTCGCTGAGGCCTATGAGGAGATGGCAGAACGTGCCGGGCCGTCGGTGCGATAAACCGGAACCACGACCACCTCGTGATCGAAGAACGCTGGACAGATTCTGCGCCATCGATTGAGCACGACGGTCCGGTAGGCTTCCTCGGGCTCAACCCGAAAGCTGACAACGTTGCGGCGCGAGCACTTCTGGCAAGTCGGGACGTTCGTGGTGACCATTCAGCGAGCAAGCTCGCCAATGCGCGTGTCGAGTTCAATGCGATGCTGCCCACTTCACACCGTTAACTCTGATGCCCATCATCAGGGTTTCAGCTGATGGTGTTGCTATGGCAGTTCCTCGATGTTGTGCGCCGCACAACGTCCAGCCAGAGGAACTGGGGGCCATGACCTTCATAGAGCAATTGATTGGCATTTTGATTTGCGTGGTTGGTATTGGGCTGATGCTGGCTTTCTCCCCAAACACGGATTTGGAAGAACGGGATAATCGCAGCGATTAGCTCGGTCACGCGATGACCGCTAGATATCGCGAGTGAAGGGGGCACCAGGCTTGACTTAACCGCGGCGGCGCGGAGGTTGGCGAGCGGAGTGCCTTTCATGTGTGACCACTCAGAGGACACCGTGCCCCTCTTGCGCTCGTCTGTGCCGCAAGGTTCAAGTCTCCGAACCGCTACTTCGCACAAGCGGCAGGGCAGACGCTCAAGGGGGTCTGAAAACTTGACACCCTGATCGAATGACAACGGCTTACTCCAGCAAAGACGACAGGGCGGACGAACCGCAGCGACTGGCCCGCGGGGCACGGCATTTCCACAACATGCCATGGTTGGCTCCGGCTGTGGGTAATGCACGTGCCGAAACCCGTTGTGCAATACGGCACATTCGTCATGGGCAACATAACAGCCGACACGGCGAAGAGGAGCACCATGGCGAGGGTGCCGCCGAAGACAGTCCACCCTTGCCAATCCGGCTGGTCTTTGTCGGCAATCATGGCAACCGCGACAGCCCGCGCCTGTGATGACAGCCCGGTGCGGCAAACCCGAGGCTAGAGGGCCAGGCGTGCTTCCGATGACGGTCGGCCGCGCACAAACAGGCTACTTTTCGCGCTTCTTTGGACAGTTTGGAGACAGAATGCGTGAGCGCAATCGACCTAACGAAGCGCAACTCCCGATACTTGCCTAATTTTATTGGGGATTTGGCTTGGTGGAGCCGACCGGGATCGAACCGGTGACCTCGTGAATGCCATTCACGCGCTCTCCCAACTGAGCTACGGCCCCGAAGGATTGGGATTTCTGCCCGCGTCGCGCAGGCCGGACGGCCTAAGTAGGCCGGTGCGCGGCTTTGCGCAAGGCCCTAGCGGGCCCGCGCACAGCCAGCCTATTGCTGCTCGTCTGTCTCCGCCACTGGCCCGCCGATAATGTTGGACATGTCGGAGCCGTCCTCCTCCTCCGCTTCGAGGAAGGTCTCGTCCTCGTCGGCGACTGCCGGCTCCTCCTCGCCCTCGATGGCAGCAAGCGCGGCATCGGCGTCGGCCTCCGGCGCGTCTTCGGTCTTGACCTCCTCGACCGGGTAGGCGGGCTTCTTCGGCGTCTTGCGCTGGGCAGCCTTGTCGGGGGCCGGCGACACGGCGGCCAGTGCGCCGGGGGCCACCGCGATCTGGTAGGCGGTCTGGCAAATGGGGCAGACGACCGGATCGCGGTTGAGGTCGTAGAAGCGCGATCCGCATTCGGGATTTTGGCACGTGCGCTTGGTGCCGCGCTCGGCTTTGGTCGACATTGGCAATCCTTCGAGAGGCCTGCATTTTGCCCGCTCATTGCCACGCGAAAAGGCAGCTGTCAAAAGCAAATCCTAGCGTCCGCAGGTCGCCGGTGCCGGATGTGCGGAGGGGGTTGTTTACGGGCCCCCCTCGTGTTCTATGACGGCCGCGTGACCACGCCGGAACACCGGCGCAACCCATTTGTCGAGGCCCCATTCTCAAGTGTCGCATTCAGCGCCAGCGCCGCTTTCCGCCCACCGGGCCAAGGTCCTGAAGGGAACCGTGCGCGTGCCGGGGGACAAGTCGATCTCGCACCGGGCGCTCATGTTCGGGGCGCTGGCGACCGGCCGCACCCGCATCACGGGCCTGCTCGAGGGCGAGGACATTCTCGCGACCGCGCGGGCGCTGCAGGCGCTCGGGTGCCCGATAGCCAAGGTGGGAGAGACCTGGGAGGTGCTCGGTCGCGGGGTGGGTGGACTGACCGAGCCCGCCGGCGACCTCTACTTCGGCAATGCCGGCACCGGGGTGCGGTTGATGTTCGGTGTCCTTGCCGGCCACGATATGCGCGTGCGCCTTAGCGGCGATGCCTCGCTGTCGCGGCGACCGATGGGGCGGGTGCTGAAACCGCTGCAGCAGATGGGGTTGGAGGTGGCCGAAAGCAGGCAAACGCTGCCCCTCACCATTCGCGGCACCTGCGATCTGATCCCGATCGAGTATCGGCTGCCTGTCCCCTCGGCCCAGATCAAATCGGCGGTGTTGATAGCCGGGCTGCATGCCGCAGGCGAGACCACGGTGATCGAGCCGGAAGCCACACGCGATCACACCGAGCGCATGCTGAGCCACTTCGGCGCCCAGCTGACCGCCACCAAGCGCCAGGGCGTGCGCGCCATCTCGATCAAAGGCGACGGGGAGCTCGCCGGAACCGACGTGAAGGTTCCGAGCGACCCGAGCTCGGCCGCTTTCCTCACCGCCGCCGCGCTGATCGTGCCTGGGTCCGAGGTGACGATCGGCGGCGTGCTCGTCAATCCCACGCGCACGGGATTCTACACCACGCTCAGGGAGATGGGCGCCGACGTGACCTTCCTCAACGAGCGCAACGAGGGCGGCGAGCCCGTCGCGGACATTCGCGTGCGCCACTCCAAGCTGAAGGGCGTGCAGGTGCCGGCCGCGCGGGCGCCGAGCATGATCGACGAGTACCCCGTGCTGGCCTGCCTTGCCGCCTATGCCGCTGGCGAAACGCGCATGGACGGGCTGGCCGAGCTGAAAGTGAAGGAGAGTGACCGGCTGGCGGCCACCGCTCAGGGCCTCCTCGCCAATGGCGTGACGGCCAGGGTCGACGGCGATGCGCTGATCGTGGAGGGCGGCAGGGACGTGCGCGGCGGCGGCACCGTTGCGACCCACCTCGACCACCGCATCGCCATGGCCTTCCTGGTACTCGGCCTCGGCGCCGATTGGCCGGTAACGGTGGACGATGCCGGCATCATCGCCACCAGCTTTCCCGAGTTCCGCCCCCTCATGGAGGGGTTGGGCGCCAGCTTTGCGGTGCCGGAGGGGGCGCAGTGATGGTTGCCGTTTCTAGCCGCGCAGGTTCCCCCTCTCCCCGCTTGCGGGGAGAGGGGTGGGGCGAGGGGCAGCGACAGATTGCAGCGCAGCGTATGGGGCCGCCCCTCACCCTAGCCCTCTCCCCACTGAAGAGTGGGGAGAGGGAATGCGAGGTCCCATGATCATTGCGATCGACGGCCCGGCTGCATCGGGCAAGGGCACGCTGGCCAAGCGGATCGCGGCGCACTTCGGGCTGGCGCACCTCGACACGGGGCTCCTCTACCGCGCCGTCGCCCGGGATGTGCGCAAACAGGGCGGTATGCTCGACGACACCGCAAGCGCCACGGCGGCGGCGCGCAAGCTTGACCCTGCAACGCTCGTCGACCCGGGCCTGCGCGGTCCTGGCGTGGGCGAGGCTGCCTCGGTGGTGGCCCGCATCCCTGCCGTCCGCGCCGCCATACTCGACTACCAGCGCACGTTTGCCCGGCGTCCGGAGGGGGCGGTGCTCGACGGACGCGACATCGGCACCGTCGTGTGCCCTGACGCTGACGTTAAGATCTATGTAACCGCCACACCCGAGGTGCGGGCCCAGCGCCGCTGCCTGGAGATGAAGGGCCGCGGCGAGCCCGCCACCTATGGGGCCGTGCTGGCCGATATCCGGGAGCGGGATGCGCGGGATTCCACCCGGGAGGTGTCGCCGATGCTTCCCGCCGCCGACGCCGTCTTGCTGGATACCACCGATTTGGATATAGAAGCCGCATTCAATGCCGCCGTCGGCGTGATCCTGAGGAAGGTTGGCCAACGCGGGCGCACCTAAGGTGCGCTCCAATCAGGTTGGCGAATAGACCCACAGCCGGCGGCACTCAAAGCATCATGGGCACGAGCTTGGGCCTGGAGCGCATGCAATGCGCGCCTGCGAGCCCTGGCAGCGTTGCCCCGACACCAACGCAGGACTGAAGGAGCACAGATGAGCACTAACGTAGTTGGCAACAAGGAACTCAACCCCACCCGCGAGGACTTTGCCGCCTTGCTGGGTGAGACGATGTCGGAGGACGAAGTCTTCGAGGGCAGCGTCGTCAAGGGCACGGTGACGGCGATCGAAAAGGACCTCGCCGTGATCGACGTCGGCCTCAAGATGGAAGGCCGCGTGCTATTGAGGGAATTCGCCTCCCCCGGACGAACGGGCGAGCTCAAGGTTGGCGACGTGGTCGAGGTCTACATCGAGCGCACGGAAAATGCGCTCGGCGAGGCGGTGCTCTCCCGCGACAAGGCGCGCCGCGAGGAAAGCTGGGTGCGCCTCGAGCAGAAGTTCAACAACAAGGAGCAGGTGGAAGGCGTCATCTTCAACAAGGTGAAGGGTGGCTTCACCGTCGACCTCGATGGCGCGGTCGCGTTCCTGCCCGGCAGCCAGGTCGACGTGCGGCCGGTGCGCGACATGGGGCCCCTCATGAACACGCCGCAGCCGTTCAAGATCCTGAAGATGGACCGGCGCCGCGGCAACATCGTCGTATCCCGCCGCGAGGTGCTGGAGGCCACGCGCGCCGAGCAGCGCTCCGAGATCGTCGCCAAGCTGGCGGAAGGCCAGGTCATCGACGGCCTCGTCAAGAACATCACCGACTACGGCGCCTTCATCGATCTGGGCGGCATCGACGGTCTGCTGCACGTGACCGACATGGCCTGGCGCCGCGTCAACCATCCGAGCGAGATCGTCAACGTGGGCGACACGGTCAAGGTGCAGATCGTGCGCATCAACCCCGAGACGCAGCGCATCAGCCTCGGCATGAAGCAGTTGCAGGCCGATCCCTGGGCCGGCATCGAGGCCAAGTATCCCGTGGGCAGCCGCTTCAATGGAACCGTCACCAACATCGCCGACTACGGCGCCTTCGTGGAGCTGGAGCCCGGCGTGGAAGGCCTGATCCACGTCTCCGAGATGAGCTGGACCAAGAAGAACACGCATCCGGGCAAGATCGTATCGACCAGCCAGCAGGTGGAGGTGCAGATCCTCGAGGTCGACCCGCAGAAGCGGCGCATCTCGCTCGGCCTCAAGCAGGTGCAGGACAATCCCTGGGAGGTGTTCCTGGCCGGGCATCCCAAGGGCGCGGTAGTCGAGGGTCCGGTTCGCAACATCACCGAGTTCGGGCTGTTCATCGGTCTCGACGGCGGCGTCGACGGCATGGTCCACCTGTCCGACCTCGACTGGAACAAGGCTGGCGACGAAGCCATCAAAGCCTTCAAGAAGGGCGACAACGTCAAGGCCGTGGTGCTCGACGTGGATGCGCAGAAGGAGCGCATCAGTCTCGGCATCAAGCAGGTCGCCGGCGACCCGATGGAGAGCATCGGCACCCTCAAGAAGGGCAGCCAGGTCACCTGCGAGGTGGTGGCGGTGCAGGACAACGGCATCGAGGTGAAGCTGGTCGACACCGATATAACCACCTTCATCAAGCGCTCCGACCTGTCGCGCGACCGCTCCGAGCAGCGGCCCGAGCGCTTCAACGTCGGCAACAAGGTGGATGCGGCGATCACCAACGTCGACAAGAACGGCCGCCGCGTATCCGTCTCTATCAAGGCGCTCGAGATCGCCGAGGAGAAGCAGGCCGTCGCGCAGTACGGTTCGTCAGACTCGGGCGCCTCGCTGGGCGACATCTTCAAGGCCGCCATCAAGAAGAAGGAAGGCGGCGACGACAGCGACAGCGACAGCTGATCGTTGCCGGGATCGGCAAGTGTAGTGCAATGCGCAGGCCTCTCACCAGGTGGTGGGAGGCCTGCCACTATCCCGGTGCCAAGCGGTTTGGTCGATCTTCTCGCGCCATCCTCGCCAGGTCGGTTGGCTTGGCGCTTCAGGAGTGCTAGGTCGTTGCCGGGCGGCCACCCGGTCCGAGACTGGACGGAGAGGCCGCATAGGGTCCGAGCAGCGGATTGAACCGCAATGACGTTCGAGACTGAGGCCGTTCTCGATCGCCGCTGGCTGCGCCGGCGCCTGTCGTTTTGGCGAGGCGTGGCGGTGGTTGCCGGGCTGCTGGCGCTGGGACTGATCTTCTTCTCCTCTGCCGAAAGGACGGGCCTGCTGGAGACGCGCCAGATCGCGCGTGTCACGGTCCAAGGCATCATCACCGAGGATCGCGACCTGCTGCGGCTGCTGAGCAAGCTGGCCGAGTCCAAGCACGTCGCCGGCGTTGTCGTGGTAGTCAACAGCCCAGGCGGCACTACCGCCGGCGGCGAGGCGCTGTTCGAGGCGCTGCGCGAGCTAGCCAAGGTGAAGCCGGTGGTAGCCCAGTTCGGCACCATCGCCACTTCGGCGGCCTATATCGTCGGTCTCGCCACCGACCAGATCATCGCCCGCGGCAACACCATCACAGGCTCGGTCGGCGTGATCTTCCAGTGGGCAGAGTTCTCGCAGCTGCTCGAGAAGCTCGGCATCCGGGTCAACGAGATCAAGAGCGGCCCGCTCAAGGCCAACCCCTCCATGTTCCAGCCGCTGGACGAAGCGGGCAGGGCGGCTACGGAGGAGATGGTGGCCGAGTCGCAGCGCTGGTTCTTAGGGCTGGTGCGCAGCCGGCGCGGCATCGACACCAAGAGCGTGCAAGGCCTGGAGCAGGGGCGGGTGTTCTCGGGCCGCGATGCGCTCGGCCACAAGCTGATCGACCAGATCGGCGGCGAGCCCGAGGTCGTGCGCTACCTGGAAGAGCAGCGCAACCTGCCCAAGGGTCTCAAGATCGTGGACTGGAAAGTGACCCGCGACTCGGACTGGGGCCTGATACGGTTTGCCACCCTGGCGCTGGCGCGCATGACCGGTGTTCCCGCGCTGGAGGATCTGGCCCGCGTGGTGGCCGACGACCGCTTCGCCGCATTGCGGCTTGACGGCCTGCTGTCCATTTGGCACGGTGCTGAAAGATGAGGAATTCCAATGATTTCTATTGGACAAGGGGGCAAGCATGATCAAATCTGAGCTTATCCAGAAGATCGCGGCCGCTAATCCACATCTTTACCATCGCGACGTGGAGCGCATCGTCAACGTCATCTTTTCCGAGATCGTCGACGCGTTGGCCCGGGGCGACCGGGTCGAGCTCAGGGGCTTCGGCGCCTTCACCGTCAAGCATCGCGCCCCGCGCATCGGCCGCAACCCGCGCACAGGCACCGCGGTTGCAGTGGCCGAGAAGTTCGTGCCGTTCTTCAAGACCGGGAAAGACCTGCGCGAGCGTCTCAACTCCGCGAAGCACTAGCCGGTCGAAAAGCGAGCCGAGCCGGCGGCAGCGGTCGGCCGCCGCCATCTCGTCGCTCGTCAATTCACCATCGGAGTGAAGGGTGTGTTGCGGCGCCTGATCTCAATCGTTGTGGCACTTCCTGCAGCGCTGCTGCTGGTGGCTTTGGCGCTTGCGAACCGGCATCCGGTTCGCCTGGCGCTCGATCCCTTCCGGTCGGGCGATCCTACCGTCTCCCTGGTGCTGCCGTTCTACGCCTACCTGTTCGGCATGCTGCTCGTCGGCGTCATCATCGGCGGAATGGCGATGTGGCTGACGCAGGCGCGGTGGCGGCGCAGTGCGCGGCATCGCGCAGCGGAAGCCAGCCGCTGGCAGGCGGAGGCCACCCGCCTCACCCGCGAGCGCGACCGGGAAGTCGAGGCCTCGCGGCACGTACGGCTCGCCAATCACTGACCCAAAGGCCGACGCTGCTAGCGCGGCAGATCGCTCTTGCCCATCAGGAAGCGGTCGATTGAGTGCGCGGCCTGCCGGCCCTCGCGGATCGCCCACACCACCAGGCTCTGCCCGCGGCGGATGTCGCCGGCCGCGAACACCTTGCCGCGCGCCTTGAGCCGGTAGTCCTTTTCGTTGGCGTCGAGGCCCTTGAAGCGCCCGCGCGGTACCACGGCGAGCTCCAGCTCCTTGACGAGGTCGGCCTCCACCGGCCCCGAGAAACCCATGGCGAACAGAACGAGGTCGGCTGGCAGCTCGCCCTCGCTGCCGGCGACAGGCTTCAAAGCGCTGTCGACGCGCGTGTAGAGCAGCTTCTGGACCTTGCCGTTCTTGCCGGCAAAGCCGGTGGTGGAGATCGAGTATTCGACCTTGGCGCCCTCGGCCTGGCTCGAGGAGACGCGCAGCTTGAGCGGCCAGTGCGGCCAGGAGAGCCCCTTGTTCTCCTTCTCGGGCGGCATCGGCATGATCTCGAGCTGGGTTACCGACTTGGCGCCCTGGCGGAACGAGGTGCCGATGCAGTCGCTGCCCGTATCGCCGCCGCCGATGACGATGACGTGCTTGCCCTTGGCTGTGATCTGCGGCTCATCCTTCTGCGGCTCGCCCGAGACGCGCCGGTTCTGCTGCGGCAGGAACGTCATGGCGTAGTGGATGCCGTCGAGGTCGCGTCCGGGCGACTTGGCGAAGAAGTCGAACGGCTGCTCGGAGCCGCCCGCCAGCAGCAGCGCGTCGTGCTTGTCCTCGAGCTCACTGGCCGAGACGGTTTTGCCGACGTGGACGTTGCAATGGAAGGTGACGCCCTCCGCCTCCATCTGCTTCACCCGGCGCTCGACGATGTGCTTCTCCATCTTGAAGTCCGGGATGCCGTAGACGAGCAGCCCGCCGGGCTTGGCGAGCTTCTCGTAGACGTGCACCTCGTGTCCGGCGCGGGCGAGCTGCTGCGCGGCGGCGAGGCCTGCGGGCCCCGAGCCGACGACGGCGATCCTCTTGCCGGTCTTCTTCTCCGGCGGCTCCGGCGCCACCCAGCCTTCCGCGAAGGCCTTGTCGGCGATGGCGCACTCGATGGTTTTGATGGTGACCGGGTTGTCGTCGATGTTGAGCGTGCAGGCGGCCTCGCACGGCGCCGGGCACACGCGCCCCGTGACCTCGGGGAAGTTGTTGGTGGAGTGCAGGTTGAACGCGGCGGTCTGCCACTGCTCGCGGTAGACCAGGTCGTTCCAGTCCGGGATCTGGTTGTTCACCGGACAGCCGTTGTGACAGTAGGGGATGCCGCAGTCCATGCAGCGGGCGGCCTGCGTCTTCACCTCGGCGGGCGGCAGCGGCTCGACGAACTCCTTCCAATGCTTCACGCGCTCGTCCACGGGCCGGTAGTGCCGGTCGTGGCGGTCGAACTCCATGAAGCCCGTAATCTTGCCCATCGTGTCGCCTAGTGCACCGTCATAGTTTGCGAAATCTTGACGTTTATCGGCAATGGATATACATTTTCCGCGTGTATATCCAGGAGATTGTGATGCA
Source organism: uncultured Alphaproteobacteria bacterium (assembly GCA_963832445.1). Classification (GTDB taxonomy): domain Bacteria; phylum Pseudomonadota; class Alphaproteobacteria; order Rhizobiales; family Hyphomicrobiaceae; genus AWTP1-13. Next base: position 78,701 of record CAWHUM010000013.1, read on the forward strand.
AGTTGCCAAGTGGGGAAACAGCCTCGCCGTGCGGCTGCCCGCGGCTGTCGTGGAAGCTCTCGGCCTGAAAGAAGGCGACGACGTCGAGATCCATGCGCTGGGTTCGAAGCTGATCGAGATCGGAAAGACTCCCGATCGGCGTGCGCTCCTTGCCAGACTTCGCAAGTACCGAGGGCGCCTCCCCAAGGACTTCAAGTTCGATCGGCTCGAAGCCAACGCGCGCGGTCGCGATGAGCGAGGCTAGGGTCTTCATCGACTCGAACGTGCTCATATACCTGACCGATGTGGAATCGGGAAAGGCGGGGCAAACCGAGGACCTGCTTGCGGACGGCGGCATAGTCAGCGTGCAGGTCTTGAACGAGTTTGCCAACGTCGCCTTGCGCAAAGTGCGCTTGAGCTGGCCAGAAACCCGCGACTTCCTCGACACCTTTCGGGCGACTTTGAAGATCGTCCCCCTGACAGTCGAAACGCACCAGTGCGGCCTGGAGCTGGCCGAGCGATACCAATTGAGCGTGTACGACGGCATGATCGTCGCCGCCGCGGCGCTGGCCGGATGCAAAACGCTGTACTCGGAGGACATGCACGATGGCCTGGTCATCGACGGACTCGCGATACGCAACCCCTATGCCGCCGGCGGCTGATCTCCCCTAGCTGTTCTCGCATCACGGGCGTACAGGCTCCAGGCCCAGAACATCCTCGCACCGCCCGATCCAGGCCCGCACATTGCCACGCGGCGCCAGGTCGAAGCCGCCTTCGTGCGCCAGCCGTGTGTAGGCCAGCAGCGCTATGTCAGCAATCGTCATTCCTTCCCCGGCGAGCCAGCTGCGGCCGGCGAGCGACCGGTCCATCAGATCGAGCGCCGCCTCGCCCCGCTCCACACGCCAGGCCTCGCGTTGTTCGAGCGAGCGCTTCAGATAGACGATGTGATAGCGCGTAGTGGCGATGTAAGGCTCGTGGCTGTACTGCTCCCAGAACAGCCACTCGTCGATCTTGGCCTGCGCGAACGCATCCTCCGGCAGCAGCGCGCTGCCGCGCGCCAGGTAGCGGATGATCGCGTTGGACTCGGCGAGACGGCGCCCATCGCCGAATTCCACCGAAGGAATGCGACCCTTGGGGAAACTGGCCAGGAACTCGGGCGTCCTGGTCTCGCCCTTCATGATGTCGATGGGCACCCAGGTGTACGGCAGGCGCAAATGGTCCGCCGTGTACTTGACCTTGAGGCAGTTGCCGGAGCCGAAGTCGCCGTAGATTTTCATGACGCGTGTGCTCACTCTCGCGCGCGCTAGTGTCCTGATCGAGAAATTCGCCTCACCGCGCTGCAAGGTCGGAACGAATTTCGCGATCTGAAGGATACTAGCCAAACCAATGATTCTAGTGTGATTTCAGATCGAGAAGTCCGCATCACAACCTAACTGCCCGCGATGGCGCGGACTTCTCGATCATCACACTAGCGCGCGGTGTGACCCACGCGCCTCAGCCCGCTATCCCTTCGGCGACCTGATGCCGATCTCGATCACCTCGAGCCCGCTCGGGTCGGCCGCCTGGTGCTTGGCCATCTCGGCCAGCGCCCGGCGGTATTCGACCGGCATGACCTTCTTGAACTTCCCCTGATAGGCGGCCCAGTTCTCCAGGATGGTTTTGGCTCGCGCCGAGTTGGTGTAGTGCGCGTGCCGCGCGATCAGCTGATGCAACCGCTCGGCGTCCTGCCGCGTCATGTCGCCCATGACATCGACGAGGCCGTGGCTTTCGAGGTCGCCGCCCTGGTTGGAGAGCGCGCGCATCACCTCTTCCTCGGCTTCCACCGGCTCCAGATCGATCATGGCGAGGTTGCAGCGCCGCTCGAAGGTGCCGTCCTCGTCGAGCACATAGGCGATGCCGCCAGACATGCCGGCCGCGAAGTTGCGGCCCGTCGGGCCGATCACCACCACCACGCCGCCGGTCATGTACTCGCAGCCGTGGTCGCCGGTGCCTTCCACCACGGCAACGGCACCCGAGTTGCGCACGGCGAAACGCTCGCCGGCAACGCCGCGGAAGTAGCACTCGCCGGCGATGGCGCCGTAGAGCACCGTATTGCCGACGATGATGCTCTCTTCCGGCACGATGCCGGACGCAGGATCGGGCCGCACGATCAGCTTGCCGCCGGAGAGACCCTTGCCGACGTAGTCGTTGGCCTCGCCCACAAGGTCGAGCGTGACGCCGTGGGCGAGCCAAGCGCCGAAGCTCTGCCCGGCGGTGCCCTTGAACGAGAGCCAGATGGTGTCCTCGGGCAGGCCCGCATACCCGTAGCGCTTGGCGATTTCGCCAGAGAGCATGGCGCCGGCCGTGCGGTCGCGGTTGCAGATCGCAAGCTCGTGCTTGACCGGCTTCTTCTCATCGAGCGCCGGCTTGGCGAGCTCGATCAGCTTGTTGTCGAGCACCTTTTCGAGGCCGTGGTTCTGCCGCTCGCAATTGTGGATGGCGACGCTGTCCGGCACCTCGGGCTTGTGGAACAGCTTCTCGAAGTCGAGGCCGCGCGCCTTCCAGTGGCCGATCGCCTTCTCCTTGTCGAGGCACTGGGACTGACCGATCATCTCGTTGAAGGTGCGGAAGCCCAGGGCGGCCATGATCTCGCGCACCTCTTCCGCGACGAAGAAGAAGAAGTTGATGGCGTGCTCGGGCTGGCCCTTGAACTTGGCGCGCAGCACCGGGTCCTGCGTGGCGACGCCCACGGGGCACGTGTTGAGGTGGCACTTGCGCATCATGATGCAGCCCAAGGCGATCAGCGGCGCGGTGGAGAAGCCGAACTCGTCGGCCCCCAGCAGCGCCCCGATCACCACGTCGCGTCCGGTACGCACGCCGCCGTCGACCTGCACGGCGATGCGGCCGCGCAGGCGATTGGCCACTAGCGTCTGATGCGTCTCGGCGAGGCCGATCTCCCAGGGGGAGCCAGCGTGCTTGATGGAGGTGAGCGGTGACGCGCCCGTGCCGCCTTCGAAGCCGGCGATGGTGACGTGATCGGCGCGCGCCTTGGCGACTCCGGCCGCCACCGTGCCGACGCCCACCTCCGCCACCAGCTTCACCGACACGTCGGCAGCGGGGTTCACGTTCTTCAGATCGAAGATCAGCTGCGCCAGGTCCTCGATGGAATAGATGTCGTGGTGCGGCGGCGGCGAGATCAGGCCCACGCCCGGGGTCGAATGGCGCACCTTGGCGATGATCTTGTCGACCTTGTGCCCAGGCAGCTGGCCGCCCTCACCGGGCTTGGCCCCCTGCGCCATCTTGATCTGCATGACGGTCGAGTTGACGAGATACTCCGCCGTCACGCCGAAGCGGCCCGACGCCACCTGCTTGATGGCCGAGCGCATGGAATCGCCGTTGGGCATGGTCTTGAAGCGGTCGGCCTCCTCGCCACCCTCGCCGGTGTTGGACTTGCCGCCGATGCGGTTCATGGCGATGGCAAGCGTGGTATGCGCCTCGCGCGAGATGGAGCCGAAGCTCATCGCCCCGGTGGAGAAACGGCGCACGATCTTGGCGGCCGGCTCCACCTCTTCCAGCGGCACCGGCTTGCGCCTCATCTCCTCCGCGCTCTTCAGCCGGAACAGGCCGCGCAGGGTCATCAGCTGCTCGGACTGGTCGTTGATCTGCTGCGCGTAGGAGCGGTACTTGTCGGGCAGGTTGCCGCGCACGGCGTGCTGCAGGTCGGCCACCACGCTGGGGCGCCACATGTGCGCCTCCCCGCGAATGCGGTAGGCATACTCGCCGCCAACGTCCAGCGCATGCTCCAGCACCGGCACGTCGCCGAAGGCCTGGCGGTGCCGCTCGGCGGTTTCGCGCGCGATCTGGCGCAGCCCGACGCCTTCCACCTGGGTGTGCGTGCCAGTGAAGTATTTCTTCACGAACACCGAGCGCAGGCCCACCGCATCGAAGATCTGGGCGCCGCAATAGGACTGGTAGGTGGAGATGCCCATCTTGGACATCACCTTGAGCATCCCCTTGTCGAGGGCCTTGATGTAGCGCTTCTGCGCCTCCTTGTAGGTGAGCTTCTCGTCGAGCTCGGGCAGCAGCTGCTCCAGCGTCTCGAAAGCAAGATAGGGATTGATCGCCTCGGCGCCGTAGCCGGCCAGCACCGCGAACTGGTGCACCTCGTGCGCCTCGCCGGTCTCCACCACCAGGCCGACTTTGGTGCGCAGGCCCTGTCGGATCAGGTGATGGTGCACGGCCGAGGTGGCGAGCAGCGACGGGATGGGAATACGGTCGGGACCGGTCGCGCGGTCCGACAGGATGATGATGTTGTAGTCCTTGGAGCGCACGGCCTCTTCGGCTTCCGCGCACACCACGTCGAGCGCCGGCGTCATGCCGGTGGCACCCTTCTCCACCGGATAGGTGATGTCGATGGTGATGGACGAGAACTGGTTGTCCTTGACCAACCCGATCTGGCGGATGCGCTCGAGGTCCTCGTTGGAGAGGATGGGCTGGTAGACCTCCAGCCGCTTGAGCTTGGCGGTGCCTTCCAGGTCGAGCAGGTTCGGCCGCGGCCCGATGAACGAGACGAGGCTCATCACCAGCTCCTCGCGGATCGAGTTGATCGGCGGATTGGTCACCTGCGCGAAGTTCTGCTTGAAGTAGGTGTGCAGCAGCTTGGGCTTGCTCGACAGCACCGAGACCGGCGTGTCGTTGCCCATGGAGCCCACCGCCTCCTGGCCCGTATGCGCCATCGGCGCCATCAGGAACTTGAGGCTCTCCTGCGTGTAGCCGAACGCTTGCTGCAGATCGAGCAGCGCCACATTGGTCTTCTTGCGCGGCAGCTTCTTGGAGAGCGGCAGGTCACCCACCTGGATCTGCGTGCGCTTGAGCCATTGCTCGTAAGGGTAGCGCGAGGCGAGATCGGCCTTGAGGTCGTCATCGGATATGATGCGGCCCTTCTCCAGGTCGATCAGCAGCATCTTGCCGGGCTGCAGCCGCCACTTGCGCGCAATGTTGGGCTCTTCCACGGGAAGCACGCCGGCCTCGGACGACATGATCACGCGGTCGTCCTTGGTGACGAGATAGCGCGCGGGGCGCAGGCCGTTGCGGTCGAGCGTGGCGCCGATCTGGCGGCCGTCGGTGAAGGCCATGGCGGCGGGGCCGTCCCACGGCTCCATCAGGCAGGCGTGATACTCGTAGAAGGCGCGGCGCTTGCTATCCATCAACGGGTTGCCGGCCCACGCCTCGGGAATTAGCATCATGGCGGCGTGCGCCAGGCTGTAGCCGCCCATCACCAGGAACTCGAGCGCGTTGTCGAAGCATGCCGTGTCCGACTGGCCTTCGTAAGAGATGGGCCACAGCTTGGAGATGTCGTCACCGAACAGCGGCGACGATACCGACGCCTGCCGCGCCGCCATCCAGTTGACGTTACCGCGCAGCGTGTTGATCTCGCCGTTGTGGGCGACCATGCGGTAGGGGTGCGCCAGCTTCCACGACGGGAAGGTGTTGGTGGAGAAGCGCTGGTGCACCAGCGCCATGGCCGAGGCGACGCGCTCGTCGGACAGATCCTTGTAGTAGGCCTTCACCTGGTAGGACAGGAACATGCCCTTGTAGACCAGCGTGCGGCTCGACAGCGACACCGTGTAGTGGCCGATGTCGCGATCCTTGTAGGCGTAGTGGATCGCGTTGGAGACGACCTTGCGGATGAGATAGAGGCGGCGCTCGAAGTCCTGGCTGTCCTTGATGCCTTTCGGCCGGCCGATGAAGATCTGCCGGTGCACCGGCTCCACCGCCTTGGTCATCTCCGACAAGCACGAGTTGTCGACCGGCACCGAGCGCCAGCCCAAGAATTCCAACCCCTCTTCGCGGATGATGCGCATCCACACGCGCTCGCAGTGGGCTCTGAGGCGCTCGTCCTGCGGCATGAACAAATGGCCGACGGCGTAGTCGCCGGGCTTCGGCAGCTTGATCTTGAGGGCCGCGCACTCCTCCTCGAGGAACGCGTGCGGGATCTGGATGAGGATGCCGGCTCCGTCGCCTGCAATCGGGTCCGCTCCCACGGCGCCGCGATGCTCGAGGTTCTCCAGGATGTAGAGGGCGTCCTTGAGGATCTGGTGCGACTTGCCGCCCTTGAGGTCGGCGATGAAGCCGACACCGCACGCGTCGTACTCGCGCTTGGGATCGAACAGCCCGCTGGCTTCGGGGATCGCGACACCAGCGTCCGGGCGCTGCGCAGTCATGGGCATCTCCCAGCATCTAGCGAAGGGCCGGCTCAGCGCCTCGCCTCAACCGCCTGCCCTGCTCAGGGCTGGAGCCGGATGATCACGCGCTGCCGTCGCCGCCGCTACGGTTCCGTCGCACTTTGCTTCGTCTCCCGGTTCGGACGAATCTTCGCAGTGCAAAATCCAGGCCGCCGCCCCGCGGTGGTCGCGGCCGCCCACAATAGGACAGCATAGCTGACCTATTTCATCCTGCAAGCGCCAATTGCAGGCTCGCGCGCGACCGGCGGCGGTTTCGTCAGCGCTTCCGCAGCCGCAGGCCTAACGCGCGCACTCTGCCGAGCTTTACGCAACTTTACATGACGGAGATGGACGCGAAACCGCGCTCTCCCAAATTGCAGCGAGGTGGCGACACCGCAAACAACCGCAATCGAAGGAGAGCCAAGTGAGCGACCAATCAAATCCAAGCGCCCCGGCAAGCCAGGAGCAGCCGCGGCAGCGCCGCCGCAGAGGCTGGCTGTTCATCACCGTGATCGCGCTGGCGGCAGCGTTCACCGGTGCGCTGACCACAGGCGCCGTCACGCAGGGCTTCGGCCCCGGCTGGCATGGTCGCGGCTTTATGCATGGCGCCCTGACGCCGGCTGAAGCCGAGGACCGCGCCGACCGGTTCATCAGGCACGCAGCCATCGAGCTCGACGCCACGCCCGAGCAGCAGGACAAGCTGCGCGCAATCGCCAAGGCCGCAATAAAGGACCTGCTGCCGATACGTGAGAAGGCAAAGGCTGCCCGCGAACGCGCCACAACCCTGCTCTCCCAGCCCACCCTCGACCGGGCCACCATCGAGGCGTTCCGCGCCGAGCAGATGGCGCTTGCCGAGGCTGCCAGCAAGCGCTTCGCCCAGGCGCTGGGCGATGCTTCCGAGGTGCTCACGCCCGAGCAGCGGCGCAAGATCGCCGAGCGCATCGAAATGCGCCGCAGCTATTGGCGCGGCTGGCATCGAGGCTAAGAGAACACAGCTGGCAGCAAGGACCGGCGCAGGGATCGACACCTGCGCCGACCTTCTTGGGAAAGCGAACCGGCCATGCAACTGCTCCCCCCGCGACTCGTGCTGATCCTCCTCGTGGCGATGGTTGCGCTACGCACCCTCGCCCCGGGCCCGATGATCGTGAGCTACCCTTACAATCTCGCAGGCGTGCTGGTGGCGGTGCTGGGCTTGGGTCTCACCTTTTCGGGGGCGGGCCTGTTCGCGCGGATCGGCACCAACATCAAGACCTTCAACGAGCCTGGCACGCTCGTCACCGATGGGCTGTTCCGCTGGACCAGGAACCCGATGTATCTCGGCTTCGTTCTGCTGCTCGCCGGCACTGCCATTGCTCTCGGCGCTACTACGCCGTTCGCGGCCGTCGCGCTGTTCGCCCTCGTCACGGATCGCTGGTACATTGCCTTCGAGGAACAGGCCCTCGAGCGCAGGTTCGGTGCCGAGTATGCCGCCTATCGGCAGAGAACGCGCCGATGGGTCTGAGGCACGGATCGGCCCCTGGAAGGGATCGCGGCACCATGGCTAGTGTGATGATCGAGAAGTCCGCCACATCGCGCTGGGCTAGGTTCGGGAGCGGACTTCTCGATCTGAATCACACTAGAATCATGATTTTGCTAGTGTCCTTCAGATCGCGAAATTCGTTCCGAGCAAGCCGCACAAACAGACGAATTTCGCGATCAGGACACTAGAGTGCGTCCGTGACCGACCGCATTCTGCTCATCGAAGACGACACCCGCCTCGCCGAGATGGTCCGTGACTATCTTGGCGAGGCGGGCTTTCGCGTCTCGCGCGCTGCCAACGGTGCCGCGGGCCTCGCCCTGCACGGGCAGGAGCCCTTCGACGCCATCGTGCTGGACCTCATGCTGCCCGACATGGACGGCCTCAAGGTGTGCAGCCAGATCCGCGCCCGCGCCACCACGCCGATCCTGATGCTCACCGCCCGCGGCGATGCCATGGACCGCGTGGTGGGCCTCGAGATGGGCGCCGACGACTACCTGCCCAAGCCCTTCGAGCCGCGCGAGCTGCTGGCGCGGCTCAAGGCCATCCTCCGCCGCAGCAAGGGCGAGCGGAAGGGCCAGGCGCTGCGCTTCGGCCGGCTGGAGATCGATGCCGACGCCCGCGAGGTCCGCCTCGACGGCGAGGCGCGATCCCTTACCGGCTACCAGTTCGAGCTGCTGCTGGCGCTTGCCGAGCACGCCGGCCGCGTGATGTCGCGCGACAGCCTGATGGACATCCTCAAGGCCGAGCCGCTCGAGGCCTTCGATCGCTCCATCGACGTGCACATCTCTCGCATCCGCGCGGCCATCGAGGACGACCCCAAGAAGCCGCGCCGCATCATCACGGTGCGTGGCGCCGGCTACGTGTTCGCCAAGGCGCAGGACTGATCCTCAGATGCGCCGCCTCTACCGGCAGTTCTATCTCACGATCGTGGCCAGCCTGGTTCTCGTGGTGCTGTTCGGCGGCGCGCTGTGGCGCTTCGCACCCGGCCAGCCCAGGAGCGAGGAGCCGTTCGAGATGGCGGGCGAGATGGTGGCGACGCTGCTGCCGCCCGCGGATCAAGGCGCGGCCGTGCAGCAGGAGGCAATCGACCGCCTCTACGCGCGCTCCAAGATCGATCTTGCGCTCTTCGACAGCAACCTTCGCCGCATCGCCGAGGCCGGCCGGCCTCTGCCGAAGCCGCGGCGCGAGAAGGCTGGCTGGCTCTATGGCCGCGGCGGCCCGGCCTGGGCGATCCGGCTGCCCGACGAGCGCTGGATCGTCGCCCGCGTGCCGGGCCGGCGGGGGCCGCCGCTGCTCGGCATAGTCGCGTTCCTCGGCAGCATCGCGCTTGCCGTGGCGATTTGCGCCTACCCGCTGGTGCGGCGGCTGACGGGCCGGCTGGAGCGGCTGCAGGAGGGCGTGGAGCAGCTGGGCCGCGGCGACCTCGGCGCGCGGGTGAAGGTGGAAGGCAAGGACGAGGTGGCGCGGCTGGCCGAGAGCTTCAACAGTGCCGCCGAGCGCATCGAGCAGCTGGTCGGCTCGCACAAGCTGCTGCTGGCGCATGCCTCGCATGAGCTGAGGACCCCGCTGTCGCGCATCCGCCTCGGCGTGGAGCTGCTGAAGGAAGGCGCCGACCCCAAGCGCAAGCGCGAGCTCGAGAAGGACATCGCCGAGCTCGATGCGCTGATCGACGGCATCCTGCTGTCGAGCCGCCTCGATGCGGTGAAAAGCCTCGACCAGCGCGAGGACGTCGACCTGCTGGCACTGGCCGCCGAGGAAGGGGCGCGCTTCGAGCATTGCTCAGTAACCGGCACCCCCGTGATCGTGAGTGGCGACCCGGCGCTGCTGCGCCGCATGACCCGCAACCTGATCGAGAATGCCGAGCGCCACGGCGCCCCTCCCATCGAGGTCGAGGTTACGCGCGAGGGAGCACAGGCGCTATTGACCGTCAGCGATCATGGCAAGGGCGTTGCCGAGGGTGAGCGCGAGCGCGTGTTCACGCCCTTCTTCCGCATTGCCGGCGAGCAAACGCCGTCGGGCGCGGGCCTCGGGCTGACACTCGTGCGCCAGATCGCGCGCCAGCACGGCGGCGACGCGCTGTGGGTTGGCACGCCCGAGCGGCCGAGCCGCATCCGGGTGGTGTTGCCGGCAGCACGGCAGTCTTCTTAGCCGGTTCAGCTAGGCGGGTTTGGCCAGGAAGCCGTGCAGCATTCCGACCACCTGGGCGCCCTCGCCAACGGCCGCGGCCACGCGCTTGACCGAGCCCGATCGTACATCGCCGATGGCGAACACGCCGGAGCGGCTGGTTTCCAAGAGTTGCCGCTCGGCGGTGCAGCCTTTGCCCGTCAGCACGAAGCCCTTGGGGTCGAGCTGCACGCAACCCGACAGCCAATCGCTGTTCGGCTCGGCGCCAATGAATAGGAAGAGGTGCCGGATCGCCCGCCGCACCTCTTCGCCCGAGGCGAGGCGCCAGTGGACAGCCTCGAGCATCCCGTTGCTGCCTTCGAGGCGGCTGACCTGCGCTTCAGTCACCACCTCCACGTTGGAGAGACCGTTGATGCGGTCGACCAGATAGCGCGACATGCTGGCCGCCAGGTCGCGCCCGCGCACGATGAGCCAGACCTTGGCAGCCTGGTTGGCCAGATAGACTGCGGCCTGGCCGGCGGAATTGCCGGCGCCCACCAGAGCGACCTCTTGCGCAGCGCAGAGCTTTCCTTCGAGGGGCGAAGCCCAATAGTGCACGCTCGACATCTCGAACTCGTCCAGGTTGGGGACATTCAGGCGCCTGTAGCGGGCACCGCTGGCGACGATGACCGAGCGCGCACGCACGCGCTCGTCATTGAGCAGGCGCAGCACGAATTCGCCGTTGTCGGATTCACCCGGCGCCTGCAGCGCCACCGTCTCGTCGGGAATCGCCATCTCGACCCCGAATTTCTGCGCCTGGGTGTAAGCGCGCGCCATGAGCGCCATGCCCGTGATGCCTGTAGGAAAGCCCAGATAGTTCTCGATGCGCGCGGACGCGCCGGCCTGGCCGCCGAAAGCGCGGCAGTCGAGCACCATCGCCGAGAGCCCCTCGGAGCCGGCATAGACGGCAGCGGCGAGGCCCGCCGGACCGGCGCCGACAATGGCGACGTCGTAGACCCGATTGGGGTCGATCGGCCCGACCATGCCGATGCAGCGGGCAAGCTCGTTCTCGCCGGGATTGCGCAGCACCTGTCCGCCCGGGCAGATGACGATCGGCAGCTGGCCCGTGTCGAGGTGGAAGCGCTCGATCAGCGCGTTGGCTTCCGCATCGGTATCGGGATCGAGGGTCTGGTGCGGTTGGCCGTTGCGGGAGAGGAAGCTCTGCAGCCGCAGAACATCGCCGCTCTCGGCATGACCAACGATCACGGGCCCGCCGGCTCCAGCCTCGATCAGGCCCACGCGCCGCAGGATCAGGGCGCGCATGATGCGCTCGCCCAGCTCGGCCTCGGCCACCAGCACCGCCCGCAGGCGCTCGGGCGCGATGATCAGCGCCTCCACCGGACCCTGGGCATGGGCATCGACCAATGCCGGCCGCCCCGACAGCTGCGCCAGCTCGCCCATGAACGCGCCGGGCCCGTGCGTGACGATGGGCTCGCGGTGCCCCGACGCATCGCGCCGGGTGACTTGCACCTCGCCGGAGAGGATGATGGTCAGGCCTGGGCCCACCTCGCCCATCGTGACCAGCGCCTCACCCGCGCCGTAGGACCGGCGCACGCCGAAGCGCTGCAGGCGCTCGATCTCCGCCGGCGTCAGGATGGGAAACATCTGGTGACGCCGGGTGTCCATGATGGATGGCGTTGGCTCAGGCATCCTTTACCTCACGAGGGAGCAGCCGGGCTCGGCTCCGATTGATGGACGCTATTCCAGCGCCTTGGCAATCACACCTTGGTGTGGGGGTGTCGCGCAACGTCGAGCATGCGGCCCAAAATGAGCTTTGTCAGCGCTGGATCGTCGTCCCAAGCCGCAGCGCGGTTTTGAGCAGCCCCTCTTCGACGCAGTCCAGGCTTGGGTCGCCGATGGTAACACCAAGTCGATCCGTGCTAGCGTCCTGCAATTGTTGAATTTGCGATTGTGGGGGAAGCTTGTGGCATCGGCCATTGGCAGCGCACTGGGGATTTCCGACAGCACAACGCGCGTCCTGTTGCGAGCCTTGTGGATCGCTCGTGTCCCTGTGGTCAGCATAGTCGCCGCCCTGTTGATCTTCTCTCAGGCAGAGGCGCTAGACCTGTTCGTAGACATTCCGCCCGACAGGCTCCAACGCATCCTCCATTGGTTTTGGTTCTATGTTGCCGCCATTCTTTTTTGGGTTCTGCCCGCAAATTTCAGCGCCCGCGTCGCGCTGCAGCTCAATCACGAGCGTATCGGAATCGATACGCCGCGGCGGTATCTATGGTTCGTCGTGGCGTTGCCCAGGATCTTGAGTGTCCTTTGCCTGCTCGTGATCGCCTACGGCTTTTTGCAGGCGTGGAGTCATGTTCCTTCTGTCGGGGGCGGCACTCTAGCCGATCAGGCGCGCTGGCACCTGCTTTTGGCGTCCTTGTGGGCTGTGGCCCTCAGCGTGGTCTGCATGGCGGCGTTTGCCTGGCTGTCGCGGTTGGCCGTGCTTGAGCGAAGCAAGCTGCGGCCGATCGCGCCGTTCCTCTACGATCGCCTCGACGGTGTCGTCACCTGGTGCAAGCCGAAGCGGCGGCGCACGGCCCAGCCGATATTCGAGGAGCCGCTGGCGGCAACCCAGCACAATACGCTGATCAGCGTGCTGCTCCTTCTGATTATCATCTTTGCCATCGACATCGTGCTTTCCATTCTGTTCCTGAGCCCGACCGTCGGCAGGTACATCCCATCGCTTGAGAACTATCTGCCCAGAGCTGTGTTCGTGCCGGTGCTGCTCGGAATTTATGTGCCCTTCCTGGCGCTGCTCGGCATCCTCTCCCACCGCTTTCGCGTGCCGCTCATTCTGTTGTTCTTGCTGGGGCTGGCGACCTGGGGCCTGATCCGCGAAGAACGCCACAATGTACGTCTGGCGGGTTCGCCGGCTCCGGCGCAGCGCATAGCGCTGGAGGAGGCAGTCGATCGCTGGAAAGCCGCGAATGACTGCTCGCAGGGCAACTGCCCGCAGCCGATCATCGTCGCCGGGTCGGGCGGAGCGAGCCGCGCAGCGTTCATGACCGCCAATGCCCTGGCTCTCCTGCAGGAGAAGTATCCTGATTTCCGCAAACGACTGTTTGCGATGTCGACCGTGTCGGGAAGCTCGCTCGGCGCTGCTGCCTTTCTGGCGGGCCTCGACTGGAAGGATGGCCCGCCGGGTCCCGAGACGTGCGCGGACAGGCGCTTTCAAGGCTGGTTCGGCTGCCACGAGGTCGGTGGCGACGTGCTGGACCGCTCCAAGACCGCACTGCAAAAGCGTGTACAGCTCTTTCTGGCCCACGACTTCCTCACGCCGGTAGCCGTCACTTTCACGTTCTCCGACATGTGGCGGGTGTTGAGCGATCGTGCGGTGAAGCTCGAAACGAGCTGGGAATCGGCCTGGAGCGACGTGACCGGCGACAAGGCCCCTGGCGGGGACTTCAGCAAGCGCTTGTCGCTGTTCCTGCCAAGCGGCGAGTGGCGCCCGCTGCTCATCCTCAACGGCACGTCGGTGGGCTCGGGACGTCGGGTCATCGTGTCATCGCTATTGCCCATGCACGGGCCTAGCCGCCTGTTCACCGATGCCTTCGATTTCTACGAGATGGCGTGCCCGGGGCAGGACCCGAAGGCGCCCCCGTGTGATCTGAGGCTTTCTACGGCGGTGACAATGTCAGCACGGTTTCCGATCGTGTCGCCGGCCGGTGTCATCGTTCGCAACAAGGTTCCGGTCGATCGGGTGGTCGACGGCGGCTACTTCGAGAACTTCGGGGCGCAAAGTGCGCTCGAGCTGGCGCGCGCCCTCCAGCTCCACGAGCTCAAACCCTTCATCCTGCAGATCACCAACGATCCGTCGGCATTCGAGTACGAGCGCTGCAAGGACAAACTCTCTTGGGAAGAGGAGTATCACCGCCGCCCACCCGAGCCGCCGTCCGAATTCGACGACGCAAACCTTCTGCGTTGGGCCTACGACCCCCTCGGCACCGTGCTGGCGACGCGCACGGCGCGCGGCACTCACGCCACCGCGGAAGCTCTCGCGACGGTGACAGCGGCGCGCTACGCTCAAATTCGCGTGTGCCCCGAGCGCATTGACCCGAACAGCTCGCTAGGCCTCATGGCAACGGCAAAGCGACAGGTGCGGCGGCTGCTCGCACACATCGGGCTTGCACGCCAGGAGGGCGAGCGAGACGGCAAGAGCGCCGACGCGTTCAAGTCCCTGTCTGCCAGCTGGTGGCTGTCCGCGCCGGTGCAGCAGTACCTGCACCAGCAGCTCAAGGCGGATCACAACAGCCACGAAATCGAGCGGGTGAAACAGGCGCTCGAATCCCGCTAGCGCAAAAAAATGTGATCGCCGAGCCAAAGGCTGCAACGGCAGTCGATGGCACAAGCTGCCCCTGGCAGCTAACGCCGCTCCCCTCAGGCCGGCGGGGCGAGGCAGCTCTTGAGGTCGCGCGCCAAATTGCGCAGCAGGGTGAAATACAGCTCGGGGCCGGGCTCGATCCTGGCGCCCTCGGGGTCGATGCTGCCGGTCCTGGCCTTGGTGCCCTCGATCACCGTGTCGATGAGCCGCGTGTCGAACTGCGGCTCGGCGAAGGCGCACAGCGCGCCCAGCGAGGCGATGCGCCTGCGCAGCGTCGAGAGCCGCTTGGCGCTGGGCGCCATCTCCGGGCTGATGGCAATCGAGCCGACCACGCGCAGGCGATAGCGGCGCTCGAAGTACTGCAGGGCGTCGTGGAAGACGATGTAGGGCTTGCCGGCGATGGGCGCGAGGTCGGCTGCAAGCTCAATTGAGAGCGAATCCAGCTTGGCTTTCAGGGCGTCGGCGTTGGTGCGAAACAGGGCGGCGTCCGCGGGCGCCTTGGCGGCCAGCACCTGCGCGATGCGGTCCACCATGATCTTGGCGTTGACGGGATCGAGCCAGGCGTGGCCGTCGATTGGATCGTGGTCATGATCGTGATCGTCGCCGGGGCCGTGATCGTGCTCCTCCTCGTCGAAGGTGGCGCCGGCACGGCGGTGATAGAGCTTGAGGCCGCGCGTATCCTGCAGGGTCACCACCTGCACCCGCTTCCGCAGCGACTTCACCAGTTTGGCCGTGAAGGGCTCCATGGAGTCGGACATGCGAAGGAAGACGTCCGCCTCGCCGAGCTTGGCCGCGTCCGAGGGCTTCAGCGCGTAGGTGTGGGCGGAGGCGGAACCCGCGACCAGCAGCTGCGGCGTGCCGGCCTTGCCCATGACGTTGGCCACCAGGGCATGCAGCGGCTTGATCGTCACCACGACGTTGAGCTCGGCTTTGGCCGGCACGGCGGCCGCGAGCCCAAAGGCAGCGAAAGTGAGCCCCGCGGCCGCGCCTCTCAGCGTTTTGTGCATGGGAGCCTCCGCTTGCCCTTGTTCAGCCGACACCCCACCTCGCAGGTTAGAGGCAGGGGGGCCCCTCATAATGGCCACATATACGTAATGTTATACTGTAGCAACAAAAAGGCGTGAAGCGGTTTACTGGCCGGCTGGGTAAGAGGATATATGCTCGCGGCGCGGGCCAATGGGTGGGGCGATCGGAGTGAGGAGCCGCGTTGAGAGACCGGGAGCCCGTTTGGACGGGTTCGGCGCGGACGGCACGTTGTCGGGTGCGCGAGCGGCACGCGAGGTAATGGGAATGGGCGCAAAGGTTCTGAGGCTATTGCCGGGCCTGGCGGTGCTCGCAGTCTTGCTGGGGTTCTGCGCGCCGGCTAATGCCCATCCGCACGTGTGGGTTACGATTGAGACGACGCTGCTCTACGAGCGCGGCGGATTCACGGGATTCCAGCACAAGTGGACCTTCGACGAGTTCTACTCGGCCATGGCGGTGGAGGGGCTCGACACCAACAACGACGGCAAATACACGCGCGAGGAGCTGGCCGAGCTGGCCAAGGTCAACGTCACGAGTCTCAAGGATTTCAGCTACTTCACCTTCCCGCAGCTGGCCGGCAAGGCGATCAAGCTGGGCGAGCCGCGCGACTACTGGCTCGAGCACAAGGACGGCATCCTGATCCTGCATTTCATGCTGCCGTTCGCCACCCCCGTGCTGGCGGAGGCGAAGGGGCTCACCTTCGGCGTGTACGACCCGAGCTTCTTCATCGCCTTCGATCTCGCCAAGACCGATCCGTTGCGCCTCGGCGAGGGCGCCCCCAAGAGCTGCTCGCTCAAGGTCGGCGGGGCCGAACGCGACGCCCGCGATGCCTCCGCGCTCGGCGAGCAGCTGACGGCAATCCCCGGATTTGGCGTGAGCGTCGCCAAGATCGCGTCCGTGCAATGCATCGGTCCGTGATGGCGATGTCGATGCGACGGTTTGTGCGGCTCGCGCGGCTTCCGCTGCTGGCATTGGCCCTCGCCATGCTGGCGCTGCCCGTCCTGGCGCAGCAGGGCCCGCCGGCCAAGAGCCCGTTCGGGGTGGGGCCGCCGATGAGCGACAGGCCGGCGGCCGCCGCCCCTGGTCCTTCGGCTGCACCGGCCGGCCCCCTGCATCGGGTCGGCGGCTGGCTCATACAGCAGCAGCAGCTGGCGCATCGCGAACTCGCTTCAGCCGTGCGCCGGTTCAAATCCGCCGACCCCTTCAGCGCGGCGCTGCTGCTCGCCGCCATCAGCTTCGCCTACGGCGTGCTGCATGCCGCCGGGCCGGGTCACGGCAAGGCGGTGATAACCTCCTACGTGGTGGCGGACGGGCAGACCGTGCGGCGCGGCATTCTGCTCTCGTTCATGGCGGCGTTCATCCAGGCGCTCTCGGCACTGGTGCTGGTCGGCGTGTTGATCCTGGTGCTGCGCTCGACGGGATTGCAGATCCGCGTCATGGAGGCCTGGCTGGAGACGCTGAGCTGGGGGCTGGTCGCGCTCGTGGGCGTGTGGCTGCTGTACTACCAGCTGCGCCCGCTCCTGGCGCCCGCCCATGCGCATGGTGCGCACGGGCACGCGCGCGAGCAGGTCCACGATCATGCGCACGACAACGCACATGGGCACGCGCACGACAACCACGGTCACGTGCACCATGGCCATGCGCGCGACAACCACGCGCATGCCCATAGTCATTCGCAGACCCACACGCACGCTCACGATGCCGCCTGCGAGGTGTGCGCGCACCTGCCCGCGCCACAGCAGCTGCAGGGCGACTGGTCGTGGCGGCGCGCCTTCGCGCTGGCGTTCGCGGTAGGCATCCGCCCCTGCACCGGCGCCATCCTGGTGCTGGTGTTTGCCATCGGCCAGGGACTGTGGTGGGCCGGCGTATTCTCCACGCTGGCGATGGCGCTCGGCACCGCGATCACCGTATCGGCGCTGGCGGCGCTGGCCGTCGGCTCGCGCGAGTTGGCCAAACGGATTGCGGGCAGCAGTGGAACGTCGAAATGGGCCGAGCGGGTACAGATCGTCGCCGGCGTCGGTGGCGCCAGCCTCGTGCTGGTCCTGGGGCTCGTCTTCTTCGTCGCCTCGCTCGGCTCGATGCAGCCCTTCTGACAGGGTTTACGCTTGATTGCGGTGTCCCCGTTCGGGACGCCGGTTTACCTATCGTGCAAGCTTTGCTTCTGGCTTGCGCTGCGGCCGCCTAGGTTCGCCGCGAGCGATCCCAGGAGAAAGCAGCATGCGTCCCATCTTCATTGCTGCACTTGCCGCCATTGCCGCCTGGATGGCGGGGCACGGTCTTGCGCGCAGCGCGGTCGACAGCGGCACCGGCGCCGCACCGGCGATGGAGCTCGTCGTCTTCGAGCATCCCGATTGCGCCTATTGCCCCGCCTTCCGCAACGGCATCGCTCCGCGCTACCAGCGCTCGCCGCAGGCAGCCGAAGCGCCGCTGCGCTTCGTCGACATCACCGCTTCGGATATGAGCCGCTACCGCCTGCTGATGCCGATCACCATGGTTCCCACCGCCGTCCTGATCAAGGACGGCCGCGAGGTCGATCGTATCGCCGGCTATTGGGCGCCGGACAACTTCTTCAAAATGGTGGCCTACATCAGGGCGAAGGCCGAATAGGCGCTGGACGCCGCCTTCGATCGCTTGCCCGCCGACCCCTTGAACGCCCCCCGGTCGTTCTGGCCGGCCGCGAACGCGATCGAGGCAGAACACCCCTCTCAGTAGTCGTCGTCATAACGGTGGCGGTGGTGGTGGCGGCGGCGCGGGCGGTAGTCGGCATAGTCAGCTTCATCCTGAGAATTCTGCGCCCAAACGTAGCCCCGCCTGTACATGCAGCGGCGCATGATCTCCTCGTCGTTGCGCGAGGCTATGCGCCGGCACTCCGAGACTGCCCACTGGAAATCCTCGCCGAGGCGACCGCCGTCTCTCCGCTGCCAGCTGTAATCACTGGCACACCCCGCGATCAGCAACGCAGCAGAAACAACTGCGAACTTAAGCAACCTCATGACTCCCTCCGAACTCAACTCGGGGGGCATCTTACAAGAGGAGACCGCTGCCCTGTGTTGCGCATTCGGCACAAAGCAGTGGCAAAA
This sequence comes from uncultured Alphaproteobacteria bacterium, assembly GCA_963832445.1. Lineage (GTDB taxonomy): Bacteria > Pseudomonadota > Alphaproteobacteria > Rhizobiales > Hyphomicrobiaceae > AWTP1-13. Next base: position 96,989 of record CAWHUM010000013.1, read on the forward strand.
CTCAATCAGGTCAGTGACTAGGCGCGGTCGGGACGGGCCGTCAGGGCGCCGTCACCACCACTTGCCGGGCCAGAAATAATAGGCAGCCACCGCGATCACCACGACCACGACGACGATCACCAGGTTCCTTGTGCTAGCCATTTGGGCCCCCCTTAGCAAAGCTGTGGAAAACCGTTTCTCGAAAGCAACAATTGTAGTGGGGAACCTGTGCCAAGCAAAGAGGCAGGCTGGCCGGTCCGATCCTGGACGCTTCAGTTGCCCGCCGAGCGGCAGGGGACCGCTTCCGTGGCGCAACGGTACATCGCCCTCTTGAGGCCGGACGAGGCCGAGCTCGGCGCGCAGGTGTAGCGGACCTCCTTGGCGAGCGAGAGGTTCTGGTAGCGTTCGCCGTAGTCGTAGCGCACCGAGCCCATCCAGGCCTGCTCCGCCGACAACTGCGCCTGCTCGGTCGAGGGTTGCTCTTCGCCGATCACGCGCCGCCTGGGGTGGCACGCCACCGTGGGGCCCGAGTGCTCTACGCCACCGCCGCCGGCCGAGGCCGTTGGGGGTGTCTGGTTCCGGTGACCGGGGCGGACGTAGCGCCAGCGGTAGGGATGGCGGTTGTCGGCCACCGGAGTGCAATTGCCCCAGAAGTCCCGCACGCACTTGGCGTTCGCGTCATTGGGTGCTTTCGCCTGCGCCTTGGGTGCTGGCGGCGCAAGCAGATTTGGGACCGCCTGGGTGCAGTTGCCCCAGAAGTCTTTCTCGCACGGAGCGGCCGCACTCTCGGGTGACTTGGCCGGCGCGCTGGCGGGCGGCGCAAGGATCGACGGCGGGAGCAGGGCAGTCGTCGTCTGCGTGCAGTTGCCCCAGAAATCCTTCTCACACGGTGCAGCCGGAGCCTGGGCGGCCTTGGGGGGCGGCTTGGCCGAAGGCGTGTTCGGCTCGTCGGGGATCGGATTGCAGTTGCCCCAGAAGTCCTTGATGCACTGCACGGGGGGGCGCCGCCTGCAGCCTTCAAGGGCGTCTTGGCGGAAGGCGCATTGAGATCGGGCGCCATCGCGCACGCCGACAGAAATGCCAGCGAAGCCGCGACGGGCACTAGAATCAGACGCTTCACGACGCCACCACGTCCCCGACCCATTCCACTCTAGTTCGGCAGACGGAATTTGCATGTAGCAGACAGAGCACGATGGGTGCGTGGACCACGTCACCCCGAAACAGACTTAACGCGGCCCGCCAATGGGATCAATGACCTGGGCCCAAAGGCGAACCTGGGCCCAAAGGCGCCGCGGCCGCGCATGCATCAGGCACACGCGGCCGCTGCTGAAGGGCACACGCCGGCCCTCGCCTCCCGTCCCCCGTCCTACCTTTCGTCGTCGTCGGGCGTGTCGTCCTCATACTTGCGCTCGACCCGCGTGGTATCTCCCAGAGGTGCGCGGCAGGGTGTTGCCTCTATTGAGCACCTGAAGAACGTCCGCTTGAGGATGGTCGTGGTCGAGCTCGGACCACAGTTGTGGCGTACGTCCTTGGCGTAGTTCAGGTCCTGAAAACGCTCGCCGTGGTCGTAGCGGACCGATCCCATCCAGGCGTTGTCGGCGGCGCGCTGCGCGCGGGCGCGCGAAGACTTCTCCTCACCGATGACGCGGCGGCGCGCATGGCACTGCAGGCCATGGTCGATGCGCTCACGGGCGCCCGGATAGGCGTAAGAGTAGTAGTCGGAACCGTAGCGGCGATGGCGATGGTGGCGATGGTGGTAGTAGCGCCAGCGGTAGGCATAGCGATTGTGCGCCACGTATGTGCAGTTGCCCCAGAAGTCCGTCGCACAGCGGTTTTTGTGGTAGTGGTGCCTGCGGCCGGAGTATCCGTCCCCGTCGTCGCCACCTTGCGAGGGCCCGCCGATGACCACGGCAATCGCAAACAGCAGAACCAAACCCACGTACTTCATTCCACGTACCCCTCTTGACGCACCTCCTGGCGCGACCCAGGAGTCACAACAACGTTGCGCGCAGTGCGTTGGACCCGAAGAACCTCGTCACCACAAAAGACGCGATCACATCCCGATGAGCTAGCCCGCACCAGGGGGCTGCTCTCACCGATTACTCCGCATAGCAGATCCCTTGCGCCCATGGACGTGGATGCTGGCGGAATTGCACCTCACGGTTGCGCATTTGCCACACCAATTTGAGCGCGAATCGCATTCGCGTCGTGATGTCTCCGCAGGGACGATGTGCTGGGGATCGATACGTCAGCAGAGGTCGCCGCCAGGACGGCGGCACCTCGAGCGCGGGGGTGCGCATAGAGGCTGCCAGGACCGGCGCATGCGAGCGCCAGCTACGCAGCTAGTTCGGCTTGGCCGTTGGACGCAATAGCTCTGCCGAAGCGGCAGGCTGGCCGGGCAGGTCGGCCTTGAGGAAGACATCGACCCGCATTCCCGGCAGCAACGGCGGCTGGCCTGTCAGGTCGATGATGACCTCCAGCACATCCACATCGGTCGGCCGGCGCGGACCGCGCTGGCCGAGCTTGCTCGGGCCCAGCGCTTGCGCAAGCGACCTCACAGTGCCTTCGAAGTCTTGGCCGGCGAACGCATCGGACCGCACGATCGCGGCTTGTCCGACCTTGAGCTTGCCGACGTCGCGCTCTTCGAACTCCGCCCTCACGCGCAGCGAGCTGACATCGCCCATAACGAGCAGCGGGTTTTCGGGTGAGGGCACCGCCGTCTCTCCGACGCGCGCGCTCGACTGCAGCACATTGCCGTTGGAAGGCGCTCTGATGCGGGCGCGCTCCAGCGCGGCCTCGGCAAGCGAAAGCTCGGCACGCGCCGCGGCAAGGCCGGCCTCGAGCCGCGTCTGCACCGGCGCGTCCGCCCCCACCGCCTTGCGCAAGGCGGTGCGCGTCTGCTCCTGCCGCTCGAGCGCCTGCTTGACGCTCTCGCGCGCCTTGTCGACGTCGGCGGAAGCTGTGCCGCTGCGACGCGCTCTGAGCACGCGGTCGAGCTCCTCGCGCGCAAGCGCGAGTGCGCGCTCGGCATTGGCGAGATTGTCCTCCGCCGTCCTTCGATCCTGGGCGGGCCTGCCGACCGTCTCGGCGTCGCGATCGCGCTTGCGCGATGCGACCTCGGCGCGGGCCGCAAGCACGCGAGCGACCAGGTCCTCGTCGGCGAGCCTTATCAGAAGATCGCCTACCATTACCCGGTCGTTGATGCCGGCCAGGATCTCGACGATGCGGCCGGGGGCCTGCGCGGAAATGCGGATCTCGCCGCCCACCGGCTCGACGCGCCCGGGGGCGGAGGCCGCCCACTTCGCCTTCGTCTGCGGCTTCGTCTCCGCCTTGGGCGCTTCCGCCTTGCTCGCCTCGGGCGATTTCTGGCTGAAGGTCTGCGGCACGTAATAGCCGATGCCGAGCGCCACCACGGCGGCGACGATCAGCATGTTGAACGAGGAGTCGGCTTTAGGCATTGGCCTTCCTCTTCCGGTTGCGTGCAAGCTCGTGCACGGTCTCGACGCCTTCCGCCCGGCGTTCCTCGCCGACGATCAGGCCGTCCTCGATCCGCAGGATGCGGTTGGCGAAGGGAACGGTGCGAGGGTCATGGGTAACGGCGAGCACCGCGCGGCTCTTGTCCTTGGCGATTTGCGCCAGCAGCGCCATGACGGCGAGGCCGTTCTCGCTGTCGAGCGCGGCAGTCGGCTCGTCGGCGAGGATCACCGAGGGCGCGCCGACGAGCGAGCGGGCGACGGCGACGCGCTGCTGCTCGCCTCCCGACAGCTTCGCTGGATAGGACTTGAGCTTGTGGCGCAGACCCACCTGCTGCAGCACGCGCTGGGCATGCACGATTGCGTCCGAGCCGCGGTCGCCGCGCACATCTAGCGCGAGGCGCACATTCTCCTCGGCCGTCAGCGTGGGGAACAGGTTGTAGGACTGGAAGATGAAGCCGACGTAGCGCCGCCTGAGTTTCGCCAGCGCCTCAGCGCCGAGACCCGCGGTGCTGTGGCCGGCAATCGTCAAGGTCCCCTCGGTCGGCGTCAGGATGCATCCCAGGATCGACAGCAGCGTGGTCTTGCCACTGCCCGAGGGGCCCATCAACAGCGTCAGCTCACCGGCCGAGAGAGTAATGCCAACTCCCTTGAGCGCGCGCACCCGGCCAGCGCCGTGCCCCAAGTCCTTGACGATGTCGCGCGCCTCCAGAACCACTTTGGCCTCGGTGGGGGCGGCGACGGGCGCGTCTTGCGCGGTTACGACAGCGGTCATCGGTTGAACACCATGGCTGGATCGATGCGCATCACCTTGCCGATGGCCGACAGCGCGGAAATGGCGCACATGGCGAAGGTCAGGGCGAGAAGCAGCCCTGCCAGCCCCGGCGTCATGACGATAGGCAATGCCGTGTGCTCGCTCAGATAGACGATGGCCAGCGCGATCGACATGCCAAGCGCATAGCCGAGCAGCGCGCTCAAGCCCGCCTGGGCCAGAATAACCTTGTGAATGTAGCCCGACGACGACCCGAGCGCCCTCAGCGTAGCGAATTCCGGTAAATGGTCCTTGGTGCTCGAATAGAGCGTCTGGGCGACGATCACGGTGCCGACAATCAGGCCCAGGACTGCGCCGCCGATCAGCGCCACGCCGGCACCCGTCGCGAACAGCCAGTGATTGAGGCTGCGAGTGCGGAACTCCGCTCGCGTCAGCACCTCGCTGTCCGGCAGCTTGGCGGCGATGTTGGCGCGCACCGTCTCGACGTTGGCCCCGGGCGTGAGCTTGACTAGCACGTAGGTGATGTTGTCAGTCGGCATGTCGATCAGCGACCGCGCCCGATTGAGCGTGGTGAACACGAACGGCGTGACCGTGAACGAGCGGATGCCCTCCGTCAGCCCGACCACGCGCACCCGCGACGAGCCCACCTGCGCGGTGTCGCCGACGCCTTTGAGGCCGAGCTCTTCAAGGTAGGTCTTGTCGACGATGACGGCGTCGCGCACGCCGAGGCCCGATACATCGCCCTCGACGATGTTCCATGGCGCCAAGCCGCCGTCCTCGTAGTCGGCGCCGATCACCACCACCAGGGTCGAGCCGCCGGTGGGCTTGCGCCAGTCGGTGAAGGCGGTGACGAGCGGCACGGCGCTCTCGACGCCGGGCGTAGCAAGCGCCACATAGCGCTCGCGCGCGCGGATCGGCTGCGCCTCCTCGAAGTTCTTGGTGCCGTAGGCCATGATCCACAGGTCGCCGTCGGCGCGATCGATCATGGCGATGATCATGCCGCGCGCGCCGAGATAGAGGCCGAGCTGCACGGCCACCAGCACGATGGAGAACAGGATCCCGACCAGCGTGACGGTCAGCCGCACGCGGTCGTGGAACAGGTTGCGAAAGGCCAGCGTGAGTGTCATGGCGAGGCCGTAATTCCTTCCGCGCGCGAGGCCCAGGCCCCAGCGAAGCCGCAGCCGATACCGCTATGTAGGTATCCAAGCTCGCCCGCGCACGCGCTTTCCCGAACATTTGCGGCATCCGTCGAGCAATTGGCGCCCGCGCGCCGATGCCGCATTTTCTCCGCATATGGGTTGCATGTCGCATCCAACGCAACATAACCCTGCAGCATGGAGCGCCCATGCGTCATCCGTACAAACCCCTGGTAAAGTCCCCGCTGCGTGCCGCGGCACTTGCGTGTGTCGCGCTGCTCGCGGCTGGGATCGCCTTCGCACAAGTCCCGACTGCTGTTCCCGAGGTCACCGGCCTGTGGATCGACCACACCGGTCAGGGCGCCGTCGAGATCATCTCGTGCGGCAATCGCGTCTGCGGGCGGGTGGTCTGGCTCAAGAACCCCGAGCACCGGTCCAAGAGCGGCAAGCGCATCTGCGGAACGCAGGTTCTGGGCGATCTGCAGCCGCAGCCCAACAACGCCTGGGAACAGGGCTGGATCTACAATCCCGAGGACGAGGAGCGTTTCAATGCCGCGCTGAAGCTGGTGAACGCCAACACCCTGCTCGTCACGGGCTACCTCGGCATCAAGCTGCTCGGCGAGACCTTCACCTGGAGGAGATCGACGGCGCCGCTCGATCGCTGCGGGCCGGCCAACCGGCCGACCTAGCTCGCGCTGCGTATTGGGTCGCTCACCTCTCATTCCACCGCTGCGCCTCTGCTGACCTGGGCTGCCCGCTCGCTCTTGGCAGCCGTATCGGCTTCCACCCACCTCACGAAGCGAAGCGTGCGCTCCGCCACGATGTGGCGCTGCTGGTCGAGCGTGACGATGTGATAGCTGTCGTCGAGGATCAGCGTGTCGACGAGGCCGCCCAGGTTGGCTTGCAGGTATTGCGCATTCTTCAGGCTCGCCATGTCGTCGTCGCGCGGATGCACGATGAGCGCCGGCTGGCGCACCTTGCCGAGGTTGGGCTTCACGACCGCCACCAGCGAGTTGAAGTGCGCGAGCGATCGCATCGGCGTGCTGAAGATGCCGGCATCCCCAGAATTGCCGCTCTGCATGCTCGCCACCACGAGCCTGCGCACGCGCTCGTCCTTGATGCCGTAAGGATCGCGCTCGGCGAGATCGAACTCGAGCCTGACGGGCAGGGGCCGCACATACTGCAGGAACACCGAGTGCCACGGCATCGACCAGCCGTCGAGCTTCAGCGTCGGCGCGAAGAGCAGCAGCCCATGCACGCCGGCAGGCCGGTTCTGCGCCAGATGGATGGCGAGGATGCCGCCCATGGACAGGCCGCCGGCGATGACGACGTCGCAATGCTCCTTCAGCTTGTCGTGGGCCGCTTCCACGCTTTCGTACCACTCCTGCCAGGTCGAGCGGCGCAGCTCCTCCGGCGTGCCGCAGTGGCCCGCCAGCTGGCAGCTGTAGACCGTGCAGCCCGCACGCGCGAGGCCGTTGGCGATGAACCTCAGCTCGACCGGCGTACCGCCGAGCCCATGGATCAACAGCACACCCACGCGGCCGCCGGGGATGAACTGGCTGCGGTCTTCGATGCCGCCGTCTTCTTGAACAGTCGTCACGCTATGATCACCCGTCTTTTGTGCTTCTGACGGCTGGCCGGTCGAGCCGGCCAGCTCCCACTAAGTCACCCTCTGTCTGCGGCCGTCCGTTATTTGGCAGTCACCCGCCGCATGACCTGATCGAGCAGCTTCAGCGCCAAGTCCATCTCGTGCTTGGTGATGTGCAGGCTCGGGGCCAGGGTGACCACGTTCTTGTAGTAACCACCGATGTCGAGCACGAGGCCGTAGCGCTCGCCGTCGACCTCGAGATCGCCCTTCAGCGCCTCGTCCACCATGCGGTCGACGATCGCCTTGGAAGGTGTGAAGCTGTCGTGCGGCTCGCAAATCTCCATGCGCAGCGCGAGGCCTAGGCCGTCGACATCGCCGACTATTCTGTGCCGGCGCTTCAGCTCCTCCAGCCCTTCGAGCAGATAGGCGCCCTTCTCGGCCACCATCGCCTCGTAGTCGGTCTCGGCCATCATCTTCATGGCCTCGAGCGCGACGGCCGTGCCCATCGGGTTGGCGTTGAAGGTGGAGTGCGTCGAGCCCGGGCGGGAAGACCGTCGGATTGATCAGCTCCTCGCGCGCCCACACGCCGGCCAGCGGATTGAGGCCGTTGGTGATGGCCTTGCCGAACACGATGATGTCGGGCTTCACGCCGAAGTGCTCGATCGACCACAGCTTGCCCGTGCGATAGAAGCCCATCTGGATCTCGTCGACGACCAGCAGGATGCCGTGCTTGTCGAGCACGCGCTTCAATTCGACGAAGAAGTTCTTGGGCGGAATGACGTAGCCGCCCGTGCCCTGGATCGGCTCGACGTAGAAAGCCGCGTACTCGGCCTCGCCCACCTTGGGGTCCCACACGCCGTTGTACTCGCTCTCGAACAGGCGCTCGAACTGCTTCACGCAGTGATGCCCGTACTCCTCCTTGGTCATGCCCTTGGGACCGCGGAAGTGGTACGGGAACGGAACGAACTGCGCGCGGTCGCCGAAGTGGCCGTAGCGGCGGCGGTAGCGGTAGGAGGAGGTGATGGCGGAGGCGCCGAGCGTGCGGCCGTGATAGCCGCCCTCGAACGCGAACATCAGGCTCTTGCCCTTCTTGAAGTTGCGCACGAGCTTGAGGCTGTCTTCCACCGCCTGGCTGCCGCCGACATTGAAGTGCACGCGGCCCTTCTCGCCGAACTTCTTCTCGGCATCCTGGGCGATCAGCGCGGCGAGCTCGATCTTCTCGCGGTGCAGATACTGGCTCGCCACCTGCGGCAGCTTGTCGAGCTGGCGGCGCACGGCGGCGTCGAGGCGGGCGTTGCGGTAGCCGAAGTTGACCGCCGAGTACCACATCTGCAGATCGAGATACGGCCGGCCTTCGGCATCGAACAGGAAGGAGCCCTCGCAGCTGTCGAAGATCTTGGGCGGGTTGGTGTAGTGCACGGTGTCGCCGTGCGAGCAGTACTTCTCCTCCAGCGCGAGAAGCTGCGCTTCCGACGGCCCATGCGCGATTTCCTCGCGAGGCGAGGCGTGGCCCGCGGGCCACCGTACCGGCTTTTGCATCCCCAGAACCTGCTCTTCTTGTTACCTACTCATCGACGGTGCGCGCCGCCCGACCGGCGGTTGCCGCAACGCGTTCTTCGAGCCATCCCGCCAATAGCCGCGTTGCTTCGTCGAAACTTTCGAATGCGATGTGGTGCAGGCCGGCCTTGCGGCAGTGCCCGAGCAGCGAGTCCTTTGCGAGCACCAGGTCGGCGCGCCCCGCCAGACAGAAATCGGAGCGGCCGTCGCCCACGAGGATGCTGAGCTCCTCCGGGCGACCTTCGACAAAGCGGCACTTGCAGTTGCCCGCGAGCGTGCTGCAGTCGCTCCTTGCGTGCGGGAAGGTCAAGCGCCAGCGATCCTCGCCGCGCCACTGCAGGTGGTTGGCGAAATAGGGCACGTTCACATCGTTGCGGTCCAACACCGTGCGGATGGTGCGGTCAAGGCCGTCGGAGACGACGATCAGCGTGTGCCCGAGCCGTCGCAGGAGATTGGCAAAGCCGGCAAAACCATCGTCGATTTCGACGGTGCGGATGAAGGCATCCATTTGCGACGGCGTCGCGCGCACCAGATCTATCTGGCGCACCATGCACTCGCGCGAGCCGATGCGGCCGGATTTCCACTCCTCCTCGATGTCGCGCCACTCGGGCGCGGCGAACCGCTCGAGAAGGAGATCTGTGGTATCGACTGGAGAGATGGTGCCGTCGAAGTCGACGAACACACGGCACTTCACACGCGCACTCGACACGTTAACAGAACCCGCTGATGCAATTGCCGCAGTTTGGCCGGAAAGTCATGTGCTGCGAGCCTCTTTACCGGCCGGTCAACGCCGTGCCAATGCCTTTGGTTCACGTTTTCGTTAGGAGGCTACACCTATCGGTTGCACCGATAGCTGGCCCTTTGAATGTCGCCGTCAGCCCAACCTGCGCCCGTTGCAGCACAAAATGGCTGTTATCGTCACATTGGCGCGCAACAGTGGCATGTCGATGGGTCCGAGACACATGGCCGCACGCCGGGTCCCGACCTGCAGTCTCTAAACGATGTTCGCAGCGACTACGGACGAGCTTGCGGTTATCGTGCGGTGGCTGATCTCTCGTGGCGGCCTTCGAGCATCGCTGCAGCGAGATAGCCAACGAACGAGGCCAGCAAGCCCAACAGGTAGGGCGTGCCGAGTCCCACCACGTACTTGCCCCCGGCCCACACCAGCGTCCCCGCTGCCACCGACACATATGCGCTGAGCGGCCCGCCGAGCCGCGTGAACAGAGCAAACAGCGTGGCGACGAAAATGCCGGCGCTGCCGAACGCCGAGGCGGTCTCGATCAGGTCCTTGATGCGCTCGGAGGTGAACGAGATGAGGAAAGCCACAATACTGAGCGCCAACACCGTAAGCCGCACCGACCACAGCTTGCCGCGCTCGTTGAGTCCTGGGTACACGCGCTCGATCAGGTTGTGGGAGATCTGGGCCGCCGGCGCATGCAGGGCCGAGTGGACCACGGACAGAATGGCCGAGATGAAGGCGCCGATGAAGGCAATATAGAGAAGGCCGGGAAGGTAGGCCTCGGCCAGTCTCGGCACGATTTGCTCTGAATCCGGAACATTGGGCAGAAGCCGCGCACCCATCAGGCCGAGGAACACCGGCACCAAGCCGATCGCCAGATAGATCGCGCCGCCCAGCATCGTGCCTCGGGCCGCCACTTGCCCAGACCTGGCACCCAGGAACCGCGAGATGAGCTCCACGGCGACGATCGTTCCACACATCGGTATCGCGATCTTCTCGAGCGTGCCGAGCAGGCCGTCCTCAGGGTTGTGGAGCGCGAGCCGCGCCGGCTCGACCGCGGCGAGGCCCGCTGAAACGCCGCCCACGTGCCCGGCGACGATGGCGCCGAGGATGATCAGGCCCACCATCACCACTATTCCCTGGACGACGTCGGTGATCGAGTCGGCAAAGAGGCCTCCGATCACCGAGTAGCTCCCGACCAGCACGGCCGCCAGCGCGATAGCGCTATGCAGCCCCATGCCGGAGTTGGCTTCCATCACCTGGCCGAAGGCGCGGATCTGTACGGCGGCCCAGATGACGGAGCCCGGGATCAGGACGATCACCACCAGCCGCTCCACGCCCGGCGAAAAGCGCTGCCGAAACAGGTCGGCGAAGGTGGTGAGGCCGCGCGACCAGAGCGCATGCGCAAACAACAGGCCGACAGTGACGAGCGCCACCGCATAGGCCAGAGGATCGACCAGCGCCCCGTTCAGGCCGTTCTCGTAGACCGATCCTCCGGACGCCACGATCGCCTCGGAACCGAAGAAGGTGGCAAACACCGAGAAGGCGACCAGCCCGACGCCGAGCTGGCGGCCCGCCAGGATGTAGTCGTCGGCACTGGCAATGCGGCGCGAGACCCACACACCGATCGCGAATTGCACGAGCACGTAGGCGATGATCGCGACGAGCACCATGTTCATGCTGATCCGTCCCCTCCGCGCGCGGCGCGCACCCGGCGCGGGTGCTCCCCCGCACCCGCACCCGCACATTACCGTTTCGACATGCTTACCAGCCGCTTTTCGCCCTTTTTCTATGCTTTAGCTCACAAGTGAGCAAATCCGGCGGCGCTCCCTATATGCTCAAGGCCGGACCCACGGCAAACGCCACTCGAGCACGTCTGTGAGCACAGTCGCCCGATCCTTCAGAGCCGCCGTCTCCTGCCTCACTGCCGCAGCCCTTGTTGTCGCGCAAACCTCGATGGGACAGGCGGCAACGCCCATGAGCCGGGCCGAGTACGAGGCCTGTCAGGCGAGCGACGAGCAAGGCTTCCGCCGCGCCATCGAAGCCCTGACCCTCAAGGGCCTCGAAACCGGGCTTGCCAAGGTCGACTACCGCGCACTCGTCGGCGACGAATGGCGGCGCGGCAATCTCGACGACATCATCGACAAGCAGGTCGACGAGGCGATCGGTCAGGTGCGCGACGAGTTCGAGCTGGCTGCAGCTGTGGTCGTCGCTCGCCTCGCGCGAGCGCGCGCAGGAGCTTGCGACTACCGCAGCCGAGCGTGTCTACCGCTCGGACGCCATCAAGAAAGCGATCGAGCAGGTGGCCGTCGGCGTCGGCAAGGAGATCGGCAGGCGCATCGAGCTGGCCGTAATCGATACGGCAGGGCCCGCAACTCAGTGCATGCAGGTGTTCCTCGGCCGCCGCTATGGCACGACCGTGGCTGGCGTCGTCAGCACCGATGCGGGCACCGCCTACAGCATCGATCCCGGTAAGGGCGCGGCCCAGGTCACGCCGGGCCAGGTACTGATCGAGGCTGGCGGCGGCATCGCTGGAACCGTGGTGCTGGTGGTGCGGCGCCAGCTTTCCAGGATTGCCGCCCGCATCGGCCAGCGCATCGTCGGCGCGGTTCTGAGCCGGCTCGTGTCGGTGGTGGCCGGTGGCATCGGCCTGGTGCTGATCGCCAAGGACATCTGGGACTTTCGGCACGGCGTCCTGCCCATCGTCGCCGACGAGATGAAATCCAGGGCCGCCAAGGACAAGGTGCGCGACGAGATCGCCAGAACCATCTCGGAGCACATCAACGACAGCCTCAGGGAGATCGCCGACAAGACCGCCGAGCGCGTGGTCGAGATCTGGCAGGAGTTCCGTCGCGCCCACGCGAAAGTCGTCGAGCTTGCCGGCCGCGACGAGGCGTTCAAGCGTTTTCTCGACAGCATCAAGCCCTCCGACCTGTCGCGGCTCGACGAGGTGGTGGCCCTGGTGCTGGCGAGCGAGGGAGAGGCAGGCCTGACGCGCCGGCTCGCCGACGGCACGCTCCACCACGCCATCGCCGGCCTGCCGCCTGCTGCGCTCGACATCGCCCGGGAGATGCGCTCGCTGGAGGTGGCGCTCAAATGGTCTGCGATCGCGGGCGCCAGCTTGTCCCAGATCGTCGACTATGAGGTGTATCGCCGGACTACGCCCGAGACCTTCACCAAGGCCGGGCTGCAGCGCCTGCTCGCCCTGCAGGACCGGCTCGCCGTTGTGCGCCTGGCCGCCCTGGAGCCCGGGGCAAGAGAGGCACTGCTGGAGCTCGAGCGCCCGGCGCTGGTCAAGCTCGCGCGCAATCTCGACGAGGCCCAGCTCGCGAGCCTGTCGCGCTATCTGAGCGCGCTGGACAAAGGCTCGGCCCAACGAGTGCTCAGCGTGGTCGCCCAGACACCGGCCCGCATGGGGGAGCTGTCGAGCCCACGGGTGCGCGAGGCCATCATCGCCAGTCGCGACCAGGCCGCCGCCCTCGGCATGATGCTGCAGGTCTCCTCGCTGCCCGATCCCGGCACGGTGATGGCGCATGTCCAGCTGGTGCTGGACGGAAAGGTGAGCCCGCTGCTGCTGTGGGAGAAGGACGGCCTCGTGCTCGGCTCAGCGGCCCTGCTGGCGCTGATGCTTCTGTTGATCCTGAGACGCCTGATGTTCGGCACGCGGCCGCGCGTCGTCGTGCAGCACATCACTTCTCGCGGGAGCCATGGCGGCTGATGCTTCTGCTGACCAGCGACACCTTCGACCGGCCGATCGAGCGCGGCGAGATCGTTTACGCGGTCGCTGTCAGCGGCGCCAACATCCTGCGCGACATGCGCGAGGCCGTGGTCAATACGCTGGGCGGCCACATGACCAAGTACGAGGCATTGCTCGACAAGACCATTGCGCGCGCTCTCGATGGGTTGTCCACCCGGGCAAGGGCCCAGGGCTACGACGGTGTGCTCGGCATCCGCATCTCGCACCCCTTCATAACCAGCGGCGCCATCGAGGTGGTCGTGTCGGGCACTGGCTTCCGCTTCGCGGGCAAGTCGGGCTGAACCGGCACGCTCCCCTCAGCAATTACCCACACAAGCTTTCGTCGCGCGCCGCAGCTTCTCTTGCGTGCGCTGCGAAAAGCCGCGAGCGTCTCGTCCGTGCGATTCGTCGGTGCGAGTTGCTTCATCGCGCCGGGTCGAGGAGGGAGAAGACACTTATGGCTTTGAAAGCTCCGGGCATCCTGATCTTCACGCTATCGATCGTCCTGTCGCTGGGAGTTTTGTTCGCCAGATATTTTGGCTCGAGCGTGCCGCTGCTCACCGGCGACACGACCCAGTTCTACGCGATGATGGCCGCCTACGTCGTGTTGCTGTTCGGCTGCATCATGCGCGGCCTGTGAGGCAGAGGGGCAGTTCGGGTCAAGATTTTGTGTGCCCTTCTGTCGCGCGGCCAAAGGCGCCCTGGCAATACCATCTTGTCAGCGTCTTTATCTCGCGATGGAGAAACGCTCTAATCTCGCCAAGCTAATAACCACGTTTCGCGCTCAGCGCTGGAGCAGGGAGGTGGTGCTTGCCGCGCTCCTCACCATTGCCGCTGCTGTGTTCATTGCGGCGGCCATGCTGGGAGGTGACATGTCCGATCAAGGCAAGACGCCGGTCGAAACGGCGCGTCAGCCGCCGGGGTAAGCCTCGCCGCTTGTCCTATTGTGCGGTCCAGCCGCCGTCGATGCTGTAGTTGGCGCCCGTGATCGAGGCCGCTGCCTCGCTTGCGAGGAACGCAGTTAGCGCCGCTACCTGGTCCACCGTCACGAACTGGTGGGTCGGCTGGCGCGACAGGATTTCCCGTTTGGCCTGATCCTCGGTGATGTTCTCGGACTTGGCGAGGTCGGGGATCTGCTTCTCCACCAGCGGCGTCCACACGAAGCCCGGCGAGACGGCGTTGCTGGTGACGCCGTGCTCGGCAAGCTCGAGCGCCACCGTCTTGGTGAAGCCGGCGAGTCCATGCTTGGCCGACACGTAGGCGCTCTTGAAGGGCGAGGCCCTCAGCGAATGCGCCGAGCAGATGTTGATGATGCGCCCCCACTTGCGCCGCTTCATGCCGGGCACTGCTGCCCGCACCGTGTGGAACGCGGAGGTGAGGTTGATGGCGATGATGGAATCCCACTGCTGGATCGGGAATTCCTCCACCGGCGCCACGTGCTGGATGCCGGCGTTGTTGACGAGGATGTCCACCGCGCCGAATTCTTTCTCGGTTTTCGCGATCATGTCGGCGATCTGATTGTGGCGAAGCATGTTGGCCGGGTCGAACGCCACCCGCACACCAAGCGCGGCGACCTCGCGGACCGCCTTCTCGTTGTCCTTCTCGGTGCCGAGCCCGTTGATGACGATGTTGGCGCCGTCCTTGGCGAGCGCCAGGGCGATGCCATGGCCGATACCGGAGGTGGATCCGGTGATGACGGCGGTCCGGCCTTTGAGCGACATGGACTAACCTCTTATTCGATCTGGAGATGTGACTAGCCGCATCCTGGCGCAAAGGGCCCGGTTTGAACATTCCCGATTTGACGGGGGTAACACCCGATGCCGCTGGCGGGGTGCGCAGTTCGGGTGGCGAGTGGCGTGCCGCAGGTTGCCGGCCCAGCGGCGGCGCTGGGCCGGTTCAGCATTGCCGCTTGAACAGGCAGTCAGCGGCTCTTGTTGGCCCTCTCGCGCATGATGCGGCGCCGCTCGAGGCTTTCCGCCGACCATGTGGTCGCCAGGTCGTAGAACTCAGGGACGGCCCTCGCACCCGCCGGCAGCGTGAGCCAAGGCTGCTTGGAGGAGGTAAAGATGTGGATGTCGGGCGGCAGCCGATCGGGCTCGTCGAGCGTGCCGACGCGGACGAAGCGAACTGCAGGCCCAGCCTGCGGGTAGTTGCTCCAGACCGCCACGCGGCATGAACCGCAGCGGGCGATGCGCTGGCCCTTGCCGCTCAGCGATGGCGTCACCACGATATCGGGCTCGCCGCCGAGATGCGTGACGCGGTCGGCCTCATAAAGGGCATTGAGCGCGAAGGCCGTCCCGGTCTCGCGCTGACACCAGCGGCAATGGCAAGCGTGAACGATGAGCGGTGTGCCGGTCAGCCGATACCGCACCTGCCGGCATGTGCATCCGCCTTCCATTTTTCTTCTTCCTGATCGCAAGGGTTGGCCACGTCTGGCAATTTCCTATGGCGCCTGCTCGTTGTGAAGCAGGCAAGCCGAGCCCTACTGCCACCTGCTGGCAGTAGGGCTCGAAGCCGGCGCCCCGTCTTCGCAGCCAGGGCCGCTTGCGTCACAAGCGCTTGAACGAGTTGTAGACGTTGCGCGTGTGACCGGCAGCGTGCCCCGGGTTGTTGGCCCAAGTCGCGTCGAGATCGGCCAGAGGTGCGAGCGCGATCACCTCGTCCTCGGTCTTGCCCTCGCTGAACAGCTTCAGAATGCGGTCGTGCGAGGTCACCAGCATGGCGCGGAAGGCGGCGAGGTCCGCCTTGGTCGCCAGCGGGCCGTGGCCGGGCACGATCTTGGTGTTGTCGTCGGACGCCTTGAGATAGGTGTCGACCGCGCGGATCATGCCGCGCACGTCGCCGCCGTTGGCGAAGTCGATGTTCTGGTAGCGCTTGAGGCTGTTGAAGGTGTCGCCGGTCGAGAGCACGTTGGCATCGGCAAAATAGACCCAGGTGTCGCCGTCGGTGTGAGCGTTGGCCACGTGCGTGAGTTGCGCCTTGCGCCCGCCCGCCTCGAGCGTGAACGAGCCGCCGAAATAGGTCTGCTTCGGCAGCGCCTCCGCAGGCCGCGGCGGGGTCTTGGCGCCCGTGAGCCCGACGATGGTGCCGGCGGCGAGACGCACGCGGATGTTGTCGTGGGCAACGATTGTGATGCCGTCCTTGGCGAAGTTCTCGTTGCCGCCGGTGTGGTCACCGTGGAAGTGCGTGTTGACCAGGTACTTGATGGGCAACAGCGAAATTTCCTTGATGGCCGCCTTGATCCTCGCCGACAACGGCGCGAACTGGCCGTCGACCATGATGATGGCGTCGGCCCCGACCGAAACCGTGATGTTCCCGCCCTGGCCTTGCAGCATGTAGGTCTTGTTGCCGAGGTCGATGGTCTTGATCTGCACCTTGTCCCAATCGATCAGCGGGGGCGGCGGCGCGGCTGGCGGCTGTTGCGCGCCTGCACTGCCTGCAAACATCAGCGTTGCCGTGAGAATGGCCAATCCGAGCTTGGTCATGGGCTTCCTCATGCTGTCGTTGGCTTTTTTGCAGTCTCTCGTGCGTGAACAAGGTGCACTCCTAATGAACGAGCAAACGACTTGCCGCATTCCATGACCCCGCGAGGTTGTGCGGTTGCGAATGCTGCCCGACGGCCGTTCGTTGGCATCGCGCGGCAAACCAACGTAGAACGTCTCCGTGTGGCTGCAGGCCGTAGCCGTGGGAGGAGACGCATGACACCGGAAGCAAAGCTGGCATCGATGGGACTGTCGCTACCGGAAATCCCCAAGCCCGTTGCCAACTATGTGCCGTTCAAGGTCAGCGGCAACACGCTCTATCTCTCCGGCCAAGGACCGCGCCGCAACGACGGCACCATGATGACCGGCAAGGTCGGCAAGGACGTCACAACGGAAGAGGCCTACGAGCACGCCAAGCTCGTCGGGCTGGGCCTGTTGGCTGCCGCCAAGGCGGCCGCGGGCGACCTCGCCAAGGTCGAGGTGCTGAAGGTGCTGGGCATGGTCAACGCGGTGCCAGACTTCACCGATCACCCCAAGGTGATCAACGGCTGCTCGGACCTGTTCGTCGCTGTGCTCGGCGAGCGCGGCCGGCACGCCCGCTCCGCCGTCGGCATGGGCTCGCTGCCGATGAACATCACGGTGGAGATCGAGGCCGTGCTGCGCATCCACGAGTGATGGCTGCGCACAAACGCGACCCAGGTTTGTCCGATGACCCTACGTCCCCCACCGAGTGAGTGGTGCGTGACGCACTTGCCTGTGCACAGGCGTGCTTACCTCGCAAGCAATGTTGCTTTTGAAGACATCATCGAAGACATGGTTTCTGGGGTCGAAATTTTTCATTCTTTTGTCAGGCCCTACAGTAGTCCTCCCGATAAAGTGGCCAAAGACGCGACGCAGGTGATCTTTGTCTTGGAAGTAGGGAACCGGATCTGCGATCTCCTTTACAACGCTCCGGATGGCCTCCGTGCGCGCTATTGGCAAAGTCCAGAGCAGGGGGATCGTGCCACGCGTCATCTGATTGACCGTCTAATGCATAGGCTGATTGCTTCTGCACATGAAAATCCGCCTACTCTTGATCCGAAGACCTACATGAGCTTAGCCGCAATAGCTTCCTCACTTAAGGCTTCATCGGCCAAGGTGTGGCCCAAGGAGCGTGACGGCGAAACCTACCTATTGAGGGAGCCGCCAATCGAAGAGCAGCTGATTGTGCGGCGCTGGAGCGAAAACGAGCCAGATGCTCCGTCTGGACCCATGTGGCGCCGCACACCGACCGCGGGTGCACTGGAAATCAAGGGTGCACTATTGTCACCCGATGGGACGGAGCACGTACCTCCGGGCAAGAAGAAGCGATCTCTCGATATTCACAAGTACGGCTTTACGTAACGGAAGCGACGATGCGGCAACTTTATTTGCGCCCTTTGTCAGCGGCCATCTCCACCAGCTTGGCGACGGTGTTCATGTTGCGCGCCGTGCCCGCAGCAGCGCCCGGGATCTTGAGCTTCGAGCGTCCCTGGCCGTCGGGATAGTGCACGTAGAACTCGCGCTTGCCGAGCCGAACCTCCTCCCGGTTCGCGCCCTTGATGCCCTCCAAGGCCGACTTTGGCGGCGCCTCGTCGAGGAATATGGCAACGGTCTTGCTCGCGACGGCGTCGGGGAACGGGTTGCCCTCGAGCACCTTGGCCATCTCCTCGGCGGTCCGCACAGCGGCCCCCATGGACTTCCTGGCGTAGCGCGCGAGCTCGGCCTCGAGGCCCTTCTTCACCTGCGCCGCAGTCTTGCTGCTCTCGAAGACGGCGTTGCCGCTGGCGATGTAGGTTCGCACGCCGGTCCCGCCGATGCGCTCGCACATGGCCCTCAGCTCCGACATCGGCAGGTTGCCGGTGCCGCCGACGTTGATGGCGCGCAGGAGGCAGACGTAGGTGGTCATCGCTGAAGCCCACGGAAGCTAGGGCAGGAATCCCTTCTCCAGGTCGAGGGCCTGGCGCAGCACCTCGCGCCCGGACGCGTCGGAGACCACAAGTGTCCAGGTGACGTTGGTGCCGCGCTCGTAGGAGGTTGTGGAGCGCAGGCGCGCGGTCAAGGTCTGGCCCCGCGCCAGGGCGATGGGTGCGAGCGAAGGCAGATAGAGCTGCTCCCAATGCGTCCTGGGGTCGAGCGGGCCTGTGGCAAGCGCGATGCCCTCCACCAGCTCCACCCGCCACCACAGCGCCAGGCCGTAGACCGTGGTGGCTTTCGCGACGGCCCAGCTTGCCTCGCCAGCCCGAGTGGTCTTGTTGCGGCGGTCGAAGGCGAGCTTGTCCCAGGAGCGGGCCGCCGCGGCTTCGTCGAGAAGGTCGCCACTTGCGAATGTGCGCACATAGATATTGTTGAGCGTCATGGTCTTGGCCGGAGCGAAGTCGAGGCCGAAGCCGACATCGTCCCACGCCGCCAGCTCGCGAAAGTAGCGCTCTCCCACCACGGGGCAGACGAACTGCTCCACCGCGCGCGGAATGACTACGCCGCCGGGCTTCAGGAACCGCGCCCGCGCGTCGTTGAGCGTTTCGACGATGTTCTCCTCGAAGGGGTAGTTGCCGAGCGTCTCGGACACGACCACGTCGACCCGCTCCGGCTCGGCGACCTCGGTCGAGTGCGCCTCGATGATGCGGCAGTTGGGGAGGCGGTTCTGACGCAGCAGCTTGCGCGCCACCGCGGCGATGTCGGCCGTCTCGTAGAGATCGACGCGCTTGGCGCCAAGCTTGGCCGCCAGGAAGCCCAGGAAGCCGGTGCCCGCGCCGATGTCGGCCACCGTCGTCTCACCCTTGACGATCACGCTGGCGAGCGCCCGCTGGAACGCGTCGTTGCGGACCCGGTCGGCGAGCAGCGTGCGGTGGTATTCGATGCGCATAGCGGGTTGTCCCCCTCTCCCCGCTTGCGGGGAGAGGGTCGGGGTGAGGGGCGGCAACATACTCCAAGCAGCCACGCGTGGCTGCCCCTCACCCTGACCCTCTCCCCATTCAGAGAATGGGGAGAGGGAACACCGCCTTGCGTCCGCCCGATCCCTCCGCCATAGAGCGGGCCATGTCCGACCAGGCAACGCCCCCCAGCTCCGCCGTCACCTCCGGCATCGCCGCCGTCGACCGCTACCTCGACCAAGGCTACGACACGGTGCCGGGCATGTCCTCGCGCTTCGCCGCCGCCATCTGCTGCGGCCTGATGCGCATTCAGAGCGAGCTCGGCGTGACAGGCCCGGTTGCCGAGATCGGCCCGTTCGAGGGCCGCTTCTTCATCGCGCTGTCCCATGCGCTGGCTCCAGGCGAGGTCGCGCTCGGCATCGATCTGTTCGACTGGCCGAACCCGCAAGTGATCGACCGCTTCCAGGCCAATTGCCGCAAGCACGGAGTGCCCGACGACAAGCGCATCGTGTGGAAGGCCGACAGCCGCAGCATGAAACCCGAGGAGCTGCTGGCCAAGCTCAGAGGCGCATGCCCGCGCTTCATCCACATCGACGGGGAGCACTCGCGCGCGGCCCTCACCCGCGATCTCGAGCTCGCCACCGCGGTGCTGGAGCCGGCCGGAGTCATCGTGCTCGACGACATGCTGCACCCCGGCTACCCAACCTTGATGGTGGCGGTGCACGAATACCTCGCCCGTCACCCCGAGTTGTGCGTACTCGCCATCATCGACCGCGAGACGGTGGTGGCGGCCACCAAGTTCGTGCTGTGCCGCACGGAGTGGTTCAAGCGCTACGAGGAGAAGCTGCTCGAGGCCTACAAGGCCAACGTGTGGCCGATGGGCGCCGACTTCGAACCGCACTGGTGCCTGGTGCTGTCGCTCGATACGCGACTGGCGGCGATCGTCTAGCGAGACATCGCCGGGAATTCGGGCGTCACCTGACAGCACGACGGTTCAAGCAGTTGTGAGTGACCCTCCCTTGAAGGCCGATGCTGCGGCCCACCATGTCCATGAGCGGTTGACGGGCGGGCCAGCTGGAGCAGGGCATGGAACCCGCAAACAGCGAGCACGCGGCGGGCACTGCGGATGAGACCGAGACCGGCCAGCAAGGCGTAGCGGCAGCCGAGGCCAAGGAAGTCCGCTCCAACTACGGCACGGTGCCGGGCTCGGAGCTGCCAACATTCGTCTATGTTACTGTTTTCGCCGCGTTCGCCTGGATATTGCTCGCTTCATGGGTGGCGTTCGCAGGCGATGCCGATGCCGATTTGCCCCTGTCGTTCGTGGTCGTGCTGGCGCTCGTGTTCTTCGGGCTGCCCGTCCTTGTCTATCTCACGGCAAAGCATCGCGCTCGCAAGCAGGCAGGGCAGGGCGATTTCCTCACGGCGCCTGTGGAGACGTGGACCGAGACGCTCGCCGGCGGCAGTGCATGGTTGCAAATCTTGCTCATTCCAGCAGCACTGGCCCTTGCTGCTACGCTCATAGGCGCGGTCAATCTGCTGGTGCATTGACGCTGCCCCCCGATGGCAGCAGCAACCTGACGCCGCCCTCGGCACCTTTCTAAAAGTTCACGCAGGCAACGCTGAAGCTTTGTTACGCTCTCGCGCAGGGCGCGCTGCCATGTGCGCTATTGCTCTGGAGGCGCTCCGGCGACCGTGCTAGGGGTCAGCCTTCATCGCACTCTTGATCGCACTCTGGGGCCAGGGAAGAGCATCGATGACCGCCGAAAAGCCCGCGTCTTCCGGCAAGGTTCGCGCCGAGACCGACACGTTCGGCGCCATCGAGGTCGCCACCGACAAGTACTGGGGCGCGCAAGCCCAGCGATCGCTCGGCAACTTCAAGATCGGCTGGGAGAAGCAACCGAAGTCGATCGTGCGCGCGCTCGGCATCGTCAAGCGCGCCGCCGCCGAGGTCAACATGGCGCTCGGCAGGCTCGATCCCACCATCGGCAAGGCCATCGTCGCGGCAGCGCAAGAGGTGATCGACGGCAAGCTCGACGATCACTTCCCCCTGGTCGTGTGGCAGACGGGCTCCGGCACGCAGTCCAACATGAACGCCAACGAGGTGATCTCCAATCGCGCCATCGAGATGCTGGGCGGCGTGATGGGCTCCAAGAAGCCGGTGCATCCCAACGACCACGTCAACATGAGCCAGTCGTCGAACGACACCTACCCGACGGCCATGCACATCGCCTGCGCGGAGGAGATCCACCATCGCCTGCTTCCCGCTCTGCGCCACCTGCATAAGGCTCTCGACGCCAAGGCCAAGCAGTGGTCGCACATCATCAAGATCGGCCGCACCCACACCCAGGACGCCACCCCGCTCACCCTCGGCCAGGAATTCTCTGGCTATGCAACGCAGGTGGCGAACGGCATCAAGCGGATCGAATCCACGCTGCCAGACTTGATGCAGCTGGCGCAGGGCGGCACGGCCGTCGGCACCGGCCTCAATGCGCCCAAAGGCTTTGCCGAAATGGTGGCCAAGCGCATCGCCGAAATCGCCGGCATGCCCTTCACCAGCGCGCCCAACAAGTTCGAGGCGCTGGCCGCCCACGACGCCATGGTCATGAGCCATGGCGCCATCAACACGGTGGCCGTATCGCTGTTCAAGATCGCCAACGACATCCGCTTCCTGGGCAGCGGCCCGCGCTCGGGGCTGGGCGAGCTGGCGCTGCCGGAGAACGAGCCGGGCTCATCGATCATGCCCGGCAAGGTCAATCCCACGCAGTCCGAGGCGCTGACTCAGGTCTGCGCCCAAGTTTTCGGCAATCACACGACCGTGACATTCGCAGGCAGCCAAGGCCATTTCGAGCTCAACGTGTTCAACCCGGTCATGGCTTACAATTTCCTGCAGTCCGTGCAGCTGCTGGCCGATGCCAGCATGAGCTTCACGGACCACTGCGTGGCGGGCATCATCGCGCGCGAGGACAACATTAAGGCCTCACTGGATCGCTCATTGATGCTGGTCACCGCACTCGCACCGAAAATTGGCTATGACAACGCTGCCAAGATCGCTAAGACGGCCCACAAGAACGGCACGACTCTCAAGGAGGAAGCCGTTAAGGGAGGTTATGTATCTGCTGAGGAGTTCGACAGGCTCGTCGACCCCAAGAAAATGATCGGACCGGAGGCGTGATGGCCGACATCATAAATCTCAACCGCTACCGCAAGCAGAAGCAGCAACGCGAGCGCGAACGCCGGGCCAACGAGAAGCGCATGCGCTTCGGCATACCAAAGGGCGAGCGCGCCAAAGGCACGGCCGAACGCATGCTCGAAGCGCGCCGCCTCGATGGCGCCCGCCGCGACGAGCGCGGGGGCGAGCGCGAGGACTGAGACTGGCCTTCCTGCTGGACGTTACCCGCGCCAACCGCGACCACCCCTGCGCGCCAGAATGAGCCGTCCCGTCAAACGCTCGTTCACCATCGGCGGACACCGCACCTCGATTTCGCTTGAAGCTCCGTTCTGGGACGCGCTCAAGGCTGCGGCGGCGCGCGAGAACGTTCCCGTATCGCGACTGATCGCGCGGATCGACGACGGGCGGGGTGGCAGCGGGCTCTCGAGCGCGGTCAGGGTGTGGCTGCTCGCCTACTATCGCAACAGTGCGGGGACGCGCGGCACCTGATGGCCCGCACGACTATCAGCCGGGAGCCGCAGGCCTTGCCGTGGGCGCGATCGGCGCGCCCGTCGGCGACGGGGCGCCCTTGGCCGGCGGTGTCTGTTCGAACTGCTTGCGCAAGCGCTCCGCCTCTATCAAACGTCGCTGCTCGTCGAGGCGGCGCAGCCGCTCCAACTCCTCGACGTCCTGCTCGATCTTGCGCGCCGAGAGTTCCTGCTCGAGAGCGGTCGTGTCGATGCGCGGCTCGACCGTGCCGAGAGCGGCGAGCGGCCCGCGGTAGTAGACGGTGACGGGGGGCAGCGGCTTGCCGGCGCCGCCGGGCCGCGTCAAAGGCTTGGCCTCCAGCCGCCACTGGGACTCGAAGGCCAAGCCCCTGAGGTCCACGCTGGCCGAGCCGGTGACGCGCCCTTCGGCGGTGTCGAACGCGATCGACTTGACCCGCAACTGGCCGTCGGCGATCTCAGCCGCGATCGTCTTCTGTGCCAGCGAAATGCCATCGGTCGACAGGCCCGAGGCGACGCGCTGCTTGACCACGGTTGCCATTCTTTCGGGGTCTGCCTTGAGACCTGCGTCGGCGGCGAGAGGGATGGCACCGGGCCACAAGGTCTGCAGCTTGGCCTCACCGAACTGCAGCTTGCCCTGGCCCTGCAAGGTCGACATCGCCGCACGCGGGCTGAGCCCGCGCCCGGTGAACTCGAGCACGCCGCTCACCGGCCCGCTCGCCCCCGGCGGGCCGTCGGCGGCGAAGGCTTCCAGCATCGCATTGAACCTGAGGCCGCCCCGCAGCTCCACGCCGGCGGGCGCCCTTGCAATCTGCACTTTCCCCTTGAACTGCCCGCCCAGCGCGCTGCCGGCAATCTCGTCGATGCTGATTTTGCCGCCACCGAAAACGATATCGAGCTTGGCCCCGTCGAGGGTCATGCCGTCCGCCAGCGTCAGACGCTTGCAGCTCAAGCGGATGTTGCCTTCGAAGGCATCGAGGACAGCGCCGCTGAACGGCTCGTCCGGCCACGCCTGACGACCGGAGACGGCGGCTTCGGCCAGGCCGGTGATGGCGAGGCGCTGATCGAGCAACGGCGCCAGCAGCCACGCCACGCTCGCCTCTTCCACTTCCAGACTTGCGTCGATGCGGCGGCGATCGCCCGCCTGCTGAATGGCAAGCTGCCCCGCCAATCGGCTGCCGCCGACATTCAACGCCAACTTCTCAAGCTTCAGCGCGCCATCGCCGTGCGCCAGCTTCAGCCTGCCGCTGATCGGCAGCCCGTCCCATTTCAGCGGCGGCGACAAGCCGACGAGCGCTGACAGCCTTGCGCCGTCGCGGGCCCGAAACTCGAGGTCTCCCGCGGCGCTTGTGCCGGTCTCGGCCGCAATCACCCGCCCGCGGAAGGCGAGCGCCACACCGGCTGCATCGAGCGAGGCAATGGTGGAGAGGCCCTCTGACGGCACGCCGGTTGCCTTGACGAGCACGTTGCCGGATGGAGCGCCCGTCAAGACGGCGCCCCCCAGCAGCAGAGCGACGATCCTGCCGCCGTCCGTGGAATCTACTGTGGCGGTCACGTCCGCCTTGCCACTGCGCCAGCCCGCGGCGGAACCGTCGAAGCGGGCGTTGAGCTTTACTGATGCTCCGCTGGCCTCGCCGTCGACCACCAGATCGGCCGATGTGGGGGTGCGGTTGCCGAAGGTCATGGAACCGGCAAGCCGCAGCGGCATCATCGCCTGACCACGGTCTTCGTCCGGCCGCAGGGGCGCGGGAACGCCAAACAGCTCGATCAGCGGGGCCAGTCCGGCCACGCTATCGACGGTGGCGGAGCCACGCACGCTGCCTTTCGCCTTCACCAGAGCGTCGGCAACGTTGCCCTGCAGCTCGAAATTGAAGCCCTCGCCCGCAAGCCGCAGCTGCACATCCGTCAGCTGGCCGTCCTTCATTTCTATCTGAGCGGCCGCATCGCGATAGACCCGGGCGGCGGTGGTGAGCTGTCCAGCATAGAGGCGCAGCACAAGGTCTGATTGCGCGCCACGCCAGCGCGACTTCGAGGCCGTCCGCGCGCGTGCATCGTCCTGCTTGGCTTGCGGACCGTGCAGCAGAAAACCGTAGATGTCGGCAAGGCTGGTTCCGGCCGGAACGAAGGCGCGCGCGTCGATCTGGGGACCTTCCAACGCAACGGCGAGTTCCGGCCGCCCCTCCCACCTGTAGTGTGCCGTGCCTCCGAGCGTGGTGCCGGACAGGCTGGCGACGATCTCGCGCGCTGCAACCTTGCCGTCGCCGACCAGCAATCGCGCTCGCAAGCCGAACGGGCCGTCGCCCCTGGGGTCGACGAGCAGCGACCCGGCCGACGCCCACGCAAGGAACCGCGCGACGCTCGATCCACGCAGCCCGAGCATGCCCTCGAAGACGACGGGACCGGCTGGTCCCGACAGCAAGCCCTGCAATTCGCCGCGGCTGCCGCCGGGCAGACCCACGCGCAGTTCCTTGATCTCGAGCTTCTCGTTCGACCGCGCCAGCGACAACCGCAACGGCCCGATCGTCTCCCGGCCGAGATGCGCCTGGTCGATGAGGAAGGTCGCCTTGGCCTCGCCCTGCCCCGGCATCGCATCGCCCAGTCGCGCGGCGAACTTGGCAATGCTGTCGATGGGGCCGGAGTCGTCTGGAGCGGAGGTGATGCGATCGAGATCGAGCCAGCGCGAGGCAAGGGCGAGGTCGAAGGCAACGTCCTTGCGCCAGTCGGCCCGCATCGAGCCGGTGACGATCTGCGGCCGCCCATCCTGCTCGAAGGTGACGGAGAGGTCCTGCAGCTGCGCACCGTCGGCATCGGCCTTGAAGGCCGCCTTCACCTCGAACGCAGCCACGTTCTTGTCCGCCTTGGGGTCATCCTCGGCCGCAGCCGGCTTGCGCGCCACCGAGCCGCCACGCGGCAAAGGCTGCCAGAACCCAGCCATCGGCACGCGGGCGGTGAGGTCGCCCTCGATACGCAGCTTTCCCATTAGATCGACCAGGCGGGCGTCGAGCTGGTAGGTCGCCCTGGCATCCGTGAGGCGCACCGAGGCGCGCATCGTTCCGTCGGCTTCCGGCGTCGCCGTCGCGAACCTCAGCTCGCGCTCGGTGCCGCCTGAAACGAATGAGCCGCGAAACCGATATGGCCCCTCCAGCGACGGCGCCGACAACTCGCCCTTGACGCCTTCCAGCTTCGTCCGCTCCAGCCCGTCGGGGCCATGCAGCGCCAGCACGCCATCGGTGATCTTGAGAGATGTCAGCGTGACGTTGGATGGCACATAACCGGCCGAGGCCAGCGACTTGGCGAAGCTCTGCCAGTTCCAAGCGCCCTTTGCATCGAGCGCCAGACGCACGAACGGCCGCTGAAACTCGATCTCGTTGGCTTCGACGATGCCTCGGAACAGAGGCGGAATGGAGAGCTTGATGCTGAGGCTATCCGCCTTGAAGAAGGTGACCTCGCGCGAGGTATCCGCGATGCGGACCTTCTCGAGTCTGAAATAGGGGAACGGCAGCAGGTGCAGCTTCACGTCGCCGTCGATCTGCACCTCGCGGCCGACGGCGCGCGCGGCCTCGGCCTCGAAGTGGTCGCGATAGCTGTTCCAGTCGACGAAATAGGGTACGGCGAACAGTGCCCCGACAACGGTTATGACGAAGACAGCAATGGCGACGAGCAGGTTGTTCACCGGCCAGCTCCGATGCTCTCAAACCATTGCGGCCAAGGCCCTGGGCCGTGCCGTCGCACCTCATCAAACTGGAAGGCCCCCAATCCTTCGCCGCAACCACACATGAACCGGCCCCTTGAAGCGATCTCGATGAGTGTTGGGCCAAGCCCACTCTCGATCCCGCTACCGCGCTGCAGGACAGATTACCACATAGATGCACCGAAGTTTGACGCGGAATATGGCTCCGCCGCCATCATTTCAGGCCTTGTGGGAAGGCCCAGGCGGCCGATTGCGGGGCCATTGCGGGTGCTATAGTGGCAGATGATGACCGCGAGTCGAAGGACATCCCAGCTCGCCATGGCCGCGGGCGACGCGCCGAAGACCTCGGTGTCGGCGCGGGCGCTTGGGCTGTCCGCCGCCTCCTACATGGCCGATCTCAATCCCGAGCAGGCCGCAGCCGTAGCGGCGCTCGACGGCCCCGTGCTGGTGCTTGCCGGCGCCGGGACGGGCAAGACGCGGGTTCTCACCACCCGCATCGCGCACATCCTGTGCTCGGGCCGGGCGCGGGGCTCGCAGATCCTGGCCGTCACTTTCACCAACAAGGCCGCGCGCGAGATGAAGGAGCGCATCGGCCAGTTGGTCGGCGGCGCCGTGGAGGGCATGCCGTGGCTCGGCACCTTCCACGCCATCGGCGTCAAGATCCTGCGCCGGCACGCTGAGCTGGTGGGCCTCAAGTCCGGCTTCACCATCCTCGATGCCGACGACCAGGTGCGCCTCGTCAAGCAGGTGATCGAAAGCGAAGGCCTCGACAAGGACCGCTGGCCGGGCCGCCAGCTGGCAGCCTTGATCGACGGCTGGAAGAACCGGGGGCTGACGCCCGATAAGGTGCCGCGCGGGGAGGCCTTCGCCTTTGCCGAGGGCAAGGGCGCAGCCCTCTACGCCGCCTACCAGAAGCGCCTCAAGGAGCTCAACGCGGCGGACTTTGGCGACCTGCTGCTGGAGGTGCTGCGGCTGTTCCGCGACAACCCGGAGGTGCTCGCGGACTACCAGACCCGGTTCCGCTACATGCTGGTCGACGAATACCAGGACACCAACGTCGCCCAGTACCTGTGGCTGCGCCTGCTGGCCGGCGGTTCGGCCAGGCCCAACATCTGCTGCGTCGGCGACGACGACCAGTCGATCTACGGCTGGCGCGGCGCCGAGGTCGACAACATCCTGCGCTTCGAGGCGGACTTCCCGGGTGCCACCGTGATCCGGCTGGAGCGCAACTACCGCTCGACCGGACACATCCTAGCGGCGGCCTCGGGCCTCATCGCGCACAACAAGGGCCGCCTCGGCAAGACGCTGTTCACCGATGGTGCCATGGGCGAGCCAGTGTCGGTTGCGGGCGTGTGGGACGACGAGGAGGAGGCGCGCACCATCGGCGAGGACATCGAGGCCCTGCGCAAGGCCGGCACGCGCCTCGACGAGATGGCGATCCTGGTCAGAGCTTCCTTCCAGATGCGCGCCTTCGAAGACCGCTTCGTCACGCTGGGGCTGCCCTACCGCGTCATCGGCGGCCCGCGCTTCTACGAGCGCCAGGAGATCAAGGACGCCATCGCCTACCTGGAGGTGACGCTCAATCCCGCCAACGACCTCAAGTTCGAGCGCATCGTCAATGTGCCCAAGCGCGGGCTTGGCGATACGGCCGTGCGGCGCGTCACCGAGCTGGCGCGGGCGCGCGGCGGCATCCCGCTCTACCAGGCGGCGCGCGAGATCGTGGAGACCGAGGAGCTTGCCGGCAAGGCGCGCAAGTCGCTCACCGAGCTTCTCGCCGCCTTCGAGCGCTGGCGCGCACAGATCGACGGCATGAAGCATACGGAGCTGGCCGAGCTGATCCTCGACGAGTTCGGGCTACACGCAGATGTGGCAGCAGGACAAGAGCCCGCAGGCCCAGGCGCGGCTGGAGAACCTCAAGGAGCTGATCCGCTTCATGCACGAGTTCGAGTCGCTGCAAGGCTTCCTGGAGCACGTCTCGCTGGTGATGGACGCCGACACGGCCGACGGCGAGGAGCGCGTGTCGCTGATGACGCTGCACGCCGCCAAGGGCCTGGAGTTCGACGTGGTGTTCCTCCCCGGTTGGGAGGAGGGCCTGTTCCCCCACCAGCGCAGCCTCGACGAGAGCGGGCAGGCGGGCCTGGAGGAGGAGCGGCGGCTCGCCTACGTCGGCCTCACGCGTGCCAAGGGGAGGGCCAAGGTGAGCTTTGCCCAGAACCGGCGCAACCGCGGCTTGTGGCAGGCGGCGGCGCCGTCGCGCTTCGTCGACGAGCTGCCCGAGACGCATGTGGGGGTGGTGGAGGCGAAGAGCCAGTACGGCGGAGGCGGCGTCGGCCGCTTCAATCCCTATGGCCGCAGCCGCTTCGACGAGCCGGCGGCGGGCTTTGCCAGCGGCTACACGACGCCCGGCTGGCAGCGTGCGAAGGAGCAGTGGAGCCGCGAGGACCGCCCAAGGTCGCGCGGGCCGATGACGCTCGATGGCGAGTTGGTGGCGGCATCGTCCAGCCATGGAGCAGGCTACGCGCTGGGCGAACGCGTGTTCCACCAGAAGTTCGGGTACGGACTGGTGGCCGAGGTGGACGGCAACAAGCTCACCATCGATTTCGACAAGGCGGGCCGCAAGCGCGTAGTTGACAGTTTCGTTGCGCGCGCGGCCCAGGCGTGACGGCTTTTTGCTGCCGAGCCGCCACATTGTCGTCCCGATCTCGACGGAACACGCCCACGAAAGCGCAAGGTGTTTTGCGACATTGCGCAACACGATTGACATGTGTGATTGAAATACAAATGCCGTCGCCGTTCATGCCTCCAGGCGCGGGGCGTTGCTCAGATATCGGCGCGGGGGAGGACTGCAGTCATGGCCGTAGCAGCTGATGTGTCCACGACGATCAACGGCGCGGGCGAGGCCCCTGCGCAATCCGCCCCGCCCATGGTTGCCGATCCGCATGCGCAAGCAGCGGCGCAGACGGTACGTGAAAAGTTCCTGCCGGTAACGCGCCACGCCTTGCTCGACCGCCTGACGCGGCCCGAGCTATGGCCCAACGGCGATGCCGCGCAGGCGCGCCGTTTCCTGCGCTACCTCGACTACTGGCGCCATCATGCCTACACGATGAAGCTGCTCGAGATCGAGCAGACCTACGAGCCGTTCAGTCCCGACATCAGACCTGTTGCACACGCGCACGTTCAGCCCGGCAGAGCGCGAGACGATGCGCAAGCGGCTGGTGGCGCAAATGATCGAGCTCTTGCAGCAGGGCAACTTCACGCGCGTCGATCCGCAGCAGTTCCACATCATTCTGACCAAGGAGTCCCACTACGGGTTGGACCTGCAGGTCGACATCAAGGCCTTCGAGGAGATCCTGATCTTCTACCGCGGGGCCACCACCATCACCGAGCGCCGGCGCGACATCAGGAAGGCCTACATCGGCTGGAGAGAGGTGAAGGTGCCGGTGTTCCAGCGCCTGTTCATCCTCTTCAAGCTCAAGCCCTTCGAGCAGCGCGTGCAGGAGGTGATGAAGGAGCAGAAGATCGATCACACCGCCGCCGACCAACATCGTGAAGCGGCTGCGCAAGCTGCTGCCCGACACAGTGAGCAGCGACTACGTCTACATGAAGCTGTTCAAGAACATGCCGCGCAGCGACGTGGAGATGATCTTCCCCAACACCAAGGTGAAATTCCGCCTGTTCGACAAGATCAAGTTCGGCGTGACGGCCGGCAGCGGCTTCGGCGTCGGCGTGGTGGGAACAGCCAGCAAGATCGCCATCGCCAGCAATCCCTACACGCTGGTCGATGGCGCTGGCGGGCCTCGGCGGCGTGGCGGTGCGCCAGGCCACCGCCTTCATCAACCAGCGCAACCGCTACATGGTGGTGATGGCGCGCAACCTCTATTTCCACTCCATGGCCGACAACCGGGGCGTGGTGACGCTGCTCGCCGACCGCGCGGCCGAGGAGGATTTCAAGGAGGAGATGCTGCTCTACTGCGTGCTCGCCAAGGAAGCAGGTCAACGTCGCGCGATCTCAAAAGCATCGATCGGGAGATCGAGCAGTATCTGTCCAAGACCTTCGACGTCGAGGTGAACTTCGACGTCGAGGACGCGCTGAACCGCCTGAAGGACGAGGGTCTCGTCAGCGAGCAGGCCGACGGCACCCTGCAAGTGCTGCCGCCGCACACAGCCGCCCAGCACATCGACAAGCTGTGGGACGGCTGCCTCGACCAGCTGCCGGACATGGTCGTCGAGGAAGGCCGCGAGAGCGACGCAATCGTCTCGCACTGAACGGCCCGCCCGGCTACCGGGACGGGTTGCGTGGAGGCCCCGGCGCGCCCTATGACTGGCGCCATGTTCCAGACCTACGAGGCGCCCGAGGGCGGCCAGGACGCAGGTGCGCGCGTGGCGCGGCTGCGCGAGGAAATGGCGCGGCTCAAGCTCGATGCCGTGCTGGTGCCGCACGCCGACGAATACATGAACGAGTACGTGCCCCCGTCGGCCCAGCGGCTGGCGTGGCTCACCGGCTTCACGGGCTCTGCCGGTCAGGCCGTGGTGACACGCAACGCCGCGGCGCTGTTCGTCGACGGCCGCTACATCCTGCAGGCTCCCAAGCAGGTGGACACCAAGACCTTCGAGGTGCTGCAGGTCCCCCCGGCCAAGTTTGCGGACTGGATCGGCAAGCATCTCAAACCCGGCGCCGTAGTCGGCTTCGACCCAAGGCTGCACGCTCCAACCCTGCTTGAAGAGCTGGAGAAGGAGCTGAGCGCCAAGCGCATCAAACTGAAGGCGCTGCCCCGCAATCCGATCGACCGCATCTGGGGCCGCCAGCGTCCCGCCGCACCCAAGGGTGCGGTCATCCCCCACCCCTTACGCTATGCGGGCAAGCCCGCCGAGGAAAAGATTGCCGAGCTGCAGGCCACCCTAAAGGCGGACGGCCAAGATGCGGCGGTGCTCACGTTCCCGGATTCGATCTGCTGGCTGTTCAACATCCGCGGCTCGGATGTCGCCCACAATCCCGTGGTGCTGGCGTTTGCGATCGTGCCGGTGAGCGGCAAGCCCGATCTGTTCATTGACCCGGCCAAGCTCGGTCCGGAGGCCAAGGCGCACCTGGCCCCACTCGCCAAGATCAAGCCTACGCCCGACGTCGGCAAGCCCGAGACGCTGGAGCAGCGCCTGAGCGCGCTCAAGGAGGCCGGCAGATGCGTGCGCCTGAGCCCCGGCGCCGCGGTGTGGTTCCATCGCAAGCTCGCCGGCGGCGAGAGCCGCGTGGTGCGGGCAACCGATCCCTGCATCCTGCCCAAGGCGCGCAAGAACACGACCGAGATCAAGGGCGCGCGGGCGGCCCACAAGCGCGACGGCGCCGCGGTTGCGCGCTTCCTCGCCTGGCTCGACCGCGAGGCCGAGAAGGGCGGCATCGACGAGATCGCCGCGGCCCAACAGCTCGAGACCATGCGCAGCGAGACGCAAGCACTCAAGGAGATCAGCTTCGACACCATCTCCGGCGCCGGCCCCAACGGCGCCATCGTGCACTACCGCGTCACCACCGCCACCAATCGCAAGCTCAGGGCGGGCGAGCTGTATCTGGTCGACTCGGGCGCCCAGTATCTCGACGGCACCACCGACGTCACCCGCACCGTCGCCATCGGCACGCCGACGCGCGAGATGTGCGAGCGCTTCACCTTGGTGCTCAAGGGGCACATCGCCATCGCCACGGCGCGCTTCCCCAAGGGCACGCGCGGCATCGACCTCGACCCGTTCGCAAGGCGGCCGCTGTGGGAGGCGGGCCTCGACTTCGACCACGGCACCGGCCACGGGGTGGGCAGCTACCTCTCGGTGCACGAGGGGCCGCAGAGCATCTCCAAGGGCGGCATGATCGCGCTCGAGCCCGGCATGATCGTCTCCAACGAGCCCGGCTACTACAAAACCGGCGGCTACGGCATCCGCATCGAGAACCTGGTGCTGGTGACGGAGCTGGCCAAGGTTCCGCGCGGCGAGCGCGAGGTGATGAGCTTCGAGACGCTGACGCTTGTGCCCATCGACCGGCGGCTGGTGGTGGCCGAGATGCTGTCACCGGCGGAGCACGACTGGCTCAACGCGTATCACGCGCGCGTGGCCGAGGTGATCGGCCCGGAGCTCGGCCCCGCGGACCGGCGCTGGCTGGAACAGGCGACGGCTGCAATCCCCTCTCCCCGCTTGCGGGGAGAGGGAGACCTCGCGGCGCCGGGATGACGGTGTGGGGTGGGGTCCGGCGCTTCGCGCTAAACCCCCAAATTCACCGTCACGTTCTTGCGCTGGGTGAAGCTGTCGAGCATGCCCTCGAGCGAGAACTCGCGGCCGATACCCGACTGCTTGGTGCCGCCGTAGGAGTGCCCTGGCGACTGGCCGAGGCCCTGGTTCACCTGCACCCAGCCCGCCTCGATGGAATGTGCGGCACGTAAAGCGCGGCCGATGTCGCGTGTCCACACGTAGGCCGCCAGGCCGTAGTGGCTGTCGTTGGCCATGCGGATGGCCTCGGCCTCTTCCGTCCAGCGGATCGCCACCAGCACGGGGCCGAAGATCTCCTCGCGCGCCAGCCGCCAGTCGTTGGCGGGGTGCGCGAACACGGTGGGAATGGCGAAATAGCCCTGCGCCAGCGGCCCGCTCTTGGGCGGCAGGCCGCCGAACAGCATCTTGGCGCCCGGCTGCTTCATGCCGTCCTCGACGTAGCCGCACACCTTCTTGAACTGCTTCTCGTTGATGATGGCGCCAATGTCGCTCGTCTCGTCCAGCGGGTCGCCGATCTTCAGCTTGGAGGTCTTATCCGCCAGCTTGCCGAGGAAAGCATCGAAGATGTCGGCATGCAGGAACAGCCGCGAGCCTGCCGTGCACGACTGGCTCTGCCGGGTGAAGCGCATGGCGGCGATGATGCCGTCCACCACCCAGTCCTCGTTGACGTCGGGATAGACGATGGAGGGGCTTTTTCCCCCCAGCTCCAGCGACACCGGCACGATGCGGTCGGCGGCGGCGCGCATGACGAGCTTGCCGACCTCGGTGGAGCCGGTGAAGGAGAGCTTGCGCACGCCCGGGTGGTTGGCCAGCGCCGCGCCCGCCTCCTCGCCGTAGCCGGTGACGACGTTGAGCACGCCCTTGGGCAGGAACTCCTGCGCGATGGCCGCGACCCACAGTACGCCAAGCGGGGCGTCCTCGGCCGCCTTGAGCACCAGCGTGTTGCCGGCGCAGAGCGCGGGGGCGATCTTCAGCACGCCCAGCAGCACCGGTGCGTTCCACGGGATGATGGCACCCACCACCCCGATCGGCTCGCGCCGGGTGTAGCTCAGCACGTGCTCGCCGAAGGGGATGGTCTCGCCCTTCAGCTCGCTGGCGAGCCCGCCGAAGTAGCGCATGATATCGGCTGCGTTCTTCGCCTCGGGCCGCGCCTGGGTGCGGATAGCGTTGCCGGTCTCCTCGGCGATGATGCGGGCGAGCTCCTCGAAGCGCGCCTCGATGGCATCGGCGATGCGTTGCAGCGCGCGGCCGCGCTCGCGCGGGGGCACTTTGCTCCAGCCCGGGAACGCGGTGGCGGCGGCTTTCACGGCGCGGTCCACGTCCTCGGCGGCCCCACGCGGCACATTGCCGATGGTTTTTCGCGTGCCCGGGGCCTCGATGGCGATCTCCTGGCCAGAGACGCTATCCACCCAGGCGCCGTCGATCAGCATCTGCATGCGCTTGCCGGCCGCGGCCGCCTGCGGCCTGCTTGCTGCCACTGCCATGTCCGTTCCTCCGCTGTAGGCATCTGCCTCTTTGCGCGGCAGCCTATCGCACGCTTTCCGCGCGAGCCAGGGGCGCCACGGCATGGGGGATGGTCGCTGCGCGAGCGGGGCCAGCCCCGCACCCCGCTGGCGGGACACCCGCCAGACCGCCCGTTGTTCTTTACCTCATAAAGCGGGTGGGTTCGGGAGGGTGTCCCTCCCGAGCGGGTTGAAGGGCGGCAGCCCTCTCGCGCAGCGACCGCTCTTCCCCGTAGACAGCAAATCGGCCAAACTTGGCCATGGCCAACGACGCCTACACCCGTGCCGAGCTGGAGCGCGCCCGCAAGTTCGGCGCGCCCGAGGGCGACGAGGGCATCGTGCGGTGCGATGCCTGCCCGGTGCTGTGCCGCATCCGCCCGGGCCGCGCAGGCGCCTGCGACCGCTACGCAAACGCCGGCGGCACCCTGGTGCGCACCGATGCGATCGTGTTCATGCAGCGCGCGGCCGAGTACGGCACGCCGCTGGTGCCTTTCGCGGAGCAGGCGGAGGATTGGGACGGACGCATCCTCTCGCCAGGACTTCAGCTGGGCGCACGTTCGTTACCGGCATCGGCGCCGGCACCACCTATCCCGACTACAAGCCGGCCCCGTTCATCGTCTCGAGCCAGCACGCCGGCGTCGACACCGTCACCGTGGTGACCGAAGGCATCTTCAGCTACTGCGGCGTCAAGGTGAAGATCGACACCGACCGGCACTTGGGCCCCGAGCAGGCGGCGGTGCGCGCGGCGGGCGAGCCGGTGGGCCACGTGACGACGGCCGAGTACGGCTCGCAGATGCTCTCGCTGGGCGGCGTGCGGCATCTGACCGGCGGCAGCAAGAAGGAAGGCACCGTCACCTGCGAGACGCTGCTGAAGCTGTGCGCCGGCGAGGCCGTGGAGCTCAGCATCGACGGCGGCCACACCGTGGTGGTGCAGGCCGGCAAGGCGCCCGTCGTCGACGGCCGCGAGGAGGAGCGCATGCGGGTCGGCTGCGGCTCCGCCACGGTCGGCATCTTCGCCCAGCAGTGGCAAGGGCACGTCGACGAGGTGATCGTGGTGGATGACCACATCACCGGCGTGCTGACCGAGCACCAGGCCGGCCGCTGCCTGGACATGGCCCCCGCGGGCATCCGCGTGCGCGGCCGCAAGTCGACGCCAGGCCGCTACTTCCAGGTGGCCAATCCGGGGCTCGGCTGGGGCGGCACCGACATCACCGATCCGCTGGCGTTGATCCAGAAGATCGACCCCAAGGTGGCGTGGCCGGGGCTCAGGCTGCTCTTCACCTCCACCACCGGCGAGGACGCGCTCTACTGCGTGCTTGACGAGAGCCTGCAGCCGGTGCCGGCCGAGATGCCGGCGCCAGTGCGCGCCGTGGTGGAGCGCATCGGCGAGAACTGCGAGCCCTCGCTGTGCACGGTGATGTTCATGGCCGGCGCCGGCGGCTCGCTGCGTGCGGGCGTCACGGCGAACCCGGTGCTGCTCACCCGCTCCGTGCAGGCGGGCCAGACGCGCGTGACGCTGGGCGGCGCGCCGGCCTACCTGTGGCCCGGCGGCGGCATCACCGTGATGGTGGACGTGACGCGGCTGCCCAAGAACGCCTTCGGCTATGTGCCGACGCCGGCCATCGTCGCGCCGATCGAGTTCACCCTGCCGCGCGAGCTTTACCTCGCCACCGGCGGCCACGCCGAGGAGATCGTGCCGGTGGAGGACGTGGTGAAAGCCTACCGCGCCCAGGCCCGCGTCGAGCCGTGGCAGAGCGCCAATCCCTGGCCGCTGGACAAATCGTAGCACCCGGGGCAACCTCATAGAGCGATGGCTGACGAACCTCAGAACCTCATGCTCGAGCATCTCCGCGCGATCCGCGGGGACGTCGGCCTGCTGCGAGAGGGGATGCAGGAGCTGACGAGCCGTGTCGGCCGTCTCGAGGGCACTCTCGCCCGGCTGGAGTCGAGCCTGGCCGACGTACACGTGCAGCTCGCTGATCACTCAGTTCGTTTCGACCGCGTCAATGCGAGGCTCGAGCGCATCGAGCGGCGGCTGGAATTGGTCGAGACGCCAAGCTGATTACCCTCCGGACCGATCAGGCTTTGCCTGGCATCGGTAGTCCGAGGCAAGTCGAGCCCGCGCTTTACTACGTGCGCAGCAGCAGCTCACGCGCCTGGTCGATGGTGGCGCGCGCGTACTGCGCCAACTGCTCGTCCGAAGCGCTGCTGATGGGATGGCCGATCACTGCGAACTTGTAGCCGGGCATTCCCAGCACCTTGGCCATCAACTCGGCCGCGCTGACGAAGCGTGATGTCATCACGCCCACGGCAGGGACGCCTTCCCGCTCCGATACTACCGCGTCATGCAAACTGCACGACGAGCAGCTGCCTCAATCGCCGACACCGGCGAACACCGCGTGCCAGTTCGTCATCTCCTTGACGATGTGGGCGTCAGCCGGCGCGCTGTAGTTGGACTTGGTGCGCCACACTACGTCGGCAACGCGCATCTCGTCCCGCAGCAGGCGCTCCAGATGCGTGAAGTACCCCCTGGTGCCCTCTTTGGCGTTGGTGACGATCCCAATCGTTTTGCCTTCCAAAGACGAGAGCCGTGGAGCCAACGCGGCACCGACCAATTTCATCTCATTTGTTGGATCGAGAACGCGCATTGATCGACCTCTGTTCATCCGCGCTTCGGCGGCTCGCAATCGATGCAGGCGCCGATGGCGGCGGTCACGGCCCTGGTCTTGCTGCCCATCCACGGCGGAATGACGGCACCGAAACCGCCCGCCGGCCCGCCCGCAGCGACCACCAGAAGATCGTCGGGCGATTGCAGCGCCGGGTGCACCTTGTCGGCACGATCGCGCACCACCGAGCCCTTGCCAACGTTCGCCCATTCGCCGCGACGCACGCGCGCCCGCTCGAACAGGAACTCGCCGATGTTCCTCTTGCTCCATCCGGCGGCCTGGATGTGCTCGCGCAGCTGCTTAGGGATCACGATCACGTAGTTGCCGCCGTAGATAGAGTAGTTGAGCTGGTTGGCGCGCATCTCGGCGGCGAACGTCTCCAGGATCTCCTTGGGGTCGGTCGTCCATTCGTTCATGATCTGACGCGGCGCCATCGCCGCCATCACCGTGACGGCCGAAGCACCGGCCGGCATCCCCCGCGCGACGGAAAGAGGCTGCCAGGTCGTGTCCTCCTCGTCCTCGGCGAAGCAGTAGGAGTACTTTCCTGGATGCCCCAGGGTGGAGCGGTCGATCGTTCCCGGGCGCACATCCATCAGATTGATCAGGGCCAGCCGGATGGCACGGCCGATGGCAGCAGTCGCGCGATCGCTGTTGCCGAGAACATTGAACGTAGGGGACGTACCAATCTCGAGACGGATCGGACCGTTGATGATCACAAGCACGGCGCATCCGCCCGTGCTGGAGGTGACCCCGTGCAGAAGGAACTCCTCCTTCATCATCGCCTGCCAGGCGGTCGCCACGACCGGGAAGTGCATCGGCAGGCAACCCGCCATCACCGCATTGATGGCCAGCTTCTCGGCCGTGATCGGCTGCCCGCGCACCGGCTCGATGCCGAGGAGCTGGTCGGGCGCCATGCCGGCCCATTCGATGCAGGCGCTAACGGCTTCCTCGGTCGGAGGCACGACGGGCAGGCCGTCCGTCCAGCCGTTGCTGTGAAACAGCTCTTGCGCGGCCGCAAAATCCTCGACTTCATGGATTTTCGAAGTCAGAGCGGGCTTGACCGATAGCTGCATGACCCTCTGCCTCCGCGAAGAGGAAGCCACATTGAACGTCGTTACCCTTGCCGAAGTCAATCGCTCGAGCTTCAGCCTGACCGGCGCAACCAGCCGGATGCCCCTGGCCCAACTTTGCGCGATATTGCCGGAATGGCCACGACCCATCAGATCGCCAGGCTCCCCGGCAACCGGCTGCACCTCGCCGAAGGGCCCATCGACCTGATCATCTGGGCTGACGGTGACCCAGAGAATGTCACGGCCGCCTACCGCGCGGCGGAGCGCCGCTTCGACGGGCTGCTGGCCGAGCTCGTCGCCGAGTTGCCGCTGCTGCGCGTACCGCTGCGCGACGAAGTCTCTCCGCTTCCCTGCCCCAGCGTTCCCTCCCCCCTCGTGGGGGAGGGACAGGGAGGGGGAGGGGAACTCGGCGGGCTGCATGCCTCGCTCAAAGGCCCCATTGCGCGGCGCATGGCGGTGGCCTGCTGGCCGCACCGCGCGGCCTATATCACTCCCATGGCCGCCGTGGCCGGCGCCGTAGCCGAGACCATCCTCGCCGCCATGACGGCCGCCGCGCCGCTGACCCGCGCGTATGTCAACGACGGCGGCGACATTGCGCTGCATCTGACGCCCGGCGCTCCCCTCGTCATCGGCGTGGTGCGCTCACTGGAGAAGGCCGTGCCCGAGGGCGAGGTGCGGATCACTCACGACATGCCGGTGCGCGGCATCGCCACCAGCGGCCGCCATGGCCGATCGTTCTCCCTCGGCATCGCCGATGCCGTCACCGTGCTCGCGCGCGACGCGCCTGCCGCCGATGCCGCCGCCACACTCATCGCCAATGCGGTCGACATCGACGATCCGGCGATTCTCCGCCGCCCTGCGCGCGACCTCGACCCCGACAGCGACCTCGGCGATCTCCCCGTCACCGTCGACGTCGGCCCGCTGGCGCCCGAGCAGATCGCGGCCGCCTTGGATTCCGGCGTTGCCTGCGCCGAGGCCATGCGCCGCGCCGGCCTGATCGAGGCCGCCCTGCTTACCCTTGCCGGCGAATGGCGCAGTGTGGGGCAGCCGGCGGCAAACCCCTCTCGCCCCTTGCGGGGAGAGGATTAGGGTGAGGGACTGACGCACGTCTTACCGCTAGCCGGGGAACGAGCACCACTGTCGCGCGTCCGCCAGCACTGTGATAGGATGGCGCCATGATCAAAGTCCTCGAACAAGCGATCGAAAAGATCAAGGAACTGCCCGAGGATCGACAGGCATATGCGGCCGAAGTACTCGAGCAAATCGTGGCGGCGGGCGGCGGTGTTTTCGAGGTACTCGAGGATCATCGTGCGGCTGTGCTCGAAGGTCTGGAGCAGGCCAGGCGTGGCGAGTTCGTCAGCGACGAAGAGATGGCCGCCCTCTGGAAGAAATGCGGCCTATGAGGCTGCGCTACGCGCGTCGGGCACGCAGCGACATCGCCGAGATCCACGACTATATCGCGCAACACAATCCTCGGGCAGCGACAGCGGTCATCCGGCGCATTCGCTCCACCTGCCGTTTGTTGGCGAGCTACCCTCGGATCGGACGTCCCACCAACATTCCTGACATTCGAGTCCTCCCAGTCGGCCGGTATCCGTACCTCATCTATCACACGCTTGGTGCGACCGACTTAGTGGTCATACATGTGCGCCATGGCGCCCGCGCCGCTCCGATGAGCGATGAATTTTGACCTTGGGTGCGCCGGCGCCCGTCACAGACTCAAATACTTCCCCCGCACCGCTTCTTCCGCCATCAGCGCCGCCATCGTGCCAGCAAAGCGAATGCGGCCCTTCTCGATGATCAGCGCGCGGTCGGCAACCGCGCGGGCGAAGTGCAGGTTCTGCTCGGAGAGCAGCACGGTGAGGCCCTCGCGCTTCAGGTCGAGGATGGTCTTGGCCATCTGCTCGATGATCACTGGCGCCAGGCCCTCCGACGGCTCGTCCAGCAGCACCAGCGACGGGTTGCCCATCAAGGTGCGGGCAATGGTCAGCATCTGCTGCTCGCCGCCCGACATCTGGCCACCGGGGCGCTCGCGCATGAGCGCCAGGTTGGGGAACAGCGCGAACAGCTTCTCGGGCGTCCACTCCGGCGCACCGCCGCGCGGCGGCCGGCGCCCGACCTCCAGGTTCTCCGCAACCGTCAACTCGGCGAAGATGCGCCGCTCCTCCGGCACGTAGCCGATGCCCAGCCGCGCGATCTCGAACGATTGCTTGCC
The DNA here is from genome assembly GCA_963832445.1 of uncultured Alphaproteobacteria bacterium. GTDB lineage: Bacteria > Pseudomonadota > Alphaproteobacteria > Rhizobiales > Hyphomicrobiaceae > AWTP1-13. Next base: position 137,383 of record CAWHUM010000013.1, read on the forward strand.
CGCGATCTCCGCACCCTCGAACGCGATGCGCCCCGCCGCCGGCGGCACCAGCCCCATGATCGATTTCATGGTGGTGGACTTGCCGGCGCCGTTGCGCCCGAGCAGCACCACCACCTCGCCGCGCGCCACCTCGAACGCTCACATCGGCCAGGATGTGCGCGCGCCCGTAGTAGGTGTTGAGCCCCTCCACCTCGAGCATCAGTGCGCCCCGAAGGTGGTTCCGGCGCCGAGGTAGACCGCCTGCACCGCCGGGTTGGCGCGCACGTCGGCCGCGCTGCCCTCGGCGATCAGGCGGCCGCGGTCGAGCACCAGGATGCGGTCGGCGTGGGCGAACACCACGTCCATGTCGTGCTCGGTGAACAGCACGGCGATGCCCTGCTCGCGGGCGATGCCGGCTGTCAGCTCCATCAGCTCCAGGCGCTCGACTGGCGCCATGCCGGCGGTCGGCTCGTCCATCAGCAGGAGTTTCGGCGCATTGGCCAGCGCCACCGCCAGCTCGATGCGCTTGAGGTCGCCGTAGGCGAGCACGCCGCACGCCCGCTCGGCCTGCGCGCTCATGCCGACCTGGGCGAGGAGAGCGTCGGCCTTGGCGGTGAACGCATCGCGGGCGCGGCCGGTGAGGCTCCACGCCTTGCCGTGATGCGAGATGCAGCGCCATCTGCACGTTCTCACGCACGGTCATGGATGGAAACGTGGCGGTGATCTGGAACGTGCGGCCCACCCCCAGCGCCCATACCGTGCGCGGGCTGAGCCCGGTGATGTCCCGGCCCGAGAAGAGAACGCGCCCCGCATCCGGGGCGAGCTGGCCGTTGAGGAGATTGAAACAGGTGGTCTTGCCGGCGCCGTTGGGCCCGATCAGCGCCAGCAGCCGGCCGGCCTCGACGCCGAAGGTCACGCCGTCGACCGCCTTGACGCCGCCGAAGGCTTTCTGCAGGCCGCGCGCCTCCAGCACCGCTCGGCTCATCGCGCAGCCTCGGCCGCGGTCTCGCCCTCGCCGCGCCGCTCGCGCCACCGGAGGAAGCCGCCGACCAGCCCCTGCGGGAAGGCCAGCACCAGCAAGACGATGGCTAACCCCAACGCGAAGCGCCAGAACTCGGGGAAGCGCAGCACCAGCCGCTCCTGCAGCCCCGAAAAGACGAAGCCGCCGACGATCGGCCCGCTTACCGTCTGCATGCCGCCGAGCAGCACCATCAGCAGGGCATCGACCGACTTGGAGATCGCCATGTAGGTGGGGAACACGCTGCCCTTGAAGTAGGCGTAGAGCCCGCCGGCGATGCCGGCCGCCACCGCCGCGATCGCGAAGGCCGCCCAGTTGATGCGCGTGACGTCAAGCCCGATGGCCTCCGCCCGCACCGGGCTGTCGCGCCCGGCGCGGAGCGCGTAGCCGAACGGCGAGAAGATGATGGCGCGCAACGCCAGCACGGCCGCAACGCACAGCGCCAGCACCAGGTAGTAGTAGGTGATGCGGCCCGCCGCCCACGCCGACGGCCACACGCCCAGGATGCCGTTGTCGCCGCCGGTCAAATCCACCCACTGGAACGCGGTCGACCAGGCGATCTGCGCGAAAGCGAGCGTCAGCATGGCGAGATACACACCCGACAGTCGCACGCAGAACCAGCCGAACAGCACGCCGGCGAGCCCCGCCAGCAGCGGCGCCGCCGCCAGCCCCGCCAACATCGGGAAGCTGAGCCACTTCGCCGCCAGCGCCGCGCCGTAGGCACCGAGGCCGAAGTAGGCGGCATGGCCGAACGAAGCGAGGCCGCCGGGCCCCATGATGAAATGCAGGCTGGCCGCGAACAGCGTCAGGATCACCAGCTCGGTCAGCAGGCTGACACCATAGCTGCCGAGCACCAACGGCGCCAGCACCAGCGCGGCCAGGGCCGCCGCTCCAAGCATTCTGGTGTCGCGGCCTGCAGGCGACAGCAGCGGCTCGCGCCCTGCCGAGCCGGCCTGCACCACGCCGGGCCGGCGGCCCATGCAGCCCGTAGGGGCGCACGATCAGCACCACCGCCATGATCAGGAACACCAGCACCAGCGTGATCTTGGGGAAGATCAGGATGCCGAACGCATGCACTACGCCGATCAGCACCGCGGCCAGGAACGCGCCCGTCACGCTGCCGAGCCCGCCCACTACCACCACCACGAACGCCTCGGCGATGATGGAGAGGTCCATGTGCAGGTTGACCGCCTCGCGCGGCAGCTGCAGCGCGCCGCCCAGGCCGGCGAGGCACGACCCCAGAAAGAACACCGAGGTGAACAGCAGGCGCTGGTTGACGCCGAGCGCTCCGACCATCTCGCGGTCGAGCGTGGCGGCGCGCACCAGCGTGCCCCAGCGGGTGCGGTTGAAGAGCAGCCACAGCGGCGCCCAGCACTATGGGCCCCAGCACGATCAGGAACAGCTCGTAGGTCGGGAAGCGGTTGCCGAGGATGGTGACGAAGCTGCGGAAACCCGGCGCGCGCGGACCCAGCAGGTCCTGCGGACCCCAGGTCGCCAGCGCCACGTCCTGCACCATCAGCACCACGCCGAAGGTGGCGAGCAGCTGGAACAGCTCGGGCGCCTGGTAGATGCGTCTGCAGCAGCAGCACTTCGATGACCACACCGATGACGCCGACGGCAAGCGCCGCCAGCAGCACGCCGCCCCAAAAGCCAATGGCGCCCGCGGGCGCCATGCGTGTCACCAGCGACCAGGCGACGTAGGCGCCCAGCATGTAGAAGCGAGCCGTGCGCGAAGTTCACCACCCGCGTCACGCCGAAGATGATGGAGAGCCCCGACGCCACCAGGAACAGCGACGATGCACTCGCCAGCCCGTTCAGCGTCTGGATGAGGATCAGGTCCATCGTTACCCGGCAGCTCCGCGATTTTCCCTCCCCCTGGTGGGGAGGGTGGCGCGAAGCGCCGGGTGGGGGGAACCTACAAGCGCGGCCTGTCGGGCCATACCCCCACCCCTAACCCCTCCCCACAAGGGGGAGGGGAACCTGCTGCGGCTGCTTCACCGCATGCGTCATCGACCGAAACGAAAGCTCAAGCACTCGCCGGACGCAGCTTCCGCACCTCGTCGTCGGAGGGCAGGTAGCGGGCGCCGTCGCGGTAGCCCCAGCCTACCATCACGCCCTTGCCGTCCTTGACGTCGAGGCGGCCGACGAAGGCGCCGAGGGTCGACTGATGATCGATGGCGCGGAACTCGACGGGGCCGAACGGGCTCGTGAACTTCAGCCCGCGCATGGCGCCCACCAGCTGCTCGTTGTCGGTGCTCTTGGCCCGGGCCAACGCCGCGGCGATAGCGTTCATGGTGTCGAAGCCCACCACCGAGCCGAGCCGCGGATAGTCGTTGAACTTGGCCTTGTAGGCGTCATAGAAGGCCTTGTGCTCGGGGGTGTCGATCTCGGTATGCGGGTAGCCGGTGACGATCCAGCCCTTCGGCGCCTCCGCTGCCAAGCGGATCGAGGTACTCCGGCTCGCCGGTCAGCATGCTCACCACCTCGCGGCCCTCGAACAGGCCGCGGGTATTGCCCTGGCGCACGAAGTTGATGAGGTCGCCACCGAAGGTGACGTTGAAGATGCCTTCGGGCTTGGCCGCTTCCAGCGCCTGCACGGTGGCGCCGGCGTCGATCTTGCCGAGCGCCGGGAACTGCTCGGCCACGAACGACACGTCGGGCTTGGCCTTGGCCAGCAGCTCCTTGAACCACTTCACACACGACTGGCCGTATTCGTAGTTGGGCGCCACGCAGGCCCAGGTCTTGGTCTTGAGCTTGGCCGCTTCCTCCACCAGCATCGCCACCTGCATGTAGGTGGAGGGGCGCAGGCGGAAGGTGTAGCGGTTGCCGCGGGCCCAGACGAGCGCGTCGGTGAGCGGCTCGGAGGCGACATAGAGGCGCTTGTTCTGGTTGGCGAAGTCGGCGATGGCGAGCCCGACGTTGGACAGGAAGCCGCCGGCCAGGATGTCCACGCGCTCGGCATTCAGCAGCTCGCCGGCGTGGCGCACCGAGTCTTCGGGCTTGCCGCCATCGTCGCGGTGGATGGTCTCGATCTTGCGGCCGAGCACGCCGCCCTTGGCATTGATCTGCTCCAGCGCCAAGGTCCAGCCGTTGCGGTAGGGGTTCAGGAACGCGGGCTGCGCGGTGTAGCTGTTGATCTCGCCGATCTTTATGGGGCCGGCCTGCGCGCGCAGCACAGACGGGGCCGCGATAGTTGCTGCTGCTGCAGCAGCAGCGGCCGACCCGGCGACGAATTCACGGCGATTGATCTTGCTGCTCTTCATGACGACTCTCCACATTGATGATGCGCATCCCTTCGCGCCGATGTCCTTGGGTGTTCCGCTTCCGGCCTTTGCTTGTCATACCGGGGCTTGTCCCCGGTATCCAGCGATCAGCAAGCGCCGGAGCAAGTTGTGAGATGGATCCCGGCGACAAGCGCCTGGATGACACCGGAGCGCCTTATCTCAACCCATCTGTTCCTTTGATCTCGTCTTTCTTCAAGCCGCCGACGCGCGGCAGCGGCCGGCCGCCGTCGGTGACGGCGACGCAAACCACGATCTCGTTGGCGCGCGGCGCATCGGGCACGCGCACCTCGATGGCATCGAAATGCGAGCGCACGTAGGCGGCGTCCTTGTGGCCCAGCGGCACGTCGATGGCCGTGCCCGGACCGCCGCTCTTCTTGGCCGAGGGAATGAGTGCTGCGCCCTTCTCCAGCACCTTGCGGATGGGCGTGCCGAGCTTGGGATGCAGCAGCGCCGCGGCGTGCTCCAGCTCACCCGCCTCGCCGACGATTGCGGCCTTGCCATAGCCTTCCGCCTTGCCGCCGGGGATGCCTAGCGCTGCGATGCAGCGCTCGGTCAGCAGGGTGCCCAGCTCCTCGCTGATCTCGATCAGCGGCGTGAGGTCCTCGACGTAACGGCCCGCAAACGGGTTCTCGATCACGGCGCAGGCCACGGCGCGCCGCACCGGCGGCGACACAGGCTTGCCCATCTCCATCTGCGTCTCGTCGACGATGGTGAGGATCTTGCGGATCTTCGCTTTCATGACCGCCCCCTAGTGGCCCACCACCTCGGGAATGCGATCGGCCGGCGGCGTGTTGCGCGAGCGGCCGCAGCGCACGATGCCGTCGATCACCACCATGCCGATGCCGGGCAGGTCGCCGAGTGCAACCGATGCAAGCAGCGTCTTGCCGGCGGTGTGCTGCGCGCGATCCATGAACACGAAGTCGGCCGGCTTGCCCTTCTCGATCAGTCCGGCGTCGAGCTTGCGGATGCGCGCGGTGTTGCCGGTGCCCATGCAGAACACCGTCTCCGGCGCCACCCCGCCGAAGCTCGCAAGAAATGCGACGGTGCGCAGGATGCCGAGCGGCTGCACCCCCGAGCCTGCCGGCGCGTCGGTGCCGAGGATCACCTCGTGGGTGCGCTTCAACTCGATTGCCGTCTTCAGCGCGGTGATGGCGGCTTTCTCGTTGCCGTTGTGCACGATCTCGATGGCGCCCTTGGCCTGCTCGCAGAGCTGGCAGATGTGGCCGGTGGCGAGCGCCGTGTGCCCGCCATTGATGTGGCTGACGACGTCGGGGTTGGCCTCCAGAACCACCTCGTGGCTGATGAGGTTGGAGCCGGGGATCGACGGCCCGCCGGTGTGGATGATGGTCTGCAGGCCGTGCTTGCGGCACCAGGCGACGTGCTTTGCGGCTTCTGACCCGGTGTTGACGGTGCCGAGGCCGATCTCGCCGATCATGCTGACGCCGGCCTTCGCCATCTCGGCGTAGTCCTCCTCGCCCATGGTCTTCTCGGGGATCGGAGCACCGGCCATGATCTTAGCGCCGGAGGGACGGAAATTGGCGAAGGTGCGCTGGGCGGTGATGGCGAGCGCCTTGACGCCGATGGGGTCCTTGGGCCGGCCCGGCAGATGCACCTCGCCTGCCGACACGAACGTGGTGACGCCGCCGTTGACGCAGGAGTCGATCCAGCCGAGCTGGTTCTGCCTGGGCGTCCAGTCGCCGAAGACGGGATGGCAGTGGCTGTCGATCAGTCCCGGTGCGACGGCGCAGCCCTTGGCGTCGATCACCACATCAGGCTTGTCCGTGTCGACGTCCTTGGCCTTGCCGATGGCCGTAATGCGCCCGTTCACGGCAACGATGGTGTCGGCATCCAGGATCGGCTTGGCGAGATCGCCCGACAGCAGCAGCCCGATGTTGCGCACGACGAGCTTGCCCTGCATCGGCCCGGCAGCAGCTTCGACGGCCATCTGGCGCTCCCCATTTCGCGTGCGCAGCATGGATCATGGCGGGGTGTCAGGGAGAGCGCAAGTGTCGCTGGTCTCAGTCGAGCTGCCGCACAGGACTCGCCCCCGGAGGCATCGCTGGGCTTGTGCAACCAGGTGCTTGCCAGACCGGGTCGCGCCTGGACGGTTTCGCGCCCGGGAAGATGCCGAGCACGCAGCAGTTGCGGGTCGCTAAATCTGCACTGCGGCCTATGTTGACGGGCGGCGACGACCGGCGTCGAGGGATAGCTGAGCGGCGGTGGCACCTGACAGCATGGCCCCGGTGAAGCCTCCTCCGCCCGCGAAGGACGATGCCAGATACAGGCCCGGGACCGGGGTCCTGGGAGAGCGCGGAATTCCCGCCCAGATCGGCCGCTCGGGCGGCTGCGGCGCGAAGCCGTAGATGGCGCCTCCCGGCGTATTGAGAAAGTTGTGCATCGAGCGCGCGTTCAGGAAGGTCTTCTCGGTCACCGCGCTGCCCAGTCCCGGATATTGACGGTCGAGCGCTGCCAACAGGGCGTCGAGCCAGCGCGCGCGACGCTCTTTTTCTATCTCGATGGAGAGGTTCGTCCAATTGTCCAATCGATCGGTGCCGACCACGCTCACCAGCGTTGGCCCTGATCCCGCGAGACCGCCGTCGATGGCGCCGTAGTTTGCGATTCCCAGAACCGGCATCCGGCCGGCTGGGTCCTCAGCCAGCACGCCGGACGACTTGGAGAGGTCGTCGAATGCCGTCATCCAATCCGGCAGCACGACAGTCGAATACCGATCGAGGCCGAACTTGGAGGGCGGCTCACTCACGCCGAAATGGGCACTGAACAGCGAGGTGGAAAGCGCGCGGCCTGCGTAGGCCGCATCGAGCTTGGTGCGCATTGGCTCGGCCAGCATGGCTGCCACGACCGTGGGAGCGCAGTTGGCGAAGACTTCTCTTGCGCCGATGCGCTCCTCGTGCCCCCGTGACTTGGCTTCGACATGGCGAACGAACGCAGGTCTGCCTTCGCTGTCCGTGTCGACGCCGACAGCTTCGCGCCCAAGCCGCACGACACCGCCAGCATTGGTGACGACCTTGGCCAGCTTCATGCTGAGGACGCGCGAGCCGCCCTTGATATAGGTCCCGCCGGAATCGAGGTAGCCGCCCTGCGCCACCGCAAAGAAGAGCCACCACAGCTGCTTTGGGTCGTCGGCGTAGTAGGCGAGATTGCTCGCCAGGGCGAACTTCAAGGCCTCGTGGGCTCCGAATTGCCGTGTCAACACATCGTCGAGAGACGCGCGCCAATCGGCGATCATCGACCGCAGTCCAAGCGCGCCGCGCATCAGCTTGCCAAGGGAGCGCTCCGCGCGCGCTTGCGTAAGGTCGGCAACGGCGCCGTGAATTCTCTCCATCGCTCCCAGCACGCGATCGATCGCCTGGCGGCTATCGGGAAACCGTTGCGCGAGCGCATCGCGGGCCCGGTCGAAGCCGTTCGGCAGGTGGAACAGCTCGCCCACCGGCCCGCCTTGGACTGAGAGGAAGGGCGAGACGGGCACCCATTCGATCTCGTCGAGGATGCCCAGCTCCTTCAGGATCTGGTGCTTGGGATCGCGAGGGTCGCGCGGATCGGCAGTCTGGTGCAGGCTGGCCTCGATCGTGAGCGAGCCCGACTTGAAGACCGAGGCAGCGCCCCCGAGGCTGTGATTGCGCTCGAGCACGCAGACACTGCGGCCGGCCTTGGCCAGCAAGGCTGCGGCCGTGAGGCCACCGAGCCCAGAGCCGATGACAACTGCGTCGAAGGTTTTCGGTGCGGTCATGCGCCACAACTGGCGTTGCCTCCCCCTCGCGGCATTGACCATGGTCAACGTGATCGGCGGGTGGCGCTATCCGCGAACGCCCAAGTAAGCGGCGACGACCGCCGGATCTTTCAGCACAACCTCGGGCGTGCCGCTGGCCAGGGTGCGGCCATAGTTCAACACGTGGATGCGGTCGGCGAGGTCGGCCACCATCTGCATGTCGTGCTCGATCCAGATCATCGGCAGCTTCAGGTCGTGCTTGATGCGCAGGATGAAGCGGGCAAGGTCGTCGCGCTCGTCGCGGGTGAGGCCCGCGGAGGGCTCGTCCAGCAGCAGTAGCGACGGCTCCAGCGCCAGCGCGCGGGCCAGCCCAACGATCTTCTGGATACCGAAGGGCAGCGCGCCGGCGTGCGCGTGGCGCACGCCCTCCAGCTCCACGAACTCGATGATGCGCTCCACCGCCTCGCGGTTCGCCACCTCCTCGCGCCGCACGGCGGGCAGGAACAGCATGCGCTGCAGCGGGTTGGTGGCGAGCCGCGCGTGCCGGCCGACCATGATGTTGTCGAGCACGCTCATGTGCGGGAACAGCTCGACGTGCTGGAAGGTGCGGGCAATGCCGAGCCGCGCCACGGCGCGAGGCCTGAGGCTCGAGATGTCGCGTCCGCGAAAGCGGATGCGTCCCTCGCCGCGGTAGATGCGGCTGATGCAGTTGAAAGCGCTGGTCTTGCCGGCGCCGTTGGGGCCGATCAGGGCAAACAGCTCGGCCGGCTCCACCGCGAACGACAGGCCCTCGAGCACGGTCAGCCCGCCGAACTTGAGATTCAGGTTCTCCACCTCCAGCTCAGCCATACCACCTCCGGCTGCGCCGGTACTGCTTGACGTCGCGGTAGCTGCGGCGGTTCCCCCCGCGCGCCTGCCCCAGATAGAACTCCTGGATGTCGGCGTGGCCCTTGAGGCGCTGGGCATCGCCGTCGAGCACGATGCGGCCGTTCTCCAGCACGTAGCTGTAGTCGGCAACCTCCAGCGCGACGGCCGCGCTCTGCTCCACCAGCATCACGGTGATGCCGAGCTCGCGCTTGATCTCCACGAGCCGCGCCATCAGGTCGTCGACCACGACGGGGGCGAGGCCCAGGGACAGCTCGTCTACCAGCAGCAGCTCGGGCTTGCAGACGAGCGCCGAGGCAATTGCCAGCATCTGCCGCTCGCCGCCGGAAAGGAGTCCGGCAAGGCGGTGGCGCAACTCGCGCAACTTGGGGAAGAAGTGCTCCACCTGCTCCTCGCGGCGGCGGCGCTCGGCGGCGCTTTCGCGCGGGCCGGCGGGCACCATGAGGTTCTCGGCCACCGTGAGATTTGGGAAGGCCTTGTCGCGCTCGGGCACCAGGGCGATGCCGGAGCGGGCAATCTTGTGCGGCTCGCCGTTGTCGATGCGCTCGCCCTTGAAGCGGATCGTGCCCTCGGTGACGCGAGCATCGTCGATGCCGTGGAAGCCGGAGATGGCGCGCAGCAGCGTGGTCTTGCCGGCGCCGTTGGTGCCAAGGATGCCGACGATCTGCCCCTGCGTCACGGTCAGCGAGATGCCCTGCACGGCCGTGATGGCGCGCTGGTAGACGACCTCCAGCTTGTCGACGGCGAGCAGCGGGTCGCTCATCTGGGCCGCCCCGCCATCGGCCGGTGCTTGAACGGCCACAGCAGGAAGTAGGTCTGCACGCGGCGCCAGATGCCGACGAGGCCCAGCGGCTCCAGCACCAGGAACAGGATCATCACGACGCCGAAGGCGGCGTAGTTCACGGCGAACAGCAAGCCGGCGTAGCGCTGGGCGCCCGGCAGCGCGCGCAAACCGGCCTCGATGACGTAGGGGAACAGCGTGACGAAGACGGCGCCCAGGATCGCGCCCAGCAGCGAGCCCATGCCGCCGATGATGATCATGGCCACGTACTGGATCGACAGGAACAGCGAGAAGGCCTCGACCGAGACGAAGCCGCGGTAGTAGGCGAACAGCGCGCCGGCGACGCGCGGTGAGCGACGAGATGATGACGAAGGCCAGCAGCTTGTGGGCGGCGACGCCGATGCCCAGCGCCTCTGCCACCGTCTCGTTGGCGCGGATGGCGGCCCAGGCGCGGCCCGTGCCGCTGCGCAGCAGGTTGAGGCAGAGGAGCAGCGTGCAGCGCGGCGGCGAGGCCGAGGATGAAATACCAGGCGCGCCCGCTGGTGATGGCGAGGCCGCCGATGGTCGGCGGGTCGATGACGATGCCGGTCGAGTAGCCGCGCTTGGTCTCGTACTCGCCGCCGAGGTAGACGACGAGGAAATGCAGCGCCAGCGTGCTGACCGCCAGGTAGAGCCCGCGCAGCCTCAGCGACGGCAGGCCGAAGATGACGCCGAGCAGCGCGCCGACCAGCGCGGCGGCCGGCAGCGTGATCCAGAACGGGCGCCTGCACCTCCTTGAACAGGATGCCGACGGTGAAGGCGCCGGCCGCCATCAGCCCGGCATGGCCGAGCGACACCTGGCCGGCGTAGCCCGTCAGCAGCATCAGGGCGAGCGCGCCGATGCAGGCCAGGAACACCTGGTTGGCGAGGTCGAGATGGAACGGCGAGGCGAGGAACGGGAACGCCGCCAGCGCGACCAGCAGGCTGCCAGCGACGCCCGCTCGGTGCGCGTCTCGATCAGCGCCAGATCCTGCGCATAGCCGGTGCGGAAATAGCCGCTGGCGCGCGGCCGCTTAGACACGGTCGAGCTCCTCGCGCGTGCCGAACAGCCCCCACGGCCGCACGACCAGCATGGCGATCAGCACCAGGAACGGCACCACCTCGGAGAGCAGCGGGTCGACGTAGTGGATCAGCAGCACCTCGGCGCTGGCGACGATCAGCGCGCCCAACAATGCGCCGACGAGGCTGTCGAGCCCGCCGACCAGCGCCGCGGGAAACGCCTTGAGCCCGATGATGGCCATGGTCTGGTCGAGCCCGGAGTCGAGCGCGATCAGCATGCCGGCCAGCGCGCCCGTCAGGGTCGAGAGCCCCCAGGCCAGCGCATAGATCGCATGCAGGTTGATGCCGCGCTGCGCCGCCAGCAGCGGGCTCTGGCCGGCGGCGCGCATGCGCACGCCCCAGCGGCCGAAGCGCAGGAAGGCGAGCAGGCTGCCGTAGACGAGCGCCGTCGTCGCCACCAGCAGCGCCGCGCACAGCGAGATGCGCGCGCCGCCCGGCAGGGCGATCGCGAAGTTGGCGATGTCGAGCCGCTGCGCCGGATACTGCTGCTGCGCCGACCAGATCAGCACCGATGACGCCACGCAGCAGGATGCCGAGCGCCACGGTGGTGAGCACGGCGGCCAGCACCATCTCGCCCGTCATCTTGCGCATCAGGAACAGGTAGACCAGCACGCCGATGACGAGGCTCAGCCCCACCGCCGCGGCGATCGCCACCGCCCAGTGGCTCGCCGAACTGCGAGGCCGTCGTCAGCAGCAGGTAGGCGCCGAGCATCATCAGCTCGCCGTGCGCCAGGTTCAGCACCCGGCTCACGCGATAGACCAGCACGTAGCCGCACGCGATCAGCGCGTAGATCGCGGCCAGCACGACGATGTTGACGGCGAGCTGCATGTCGGAGGTCCAGGCGCGGTCCCGCGCTCTCCGCCACGCCGAAGAAGCGTGCGGAGAGGGAAATGCATCACTTCACGTCGAACGCCTGCCAGTCCTTCACCCGCACGATCGCGCCCTTGCCCGTGTCCCAGCGGTAGACGCGATAGTACTGGCGGGTGCGGAAGTGGTTGTCCTTGGTCCACTCGATGGGACCGCCGCGCAGCCCCTTGGTGTCGACCTTGAGGTTGGACATGGCCGCCGCCAGCTTCTCGGGCGCTCGCCGGCCAGCCCGTGGCCTTCAGCGCGGCCTCGATCACCATGCCGGCGATCCAGCCCTCGGCCATCTGCTGCGGCGGATACTGCACGCCCGCCTTCTTGGCGGCGTCGGCGATCTCCTTGTGGATCGGCAGCTCGTCCTGGAACAGCGCGTTGGCGCCGATGACGTAGAACTTGCCGTCCTTGAGGCGCGCCAGCTCGCCCTCGGCCTCGAGGTGCGACCAGGCGATGTAGTCGCCCTCCCAGCCGAGCCGGCGCAGGGCCTCCAGCGTGCGCACCTGCGTCACCCACGGCGCCCAGGAGAACACCCAGTTGGCGCCGGCGTCCTTGAGCTTGGTGGCGAACGGCGTGTAGTCGGGCGTCGGCGGCGGGATCACCTCCTTGCCGACCACGGTCATGCCGAGGCCGGGCGCCTGCTGTTCGGCAAAGTCCATCTCGCCGCGCGAGAGCGGGATGGCCATGGCCGAGAAGCCGATCTTCACCGGCTCCTTGGCCGTCTCCTTGATGAAGCCGAGCGTGGCGCGGCTGTCGTAGGTGGCCGCGAAGGCCGTGGTGCAGAACTGCAGCGGGTCGGCCGGCGGATAGACGTCCTTCGGGCACACGCGAGCTGGCAAACAGCAGCGGCACGCCGGCGCGCTTGGCCTCCGCCACCACCGGCGCGTAGGTCGAGGACAGGCTGGCGTTGATCAGCAGGATGACGTTGTCCTGCGTGATGAGCTTCTTGGCGTTGGCGGTGGCCTTGCCGGGCTCGGCCGAGTCGTCCTGCAGGATCAGGTTGACCTTCTTGCCGTTGATGCCGCCGGCGGCGTTGACGCGCTCCAGATAGATGCGCAGCGCCTCGACGGCCGGCGCGTAGGTGCTGGCCGGCGGGCCGGTGAGCGCGCCCGTCAGGCCGATGGTGTAGGCGTCCTGGGCCGCGGCCGGGCCCCATGCGAAGATCGCCGCCACTGCGGCGGCAGCCAGTTTGCGAAGCATCGTTTCCTCCCAATGCTTGGTTGCAATTTTCTGTTGCCGGCCAGGCCCGGACTCGAGCCTCAAGCCAGCGCGTCGGCGGTGCTTTCGGCCAGCAGCTTCTCCTCCTCGTCGTCGTACATCTCCTCGACCAGCGGCTTGAACCGCTCGTACATGGCTTTGCGCTTGACCTTGCGCGTGGGCGTCACCGGCTCGCCCTCCTCCTCCGGGTCGAGCGCCTTGGGCAGGATGCGGAACGCCTTGATCTGCTCGACGCGGGCGAGCTGCGCGATTGGCCTTGTCGATCTCGCGCTTGATCAGCCCCTGCACGCGCGGGTGCTGCGCGAGGCTGGTGAAGCCGGTGTAGGTCACGTCGTTGGAGCGCGCCCAGTCGGCCACCGTCTCGAAGTCGATCTCGATCAGCGCGACGAGATACTTGCGGGCATGGCCGAACACGATGGCCTCGGCGAGATAGGGGCTCGCCCGCAGCGCGTTCTCGATGAACGAGGGCGAGATGGTCTTGCCGCCGGAGGTGACGAGGAAGTCGCGCGCGCGGTCGACGAGGCGCAGGCTGCCGTCGCGCCATTCGCCGACGTCGCCGGTGCGCATCCAGCCGTCGGCGCCGAGCACGGCCTCGGAGGCCTCCGGGTTGTTCCAGTAGCCCTCGAACAGGTCGGGCGAGCGCACCAGGATCTCGCCGTCCTCGGCGAGCTTCACCTCGAAGCCCTCGGGGACCGTGCCGACGTCGCCCGGCCGCGGGAACGGCCCGCGCTGTCCGGCGATGATGCCGCCCGCCGTCTCGGTCTGGCCGTACATCTCGCACACGTTGACGCCCAGCATGTGCCACACCGCCATGGTCTCGGCGGGCAGCGGCGCGCCGCCCGAGACCACCAGCTCCAGGTCGTCGAAGCCGATCTTGTTGAGCACCGGGCGGAACACGGCGGCGCTCCAGGCCGCGTGCGCCAGCGCGTCAGCGCCGGTTGCCGCGCCGGCCCAGCGGCGCTTGACGTAGCCGCGCGCGAAGGCCATGGCGCGGTCGTAGGCCAAGCCGCTTGGCGCGCGAGCTGCTGCCCGCCTGCACCAGCACCTGCGCGGCGAGCTTCTGCAGGTAGCGCGGCACGGTGAAGAGCACCGTCGGCGCCGTCTCGAACAGCGTCTCGGGCAGGTCCTCCACCGTCTCGCCGATGTGCGGCACGAGCTGCGTCATCAGCGGCAGGGTGACGGCGATGTCGCGGCCCAGCACGTGGCACAGCGGCAGGTAGGCGACCGTGCGGTGCTCTTTCTCCACCAGCGTCGGATATTGCGCCGCGACCGAGCGCGTCGCGGCCAGGTGCTTGCCGTGCGTGATCAGCGCGCCCTTGGGATGGCCGGTGGTGCCCGAGGTGTAGACGATGAACGCCGGCTGCTCGGGATCGAGCTTGGCCACCTGCGCCTCGAGCCAGGCGAGGTCGGCGTCGCGGCCGGCCTCGCACAGCGTCTCGTAGGCGATCGAGCTTGTCGTGCGAGAAGGCGAACAGCGCGGTGTCGTCGATCACCACGATGCGGCGCAGCGCCGGCAGCCGCTCGATCAGCGGCAGGATGCGGTCGACGTACTCCTGGTCCTCGGCGATGAACAGCACCGCGCCGCCGTCGCGCATCTGGTACTCGACCTCCTCGGCGGAGGCCGTCGGATAGATGCCGTAGACGATGGCACCGAGCGACTGGGCGGCGAGATCGCAGATCAGCCACTCCTCGCAGGCGTCCGCCATGATGGCGATGCGCTCGCCGGCCTGCAGGCCTTGCGCCGCGAAGGCCTTGGCGGTGCGCGCGACCATGCTCCGCGTATTGCGCCCACGTCCGCTCGCGATAGATGCCGAGCGCCTTGGAGCGGAACGCGATCGCGTCGGGCTGCGAGCCGCGCCCGCTCGCACCAGCAGCGCCGGCGCCGTGGTGCGGCGCAGGTCGTCGGCGGAGCGGAGCGTGTGCGGCGGCGTTACGCATCACACGACCGTCGCTATCGCCCGTGCCCGCTGCCAAAGCCTGCGGCCAGGCCATCGGCGACCAGCCTGGCGAAGCCCTGCGGCGATGTGCTGCCATGTCCCTGCCTTGGTCGGCGGCGCGCCAGTTGATGACGGCATTGCACATGCCGAGCACGGCCAGCATGGCGAGGCGCGCATCCGTATCACGCGCGATGCTGCCGTCGGCGATGCCGGCCAGGATCACGTGCTCGAAGCAGCGCTCGATGCGCCGCGTCTTGCGCCCGAGGCGGCGGCGGCTGCCGGCCGGCAGATAGCGCCGCTCGTTGATGAACACCTTGACGTAGTCGCGCCGGTTTTCGATCGGTGCCAGATGCGCGGCGATCAGCCGCGCGAGCTTGTCGAGCGGCTCGCCGTGGCTTTCGACCACCGCCTCGGCCCCTTCGACGAAGCCGTCGGTGCCGCGGATGCACACGATCTCCAGCGCCGCCTCCTTGGAGGGGAAGTAGTAGTAGAGGCTGGCCTGGCGCATGCCGAGCACGTCGGCGATGGCCTGGGTGGAGGTGCCGTGGTAGCCGCGCTCGGCGAACACGCGCGCGGCCGCGTCGATGATCTCCTCGGAGCGGCGCAGCACCCGGCTGTTGCGGACGAGGCGCGCGCGCGGCGTATGCGTATTCATCTCTGACGCGGTCCGGACCAACCCCGCTTGATCTATACAATTATAGAATCTATACGTCTATCGAAAAGCTCCCTGACGTCGGAGGATCCCGCCCATGGCCCAGGCGACCACGCAGCGCCCACCGTTCCGCGCCGACCACGTCGGCAGCCTGCTGCGGCCCAGGGCGCTGCGCGAGGCATTCCGCTGGCACGCAACAGGCGAGCTGTCGGCCGAAGCCTTCACCGGAGTGCAGAACGCCGCCATCCGCGACGTGGTGCGCCTGCAGGAGGAGGCGGGGCTGGAGGTCGTCACCGACGGCGAGTTCCGCCGCAGCTCCTACTGGGGCCGGTTCGTGGAGCGCTGCAGCGGCTTCGTCATCAAGCCGGCCGAGTTCAAGTTCCGCGACGACCACGGCCACGAGGTGGACTTCACCGCCACCTACGCGACGGCCAAGCTCGCCCGCAACCAGCCGCTCGCCACCGACGAGTTCGCCTTCCTGCGCCAGGTGACCAAGGTGACGCCGAAGATCACCATGCCAGCGCCCTCCACCATGCACTTCTACCGCTGCGGCGACTTCGCCGACCGCAAGGCGTACGCCGACGCCGAGACGTTCTTCGCCGATCTCGCGCGCATCTACCGCGAGGAGATCGCCGACCTCGCCAAGGCCGGCTGCCGCTATATCCAGCTCGACGAGGTGGCCGTCGCCATGCTGTGCGACCCGGCCATCCGCGAGAAGATCGCGGGCGCCGGCCAGGACCCCGACCGGCTGGTCGATCTCTACATCCAGGGCATCAACGACTGCGTCGCCGGCGCGCCCGCCGACATGGTGGTCGGCATCCACATGTGCCGGGGCAACTTCCGCGGCCGCTATCTCTCGGAGGGCGGCTACGAGTCGGTCGCCGAGCGCTTCTTCACCAACACCAAGGCCACCCACTTCCTGCTCGAGTACGACACCGCGCGCGCCGGCGACTTCAAGCCGCTGCGCTTCGTGCCGAAGGGCAAGGGCGTGGTGCTCGGCCTCGTCAGCACCAAGACACCGGTGCTGGAGACGATCGACGATCTGAAGCGCCGCACCGGCGAAGCCGCCAAGTTCATCGATCTCGACCGGCTGGGCCTCGGGCCGCAGTGCGGTTTTGCCTCTACCGCCGCCGGCAATCCCCTGACCGAGGCCGACGAGCGCGCCAAGCTCGGCCTGATCGTCGAGGCGGCGGGTGCGATCTGGCGCTAGCCATCGTTCGCGGGCGTGCCGGCAACGCGGCAAGGCCCGCACCCGCGGCCCCTAAGTGCGTAGCTTCGTTGACGAAATCTGCCGCCCTAGCGCCGGTTCGCCAATCCTGTTAGGAGCAAAGCTCGAGATTTGCGAACACGGCAGGCCACCCGTGAGCCCAATCGTCAAGCTGCACAGAAACGATCTCCCCGCCGGGCTCACCTTCAAGGACGGGGTGGCCGTCGACACCGAGACGTTGGGCTTGCGGCCGCTGCGTGACCGGCTGTGTGTCGTGCAGCTGTCGGGCGGCGACAACACCGCCCACCTCGTGCAGTTCGACGGCGCGGACTGGTCGGCGCCGCGCCTGAAAGCGCTGCTCGGCGATCAAACGATCCTCAAGATCTTCCACTTTGCGCGCTTCGATGTGGCGGTGCTCGCCCACTATCTGGGCGTGGTGCCGGAACCCATCTATTGCACCAAGATCGCCTCCAAGCTCGCCCGCACCTACACCGACCGCCATGGGCTCAAGGACCTGTGCAGCGAGCTATTGGGCGTCGACCTGTCGAAGCAGCAGCAGAGCTCCGACTGGGCGGCCGAGAAGCTCACGGACCAGCAGAAGCACTATGCGGCCTCCGATGTGCTCTATCTACATGCCCTGAAGGCCAAGCTCGCCGCCATGCTGCAGAGGGAGGGCAGGACCGCGGTCGCCGAGACCTGCTTCCGCTTCGTTTCGGCTCGGGCGGGCCTCGATCTCGCCGGGTTCGAGGACGTCGACATCTTTGCTCATTGATCGGGCGGCCTGCGCGAAAGGCGCGCAGCCGAGGTTTTGCGGTGCTGGCAAGGCGATAACCCCTTGCTGAAAGTCCCAATATCACCCTAATTCCTCTCCAGTTTGTGCACGACTCGGGGATTCTTCTGGGGCTGGACACCGCGGCAAGCGCGGCACTGCGCACAATGGCCATCACCTTCGACGCGCGCCACGCACGTGACATGGAACCTGCGGGCGAGGAGAGCGCAAATGTCGCGGATCGCGAGCGCGCCTTCGCCGCCGCGCGGCGCCATAGCCGGCTCGTGCGCATGCTGCGCGTCCTGCTGCCGCTCACGGCTGTCGGCATGCTCGCCGCCTATGCGCTGGTGCTGACGGTCAGCTGGCAGCTGAGCACCAGCCGCCTCAGGGTGGGCGGCATCCAGCTCACCGCCGACGACCTCAAGATGAAGGACCCGGTCTACTTCGGCGTCACCAAGGAGGGCGGCCGCTACCAGGTGCAGGCCAAGCGCGCCGAGGTCTCGCTCAACCAGAACGCGCCCATCAAGCTGATCGATGTCAGCGGCGAGATGACCGAGGCCAACAAGGTCGTCACCAAACTCAAGGCCAAACACGGCCTGTTCGACAACGCCAAGGGCGAGCTGGAGCTGTTCGACGGCATCGAGATCGACTCCAGCAACGGCATGGTGGCCCGGCTGACGCGGGCGACGATGTACCAGAAAGAAAGCCGGGTGGTCTCCAAGGAGCCCGTAACCGCCAGCACCCCGACGGGATCGGTGAAGGCCTCGTCCATGACCATGAACACCAGGTCGCGCCTGGTGGCATTCCGCGGCGCGGTGGCCGTGCGCCTGTTGCCGGGAAGCCAGGGGCCGGTAGGGCTCGGGCGGGATTCGCGCAAGCCGGTCGACATCCACTCGCAGGAGCTCGACGTCGACGACGCGCAGAAGACGGCGCACTTCAGGGGCGAGGTGATCGCCAGCCAGGGCGAGACGACGATGAAGACGCCCTATCTGTTCGTGAAGTATGAAGGCAAAGGCACGCCCGGACTCGCCCCGGCGCCCGGCACCTCCGACCCCGCTCAGTCGACCGAGTCCGGCTCCCGCGTCACGTTCCTGTGGGCCCGCAACGGCGTCGACATCACCTCGGACGCCGACCGACGCATAACCAGCGATCTTGCCGACTTCGATGTCAAGGCCGATACGGCATTGTTCGTGGGCAACGTGCAGGTCACCCAGGACAAGAACGTGCTGGTGGGCGGGAGAATGTTCGTCGACCGCAAGGCAGCCAAGAGCCACCTCGACACGCCCCCCGAGGCCGGCCAGCCCGCGGGCCGCATAGGGGCGCTGCTATATCAGGCTGAAGCCAAGGCCGGAGCGCAGACGCAGCCCAAGCAGACAGCGCCCGTCGAACCGAGCCAGCTCTTCGGCGGGTTCAAATCGGACCCGAGTGCACCGATCGAGGTGGAGTCCGACACCCTCGACGTGCTCGACGCGAGCAAGAAGGCCGTCTTCAGCGGCAATGTCTGGGCCAAGCAGGGCAAGATGATCGTGCGGACCGTGGAGCTTACCGCATTCTACACGGGCCAGAGCGGCTTCGGCCTCGCCAATGCGGGCGATGCCTCGAAGAAGGGCGGCTCGGCCCAGATGACGCGTGTGGAAGCACGGCGCAAGGTGCTAATCGTCTCCGAGGACGGCCAGAGCGCCACGTCGGACTGGGCCGATTTCGACGTTCGGTCGAACACCGCTTTGCTTGGCGGGGGCGTGGTGGTGATGAAGGACAAGGACATCGCCGAGGGCCCCAGGCTCAAGATCGATCTCACCACCGGCATGTATCGCTTCGAGCTGGAAGGCGGCAATCCGCAGGCGCCGTCGCCTCCTGCAGCGGCCTCCAGCCCAGCCGATGCAGCCAACCGTTCCTGTCCGCCCGGCAAGCAGTGCATGCTGTTCTATCCCAAGGACGTCAAGGACAAGGCGCAAGACCTGCTCAAGAAGGTCCCCTGACAGATGTGCGTTGGTGAGCTGCAAGGACAAGTAGGGTGCACGCAGGGCGAATGCCCGCGCCCGCGGGCCGATTACGCTCCGAGCGGTAAGGTTTTGCCCACATGAGGCTGTTCCCGGTCCGCTTGCGCAAAGCCAAGGGCCCCGCTGCCAACGGCCATGATGTGCCGGGCGAGGAGGAGGAGCTGGCGGGCGGCGAGGGCTGGCTCAGCACGCACGACGTCAAGAAGAGCTATCGCAGCCAGATGGTCGTCAAAGGGGTTTCACTGGCGGCCTGCCGCGGCGAGGCGGTCGGGCTGCTGGGCCCCAACGGCGCCGGCAAGACCACGCTTTTCTACATGATCATGGGGCTGGTGGCGGCGGACGCCGGGCGCGTCGTGCTCGACGGCCGCGACGTGACGCGGCTCCCCATGTACCGGCGTGCCCGCCTGGGGATCGGCTATCTGCCGCAGGAGCAGTCGATCTTCCGTGGCCTAACCACCGAGCAGAACATCATGGCGGTGCTCGAGCTGGTGGAGCCCAACCGCCGGCGGCGCAAGGAGCGGCTCGACGCGCTGCTCGAGGAGTTCGGCATCGCCCACAAGCGCAAGGCCCCCTCGATCGCGCTATCGGGCGGCGAGCGGCGCCGGTGCGAGATCGCCAGGGCGCTGGCGACCGGCCCGTCGTTCATGTTGCTGGACGAACCCTTTGCAGGCGTCGACCCCCGGGCGGTGGAAGAGATCCAGAACACCGTGCGGCACCTGACGCAACGCGGCATCGGTGTGGTAATAACCGACCACAACGTCCGAGAGACGCTGAACCTGGTCAATCGGGCCTATATCATCTACGACGGCCAAGTGTTGATCCACGGTAAACCCCGGGAAATCATAGACAATGAAGTCGTGAAACAGGTCTACCTGGGGAAGACGTTCAGTTAATGCGGCGTCGTTATACCTTGACCCCGTGACACGTCCTGGCGACCATCGGGGATTATGGTGCTGACGCCTAAGTTGGAGTTGAGGCAGGGCCAGCAGCTGGTGATGACCCCCCAGCTGCAGCAGGCCATCCGTCTGCTCCAGCTGTCCAACATCGAGCTGTGCGTCTTTGTCGAAACCGAGCTCGAGCGCAACCCGCTGCTGGAGCGCGACGAGACGGCTACCCCGGAGCCGCCCGAGGAGGCGGCGCGCGTAAACGGTTCGGCCGATAGCGACGAAGGGGGCGACGATGACGGCAACGGCGCCTGGGAGGGCGAGAGCGACAGCTTGCCTGTCGCCGTCAACGGTCATTCTGCGGGCGAGGCGAACGGCGCAGCACCGGGCGGCTACGAGGCGAACCGCGAGCAGAGCTCGCAGTCGGCCTGGGCGACGGTGCGGCCCAGCACGCACAACGGCTCGGGCGAGAGCGCCAATCTGGAAGAGTTCGTGCCGGCAGGCCGTTCGCTCGCCGACCATCTGACCGAGCAGCTGCACATGGCGGTGCCTGGCCAGGTCGAGCGCCTGATCGGCGTGCATCTGATCCACATGCTGGACGAGGCAGGCTACCTGCAGGGCAGCCTGGAAGACCTGGCCGCCAAGCTCGGCACCTCGACCGCACTGGTGGAGAGCGTGCTGGGGACGCTGCAGGGCTTCGACCCGCCCGGCGTGTTCGCGCGCGATCTGGCCGAGTGCCTGGCCCTGCAGCTCAAGGACCGCAACCGCTACGATCCGCAGATCGCCAAGGTGCTGGAGAACCTGGAGCTGCTCGGCAAGCACGACCTCGCCGCCCTGAAGCGGGTCGTCGGCGTGGATGCCAACGAGCTGCTCGAGATGATCACGGAGATCCGGGCGCTCAATCCCAAACCCGGCCTCAAGCTCGGCTCGGTGCAGATCCAGCCCGTGCTGCCCGACGTGCTGGTACGGCCAGGCCGCAATGGCAGCTGGTTGGTGGAGCTCAACAACGACACGCTGCCGCGCGTGCTGGTCAACCGCACCTACTACGCGGAGGTCACCAAGACCACCCGATCCGTCGCCGACAAGGGCTACCTGCTCGACTGCCTGCAGAGCGCCAACTGGCTGGTGAAGAGCCTCGACCAGCGCGCGCGCACCATCCTGAGGGTGGCCGAGGAGATCGTGCGCCAGCAGGACGCCTTCCTGATGCACGGCATCGAGCACTTAAAGCCACTCAACCTGCGCACCGTGGCCGACGCCATCTCGATGCACGAATCGACGGTGAGCCGCGTCACCTCCAACAAGTACATGTCGACGCCGCGGGGCATGTTCGAGCTCAAGTATTTCTTCACTTCGGCGATCTCCTCGGCGAGCGCCACCGGCGAGGCGCACTCCTCCGAAGCCGTGCGCCATCGCATCCGCCAGCTGATCGACGCGGAGGTTCCCCAGTCCGTGCTTTCCGACGACAAGCTCGTCGAATGCCTGAAGCGCGACGGCATCGACATCGCCCGCCGCACGGTGGCCAAGTATCGCGAGGCGCTGCGCATTCCGTCTTCCGTGCAGCGCCGGCGCGAGAAGCAGATGGCCGCGCGCCTGGATACGGCGTTGTAAACAACCCCGTAATCCGCCTTGATTTGACACTACCGCCAGCCTCCTCTAGGTTCCGCCCGCAACGATGACAGGCCCCGCGTAGCAGGATGCAGAAGCGCGAGCGGCAATTGTTGAATTTGTCTAAATGCAAAGAGCGCGACAACGTCGCGGGCCCACGTTGTGTCGGTGAGCCCGGGGCGGCGGGAGTGCTTTCGGGGTTGGGGGAAGAAATCGCCACACAGGCAGTGACCCCGCAAAGAAATGACCCGCCGAGAATGGAATGACACGTGCCGTCAGATATCCACCGGGGGATATCGGGTTGAGAAGAGAAGGACCGGCCGCCAGCAGCCAGTGCCGACGGTGGCGCTCCAATGCGTGGCGCGTCAAGCTGGCGCAGCGGTAACGACGGACCTTGGGCGTGGCGAAGCGTTGTAGTGTCGGACCGATCGCAAAGAGAAAAACACATGGAACTCGGTGATCTGCTCACTCCCGAAGCCGTGATCCCCTCCCTCAAGGCCAAAACCAAGAAGCAAGCGTTGCAGGGGCTCGCCGAGAGGGCGGCAGATGCGACCGGGGTTGCGGCCCGCGACGTGCTCGAGACCCTGCTGCAGCGCGAGCGCCTGGGCTCGACGGGGGTTGGCCGCGGCATCGCCATCCCACACGGGCGCTTGGCAGCCTTGAAGGGCATCTACTGCCTGTTCGCACGGCTGGAGACGCCGATCGACTTCGACGCGCTCGACAACGAGCCGGTCGATCTCATCTTCCTGCTGCTGGCCCCGGAGCATGCGGGAGCCGATCACCTGAAGGCGCTGGCGCGCATCTCGCGCCTGTTGCGGGAGCCGGCGTCGATCGAGAAGCTGCGGACATCGCATGATCGCGCCGCGCTCTATTCGGTGCTGACACAACCCGCTGCAGTGCACGCGGCTTGAAGGCCGGTTGGATTAACCACCGCTCGGGTTTTTTCGCGCGCCGGCGCTGACAAACCTCGCGCGGCCCCCTCAGATGGTCCCCTGTCCGGGCTTCTCCGAATGACGGTCGGCGGCTGGTTTTGCCGTGCCACAGTTCTTACATGAGTGTCGGGCTCGGCTGGGGTTGCGATGAGCGCCATCGACACTTTGCTGGATTGGATAGGCCGGGGGATTGCCCGGCGGCTCACGCATGCAAAGAGCGGATACGAGCCATACACCCACTCCAACTCGGGCCTGCGCCGGGCGCTGCAGCCGGGCGACGTGCTGCTGGTGGCCGGCAACCAGCGAATATCGTCGATCATCCAGTACCTGACGCAGTCCACCTGGTCGCACGCCGCGCTCTATGTGGGCGACGCGTTGGGCACGCCGGCGGACGGCGAAGAGCCGAAGACCCTGATCGAGGTCGAGCTGGGCGAGGGTTGCATCGCCTCCCCGCTGTCGAAGTACTCGACGTTCAACACGCGCATCTGCCGCCCGGTGGGCTTGAGCGACGAGGACCGGCGCCAGATCATTCGCTTCATGATCGAGCGGCTCGGCCTCAAGTACGACATGCGCAACATCCTGGACCTAGCGCGCTATCTCTTCCCGGTGCCTATTCCAGTGCGCTGGCGCCGGCAAATGATCGCGGTGGGCTCAGGCGACCCGACGCGCGCCATCTGCTCCACGCTGATCGCGCAGGCGTTCGAATCTATCCGCTATCCCGTGCTGCCGAGGATCGAGCGGCGAGGCTACAGTCGCGCGCGCAGGCGCGAGGTCCTGCACATCCGCCACCATAGCCTCTATGCCCCGTGCGACTTCGACCTGTCGCCCTATTTCCAGATCGTGAAGCCCTCGGTCGATGTCGCTTTCGACCACCGGCAGCTGGTTTGGGCGGAGCGGCGAGCAAGCCGCGACCTCACCAAGAGGAGCGACGGCGAAGGCCCGCGCAAGGTCAAGGCGTAGCGCGCATCAGCCAAGGATCGCCAGCGCGCCGAGGCCCATGCCGCCGACGATGATCCGCCACCAGGCGAACAGGCTAAAGCCGTGGCGGCTGACGAACTGGAGCAGGTAGCGCACCACGAACACCGCCGCCACGAACGAGACGACGAAGCCGAGCGCGATGCTCGTCACGTCGTCGACGCTGAGCTCCTTGTAGTTCTTGTAGAGATCGTAGGCGAAGGCCCCGGCCATGGTCGGCATGGCGAGGAAGAAGGAGAACTCGGTGGCGGCGCGCTTGTCGGCGCCGAGCAGCAGCGCGCCGACGATTGTTGAGCCGGAGCGCGAGACGCCCGGGATCATGGCCAGGCACTGGGCGAGCCCGATGACGAAGGCCGTCGACAGCGGCAGGTCCATGACATCGTGGATGCGGGGCTCGAGGCGCATGCGATCCACGGCGAGCAGGATGATGCCGCCGACGATCAAGGTGCTGCAGATCAGCAAGGGCGATTCGAACAGCACCGCCTTGATGAAGCGGTGGGCCACCGCGCCGATGACCGCCGCGGGCAGAAAGCCCACCAGCACGGCCAGAATGAAATTGCGGGCGCGCGGGTCGCGCGGCGCATCGGCGAGGAGCTGCATCAGCTTGGCGGCGTAGACGGAGAGCACCGCCAGCACCGCGCCCAGCTGGATCAGCACCTCGAAGGTCTTGCCGGGCGACTGGAAGCCCAGGAAGTGGCCGACGAGCAGCAGATGCGCTGTCGACGAGACCGGGATGAACTCGGTGAGCCCCTCGATGAGGCCGAGCAGGATCACTTGCCAAGTTTGCATCGGCGTTCCCTCGAGAGGCGCTGCGGTGCCAATTTGTGGATGTGCCAGATCCACTTTGCCCGCCATCTTAGCCGCTCGAGCGCGGCGGCGGGATGCTTCCCGTTGTCATCTTCGGGCTTGTGTTCATCTGCGGCCCGTGCTCCTCGTTTCACAACATCTCCTTGGGCTGCTCTGCTGGATGACGATTGATCGGCCCCCGTCGAGTGGTCCGACTCGAATGTTAGTTTAGCCCAGATCGCGACGTCGGCGAGAGCGTGGCCGCCGGAGCGGGTCCAAGGCGCGCAGACGGCCACGCGGCGAACACCGGCACGAGGACTTCAGGCGCCGGCGGCTACCTGCGGACTCCCGCGGCTCAGGAGAAATGCATGCCCGACCGCCTCAAACCTCTGGACGACAATCGGCCCGAACGCCCGATCAGCGAGGGCGTGCGCATCGGTCACGTGCACCTCAAAGTCGCCGACCTGGAACGCGCCCTGTCGTTCTACTGCGGCGTGCTGGGCTTCGAGCTGATGCAGCGCCGGGGCAAGGAAGCGGCCTTCATCTCCGCCGGCGGCTATCATCACTACATCGGCCTCAACACCTGGGAGAGTGCCGGCGGCTCGCCGCCCCCGCCTGGCTCCACGGGCCTCTATCATCTCGCCATTCTCTATCCCACGCGCGCTGCCTTGGCCGACGCCCTGCGCCGCTTGATCGCGGCGGGCATCGAGCTCGACGGCGCCAGCGACCACGGCGTGAGCGAGGCGTTGTATCTGCGCGACTACGACCAGAACGGCGTGGAGCTTTGTTGGGACCGCCCGCGCGAGCAGTGGCCCGTCAATGCCAAGGGCGAGCTGGTGATGGGCCGGCTGCGATTGAACCTGCAAGACCTGCTGGCCGAGCGGTGAGCCCGTTTACCTCCCCTTAATCGCACCCGCAGAATGCGGGCTTGCACACGACATCTTTGACGGCCGCGCAACTCCCATTGGCTAGCCTTTTTCAATAGGCAGGGAGTTTCCGCGTCATGGCGCAGAAGGAGTTCGGTCGTCGTCAGGCACAACCGGTGGGTGGTGGTGCCCCCACTCGCGCCCCTGAGGCTTCCTCCGCGCCATCCCCCGATGCGACGGAAGCTCTCGCGCTCGCAGATGCGCCGAGCCGCTCCGCCGCCCGCAACGTCATGATCCTCGCGTCGGTCGGGGGCTTGGTCCTGGTGATGGCGCTCGGCGCCGCCTATGGCCTCAATGCGGCGGTCTCTTCCGGCGAAGCCCAATCCAAGCAGGAGTGCCGCGGCCAGCCCAACTGTGCCAACCAGTACGACGTTGCGCTCACCTGCGGCAGCAGCGACGAGCCGAAATCAGTCAGCGTCGTGGCTGCGGATGCGGAAGCTGCCGAGCGCAAGGCCGAGCGCTACAACCGCAACTGCCGTTCGCGTCGCGCCGTGTTCGTCTCCAGTCTGATCCGGAGCGCCGCCTATACCGCCTACGGCGGACAGCGTGCAGACCAGCCGTCGAACTACGCCAGCCGCAACACCACGGCGACCCGCCGCGTGTGGCGCTTCAGGCGGCGGTGAGGCTGTTCCCCGATCCTCAGGCGACCAGGCAGCGCTCTAGTCTATCTCGAACAGCCGCCTAACCATCTCTTGCGTGACTTGCAGCGTCTTGGCGTTGGCAATGAAGCTTGCCCGCGCTGTCGCCTGCTCGAAGGCCTCCTGGGCGAGGTTAACTTCGGCCGCCCCTGCACCCATCGCTCCAGCCTCGCCGGTGGTGGCATCCTGCTGCGCCGCCATCCACGCCGGCGATGAGCTGCGCGTGCCGACGCCGCTTACCGCAGGCACCGGCCGGGGCAAGTCCGACGGATCGGCGCGCATCACCAGGTAGACCGGACCGCCGTCCGCCGTCGTTGCGGATGTTGCTTGGATTGCACCGGCGCGGGCGACATTACGCGCGGAGGTCTCGAGCCGAAGCATGGCCGAGCGCATGCCCGCAAGGGCGCTGTAGGTGGCGATAGACACGGCGTGGCCCAGTTGGTGGCGATGCCATGTTCTAGTTCATCAATCTCTAACGGACCCTCAAGCCGGCCTGAGCATTTGCGTGCGCGGTGTTTACCATCAGCCGGAAAATGCCGCCCGCCGTCGCCCGTTTGGGGGTGGCCACGCCCGGCCTGGAGCCGATGTTGCAACGGCTGGCCCGACCGTTCCCTTCTGGCACACACAAGCGACGAGAAGTCCCATGACACTACCGCTGCGACGCGGTTTCGCCCTCGCTTCCCTGGCGCTTCTAGCGGTGTTGGCCGCAGGCCAGCCCGCCGCTGCCGACTTCGAGGAAGACTGGACGCTGTGCAACAGCAAGGATGCCGACATAGCCATTGCCGCCTGCTCGCAGATCATGCAGCGGCGTCCGCTCGAGGCCTGGAAGCTCAGCAATGCCCATAACCAGCGCGGACTGGCCTATGCCAGCAAGGGCGACTACGACCGCGCGATCGAAGACTACGCCAGGGCCATCTATCTCAACGCGAGCAATGCCTGGCCCTACAACAATCGCGGCGCGGCCTATGCCGAGAAGGGCCAATACGAGCTCGCCATGGCCGACTTCGCCAAGGCCATCGAGCTCGACGAGGACAATGCCTGGGCCTACCACAACCGGGGCCAGGCCTACGCCAAGCAAGGCGACTACGACCGCGCGATTGCCGACTTCACCAAGTGCATCGAGGCCGACATCGACCACGTGTGGGCCTACAATCACCGCGGTCAAGCTTACGCGGCCAAGCGCGACTATGATCGCGCCATCGCCGACTTCACCACGGCCATCGAGCTCGATCCCACCTATGTATGGTCCCATATGGACCGCGGCGTCGTCTATGCCAGCAAGCGGCTATACGAGCGCGCGATTGCCGACTATACCCGCGCCATCGAGCTCGACGCCGGCAACTCCTGGGCCTACACCAACCGCGGCTGGGCCCAGCTCAATGCCGGCAAGGCGGCACGCGGCCTGGCGGACGTGGAGAAGGCCCTCACGCTCGTTCCCGACGAGGCCGAGTTCCTCGACGCCCGCGGGCATATGCTCGAAGCCGTGGGCCGCAAGCGGGATGCAATAGCCAGCTTCCGCCAGGCACTGGCCAAGAATCCGAGCCTCAAGACCAGCCAGGACGGCCTGAAACGGCTCAAGGGCGCCCGCTAGGTCTCACTGCTTCACGCGCAGACGCTTGAGCGCCGCGATGCTCTCAGGCAGCGTCGGATCCTTGGCGAGAGCGCGGCGAAAATCCTCGATCGCCTCCTTGCGCTTGCCGAGCTTCTCCAGAATGTGCCCGCGCGTGTCCAGCGCCGCCGCCTCGTCGGGCCGCAGCTCCAGCGCCTTCTCGACGTCGGGGAGCCCCAGCCGCGCCTTGCCGGCTTTCATGTAGGCCCAAGCGCGGGCGTTGTAGGCGCGGGCATACTTCGGACTGATCTCGATCGCCTTGCTCTGGTCGGCAATGGCCCGCTCGTAGGCGCCCTTCCTCTCATAGGCCAGGCCGCGGTTGAAGTAGGCGGCCGGATATTTCGGGTTGAGCTCGATCGCCTTCGTGCAGTCGGCCACCGCGCGGTCGGGGTCGGGCTTGCGCACGAAGTCGGCGCAGCGGTTGGAGAACGCCATTGCGTACCGGGGATCGATCTCGATCGCCTTGGTGTGATCGGCGATCGCCTCGTCGAGCTTGCCCTTGGCGCGGTGAGCGTTGCCGCGGTGATTGTAGGGCACCGGGTTGCTGGCATCGGCCCGGATCATCTCGGAGCAGGCACGGATGGCAAGATCGGGATCGCGGTCCTGCACGCATTCGCGCGCGTCGTCGGCCAGCGCCGACGCCGCCAGCAGGGCGAGCCCCACGAGCAGCGTCGCCGGCATGCCATCGCGCCTACGCATCGGCCCCGCCGTCTCCCTCAGCGGCCGCCGAGGAAGCGCGCGACAACGATCACGATGATTGCGCCGATGGTCGAGATCAGGATCTGCGTGCCATAGGGTATGGCATCGGTGAAATTCGTCACCACCGGCGGCAATGGCAGCAGCTGGTACGCCACCAGAAAGCCGCCAACGAACGCGCCGATGATGCCGACGAAGAGGTTGCGAAGCAGCCCGCCGCCGCCCAGCAGCGAGCCCGCCAGCCAGCCGGCAATCAGGCCGTTCAGTCCCATGATGATGTAAGGCGTGTACGGTTGAATTTGCTCCAGTGTCGGCATCCCTCGTCTCCCCGGTTTAACTCCGCCCCGCGGGTGAAACTACGCGATAAACCGGCGCCTCACAAATAGTCACCCATGACACCCGCGTGACGCCCCGCCGGGCTGGCCGACCATCTAACGTCACCGGCATGCCCGGCCCTCTTCCCCATCCCGCCGGCCCCGTGCGAAATGCTGCCTCGAATGCACATTCGCCGGAGCGCAAGACAATGATCGAGGATGGAGACAAGGCCCCCGACTTCGAGCTGGCGACCGATACCGGCCAGGCGATCAAGCTCGCGCGCCTGAAAGGCAAGCCGGTCGTCCTCTATTTCTATCCCAAGGACGACACGTCGGGCTGCACGCTGGAGGCCAAGGACTTCTCCAAGCTGGCGCCGGACTTCCGCAAGGCCGGCGTGGAGGTAGTCGGGGTGTCGGCCGACAGCGTGGAAAGCCACGCCAAGTTCCGCAAGAAATACGATCTGGCGGTCGGCCTCGCCGCCGATACCGACAAGGCCGTGGCCAACGCCTACGGCGTGTGGGTGGAGAAATCCATGTACGGCCGCAAGTACATGGGCGTGGAGCGCTCCACCTTCCTGATCGACAAGCAGGGCCGCATTGCCAAAAGCTGGCGCAAGGTCAAAGTGCCGGGCCACGCCGAAGAGGTGCTTGTGGCGGCGAAGGCGCTTGATACGTAGCCGCGTGACGGGCGCATTCTGCGGGCATCAACCGAACCTGCGAGGTCAAGCGCAAGCATGACGCTAGAACTCAGAATGCTTGCGCTCAGCGTCGTCCTCGGGCTTGCGCAGGTAGTATTGGCCTCGCACGCGGCAAGTCTGCAGCGTGGATACCTGTGGACCGCAAGCTCGCGCGAGGCGCCCGTGCCCGGCTTGACGGGCGTGGCCGGCCGGCTGGAGCGGGCGCTGCGAAATTTCATGGAGACGTTCCCGCTGTTTGCCGCAGCGGTGCTGATGGCGCACGCCGCCGGTCGACACGGCTGGATGACGGAATGGGGTGCCCAGCTCTACTTCTGGGCGCGCGTGGTCTACGTCGGTCTCTACGCGGCAGGCATATTCCTGGTGCGTTCCCTCGTCTGGAACGTCGCGGCGCTGGGGATCGTCCTTATTCTTCTTTCGCTGGTCTGACCCCATGCGCGGCGTCACCGCACGGCGGTTGGCTCAGGTGGGGCTCGGTATCCTCCTGTTGATTGTCATCCGCTCGCTCGCAGAGTTCTTCCGGCTCCGCTTTGTGCTGGGCGACGCCCTTACCTTTGCGCAGGCCACCCCCTTTGTCGCTGGCGCCCTGTTCGCCGCGCTGGCACTTGCGCTGGCCGCCGTCTGCCACGCCGCCGCTCTCCATCGCGCATCGATCGCCATTGCCCTAGCGACCATCATCAGCTTGATCGTCTACAAGGTCGCGGCTATCGGCTGATGTGAAGCCAGCGCGGGTGGGCTACCGCACCTCGCCGATGATGTAGCGCTGCATGGCGGCGCGGCGCACACCCCTCTCGCTGCGCGCCCATCCGCGTGCCGAGATGCCGGCCTGATGCACGGTTTCCGGATCGCCCGACACCAGTGGGTGCCACCAGGCAAGCCCGCGTCCCTCCGCGATCCGCCGATAGGCGCAGCTCTCCGGCAGCCAGGTGTACAGCCCCAGGCTTTCAGGGGTGATCACGACGCAGTCCGGCACATGCTTCCTGCGGTTCTTGTAGTCCGAGCAGCGGCACGAGTCGACATCGAGCAGCCGGCAGGCGAGCCGCGTTAGATAGACGTGGCCAGTGTCATCGTCCTCGATCTTGAGCATGCAGCACCGGCCGCAGCCGTCGCACAGCGACTCCCACTCTGCGCGCGACATCGCCGAGAGCGACTTCTCCTCCCAGAACGGCGTGGCGTCCGCTGCCGCCGCCTCGCGAGCCTCAACGGCCTGGAGACCGCGGCTCGACGCCTGCCGCTTCCTTCGGCGCGGCCGCGTGCGAACTCATCCCCGTCCCTCGAACGGCATCTTGGTGGCCTTGATGTTCATGAACAGCACGTTGGTGTCGAGCGGCAAGCTCGCCATGTAGCGGATGGCCGAGCCGCAGTGCTCGACATCGAACACCGGTTCCGGCCTGATCTCGCCGTTGGCCTGCGGCACGCCGGCCTTCATGCGCCCGCCCATGGCGGTGTCGGCGTTGCCGATGTCGAGCTGGCCGCAGGCGATGTCGTGCTGGCGCCCGTCGAGCGCGATGCACTTGGTGAGCCCTGTGATGGCGTGCTTGGACGCAGTGTAGGCGACCGAGTTAGGCCGCGGCGTGTAGGCCGAGATCGAGCCGTTGTTGACGATGCGCCCGCCCTTGGGGTTCTGCGATTTCATGATCTTGATGGCCTCCTGCGCGCACAGGAAGGAGCCGTGCAGGATCACGTCCACCACCGACTTCCATGTCTCGAAGGGCAGGTCCTCCATCGGCACCGGCGGCGCACCGAACCCTGCGTTGTTGAACAGGAAGTCGAGCCGGCCGCCGAACGCCTTCTTCACCTCGCCGAACAGCCGTTTCACATCCTCGGGCTTGCCGACGTCGGCTGGGATCGCAACCATCCTGCCGCCGCCGGCCTTCGCCGCGGCCACGGTCTTGTCGAGCTCCTCTTTGCGCCGGCCGGTGATGGCCACGTTCCAGCCGTCGCCCTGCAGCGCCAGCCCCGCCGCCCGCCCGATGCCCGTACCGCCGCCCGTGATGAGCGCAACCTTGCCCTGAGCCGCCATACCGTTCCTCCCATGCCGTGTGTGCAAATCCCGGTCAGCCTACCGCCATCGATACCGGCGGCGCCAGACGGTTCGGTCCTGTGGTGCGCTTTGCGCTACCCCGGCGTGCCGAAGCGCAGGACATAGCCATTGCAGTCGCGGATGGCAAACTCGCGCGCGCCCCAGGGCTGCTGCACCACCTCTCCCAGCACCTCCACGCCGCGGGCCTTGTAGGTTGCGTGCAGCGCGTCGATGCTGGGGCCGACATCGAGGTAGAGCGCGAGGCCCTGCGGCGATGGCACCGGATCGGCGCTGGCGATGTGAATGCTGGCGCCCGACATGGTCCACTCGCCGAGCCGCACGCCGGCATAGGTCGGCGGCGCGCCGTAGAGGAAGCTGATCTCGAAGCCCAGCTTGTCGCGGTAGAACTCGGCCGTGGCGGGCACGTCCCTTACGCCCAGGATCGGCTGCAGGCCGTACACCTCGATCGGTCGTGGCGTCTTTGCGATCGCCCCGGGACGCCACTCCTGCAGGTGCAGGCCGTAGACCAGCTTCTCGTGCGAACCGGCGTCGTGCGGGTATTTCTGGCGAAACGACGCGCGCCGCTGAAAGCCGGTGCGCTCGGCCAGGCGCTGCGAGGCGATATTGCGCGCGTCGATCCACAGCTCGACCCGGTCGAGCTTGAGCTGCTCGAAACCGTAGGCAAGGGCGCCGCGCACTGCCTCCGACATGAGGCCCTTGCCCCACCAGCGCGGGCTCAGGATGTAGCCCATGCCCGGTGCGCCGGCGTTGCCCAGGTAGTAGACGAGGCCGATGGCGTCGCCGCCCTCTCGCGGCAGGAGCACCCACGCCCGCTCGGTTCCCGAAACAAGGGCCGCTATCATCGCCCGCGTCCTCTCCACGCTGCTGTGTGGCGGTTCTTGCCAGAAGCGCATCGCTTCGGGATCGGCGAAGGTTGCGTGCAGCGCCTGCGCATGCTCGGGCGCCACAGGGCGCAGGATCAGCCGCTCCGTCACGATTTCGCGATGATCGTGCATGTCGTCTCCCATTGCCGGTTTGCGCACACTCTAGCTGCCAATGCGATTTGACGTCTGCCCCCTTGACATTCGCCGCCGGTGCCACAATACTTAACCGTATGGTTTACTATCAAGACGCCCAGCTCGATCTGGCCTTCGCCGCGCTTTCCGATCCGATACGGCGCGCGATCGTCGATCGCCTGGCGCGGGAGCCGGAGGCGACGGTCAGCGAGATTGCCGCGCCGTTCGCGGTGTCGCTGCCGGCGGTGATGAAGCACCTCGACGTGCTCGCACGCGCCAACCTGATCGCACGCGAGAAAAGCGGCCGCACGGTGCGCTGCCGTCTCAAGCCTGCGCCGATGGAAACCGCCATGCAGTGGCTGTCGCGCTACGAGCGCTTCTGGACCGAAAGTCTGGATCGACTTGCCGCTTTCGTCGAGGAGGAACAATGCTCACCAAGCCAAGCGTCACCCTCAAACGCCGCCTCAAAGCCACGCCGGCGCAAGTCTTCGGCGCGTGGACGGACCCGAAAAAAATAGTCCGCTGGTTCGGACCCACCGACACGCAGGCAGGATCGGTGAAGGCGGACATGGATGTGCGCCCGGGTGGCCGCTACACGATGCGGTTCAAGACCGACAACGGCGAGGCGCATCAGGTCGGCGGCGTCTACCGCGAGGTGGTGCCGAACAGCCGGCTGGTGTTCAGCTGGGCCTGGCAATCCACGCCGGAACGTGAATCGCTCGTCACGGTCACCATCGCCGCCGACGGCGACGGCAGCCTGCTCACCCTGCACCACGAGCAGTTCTTCGACCAGGCGGCAGCCGACGGTCACAAGCGCGGCTGGACCGGCACTCTCGACAAGCTCGAGCGCTTTTTCTCGTAAGTCCCTCGGAGAAGGAGAAGATCATGGCACAACCCGCAACTGCCCAACGCAAGCGCAACCGAAGCCAAGCTCCCGCCCAACCTCAGCCCAGACTCTGGTCGCACGGCACCTTCCATTGGAACGAGCTGTGCACCCGCGACGTCGAGGGCGCCAAGCGCTTCTATGCCGAGACCATCGGCTGGAGCTTCGAGTCGATGCCGATGCCCGACGGCGGCACCTATTGGTGCGCCTTCCAGAACGGCAAGCCGGTGGGCGGCATCTTCCAGCTCACTTCGCCCGACTACGACGGCGTGCCCGAGGGGTGGATGTCCTATCTCGCCGTCGATGACGTGGACGCGCGCGTCGCCAAGGCGCTGAAGGCCGGCGCCACGCTGATGAAGCCGGCATTCGACGTCCCCGACGTCGGCCGCATCGCCATCCTGATGCAGCCCGGCGGTGCGGGCGTCGGCTGGATGACGCCCTTTTGCGACCAGGTAGCGGAGAGGAACGCACAATGAAGCTCTACTATTTCGAGACGCTCAATCCGAGGAAGACCTGCGCGGTTGCCAAGTACCTGGGCTCGCCCGTCGAGTTCGTACGCATCGACCTCGGCAAGGGCGAGCACAAGGCGCCCCAATATCTCGCCATCAATCCCAACGGCAAGGTGCCGGCCCTTACCGACGGCGATACCAAGCTCTGGGAATCTAGCGCCATCATGGCCTATCTCGCCAAGGCCGCCCGCTCCGACCTGTGGCCTCGCGACGACGACCGCAAGCTGGATGTGATGCGGTGGCTCAGCTGGAACTCAGAGCACTTCACCCGCCACGCCGGCACGCTGTACTTCCAGCACATCATCAAGCCGAACCTTCTCGGTGGCACGACCGACCCCAAGGCGGTCGAGGAGGCAACGGGCTTCTTCAAACAGTTCGCCGCCGTGCTGAACGACCACCTGCGCGGGCGCAAGTTTCTGCTCGGTGACCAGCCGACCATCGCCGACTTCGCAGTTGCCATTACTCTGCCGTACGCGGAAAAGGCCCAGATCCCAGTCGCTGCGTTCCCCGCAGTTGCGCGCTGGCACGATCGCATGAACGAGCTGCCCGGCTGGCGCGAGCCGTTTCCGGCGGCGGCGAAAGCAGCAGCCTGACCGAGCCTTGACCAGCCGGCGCGCTCAATGCTGCGCCGGCTGAAAAAAAGCAATGCACCCAGCAAAATCTGAAGGGGCCAGACCATGAGCAAATCGCCCATGCAGAAGATCGTGCCGCACCTCTGGTACAGCAGGGAGGCGGAAGAGGCTGCCCGGTTCTACGCGACCGTGTTCCCCGATTCGCGCGTCGACCGGGTCACGAAACTGCCCGCCGACTCCCCAAGCGGCCCGGCGGGCTCGGTTGCCATCGTCGAGTTCACGCTGTTCGGCCAGGCGTTCATGGCGATCAGCGCAGGCCCGCACCACACGTTCAACGATGCGGTCTCATTCATTGTGAACTGCGGCTCGCAGGAGGAGATCGATCGGTACTGGAATGTGCTGCTCGAAAATGGCGGAAAGCCCCAGGCGTGCGGTTGGATCATCGACAGGTATGGCCTGCGCTGGCAGATGGTTCCGACCCTGCTCGGTGAGATGATCAAGGATCCGGACCAGAGCAAGGCCAAGCGCGTGGCCGAGGAGATGCTGAAGCAGGTGAAGTTCGATATCGGGGCGCTGAAACGGGCCTATGACGGACGCCCGTCCTGACCGGCTCCCAGGCGTTGCACCCGAGGGGTCAGATCATCGAGGAGCTTGAGGACGGCGACGGCACATGGATGACGGACTTGCGCAACGCATGCGTGGCGCGCTGACGCGCAGGAAAGGCGTGACCGAGCGCAGGATGTTCGGAGGCATCTGCTTCCTGCTCCACGGCAACATGCTGTGCGCGGCGAGCAAGCGCGGCTTCATGTTCCGCGTTGGTCCGGAAAGCGAGGCGAAGGCACTCACCCGTCGCGGCGCAAGGCCCATGGAGATGAATGGCCGGCGCTACCGCGGCTTCGTGCGCGTCGACCCCGGCCTGTGCACCGCGCGCCAGCTCCCGGTCTGGGTCGCCCTCGCCCACGCCTACGTCGCCAGCCTGCCCCCGAAGAAATGAGGTGCGCCCTGCAGGCCCCGGCGACGTGCCGTCACTTTGTATGGATTGGAGGACCGAACCATGAAGCACCACGTCGTATCACGAGACGAATGGCTGGCCGCGCGCAAGGCGCTGCTCGCCAAAGAGAAGGCATTCACCCGGCAGCGCGATGAGCTGAGCGCGGAACGGCGCGCTCTGCCGTGGGTCGAAGTGGACAAGACCTATCTCTTCGATGGTCCCAACGGCAAGGAAACGCTCGCCGACCTGTTCGATGGCCGCAGCCAGCTGCTCGTCTACCACTTCATGTTCGGTCCCGACTGGCAGGAGGGATGCCCCAGCTGCTCCTTCTGGGCCGACAATTACAACGGCATCGTCGTGCATCTGAACCACCGCGACGTCTCGCTGGCTGCGATCTCGCGTGCGCCACCGGAGAAGCTCGAGCAGTACCGGAAGCGCATGGGCTGGAGCTTCAAGTGGGTGTCGTCGTTCGACAACGACTTCAACCGCGACTACCACGTATCCTTCACACCGGAAGAGAAGGCCACCGCCTACTACAACTACAAGGTCGGCGGATTCTCCGGCCCGGAGGCGCCCGGCATCAGCATCTTCGCCACAGGCCCCGGCGGCGCCGTCTACCACACCTACTCCTGCTATTCGCGTGGGCTCGACATGCTGAACGGCGCCTATCACATGCTCGACCTCGTCCCCAAGGGACGCGACGAGGCGGGCCTGCCCTACACCATGGCCTGGGTGCGCCGGCACGACAGCTACGACGACCGCCCGGCGGGCTGACAACACGCCGGCGCCGTTCAAGGTGCCGTCGAATCCGCCGAGTTGCAGGTCAATCCCGGCGTTACGGGAGCGATCTATTCCCGCGCACGGGGCGCCGCCCCGAAATCCGGCTTCACTGCTTCTTGACCGCCTCGTCGCAACTCGGCCCGAAGAAATCATTGATCTGCTCGAGCACGACGCTCTGCAGCACGTTGAAGGTGTTGTCCACAGCGGTCGCCGACCACAAGGCGCTCTTCACGATCGTGGACCCGGTCACGTTGCTCCAGCGCAAGGCCGCCTTGGTGGCCTTGCCGCTCTCGAAAGTCACGACTGGATCGATCGTCAGGTTGACGGTGTGACGGTCCTTGCCGTCCTTCGTGTTCAAGTGGCAGACGACTTCGTGCTTGCCGATGTGGGCTTCGTATTTCGGCTCAGCGACCGCCGCCACGATCAGCTTGCGATCGAGCGAAATGCTCGCCTCGCACTGGGCATGGCCCCATGGCCAGTCCATTGCCCCCTTGAGGACCTTGTTCTTGAGATCGACGTCTGGCCACGTCTTGACGACCTTGCAGGCGATGTTGTCGCCCTGGGCCGATTTGCTGCGCGCGGTCTCGCAGATCGTAACCTTGCACCCCCGGCGCGCTTCCTGTTCGCGATAGAGCTGTTCCGCCAGCTCCTTGCTGATGTCAGTGCGTGCACGTGGGTCCTTCTGCGCACCGGCGGGAGAACAGACGCCAAGCAGCACTGTTGCCGCGACCAAGACGGCAAATGGCAACGATGACTGGAAGCGACGCGTCAACATGGATCGAACCTCCGCAGAAACGGCGCGATCGTTAGGCCGCGCGTGTGCCACTAATGTGACGGGGCGGGCATAATCACCCTGCACAATCAATAGGCGGAAAACCCACTGAAGAAGCAGGCTTCGCCTGACGCCCGTCAGCGCCCCTTCCAGTTCGGCTTGCGCTTCTCGGCAAACGCCTTGGGGCCCTCGACCATGTCCTCGCTGTTGGTCATGGCGACGAACGCCGGATAGTTCATGTTGCGCATGGCCATCTCCAGCGCCGGCACGTCGAGCGAGCGCATCACCACCTGCTTGGTGGCACGAATGCTCATGGGCGAGCACTCCAGGATCTGCCCGGCCCAGCGGCGCGCCTCCTCCATCAGCTTGGCGTGCGGCACCACGCCGGTGACGAAGCCCAGCTCGAAGGCCTCCTGCGCCGGCACATGGCGGCCGGTGAGCATCATGCCCATGGCCTTCTTGAGCGGTACCTGGCGCGACAGGCGCTGCATGCCGCTGGCGGCGGCGGCGAGGCCCACGCGCGGCTCGGGCAGGGCGAACCTCGCCTGGTCGGAGGCGATGATGATGTCGCAGGCCGAGCGCGATCTCGAAGCCGCCGCCCATGGCGACGCCGTTGACGGCCGCGATCACCGGCTTGTCGAGGTTGTGGCGGTTGGTGATGCCGCCGAAGCCGGTGCCGATGTGCGGCGGCCGCTTGCCGTGCTTGGCTTGGTACTCGGCGTGGAACTTGAGATCGTTGCCGGCGGAGAAGGCCCTGTCGCCCGCGCCGGTGATGATGGCGACCCACAGGTCGGGATTGTTGGCGAACTCGTCGAAGGCCGCAGACAGCTCCTCGCTTGCCATATAGTGGATCGCGTTCATCACCTCCGGCCGGTTGATGGTGATGATGAACAAATGCCCGTCGGCTTCTGTCTTGCTGTACTGGCCCATTGCCGTTTCCTCTCAGAGCGCGGCGCCTTTACGCTGACGCCGCCAGAACTGTCGTCGCGCCCACGCCTATCACGCAGCCGGAGCCTTTGCACGGGTGCGCTTCAGGCCGGCCACGACCGCCTCGGCTGTCGCCACCGCGCCGAAAATGCCGCCTTCCACAGTGACCATGTGCACGGCCGCTGCATGCGCATAGGCGTCACCGCTGGCACAGGCGTCCTCGATCAGCAGGCATTGAAAATGGCGATCGTTGGCCTCGCGCAAAGTACAGTGCACGCACACGTCGGTGGTGCAGCCGGCGAGCAACAGATGCGTGATGCCCTGCACACGCAGCACAGGCTCCAGCTCGGTATAGGTGAAGGCGCCATTGGCCGTCTTGTCGATGACGATGTCGGTGGGGCTCACGTCGACCTCCGGCACGATCTCGAAGTCGGCCGAGCCGCGCACCAGTCCGCCCATGTCGCCGGTGTCCACGCGCCTGCGCGCGCGGCGATCGAGCCGCATCAGGTCGGCAAGATCGGCGCGGTAGCCTTGGCGCGTGTGCACGATTAGGCAGCCGGCGGACCGCGCCGCCGCGATAACGCGGTTCACCGCAGGCAGGATGGCGCGCAGGGGTGCCGGGTCGTAGCCCTGTTTTGCCAGATAGCCGTCCGGCGACAGGAAGGCACGCTGCAGGTCGATCACGATGAGCGCGGTCGATGCCGGATCGAGCCTGCCTTCGTCGGGCCAATCATAGGGACGAGCCTTGATGACTGTGCTGCCACCGGGCGGGTTTGCCCGCTGTCGCCGGGCTTTTCGCTTCGATCCCTGCATGTTTCCTCCGGGCGGCGATCTTAGTAACCCCTGCCCCAATCGACGACGTTGCGCAGCGGAGCGCCATCGAGGTAGGCGCGCAGGTTGTCGCAAAAGATGTCGACGCCGCCGTGCCGATCCTGGTCGCTGACAGACGAGATATGCGGGGTGATCAGCACGCGAGGATCGGACCAGAGCCGCGCCATGGGCGGGCGCTCGAACTCGCCGACGTAGACATCGAGAACGGCGCCGCGCAGATGATTGCGTTCCAGCGCGTCGGCGAGCGCCTCCTCGTCCACGATCTCGCCGCGGGCGACGTTGACCAGCACGCTGCCTGCCTTCATCAGCGCAAAGCGATCCCTGTTGAACAGGTTGGTCGTTTGCGGTGTCCAGTGGCAGCAGATAACCACGAAATCGCTTTCGGCAAGCAACCGATCGAGATCGCCGGGGCCGCCGAGCTCGTCGAACCCCGGCGGCAGCGGCGCACCGGGAGCGGGATCGCGGCGCGTGCCGACTACGCGCATGCCCACGGCCGCGGCAAGCCGGCCGACTTCGGCTCCGATGCCCCCCGCGCCGACGACGCAGGCGGTCTTGCCTTGCAGCAGCAGCGGCCGGTAGGCGCGATGGTCGAATTGGCCTGCCGCGCGATCGATGCCCGCACGATCGAGGCCCTTGGCAAAGTGAAGCATGCCGGCCAGCGCGTACTCCGCCATGGCCAGCGTGTTGCCCCTACCCCGCGAGGTGGTGACTACGATGTCGCTGCCCCACAGATCACCCAGGAGAAGGTTGCTGGCACCTGCCGGAAGCTGATGAAACCATTTCAGCTTGCGCGCGCGGGCACGCAGGTCGATCGGAAACGGCCAGCCGCCCAGAATGACCTCGGCTTCGGCGAGCAGGCGGTCGCGCTCCTCGCGGGTGCCCGAGCCCGTCGAATTGCGGGGCAGGTAGCGTGCCGAGGCGAACCCGGGCCAAGTGTCGCGAATTTCGCCGTCGAACCAGCCGCCGGCGTCCGTGAGCTCGACTGCGGGATCGACGGCTGCGATCTTGGCGCGGTGCTGCGCGCTGGCGCGCTGGATGGCCAGGACCTTGATCGTTCGGGCAGGTTGCATCATCGCGCCGTGGAATCGGGCCCGAGCTTCACCTGCGTCTTGCCGAAGTTCTCGCCGCGCAGCATGCCGATGAAGGCGCGCGGAGCGTTGGCGATGCCCTCCACGATGTCCTCCTTGTACTTGAGGCGGCCCGAGCGCACCCACTCGCCCATGCGTGCCAGCGCCGGAGCGTAGCGCTGATTGAAATCCCAGACGATGAAGCCGCGCGCGGTGACGCGCTTGCCGACGAAGGTGCCGAGCCAGCGCGGACCGGGCTCGGCCGTGTTGTACTGGGAGATGGAGCCGCACAGGGCGACGCGGGAGTAGAAGTTGAGATGGGCGAGCACGGCATCGCTCACCGGCCCGCCGACGTTGTCGAAGTAGACGTCGACGCCAGTCGGGACAGGCGGCCTTGACGGCTGCCGGCAGGTCCTTCTCGGCCTTGTAGTCGACGCAGGCATCGAACCCGAGCGTGTCCTTGACGAACGCGCATTTCCTGGCGCCGCCGGCGATGCCGACCGCGCGGCAGCCCGCTATTCTTGCGAGCTGGCCGACAATCTGGCCAACCGCGCCGGAGGCGGCGGATACCACCACCGTGTCGCCGGGCTTGGGCTGGCCTATCTCGTAGAGGCCGAAGTAGGCGGTCATGCCGGGCATGCCGAGCACGCCGTTGGCCGTGGAGATGGGCGCAAGCGACCGATCGACCTTGCGCATGGCCGGGCCGGGACCGATGGCGTATTCCTGCCAGCCCAACCGATCCTCGACGATGTCGCCCACCTTGAACTCGGGGTGATTGGACTTCACCACCTCGCCGACGGTGCCGCCGGTCATCACCTCGCCCAGCGCCACGGGCGGTGCGTAGGAAGCAGCATCGCGCATGCGCCCGCGCATGTAGGGATCGAGCGACAGATAGATCACGCGCACCAACACCTGGCCCGGACCTGGCTCCGGCACCGCCACCTCCTCGATGCGGAAGTCGGATTCGGCTGGCTCGCCGGGCGGACGGCGCACAAGCACGACGCGGCGATGGGTCTTGGCGATCATGGATGAGGCTCCGGCGGCTGGGAACGGCCAGCAAGGTAGCCGCGAAGGCGCCAAAGCGGAACCTCGGCGTGCGAAGCACCGGGGCACCCAGTTCCTTATTGCAGAAACGAGGATTTTGTGGCTTCTGGCGGCTCAAGATGGCCCTGGGCCGTCCCTTCCAACGGATATGAATGAAGGCGTCAGGCCCATGAAGGTCAGGAATTCGTTGAAATCGCTGCGCTCGCGCCACCGCAACAATCGCCTAGTGCGCCGCAAGGGCCGCGTCTACGTGATCAACAAGACCAACCGCCGGTTCAAGGCGCGGCAAGGTTAGCCGGGACAAACTCCCCCTCGGGTTTTGACGGCCCCGTCGCCGCCCGGCTATGCTGCGGCATGCGATCTAACCCCCGTCTCAAGCTGCTGGCCCTGGTGAGCACGGCAGCGGTTGCCTTGACGCTGCTCGCGCCCGTGACGCCGGCGCTGACGCAGGACGCGCCCAAAGAAAGCCCCAAGGACCCGCCCAAGAACGCCAAGCGCGGGCCGCCCACGCCTGCCCTGCCCAAGACTGCGGCCGAGCGGGACAGGGCGCTCGGCGACCTCTATGCGCTGCTGGCTACCGCCGAAGACGAGAACGCGGCCAAAGCCATCGCCGAGGGCATCGAGCGCATCTGGCTGCATTCGGGCAGCCCCACCGTCGACCTGCTGCTAGGACGCGCCATGAAGGCCGCCGGCACCAAGAACTACGACCGGGCGCTCAAGTTTCTGGACCACGTGGTGGAGCAGGCGCCCGACTTCACCGAAGGGTGGAGCCGCCGCGCCTACGTGCACTTCCAGCGCAACGAGCTCAGGTACGCCTTGGGCGACTTGCGCCGCGCGCTGGCGCTCGACCCCAACCATTTCAAGTCCCTGGATGGCCTAGCCCAGATCCTGCGCGAGATCGGCCAGAAGAAGGCCGCCCTGCATGTGTTCCGCCACCTCAACGAGGTGCACCCCTATTGGAGCGGCGCCCGGCAGGCCATCGACGAGCTGTCGCGCGAGGTGGAAGGCCAAGGCATCTAAGCCCTTTGCGGAGCCTGGCAACCCCAGGATTCAGTTGACAACTTCCTCCAACGCAGCCGCATGTCGCTGGTCGTAGCGCTTTGCCCTTGCTATGGGACCGCGACCGACCCAAATCGAGTGAGCAATCGTCCGTGCTGAGGGTCGACTACTTGGCAGTGCCCGGGCTGCCGACGCTGTCCTTCGAGGTGGCGGCGGGCGAATGCCTGACAGTGGAGGGGCCGTCGGGCTCCGGCAAGACCAGACTGCTGCGCGCCATTGCCGACCTCGATCCGGCCGGCGGCTACGTGCATTTGGAGGGCGTGGAGCGCGGCGAGATGCCAGGCCCGCAATGGCGCCGGCGCGTGCGCTATGCCGCAGCCGAGCCCGCGTGGTGGGCCATGACGGGGCGCGAGCACTTCCCCAAGGGTGCCAGGCTCGGACGGCTGCTCACCGCGCTGGCGCTCGACGACCGCCACCTCGATTGTCCGGTGCATGAGCTCTCGACCGGCGAGCGTCAGCGCCTCGGTCTCATCCGCGCGCTCGCCGACGAGCCGCGCGTGCTGCTGCTCGACGAGCCGACAAGCGCGCTCGATGCCACCGCGGCGGCGATGGTCGAGGAGCTGATCAAATATCAGCTGCTGGCGGAGCGCATCGTGCTGCTGGTGAGCCACGACACGGCCCAGATCGAGCGCCTGGCGCACGCGCGCCTGCAGCTCGCTGATGCCAAGGCCAGCTATCGCTCGGAAAGCGCTGCGGCATGACACCCATCGCTCTCACTCCCTACGACCTGGCCCTGGCGGCAGCGCTGCTGATCATCAACGGAGCCATCTCGATCGCCTTCGGCTTGCGGCTGGAGCGCACCCTTGCCATCGCCGCGGCGCGCATGGTGGTGCAGCTGGCAGCAGCCGGGTTCGTGCTGAAGTTCGTGCTGGAGCAGACGTCGCCTGCCTGGACCCTGCTCATCGCTCTGGTCATGGTGCTGGTTGCGGGCTTCGAGCTGCTGCAGCGCCAGGGCAGGCCCGGCGGCGGCTGGCTCGCTTACGGGCTCGGCAACGCCACTCTGCTCCTGGTCGGCGGGCTGGCCACCCTCTATGCGGCTGCGGTCGTCGTCCGCCCCTCGCCATGGTACGCCCCGAGCTACCTGTTGCCGATCCTCGGCATGGTGCTCGGCAACACGCTCACCAGCGTCAGCCTGGCCTTGCAGGCCATGAGCGAAGGCGCCATCCGCGAGCGCAACGCCATCGACGCACGCATTGCCCTCGGCGCCACGCGCTTGCAGGCCTTTGCGGGCGTGCTGGTGCCCGCGCTCAGGGCCGCCGCCACGCCCCTGCTCAATACCATGGCGGTTGCAGGCGTCGTGACGTTTCCCGGCATGATGGCGGGGCAGATTCTGGCCGGCGCCGACCCCGCCGAGGCTGCCAAGTATCAGATCATGATAATGTTCGTGCTGGCCGGGGCGTCGGGTCTCGGCGCGCTCGCCGCGGCGCTCGGCAGCGTGTTCCTTATGACCGACAGCCGCCACCGGCTGCGGCTGGAACGGACCGCGGCGCCGGCGAAGTACGAGCATCCAGCTGCGACAGCGGGTGGCTGACGCCCCGGACTAATCGAATCTTAGCCATTTTGCCTTATGCGCGGACGATCCAGCCCTGCGCAAGCCGTGGCCGCGATGATGCGCGTTCACGAAATGCAGCAGGGCGCCCCGCT
This sequence comes from uncultured Alphaproteobacteria bacterium, assembly GCA_963832445.1. Classification (GTDB taxonomy): domain Bacteria; phylum Pseudomonadota; class Alphaproteobacteria; order Rhizobiales; family Hyphomicrobiaceae; genus AWTP1-13. The sequence goes on from CAWHUM010000013.1 coordinate 180,975, forward strand.
GCGTAAGCTTGATTCAAGACCCGGCCGATGACCTCGACCTATCTGGCCTACCAGCAGCTCAACACCGACCTCACCCGCAGTCTCGCGCAGACGGCATCCAGGCCGGAGGTCGCGCGCGAGCAGAAGTACTACGAGGAGAACATCGGCAAGATAACCTCGGTCGATGAGCTCCTCGACAACCGCCGTTTGTTCGCCTACGCGATGAAGGCCTATGGCCTCGAGGAAATGACGTACGCCAAGGCCTTCATGCGCAAGGTCTTGGAAAGCGATCTCGGCGACTCCAAGAGTTTCGCCCGGCAACTCGTCGACCAGCGCTATGTGACCTTCGCCAGCGCCTTCAGCTTCACCACCGACGGCACCGCTCGCTCCAACCTGCCGTTCGTGCAGAACGACTTTCAGGAGGACGACACCGCCGGCCTCTACTCCGAGCATCGCGTGAAACAGGGCACGGCGGCTGCGACCGAGGCGCAGTACTATCAGAGCCGCATGGCCACGGTGACCTCGGTCGACGACTTTCTCGCCGACGACCGGCTGTTTGCCTTCGCGCTGACCGCTGTCGGGCTGGACCCGAGCATCGCTTCGACAGCCAATATCCGCAATGTGCTCACCAGCGATCTTTCCGATCCCGCGAGCTATGCCAATACGCTGAGCGACACGCGCTACCGGACGCTGGCTGGGCTGTTCAGCTTCCAAACCGACGGCAGCGTGGCATCCGGCGCCTCAGCGCAGTCGAATGCGCAGCTCAACGACACGACCTATCTCTACTACGAAAGCTCGGGCAGCGGCGCGAGCCCGGCCGCGGCCGCCTTCAACACCGACTATTACACCAACACCATCGGCGGCGTGACCTCGGTCGACGACCTCCTCAACAACGACCGGCTCTACAGGTACGCGCTGACCGCGTTCGGGCTCGATCCCAACGGGCAGTCGAAGGCAACGATCCGGCAGGTGCTCACGAGCGATCTGTCCGACCCGAACAGTTTCGCCAATACCCTCCCGGATCGTCGCTATCGCACCATGGCCGATGCGTTCAACTTCGCCACTGACGGCACGGTCAGCGGTGACGGCGGCGCCCAGTCCACCGATCAGGTGCACAGCACCACGGAACTTTATCTGACGACCTACGATGATGCTGCGGTCAGCGCCGAGAGCGTCGCCACCAACTTCTATCGCAACCGCATCAACCTGCTGACCTCCGTCGATCAGCTGATCGACAACACCTCGCTCTACAACTACGTTCTAGACGCCTACGGCCTGGACCCGGCAGTCGAGTCCAAGGCCAAGATCAGACAGATCCTGACGAGCGACGTCTCCGACCCCACGAGCTTCGCCAACCGGCAGACCGACGAGCGCTATCGCGACCTCGCCGCCGCCTTCAACTTCGGTGCCGACGGGTCGGTGCTCCGGCCCCGCAAGGCCCAGCTCGACCTCGAGGAGCTGGCCACCATCCGCCTTTACAACACGCGCATCGGCACGTCGCAGGCCGAGCAGGCTGCCGCCTCGCAAGAGAGCGCCTACTATCACAACACGATCAACAAGCTTCAGTCGCTCGACGAGCTTCTCGGTGACAAGCGCCTCGTCAACTATCTGCTCAAGGCGTACGATCTCGAAGGCGAGAACATTTCCAACGGCACGCTGCGCTCAGTTCTCGCCAGCGATCCGATGGACGACGACAGCTTCGTTGGCAGGCAGTCCGACACGCGTCTGCGGGACCTTGCCGCCGCCTTGAACTTCACCTCGAAGGGCGAGATCGGCCGCGTAACCGACCAGCAGCCACAGATCAGAAGCAGCATCCTCAAGACCACCGATCTGAACACGCGCCAAACCATGGAGGCCGACGCCGGTGCAGGCAACGAGGGTGTGCGTCTCGCGCTCTATTTCCAGCGCAAGGGCCCAAGCATCAACTCCGCCTTCGATATCCTGGCCGACAAGGCCGTATTCGAGGTGGTGCGCACCGCGCTCAACCTGCCTGCCTCCATGTCGCAGGCCGACATCGAGCGCCAGGCCGACATGCTCATCAAGCGCGTCAACCTGGAGGACTTCCGCGACCCCGCCAAGCTCGAGAAGTTCATCTCCCGCTTTGCCGCCCTCTACGATCTCAACAACGGCACCACGAACACGCAATCGGCGGCTTCCCTCATTCTCAGCGGCCAATCGGGAAGCGTCGGCACCGACATAGGGCTGCTTGGCAGACTTCAGGACCTGATGCGCAACCGATAGCGCGACCTACCAGGCCGCTGGCAGCGCGCGGATGGCGATATAGCCGCCGAACACCAGCAGTGCGGCAAAGAACACGTTGCGGAACGTCGTTGCCGAAAGGCGCTGCCGCACGAGCTGCCCGAGGATCATGCCGGCAACCGCTGGAACCACGCCTCCGGCAGACAATGCTGCCAGGTCCATGGATAAGAAGCCCTGCCCGCGCATGGCAAGCCCGAGTGCAACGGTCGACGAAGTGAACAGCACGCCCATTGCTTGGATGAGGGCGTCGCGGGAGAAGCCCAGCGACTGCAGGTAGATCACGCCCGGCACCACGAACGACCCCGTCATGCCGTTGAGCAAGCCGCTCGCGAGACCGACCACCGGCGTGAGCCAGCGCTCCAGGCGGCCCGGGCTTGGGGGCTCCAGGTGCATCAGGCCGAGCACCGCATAGCCGACCAGAACCACGCCCAGCAGGCCCGCGAGCAGCTCGGCGTTGGACCTCGCCAGCACCTCGATCCCGAGCCAGGTCGCGATGCAAAGCCCGAGCAGCATTGGCCAGGTGCGCTTCAGGATGGCCTGCAGATGCCCGCCGACCAGCCCTTGCCACACGTTGGTCACGAACGACGGCGCCAGCAGGATCGCCATCGCCGGCTTCAGGCCGAGCGTGGCTGTGAGCACGGCAAGCGAGACGGCGGGAAGCCCAAGGCCGATCACCCCCTTGATGAAGCCCGCCAGCAGGAACGTCAGTCCGACGACGATCACACTTTCGACTGAAAGCACCTGCGCCTCATTCAACCTGCCGCAAGAAGGTTCGCTCCTCGGCGAGGATGAATCGCCTCTCCTCAGCGGTGCGGAAGTTTGCGGCGCCCTCGGGGTCCCTCTTCAGACGCGCGCGGTAGTCCTCGTAGCCGGCCAAGCTCGGAAAGGATATCAGCCCGAAAGCGATGTTGTTGGTGCCTTCGTGCGGCATCCAGTAGCCGACGACATGGCCGCCGCATTTGGGGATGATGGCGAGCCAGCGCCTGGCGTAGGCCTCGAAGGCGTCGCGCTGGAACGGATCGAGCTGATAGCGGATGAAGACGGTGACGGTCATGGCAAGCTCCTGGCAAAATCTGCCCGCACGGTAGCGCCGGCGGCGCGCACATGCTTCGATTCTTCCCGAAGTATGTCGGCACGAGCGAACGCTGCCGGTTGCTCATTGCTGCGCGACCGGATCGCCGCGGAACCTGTTCAACGTCGCCGCAGGGCAAAAACCTGAGCAGAACTGCAGCTTGCGCTCTTTCCCGGGGCCTCGCGACGTGGAAGGAATGCGTCTCGTCCACGGATTTCGGCGAATCGATCGTTGAAGGTGGATCATGCAGCGCGCAAGGATTACACCGCCCACGGCAAGCAGCGTTCGCCAGCTTGCCAGCCGAAGGGGCTACCTCCTCGCAAAGGAGGCTCCCCGTCGCTACAAGCTGTTCGACCTGTCAGGCCGCAAGGCGCAGCCGATCAAATCCCGCGACGCCAATCGCGCTTACACGTGGCGGCTCTCCGATGTCGACGCGTGGCTCAGGAAGCAGCCCTTGCTGCGCGATTTCTAAAGTTGCCCAAGCATTTCGCTTCAGGGGCCGCCGTATTGAAACGGCAACTCCTTCACATGTCTGGGGAAAAGCGGGCGCGTTAACCTTTCGTTAACCATTAGCGGCAAGTTTCCGCAGCGGGCGCTGGGGAGAAAGACATGGTCGCAAATGACAGGAAAGACTGCGTGGCGCTGGTCCGCGATTGCACTCGATGCATCGCGCCATGAGCGTTGTCCGCGGTTCCTCGGTCCAGTCCTGTTTCAGTTCGGCGTCGCATGGTTCTGGATGGCCCTGGCCGCAGAAGGCCGAGCAACCGAGGCGTGGCGAGAGCTGCGGGCACAGAACGGGCTCGCAAGCCCCTTAGGATTTGCAACGGTTTGGGCGCATTGCACCGAGGACCTGCGCGAAGCGGTTCTGACGCAGATGCCCCTGGTGCCGGCCTGGTCGCTACCCGATATCCGCAGGATGCGGGGCCTGGGGCTCGGCTACATGTGGGCCGTCCTGTGCCCCTACTGCCGCGAGTTCCACATGCACTCGCCGGGAGAAGGTCGGCGCCACGCCCACTGTTGCGCACACAAGGGCGCCAGCCACTACCTTGTCGAGTTCGCCGGCACGCTGCCGCTCGAGCACCATGACCGCTTCTGTGCTTGGGTGCGAGCGGACCTGCCGCGTCTGGTCCACCAGCCGGCTGAGGCGGAAGCCGGCCATGCCATGCCGGAAGTGGACGCGCTGGCTGCCTAGCTCCGCTATCCGCGGCCCTGCCAGCCCTACGGAATGGCCTGCGGCGGGTGTGGTGGCTTCCAATCAAGCCGGCCGGGGAACCCCGGTCGGCTACTTGGCTACCGCGCCCGCTTTTGGACTTGTCACCGGCGGGCCCTGCCAGCACACGAGCGCGCTCGCCTTGCAGGTGTGCTCGTCGAACACGACGAAGTCCAGGAACAGCTCGCAGTTGACGTCGCGCTTGCTGACCGTGTGACCCTTGATGCCCTTCGACTTGGTCCAGTCGGCGATGTACTTGTCGAGCAGCTTGTGGGCGTCCTTGGTGGGACCGTCTTTGCCGTAGTCGTTCACGGAGAAGGCGAGCCTAGTGCACGCCGCAAATGCGGGCTTCGCACCGCTCCAAGCCAACGTCGCCAAGCCAACCGCTGCGAGAACCGCCAATCTCACCCGCATCCCGTTTGCCCTCATTGCTGAAGGTTTCCGCTGCCCCCCGCGCGTGCTCACCCTTAGCGCGGATAGGGGGTGTCGCCGCCGCGAGGACCGCTCCCCGAGTCGAAGAAGAAGCCGTGATCGAAGGGATCGGCCTGACGGTCCGAGAACGGATCGCGATAGCTGTTCGTGCTGCCGAACAGGGTGCGCGACCCGCCGTAAACGTTGATCACATCGAGATCGGTGTAGGAATAGAAGCCGATCCTGCGTCCGAGGAAGCCCCGCACCCGCGTTCCACGCTTGGCACGGTAGCCAGACTTGGTGGGCTCCATCTGCCCCTGGACGTAGGTCTTGGCGGCGCGAGGCTCGCCCGCCTGCGCAGAACCGACAAAGGCCAGTACCGCCACAGCGCCGCACACGGCAGCCACCACGCATACCTTACTCATGACGATCCCGCCTTCGATTGAACTCGCCCTTAACTCGCCACAGAAGGCTGTGGCCAGTCTAGAGCATGCAAGCAACCAATCTCAAAAAAGAAGTGCACAGGCATGCGGGAGCTCTGCCAGATGCGCAGCAGGACCACCGAAGCACGAAGGCCTCCCCGCGCGGCGCGAAGGAGGCCCGTCTCGACCGTCAGGCCTCCGGGATCAACCGTTCACCGAACCGCCTGTCAATTGCACAGCTTCCCTTGCACCGTGCACTCTCTGCCGAGAGCCCCGCCCGCGGTGCAGCGAGCCTTGACGTTGCTCACCTTGTAGCCGGGCGCTTCGCCGACCTTCTGGCTCGTTGCCATCCAATTGGCCCACATGCCCCAGTCCGTCCCCTGCAGCACGGCTTCCCAGGCCTGGAATTTGGCCGAATCGTCGTTGCCGCCGGTGCCGCGTCCGGCCTTGCTGATGCAGGCCGCATGCGCGGCCGCGCCGGCCCCCACCAGGAGTGTCACTACCGCCACCGCACGAATAAAGGTCCTCATCGCCAAGCTCCCCATGCAGAATTGAACCTAGTGCCCGGCCGACCACCCGGGATCGCCCTCCTTGCACACGCCGACCGCGCACTGCAATGCACATTGTGTCGAATTTTGCCCGCACGTGGCCCTGCGGTGACGGAGCCGCCTCGGCGGCTTTCGGCCCGATTTTCGATGGTTTCAGTCAGCAGGCTGGAGGTCCACTGCCTTCGGCCCCTTGCCGCGCTTGTCGGGCTCGGTCTCGAAGGACACCCTCATGTTTTCCGTCAGCGGCCCGACATTGGAGCGCTCGACGGCGGTGATGTGGACGAACACGTCCTTTCCGCCGCCGTCCGGCGTGATAAAGCCGAACCCTTTCGACTGGTTGAAGAACTTCACCGTTCCGGTCTGCCGCATACGAGGCCTCCTTGGTCCCCGGTGGTAGATTGTACGGGTCGCATCAGCTTCCGCGCCGACGCGCATGAAGACAGGGCCGTGTTGTCCGATGTCGGCGGGAAGGGTGAGGCGCGCGAGAGAGCGTCGATGCGTCTGCGCAGGTCATCTCGGGAACGTCTCTGCAGTCTACGTCGGATCCGATAGGCCCGAACTGCGCGCGAGTATCGGTTATTGCCTTGTGCTGTGCAAGCGCAAATCAGCCGCCTTGTGTGGCAATGCGTTCGAGGCGATGGCGAGCGCCTGGCCCCAGCCCCAAGCGGCGGGAAAGCTCGGGCAGCACCCTCTCGAGCTGTGCGTCCAGCGCATAGGGCGGGTTGGCGACAATCAGACCACAGCCATTGAGGCGGTCGGGAGAGTCTTCCCCCGTATCATCAGCTCAATGCAGAGCAACTCCGGCCAGGCGTCCTGGGCCGCGAGCGCCTTGCGGAAGCGGGCGATGGGCTTGCGGTCCTTTATGGGGTACCAGGCCAGGTACACCCCTGTTTCGAAACGGCGGAGGGCTTGACCCAGACCGTCCGCCAAACGTGCAAGCTCGCCCTGCTCCTCGAACGGAGGATCGATCAGGACGACACCGCGCCTTTCCTTGGGCGGCAGCAGCGACTTCAGTACCATCCAGCCATCGAGAGCCAGGAGCTTCACCCTCGGGTCTCGCCCGATGGCCGCCTTGAGGCTTGCAGCGTCGTCAGGATGGAGCTCGTTGGCGACGAGCACGTCCTGGCTGCGCATGAGGCGATGCGCAATGATGGGGCTGCCGGGATAGACCGTAAGCCGGTCGCCAGCGTTCTGCGCCCGCACCGCGTCGAGGTATGGCGCCAGCACCTGAGCGACAGCGACCGGCAACGGCTCAGCGTCGGGCCCGGTCAGGCGGCCGATACCTTGCCGCCATTCGCCGGTCTTTGCGGCTTCCACCGAGCCCAGTGCATAGCGGCCCGCGCCCGCGTGCGTATCGATGATGCGGAACGGCGCATCCTTGCGCTTGAAGTACTCGATGACCAGCGCCAGCGTGACGTGCTTCAGCACGTCGGCGAAATTGCCGGCATGATAGGCGTGGCGGTAGTTCATGCGCCGAGCTTGCGCCAGGAGCGGGGTTTGCTGTCAAGCCGGACAAAAAATGGCGGCGCCAGCGCAGGGCCCCGCCCAATGACCCAGGTGTCGACTGCCAAATAGGCCGAGCGCTTACTTCTTCGGAATCGCCGACTTCACGAACGGATTCTTGCAACCCGAGATGTACTTGGCATCGAGGTCTTCGAAGCCTGCCTCGCCGGCCTGGACCACCTTGGCCTTGGCGAGCGTTGCCCTGTCCTTGACGCTGTCGGAAATGAATACGCGGGGCGCCGCGCACGTGAAGAGCATGAAGCCGCGCTTGTCCTTCTTGGCGGCCTCACGCGAGGCGTCGCCGTAGCGATAGACACGCTCGCCCTTGTCGCCGGGAACGACGACGTAGGCCAGCCCCTTGCCGGCCGTGTAGGCAGTCCGGAACTTCTCGAGAGCTGCATCGTCCTGCGCGAAAACTTGCGTGGCGATCAGCAGCGCGCCGATGGGCACGATCAGGGCAAACTTGTTCACTTCGAACCTCGGGGTGGTTGCCAACTTCGACGGAAACATGCGCGTGCGGCCGCAGCAAAGCAAGACGCTTGGCGCCGCTCCGGAGGCTGGCATCTCTCCGTGCCCAGTCTGCGATCGAGCCACGATGTTGCCGCAGTCGTTCACCACCTCCAGTCGCTGGCATTGCATACGACAATTCTATGACAGGAGAAAACAACTCATGGCTCAAAAGGTTCATGTAGGCATTGTGCTCGACCGTTCTGGGTCCATGGAGGACTGCCGTGCCGACGCCATCGGCGCCGTGAACAGCTATCTTCGGCAGGTGAAGAACGACAAGGAACTCGAGGCCAGGATCAGCCTCGTCATCTTCGACTCGCAAGGCATCGACGTCATCCGCGATCGCGTGCCGTCCATGGGCTGTGCCGACCTCAGCCCCGGCGAGTACGAGCCGAGGGCTCAGACGCCCCTGCTCGACGCGGTCGGACACGGCGCAGCGCTGCTCGACAAGCACAAGGAGGCGGGCGAGCGCTCCATCCTCGCCATCATGACCGACGGCCTGGAGAACGCTTCCCGCGAATACACCAAGGACACCATCAAGGCGCTGCTCGATCGCAAGCAGAAAGAGGACGGCTGGCTGGTGCTCTATCTGGGAGCCGGCCACGACGCCTGGCAGCAGGCTCGCGGCCTGGGCCTGCATGCCGGCAACGTGGCAGCGTTCGCCAAGCAGCATATCGATGCAAGCATGGCCTCGCTGGCAACCCGCGCACGGCGCTACGCCGCCGCGGCCGATCCGGCCTTGGAGGCGGCGACCGGCGGCTTCACCGACGACGAGCGCGCCAGCATGAAAGGCGACGAGAAGTAGAACCGACGACGCGCCTGCAACAACGAATGCCCCGCGGGCCGGCAAACGGGCCCGCATCTCTTGCTGCAGTGCACAGAGCATTGCACCTGATTCAAAATTGAAAGGGGCAGTGCACCGAAACTTATCCACCGCATTGGTGATCGCTGGTGCAGGTACCTATTCTTGCAATTATTTTGTTAGCGTAGCGTGAGAAAGATCCTCCGTGGTCTACCTGAGTTGGATGGACAAGATGCTGTCGAAGCGGCGCTGCCCCCACACCGGGGTTGTCAATTTCTACTTCGCGGCCGACCCCTACATGGCCGTCGGATCGGTGATCAAAGCCGGCCAATCGGGCTATCTGTGGCGCTGCTACACTGATCCTTGTGCTGCGGCTGGCGCCGTCGAGGACATGAACACGGCCGAACGCCGGGTTACCGAACTGTGTCGCCAGGCCGCCCGCAGCGAGGGTGAGCGCCTGGCGGCCGCCTGAAGAGCTGTGCCAGTGCGGATCAAGTCTGCACGCCTCGGACACCACAAGAGCTGCAATTCATTAGGGTACCGCCTCTAAGCTTCAACCTGACGCGTTGCGGGTTGGAGTCGTGGGCGTATGGGCAATCCTCGCAAAAGGTCTGGGGCACGTCTCAGATCGGCGGCAGCCGCCGCGTGGGCTTTCGCCCACCGATGGATTGCCGAGATCAAGTCGCACCCGCGTCAGCGCGCCTCCACGCCCAGGAGCGCCATTGCCCGTCTGGGCGCCATCGTCGCCGCCGTCACCATTCTGGCGCCACCATCCCTTTATGCGTGGGTGGCCACACACCAGCTTCAGCAGCGCGCCATCGAGCAGGCCTCGGTCGGCGCCCGCCATGTGGAGGTGCAACTCCCCAAGAACGAAGCCATCGACTGGCTGAGGCAGGTGTCGATCAACGTTGTGCACGCGACCCAAGGCGCCAACAGTCCCGTCACTGCCAGCTGGGTGACGGACGAGGCCAACAGGCTCTTGATGTTCCAGGGCCGGGCCGCGTGGTGGCCCGAGATCAAAGCCCGCGCCAAGATTTCCGCCCCCGGGTTCCAGGGCTACTTCAATGTCGCGCTCACGACGCGCGAAGTCTTTCTGGGCACGTTCAACGCCGCGCTGGCGTTCCTGATCTTGGGGCTTTCCGCATTCTACTGCTTCCAGCGGCTGCCGCTGCGCGCGCTCGACCGCGCTTTGCAACGGCTCGAGAACAACCAGCAGGAGCTGATGCAACAGAAGTTGCAGCTCGAAACGCAGAACCTGCGCTTCGACGCCGCGCTCAACAACATGTCGCAAGGTCTGTGCATGTTCGACGGCAAGCACGAGCTTGTCGTATGCAACACCCCCTATGCCAAGATTTACGGCCTGCCCGAGCATCTGACCAAGTCCGGCACGCCCTTCGTTTCCCTCTTGCAGGGTCCCGCCGACGATAGCCTCTACATCGGCACAACAGTCGACGAGTGCGTCCGCGAGGTGCTGGACATGATCGCGGAGCAGCGGCCCTTCATAAAAGTTCGGGAGCTGCACGACGGCCGGGTGATCGCCATCGAGCAGCAGCCGATGCCGGGCGGCGGCTGGCTCTCCACGCACGAAGACATCACCGAGTACCGGCGCATCGAAGCGCGTGCCGCGCATCTGGCCCGCCACGACGTTTTGACCGACCTGCCCAATCGCGTGCTGCTGCACGAGCTCCTCGAGGACGCCGTGGCACCCGGGCGCAAGGAGCAGGTGGCGGTGCTCTGCCTCGACCTCGACCGCTTCAAGGAGATCAACGACAGCTTGGGCCACGTGGCGGGCGATGCGCTCTTGAGAACCGTCAGCGAGCGCCTGCGCGGGTGCCTCGCCGAGCGCGACACCATTGCGCGGGTCGGCGGCGATGAATTCTCGATGGTGCAGGTGGCGGACGAGCAGCCGATCGCGGCAACCTCGCTCGCCGCCAACGTCGTGGAAACCATGGGCCTGCCCTTCGAGCTCAACGGCGAGCAGGTGACCATCGGCGTCAGCATCGGCATCGCCGTTTCGCCGAACGACGGCAGCACCGCCGATGAACTGCTCAAGAATGCCGACCTCGCGCTGCATCGCGCCAAGGCCGAAGGCCGCGGCACCTACCGCTTCTTCGAAGCCGCGATGGACGCCGACATGCAAGCGCGCTGCAAGCTGCAGCTCGATCTGCGCAAGGCGCTCTCGCAGGGGGAGCTGCAGCTCTACTACCAGCCGGTGGTCAATCTAGAGCGCGACGAGATCTGCGGGCTGGAGGCGCTGATGCGCTGGGCGCATCCCGAGCGCGGCATGATCTCGCCCGGCACGTTCATCCCGGTCGCCGAGGAGACCGGGCTGATCGTGCCGATCGGCGAATGGGCGCTGCGCAAGGCGTGCGCCGATGCGGCGCAATGGCCAGAGCACATCAAGGTGGCGGTGAACCTGTCGCCGGCGCAGTTCAAGAGCCGCAATCTGGTGCAAATGGTGTTTGCGGCGCTGGCGGCCTCGGGATTGTCCGCCAGCCGGTTGGAGCTGGAGATCACCGAGTCGGTGCTGCTGCACGACAACGCCGCCACCGTCGCCACCCTGCATCAGCTGCGCTCGCTGGGCGTGCGCATCGCCATGGACGACTTCGGCACGGGCTATTCGAGCTTGAGCTACCTGCAGGAGCTTCCCCTTCGACAAGATCAAGATCGACCGCTGCTTCGTGAAGGACCTCGGCGAGGCCACCGATGGCTCGGTGGCGATCCTGCGGGCGGTGGCCAACCTGGGGCTCAGCCTCGGCATGATCACCACCGCCGAGGGCGTGGAGACCGAGGAGCAGATGCGGAAGGTGCGCGAGGAGGGCTGCACGGAGATGCAGGGCTTCTTGTTCAGCCCGCCGCGGCCCAAGAAGGATATCGAGCGCCTGTTCCTGGCGCCGGCCCAAGCCAGCGCCAGCGCGGCTTAGGGTTCGCGCTGCGCGCCACTCGTTGCAATTTGCCGCTGATACATTCGGCCTGCATCATGCCACCCGGCGGGCCAGCTTCTTGACCCTGATATCGGCCGCGCGCCGACGCAGCTGAGCCAGGTCGTAAGCGGTCTGCATGCCGAGCCAGGCATCGGCCGTGCCGCCCACGCCCTTTTCGAGCCTGAGCGCCATTTCCGGGGTGATGCCGCTCTTGCCGCTGATGACGTTGTAGAGCTGCTGACGCGTGATGCCGAGCGCCGCGGCTGCCGCCGCCACGGTCAGGCCGAGCGCCTCGATATCATCCTTCAAGCCGCGACCCGGATGCGGCGGCTTCTTCATGGGCATTGTCATTCCTTTCTCGGTGGTAGTCCACCAGGTCCACATCGACCGTCGCGACCGCGTTAGAGCGCTCTTGAAAGACGGAAGCCGATGTGGCTGAGGCGGCCTGTTGCCAGAACCCCGCTGCGGGTCGCCGAGCGGAGGCTGACTTGATTGTAGTACCAGGAACCCCCGCGCAAGACGCGCAGAGAAGCGTCGCCCCCTGGCCACACGGACCCGTCAATGGGTGCGCCCTTATAGTCGGGATGCCAGTTGTCCTCGACCCACTCCCACACGTTCCCGTGCATGTCGTGAAGGCCGAACCTGTTGGCCAGGAACGAGCCGACTTCCACTGTCCTGCCGGCGCTGCCGAACGTGCCTTCCGAAAACTGTGCCTGGCTCTTGATGATCGTGTCGCCGAAGGCGTACCGCGTCGTAGTGCCGGCGCGGGCCGCGTACTCCCACTCTGCCTCGCTGAGCAGCCGGTAGGTCTTGCCGGTCTTGCGTGAAAGCCACTCGGCGTACTCCTTCGCATCGTGCCAGGACACGTGGATCACTGGGCGGCGGCCCCGGCCCCAGCCTGCATCGCCCGGTTGGTGCTTTGCAGCCCCCCGCTGAGAAGCAAGCGTCCCATTCCGCGAACATCACCTCAAACTTACCGACCGCAAAAATCCGCTGGATGGTCACCGTGCGTTGCGGCCTCTCGCCGTCGAGCTCGTTCGATCCCATGATGAACTCGCCAGCCGGCAGAACGACCATCTCGGGGCACACATCCGGGCAATCTCGGAAGACCCGGCCCGGCTGCAACAGATCAGCCTCGGCCCGCCTCTTCTCGTCTTCGGCCAGCTTGCGCTCCTGGTCGGCTTTGAGCATGGCCAGCCGCTGGCGCTCGGCCTCCCTCGTCTGCGCTTCCTCATCAGCCTTCTTCTTGGTGACAGTATCCGCAGCACGCTTCTCATCCTGCCGGGCTTTTTCGGCAACTGCCTTTACTTTCGCAGACTGGTCTTCCCGTCTCCCCGCCTCCTCGCTTCGGCTGGGGATGCCCATCTGGTAGGCCAGCACGCCGCCACCGATCACCAGCACCGCCAAAGCGGCAGCTCCGACCCAGCGGACGCTTAAGCCACCACCGCCAGCTTCCGTCCGCGCCGCCGTGCGTCCGAACCGGATCGCCTCGACGAGCCCCGCCACATCCCGCCCGAAGTGCTCGTGAGTAACGTCGTGTTTCTGATGCAGGACAAGCTCGCGAATGTCCTCGGGTAGCCCATCGCCACGCGGCAGGGGAGTGCGCTCGACCAGCATGGGGATGACGACGATGCCGCGTTTCAATGCGCCAGCGATCTCCTCCCGCACATAGTCGCGCTCCCCGCTGGCCTGCCTCTCCGCGAGCAGCTCCATCCAGCGCGGGCCGACCACCGCGAGAAACACGTCGGTCTGCGCTAGGGCCTTCTCCAGTTCCTTGTCAAAGCGCTGACCGGCGAGCAGGTTGTCCACGTCCATGAAGACGCTGGCGTCGCCGAATGCTTGGGCAAGGCGATCACGCACGCGCGCTGCCATGTCCCTGGCGTCGTCCCGACGGTAGTTGACGAATATCTTGCCCGGCATGATCGAAACAATCCTGCTGCAAAATGCGTCAGGCCATTTCTACCGCAGGATCGGGAACGTCGTAAGATAGCCGGCGACCGCTGCGGCGCTGGCGCGAGACGGCGGTGATCAGGCGTCCCAGCTCGGCGAAGTCGCCCTTGCGCGAGGAGGTCGCCCGCCACGCGAGCCCTAAGGTGCGGCTCGGCTCGGGCTCCGCAAAGCGCAACAGCTTGATGTCGGCGTGCCTCGACTCGAGGTCGATGCTGATCTCGGGCAGCAAGGTGAGACCGAGGCCGTTGGCTACCATCTGCACGATGGTGGAAAGGCTCGAAGCGCCGAACGTGTCGATGCTGTCGACCTGGCGCAGCTGGCAGAAGGCGAGCGCCTGGTCGCGCAGGCAATGCCCCTCCTCCAGCAGCAGCAGGCGATCGTGCTTCAGCAGGTCGGCCGTTGCTCGCACGCGCTTGCGGGCAGGGTGGGATCGCGGCAGGGCCAGCAGGAACTTGTCCTCGAACAGCGGCATGGTCTCGAGCCCCGCCTGCTTGACGGGGAGCGCCAGCAGCAGCACGTCGAGCGTGCCCTCGTGCAGATGCTCGAGCAGCGCCTGCGTCTGCGTCTCGCGGATGTGGAGATCGAGCGCGGGATACTGCCTGCGCAGCACCGGCAGCACGGGCGGGAGGAGGTAGGGCGCAACCGAGGGAATGACGCCAAGATGCAGCGCGCCCGACAGCTGGCTGGCGCGCTGGCGCGCGAAGTCGCCGAGGTCGCGTACCTGTGCCAGAATGAGGGCTGCCCGCTGCGCGACCTCGCGCCCCTCGGTGGTCAGCCGAACACCCTTCGGGCGGCGCTCCAGCAGCTGGAGGCCCAGCTCGCTCTCCAGCTCCTGGATCTGCATCGACAGGGCAGGCTGGGTGACGGAGCAATGCTCGGCCGCCCGCCGGAAGTGGCCGAGGCGAGCGACGGCATCGAAGTAGCGCAGCTGCTTGAGCGAGGTCATGGCCTATCATCAGATATTCTTATCTTAGAATAGAATTAAATCGATTGGAGCTGATGGGCAAGGCCCTCTAGCCTTAGCCAGGGAAGTGGAGGAGGAGGCCAACACTCGCCCACGAAACCGCGAGCGCATCCGGGAGCGCGGGCTGCGCGCCAAGGGCTGAGGCGCCTGCGGTGAGTTCGCCATCCCCGCCGACCTCTTGACGTACATCAAGGCGAAGGCGCGGCAGAAGGGCGCCAAGACATCGATGATCATCCGCTTCTCGACGGCGGCCGGCGAGGTCGGCCCGGCCCAAGAAGCGGAGCGCGGAACACTCGAAGAAGCACAAAACACGATCGGAGAGAAACATGGACGCAAAGACCGACGACAAGAGCGCAGGTAAGTGCCCGTTCTCGCTCTGGCAGGAAGAACCGCGACTGGTGGCCGAACGCGCTGGACGTTTCGGTTCTCCATCGGAACTCCGATTTGTCCGATCCGATGGGCGAGACGTTCGACTACGCCAAGGAGTTCAAGAGCCTCGACCTCGAATGCCGTGATCAAGGACCTCACTGCCTTGATGACGGAGTCGCAGGAGTGGTGGCCGGCCGACTTCGGCCACTACGGCGGTCTGATGATCCGCATGGCGTGGCACAGCGCGGGCACCTACCGCATCACCGACGGCCGCGGCGGCGCCGGCGCCGGCCAGCAGCGGTTCGCGCCGCTCAACTCCTGGCCGGACAACGCCAACCTCGACAAGGCGCGCCGGCTGCTGTGGCCGATCAAGCAGAAGTACGGCCGCAAAATCTCCTGGGCCGACCTGATGATCCTCGCGGGCAACGTCGCGCTGGAGTCGATGGGCTTCAAGACGTTCGGCTTCGCCGGCGGCCGCGCCGACGTGTGGGAGCCCGAAGAGCTCTTCTGGGGTCCCGAGGGGACGTGGCTCGGCGACGAGCGCTACAGCGGCGAGCGCCAGCTTTCCGAGCCGCTCGGCGCCGTGCAGATGGGCCTCATCTACGTCAATCCGGAAGGGCCGAACGGCAATCCGGACCCGATCGCGGCGGCCAGGGACATCCGCGAAACCTTCTTCCGCATGGCGATGAACGACGAGGAGACCGTCGCGCTGATTGCCGGCGGCCACACCTTCGGCAAGACCCACGGCGCGGGCGATCCGTCGCTGATCGGCCCCGAGCCGGAAGGCGCGCGCCATCGAGGACTCAGGGCCTCGGCTGGAAGAGCAAGTACGGCACCGGCTTCGGGGCCGATGCCATCACCGGCGGCCCGGAAGTCACCTGGACCACGACGCCGACCAAGTGGAGCAACCACT
The DNA here is from genome assembly GCA_963832445.1 of uncultured Alphaproteobacteria bacterium. Classification (GTDB taxonomy): domain Bacteria; phylum Pseudomonadota; class Alphaproteobacteria; order Rhizobiales; family Hyphomicrobiaceae; genus AWTP1-13. The sequence goes on from CAWHUM010000013.1 coordinate 196,808, forward strand.
TCTTCTGGAACCTGTTCGGCTACGAATGGGAGCTGACGAAGAGCCCGGCCGGCGCAAAGCAGTGGGAGGCCAAGAATGCGGGAGCCACCATCCCGGACGCGTTCGACAAGACGAAGAAGCACGTGCCGACCATGCTGACCACGGACCTGTCGCTGCGGTTCGACCCGGCCTACGAGAAGATCTCGCGGCGCTTCATGGAGAATCCCGACCAGTTCGCGGACGCCTTCGCCCGCGCCTGGTTCAAGCTCACGCATCGCGACATGGGTCCGATCGCTCGTTACCTCGGCCCGCTGGTGCCGAAGGAGACGCTGATCTGGCAGGACCCGATCCCCGCGGTGGATCATCCGCTGATCGGCGAACAGGACATCGCTGCGCTGAAGGCGAAGATTCTCGCCTCCGGCCTCAGCGTGTCCCAGCTCGTCTCGACCGCTTGGGCGTCGGCCTCGACGTTCCGCGGCTCGGACAAGCGCGGCGGCGCGAACGGCGCCCGCATCCGCCTCAGCCCCCAGAAGGACTGGGAGGTCAACCAGCCGGCCCAGCTCAAGACGGTCCTGCAGAAGCTCGAAGCGATCCAGAAGGAGTTCGGCAAGAAGGTTTCGCTGGCCGACCTGATCGTTCTCGGCGGCGCCGCCGCGGTCGAGAAGGCCGCGAAGGACGCCGGCGTCGACGTGAAGGTGCCCTTCACGCCGGGCCGCATGGATGCGTCGCAGGAGCAGACCGACGTCGACTCCTTCGCGCCGCTCGAGCCGCGTGCCGACGGCTTCCGCAACTATGTCGGCGGCAAGCAGCAGTTCATGGCGCCTGAGGAGGCGTTGGTGGACCGGGCGCAATTGCTGACGCTGACGGCGCCCGAAGATGACGGTGCTCGTCGGCGGCCTGCGCGTGCTCGGCGCCAATGCCGGCGGCTCCAAGCACGGCGTCTTCACCAAGCAGCCGGGAACGCTGACCAACGACTTCTTCGTCAACCTGCTCGACATGAGCACGGAGTGGCAGCCCGGCCGGCGACAACGTGTACGAGGGCCGCGACCGCAAGACGAAGGCGCGTCAAGTGGACCGGCACCCGCGTCGACCTGATCTTCGGCTCGCACTCGCAGCTGCGCGCCTTCGCGGAGGTCTATGCGTGCGCGGACTCCAAGGAGAAGTTCGTGAAGGACTTCGTGGCGGCCTGGACCAAGGTGATGAACGCCGACCGCTTCGACCTCGCCTGACTTTTCTGGGGCAAGGTTTGCGAGGGCTTCTAGTGTCCCGATCGCGAAATGCGTATCGGCGTGCGGCAACGTCGGAACGCATTTCGCGATCTGTGGGACACTAGCGAGCGCCGTGTGGACGCTCGAAGGCAACGTGTGACCCGATGCGGTCGTGCCTTTACGTGCGGCCATTCCCAGGCGCATCAAGCTGGCCAGCGTGCGACTAATCTCGCCCCGTGCCATTCCTGACGTCAGATGGGGTCGCATTGTAACGCCGACGAAACGCCCTGTTGAAGTACGATAGGTCATTGAACCCGAGTTCGAAGGCGATGGTGCTGATCCCGCGGCGCGCGTGGAGCGGATTTCTCAAAATGGCGTAGGCCCGCCCGAGGCGCTGGCCGAGCACGAATTTTGAGTATGTAAGGCCTTCGTTTTCGAACAGCTTGTGCAGATAACGCACGGTCACGCCATTGCGCGTCGCAACCATCGTGGCATTGAGGTCTGCCTCATGCAGGTTGGCGACGATGTCGGCCTTGATCGCCGCGAGCCGCACCGCACGCACGCTGCCGCACGCCGCAAGCGCTTCGCCGTTGCTTGGCGCCCCGACGGCCAATGCAGCAAGATCATAGAAGTGGCTAGCAATAAGCCGCTGCATGGCGGGCGCCGCCAGCGCTTCGTCATCTGCGATGAGCTCGAGATATTTTCGCAGCAAGCGCAATCCCCCGACATCCCGCGGTATGCGGCGCATTGCTGCATCGTCGAGCTTGGGAACAAGCGGCGCGAGCGCAGACCGCGGCAGGCGCAGCCCCGCGACTTTAACTGAGCAGGGCGACGTAAAGCTCCAGACGCCCTCTTCGCCCGTCATCAGCACGGCGTCGCCGTCGCTTAGAACGACTTCCCGCGCGCCCCGCCTCGCAAGGCTCGTCCCCCTGAGAACCATACAGAGAGAGAGAGCATCGCCGCCTTGCTGGCCCGCTTTGGCCGGCACGTTTTCGTGCCGAACACCGACATAGGTGGCCGTGAGGATACGCAGCCCGGGCATGATGCGGTTGGCAAAATCGACGTGGGGTGCGGCTTCACCACAGGGCATAAATCTGGTCGCCAGCAGACCACGCTCACACAGCTCTTCCAGCGCTTTGCCGCGCTCCTGCTCCGGCAAAGCGCAACTCGAGAACCGAGCAACGGTGTAATTAGGCGCGGAAGTTGCCATCAGCCACCCTCTTACAAAGGCCGACCTAGTGTGATGATCGAGAAGTCCGCTACATCGCGCGAGGCCAAGTTCATCAGCGGACTTCTCGATCTGAATCACACTAGCAGCATGATCTTGCTAGTGTCCTTCAGATCGCCAAATTCGTACCGAGTTCGCCGCATGGTGAGACGAATTTCGCGATCAGGACACTAGGCCAGGTTCGCCAAGCAAAATTCTACCGATTAGGGCTCTTTGGTCCAAGCCCTTGTTCACTCGGCTCCAAGACGTCGAAGGCGATCGGGTTATCCTCGAGCCTCGTTGCCGTCAGTTGGGTTTTGCAAATCCTCCTCACGGAAGCCGTCTACGAAACGTTCACTGCCCTTGCACAGGTTGCGGGCTCGTCATGACGTACTTGCTCGGGCGACACGCGATTGTGGTCGGAGCTGGCATTGGCGGTCTAACCGCGGCGAAGGCCTTGTCGTCATACTTCGGCAATGTCACCGTGCTCGAACGTGATGCCCTACCCGCCACGCCGATCGCGCGCACCGGCACACCTCAGGCCCGGCAAATTCATGTACTCCTCAGGGGTGGCCTCGACGCGCTGATTGAATTATTCCCGGAGTTCGAAACAGAACTCGAGCTCGCGGGCGCTGTTCGAGTACGGGTCGGTTCTCAATCTCTGCTTGAAATGCCGGGCTTCGATCCGTTTCCACGGCGCGATCTCGGCTTCGATTATCTATGCCTGACGCGACCACTTCTGGAATTCGTTGCCAGGCGCCTGGTCGAGCAGCAGAGCAATATTTCAGTGAAGCCGCGTTGCCGGGTCACTCAATTTCTGGGATCGCCTGACCGAAGCCGCGTTACCGGCGTTCGTTACGACGATGGGGCCGGGAGAGGCATCGAGATTGCTGCTAATTTCATCGTCGACGCATCGTCGCGCGGCGCCCTTACCGTCGAATTTCTGGACAAGGTCGGCTTGCCAACACCCCAGGAGACGGAAATCGGCATCGATCTGCGCTATGCGACTGCCATGTTCCGGATTCCACCTTCCGCGCCCCATGGCTGGCGCGCGGTGCTACACCGGCCCGCCGCCCAGAGCGGCCGCGGCGGGCTGCTTGTTCCAGTCGAGAACAATTGCTGGCAAGTCAATCTTACTGATATGCATGGTGAACCTGTGCCGGAAAACGTCGGCGATTTCATCGCTTTTGCTAGGACGTTGCGGACTCCGACGATCTATGACGCGATCAAGGACGCCGTACCTATCGGCGCAATTTACCGATTCGCTTTTCCGTGCAGCATTCGACGACGCTTTGAGGCGCTTGACCGTTTTCCGGATCATCTGCTGCCGCTCGGTGATGTGATCTGCCGATTTAATCCGGCCTTCGGCCAGGGAATGAGTGTCGCCGCGCAGGAAGCAGTTGCCCTGAGACGGCTTATCGAAGCGCGAATTTCGGATGCCGATCCGCTCAAAGGACTCGCGCGGCCTTTCTTCGCGGCTGTTCAAGACTTGCTCGCCGCACCATGGGCAACGGCCGAGAGCGACTTCATCCATGAGAAGACGCGCGGCCGGCGCCCGAATGATTTTCGCCAGCGCTTGAACTTCACCTCCGCGCTGCTGCGGGCGGCTGCGGAGGATGCAACGGTGCATCAGATCATGAGCGAGGTCAGCCATCTCGTAAAACCGTCCAGCGCTCTCCGCGATCCGCAGATCGTCAGCCGGTTGGCGGCCATGATGGCTGCCTCTGCTTGACCTTCGCTGCTAGAGGCGCTTGGGCCAAATATTTCTTTGAGGAAAACGGCAATGTCCCCTTATGGCACATGTGCGACATAGCTCGTGCCGGCGTCTTCTGTCCGTCGCTGGCCGCATTTCCGACGTTGGCTCGCCTAGCCTGTCATAGGTACACGACCCGGAGCGCTGCCGCGACGCGGCACCGGGTGATCAAGGCGGAGCATCGCAACAGCTCCGCCCAATTTGCCTCGGAGCGACGGGCGGCGCCGTCATCGCTGACGCTGCAACCATGACGCGCTGCTCGATCAATTTTTCTCGCTGCGTCGAAGTTGCGCTCGTACGGTCCCCGGGATGCCGTTTTTGTCGCGCAAGCATCGAGGCGTTTCACGCCGGTCCTGCAATATTGGCATGTTGAAGGAGGTTGACATGAAGCGAAGCGCACGAGGGACGCTGGTGCGCAGCATAGCTGCCACGGCGCTGGTCTTGCTCTACGGCCTCGGTATCGTCGGCGTCTCCAGTCTGACGGGGGCCGCGCCGGCGCAAGCACGTCGCGGTGGCCGCCGTGGCGGTGGTGGCCGTGCACGTGGCTTCCGGGGGCGCGGCATCCGCGGAGGAATTTGGCTTGGCGCTCCCTTCGTCTATGACTACGGCTACGACGATGGCTGCTACTGGAGCCCGGCCCGGGCACGCTGGATTTGCCCCTACTACCGTCCTTACCCCTATTGGTGAGGATGGCGCTGCGGCGGCTTGACTGAAGCGGAGCGGCTCAGCGCAGCCGCTCCTACTCGCGCCGCAGGCTGGAGCCGCCATCCACCGGCAGCGCCACGCCGGTGATGAAATTAGCCTCGTCGGACGCCAGAAACAGCGCCGCATTGGCCACGTCCCAGGCGGTGCCCATCTTGCGCCGCAGCGGCACGCGCGCATCGCGGGCGGCTGCCACCTCGGCACGCGTCTTGCCCCAGGTGCGGGCGCGCGTGTCGACGGCCATCGGCGTATCCATCAGGCCGGGCAGGATGACGTTGCAGCGAATGCCGTACTCGGCGTTCTGGGTGGCAATCTGCTCGGTGTAGGCGATCATGGCCGCCTTGGTCGCCTTGTAGGCGACGGTCGGGTAGTTGGTCGCCCAGGCCGCTACCGAGGAGATGTTGACGATCGCGCCCGAGCGCTGCCGGCGCATCACCGGCAAGGTGTGCTTGCAGGCCATGATGGTGCCGCGCAGATTGATGGCGGAGATGCGATCGAAGGCTTCCTCCGTGATCTCGAGCGGCGAGGCATCGCCGCCGGCCAGGCTGACGCCGACGTTGTTGTGCAGAATGTCGATGCGGCCCCACCGCTCCACCGCCGCGTCGACGGCGGCCTTGAGGCTTGCCTCCCGCGTCACGTCGGCCTCGAAGGCAAGGCATTCGCCGCCGTCCTCGGCGACCAGCGCCGCCGTAGCTTTGGCCGAGGCGAGGTCGACGTCGACCGCCAGGACCTTGGCGCCCTCGCGCGCAAAGACGAGTGCGGTCGCGCGGCCGTTGCCGATCCCCTCGCCCGGACCCTGACCCGCGCCGACGACGATGGCGATCTTTTCTGCAAGGCGCATGGGTGTTCCTCCAATTCACCCTCTCCCCGCAGGCGGGGCGAGGGAATCCGCGCGCCTCACGATCATGGCATCCACCACAGACACGCCCTTGCCCTCATCGTGCACCAGCACCGGGTTGAGGTCGATCTCGGCGATCGTGTCCGCACAGTCCACCGCCAGCTGGCCGACCCGCAGCATCAATTCCACCAATGCATCGACGTCGGCCGGCGGCCGGCCGCGGAAGGCGCCGAGCAGAGCCGCCCCCTTGAGCCGGGCCAGCATTTCGCGAGCCTCGCTCTCACCGATGGGCAGCGGTGCCAGGACGGCGTCCTTGAACACCTCCACCTGCACGCCGCCGAGCCCGACCATCAGCATCGGCCCGAAGGTGGCGTCGCGCTTGACCCCGAGGATAACCTCCCGCCCCGGCGGGGCCATGGGTTGCACCAGCACGCCCAGCAAGCGGGCCTGCGGTGCGTAGCGCAACGCGTTCTCGCACACGCGCGCAAACGCGGCGCGCACGGCATCTTCGGTTGTCAAACCGAGCGCAACCGCGCCGGCCTCCGTTTTGTGCAACAGGTCGGGCGATTGCACCTTGAGCGCGACCGCGCAACCCATCGCCGGCGCCGCAACCGCAGCCTCGTGCGCGGACTGCACGAGCGCCCCCGCTTCGCCAACGGCACCGATACCGTAGGCCGCAAGCACGGGCCGCGCTTGCCACTCGCATAGCGCACCACCGGCCGCGCGCAGGGCCTCGCGCGCGACGCCGCTATCTCCCCGCGCGGGATCACGCACGACAACCGGGCGCAGGGAGCGCTCGCGCAACGCGCGATAGTCGGCCATGGCGCGACAGGCGCGCGCGCAGCCCTGGATGTCGGTGAACAGGGGATAGCCGGCTTCGGCCAGCAGGCCAACCGACGCCGGCGCCGGAAGCGTATAGGTCCACGGCAGGATCGGCTTGGACGTCGAGGCCGCCAGCCGCGTCAAACCTTGGCGATGCCGCTCCAAGTTGGCCGAATTACGCGCCGTCATCACCACGATCACGCTGTCGACCTGAGGCGAGGCCGCCACCAGCTCGGCGAGCCCCGCATAGCCGATCGTGTGCACCGCCTGGGCGGTGGCATCGACCGGATTTTGCGATGTGCCGTAGTCCGGCAGCTGGGCGTCGATGCGAGCCCGGGTTTCGGCATCCAGCAGCGGCACCTCGAGGCCCGCCGCCGTGCACACATCCGCCATCCAGCCGCCGCCGCCGCCCGAGCCGGTGCAGATGCCGACCCGCCGGCCCGCCGGCAGGCGCTCGCCCCAGTAGAGGAAGCCCGCGGCGAGATCCACCATCTCGCCGATATCCTGGCCCTCGACCAATCCATATCGATGGAACATGGCACGATAGGCATCGTAGGAGCCCGCCAGCGCCGCCGTATGCGAGGCCGCCGCCCGCACGCCCGCGTCCGACTGGCCGATCTTGTTGACGATGATCGGCACGCCGGCTCGGAGCGCCTTCTCCGCCACGCGCCGGAAGGTATCGGGGCTCTTCACGTCCTCCAGCAGGAGCAGCAGCGCTTTGGTCTTGCCTTCGTCCAGGATGAACTCGGCGACGTCCAGGGTCTCCAGGCACGCCTCGTTGCCGGTGGTCACCACGTAGCGAACCGCCAGCTCCCTCGCCCGCGCGTGATCGAAGAACGAGAAACCGATGCCGCCGCTCTGGGCGATCACCGCCAGCTGCGCGCGCTCGCGGCCCACGGGCAGCAGCGGCCGGTCCGAGGGCTCCACCGCCGGAGAGAAGGTCGGGCACAGGGCAGCGGCCGTATTGGCAAACCCCACCGAGTTGGGCCCGATCACCGCCATGCCGTAACGGCGCGCGATGACGCGGATGGCCTCTTGCATTTCTGCGCCTTCGCCTCCGGGCGCCTCCGCAAAGCCCGAGCTCAGCACCACCGCGGAGCGCACGCCGGCCTTGCCGCACCTTTCCAACTCGTCGGCGACATGCCTCGCCGGAATGATCAGGATGGCGAGGTCGGCCGGTGCCGGGAGATCCTCCACCGAGGCATAAGCTTTGCGCCCCATCACCTCGGCATGGCTGCGGGTGATGGGATAGATGGTACCCGCATAGGGGTGGCCCGTTATCACGCGCGTGAGTCGCCCGCGCAGTCCGTCCTTCTCGGGCGAAGCCCCGACGACTGCCACCGCGCGCGGCCACAGCAGCGCGCCGAGATCCGGCCGTCCCTTCACTGCACTCATGTCAAGGCCAGCACGCGCGTTGGGCCGCCCGTGGCGCCCTTGATCTTGGGGGCGCCGACGATCAGTGTCGCTCCGCTCGGCGGCACCCGATGCAGGTTGGCGACGCTCTCCAGGCCCCATCGCCCCGCCGGCAGCCATGCGTAGTGCGTTTTGAAATCCTTCGACGGACCGTGATCGAGCGAGATGGTGTCGACGGCGATGCCGGCAACGCGCCGCTCCTTCAGGAGCATATTGGTGGCGTCGGGATGGAAGCCCGGGAAATGCAGCACGCCAGCCGCATCCTTGCCGAGGAACTTCGCGGAGCCCAGATGCCGGCCCCAGCCGGCATGCATGGCAACGCAGCAGCCGCGGGGAAGCCTGCCGTGGCGGCGCTCCCATTGGCGAATGTCGGCGGGGGTCAGCTGATAGTCCGGGTTGGCATCGGCCTTGGCGACCACATTGATGACGGCGAGCGGCACAACGAGGTCGTCGACGGGCAGCGCATCTGGTCCACGGCCGCTCTCGGAAAAGTGGATCGGCGTGTCGATGTGGGTGCCGGAATGCTCCAGCACCGTCCATTCCATCAGGTTGAAGCCGTCCTTCTTGAATTCCTTGAGCTGCTTCATGCCGATGCCGGGCACACCGAAGAAGGTGGGGAATTCCGGCGTGAGAGTGTGCGTGAGGTCCGTCACCCGGCTAAATCGCGGGAAGGGCCGCGCCTCGGCGGGATCGGGCAGAAGCGAACCAGCCGCCGCCGCGCCCGCCATCGCACCGGCGCCCTTGAACAGCGACCGGCGCGATAGCTTGGACCTCACATGCTCGATACAGCCCGGCGCGCACATGCTTTAGCTCCTTTGCGTCTCCCCGCCTCGCTCCCAGCCATGCTAACGCAAGTTTGCGCCGGCACGCCAACAGATGGGTTGGCGCCCACCGCCGTGACAGTCCAAGAGCTGCCGTATCGCGGAGGTCCGAGAGGTGCCATGAGCCGAAAGCATCCCCGCGCCGGGCTGGCGGCTCGTTCGTTGACAACCCGTGGCTCGTCCCGCAGATTGACTGCGTCCACTGGGGTGCCGGCCAAGAGCCGGCTGAGAACATACCCGTCGAACCTGTCTGGGTAATGCCAGCGAAGGGAGTGTCCGATGTCCAAGACCGCCGTCCTGTTTTGCCCGTTGCGGGAGCCGAGCGTAAGCGTAATGCGCCCTCGCCGGCGAGTACGGCGGGTCCCCTAGCTCGCACCCGTGGCCGCCGAGGCCATACCGCAAAAAATAGTCAGGTATTCCCATGCGATTTGGATTGTTCGGCGGCGCCGCGGCGCCGCGGTTGCCCGACATCGCGGCGAGCGCCGAAGGCTTCTTCGATTTCGTCGAAGCCAACGTCGAGGCCGAATTGCTCGGTTTCCATTCGAGCTTCGTGACCGAGCATCACTTCACTGGTATCGGCCAGGTCTCCGCGACGCTCACCCTGCTGACCTTTGTTGCGGCCCGGACGACGCGCCTTCGCCTCGGCACAGCGATTCTCGTGCTGCCCTGGCACAATCCGGTGCTGCTTGCGGAGCAGGTTGCGACCTTGGATCTTCTCTCGCGCGGCAGGCTCGATCTCGGAGTCGGCAAAGGTTACCGCCACAACGAGTTCGCAGGCTTCGCGATGCCGCCCGAGGAGGCTGAGCCGCGCTTCCAGGAGGTCCTCGATGTGCTCTTGCGTGCGCTCGCCTCGGACGAGCCCTTTTCCCATCGTGGCCGCTTCTTCCGCTTCGACAAGGTGGTTGTCGAACCGCCGCCGCACCAGCGGCCGCACCCGCCGCTGTGGCAAGCGGCCGGCAGCGCAGCTTCGATCTCGGCCTGCGCACGCCGCGGCTTCAATCTCTTGCTCGACCAGTTCGCGTCGCCTCAGCAGATCGGCGAACGTATCGCGCTTTACCGACGCGAGCTCGAGGCGGCAGGCCACGCGTTCGACCCAATGCGCGTTGCCGTCGCCCGCAATATCTTCGTCACACACCACGCCACGGAGAAGCATGAGGCCGTCAGACGGCAAGCCCAGATACACGAGAGACTGCTGTCACTCTCGCGCGGTTCGGAGAGTTGGCCGGGGGCGCACATTCTGGGGTACGCTGGCACGCCTGAAGCGCGCGACGGCCATTCCCTGATCGGCACGGCTGAGGAGGTCGTGGAGGGACTTGCCATGCTCGAGGAGGTGGGCGTCGCTTACGTACTGCTCTTTGGCCAGGGCTCGCGCGACAACCTGCGGCGGTTTGCCGAGAGGGTCATGCCAAAGTTCGGCGCACCGCGAGCGCCGTGATGCCTCGAGCGTCCCGCTCGCAACTCCGCAGCAAGGCTTTGCACGATGCCTCCGCAACATGCGAGGCACGCGATCAGCCAATCGAGCATCCTGAACGAATGTCCCTGCTGTTGTCGCCGACCGACGTTGCAGTCTAGAGCAGATTCCGATCATACGGCATCGTATCCTGCATCGATGAGATAGTTGCGGCATTCGTGGGCGGTGAGGCGCGTGAGGGCGGCCGCGATCGCGCGCCAGAGGGTCTTGGAGGGTGCGGGCGGCAGCCTTTTTCAGGATCGCCTTGAGCTTGGCGAAGGCCATCTCGATCGGGTTGAGGTCGGGCGAGTAGGGCGGCAGGTAGCGCAGCTCGGCCCCAGCCTGCTCGATGGCATTGCGGACCTTGTCCGGCTTGTGGGCGGGCAGATTGTCCATGACGACGATATCGCCTGGCAGCAACGTCGGCGCCAGCATCTGCTCGACGTAGGCCAGGAATGCAGCGCCATCCATGGCGCCGTCGAGGACCATCGGCGCGGACATGCCGGTTTGCCTCAGCGCACCGACGAACGTCGTCGTCTTCCAGTGGCCGTGTGGAATGCTGGCGATGCAGCGCGTGCCGCGACGCGAACGGCCATAGAGCCGCGCCATCTTGGTCGTGGCTCCGGTTTCGTCGATGAAGACCAGGCGGGCAGGATCGAGGTCACGCTGCGCGGCGTGCCAGGCCTGCCTTGCGCTCGCCACGTCCGCCCGTTCCCGCTCGCTGGCGTGCGCGGTTTTTTTTGAACGTCTGATCGTGGCGATCGAGCAAGCGCCAGATCGTGCTCGGCGCAAACCTTTCGCCGTGCTCCCGTTCCAGATGCTCGGCGATCTCGGTCAGCGTGATGTCTACCTGCCCGGCGATCAGGGCCCGGATCTCCCCGGCATGTGCCTCGATCCGCCCCGAGCGCCTGTCGCCGCCTTGCCGGCGCGGCGCCAAGGTGCCTGCATCACGCCAGCGCCGCACCAACTTCACCGCGGTCGAGGCGGCGACCCCGAACCGGCCGGCGGCAGCCCGACAGCTCATCCCGGCAGCAACCGCGGCGATAAGGCGAGAGCACAGGTCATTGGAAAGAGGTCTCGTCATGCGGGCTGGCCTCCTCCACCAGCCCGCAGCATGAATCACTGTTCGCGCCAAATGTGAATCCCCTCCGATTCCGTCAGATGGGAAAATGCTCTAGCCTAGCGCCATGAACCGCCACGCCGTCGTTCTGGCATTGCTTTCAGCCGCCCTGTTCGGCATCTCCACGCCGGCCGCCAAGGCGCTCCTGGGGGTGATTGATCCAGCCATATTGGCAGGGCTTCTCTATTGCGGAGCGGGCTTCGGGGTAGCTGTCGTCCGCCGGGTGGGGCGGTCTGCCTTCGCACAGGCGGGGCGGTCCGAGTTGGCGCTCGATAGTAGGGACGTGCCCTATCTTGCAGGCGCGATCGTGGCGGGCGGCGTCGTCGGGCCGGTTCTGCTGATGGCGGGATTGCAGCGGACCGACGCCTCCGCCGCCTCTCTTCTGCTGACGCTTGAAGGCGTAGCAACGGCGCTGATGGCGTGGTTCATCTTCCACGAGAACTTCGACCGGCGCGTCGCGCTCGGCATGGCGTGCCTGGTCGGGGGGGCCGTCTTGCTTGCCTGGACGGGACAGCCAGACATCTCGCGCGTTCTCGGGCCGTTGGCAGTCGTCGGTGCCTGCGTTGCCTGGGGCCTCGACAACAATCTGACGCGCAAGGTGTCGCTGTCAGACCCGCTGCAGATCGTCGAGCTTAAAGGATTGATCGCGGGCCCAGTGAACCTCGCACTTGGTCTTATCGCGGGCGGACAGGTGCCTGCCCTTTCGGTTGCTTCACTGGCGGGAGTGGTCGGCTTTTTGGGCTATGGCGTCAGTCTCGTGCTGTTCATCTACGCCCTGCGGCATCTCGGGACCGCACGCACGGGCGCCTACTTCTCGACGGCGCCGTTTGTTGGGGCAATCGCGGCATTGGTGCTGCTGCGAGAGCCGTTGACGTTGCAATTGCTCGCGGCCGGCCTACTGATGGCCATCGGTGTGTGGTTGCATCTTACCGAGCACCACGAACACGAGCATGTTCACGAGCCCATCGAGCATGCGCATCCTCACTTCCACGACGAGCATCACCAGCATGAGCATGCGCCGGACGATCCGCCCGGCGAGCCGCACACCCATGCCCACCGGCACGAACGTGTGAAGCACAAGCACGCGCACGTCCCCGATATGCATCATCAGCACCGGCACTGAACTGACCTAGGGGCGAGCATTGGCGGGAGCTTGACCTGACCTGTCCGGCCGTGCCCCCAGAATGGCAACAGCGCTGCGCCCAACGCGCCTGCAGCCAAGAGACCGAGGTCCTGTGGCACGTTGAGCAGCACGGCAGCCGTCGCACCGATCCCGGCCCGGACAATTGGAATAGCGACGAGCCAGAAGGGCAGCGGACCTGCAGCCAGCATCAGCACACCTGGTCGATACCATGCATCTGCAGCGTTTTCACGAACGCCTCTTCCGTCGTCATCTTCATCGTGTCGACTCCAATTCGTGGTCTGAGCGAAGCCATCCTCCGGTCTGGTGGTTGCGCATGCGAGGAGGCTCAACCCGGGACGCCCCGGCGCTGGTCGATCGGCACATAAGCTCTCGGTTCCGGTCCGTCGTAAAGCGTCAATGGCCGGATCAGGATGTTGTTGTCCAACTGCTCCAGAACTTGCACGACCCAGCCGGGTACCCGGCCGATGGCGAAGATCGGCACGAACAGGTCGCGTGTGATGCCGAGCAGGTGGTAGACGACGCCCGAGTAGAAATCGACATTCACGTTGACGCCGTGGCGGGCGTAAGGGGCCATGGCCGTCACCACGGCCTGCAGAATATCATACCATTGCGGCTGTCCCATCTCCCGTGACAGCCGCTCGACGCCGGCCCGCATGTGGCGCGCGCGCGGATCTTCTGCGCGATAAACGCGATGCCCGAACCCGGTCACCGGCGCGCCGGCCTTGCGCTTCTGACGGACGTATTCCGCGGCGCGAGCAGGATCGCCGATCTCCTCGGCCATCTTCATCACATCCTCGGCCGCGCCGCCGTGCGCGGGCCCCGAGAGCGCTGCGATCGCGGCTACAACGGCGGCGTGCAGACTGGCCTCGGTTCCGATGATCACTCGTGCCGCGAAGGACGACGCATTCGAGCCGTGCTCTGCATGGAGGATCAGGTCGCGATCGACCAGTTCGACGGCCCGCGGGCTCGGCTTTGCGCCGGTGAGCATCCAGAGCAGGTTCCCTGCATGGTTCAAGGCGGGATCGCCGGGAACTGGCTCCAGCCCATCCCGGATGCGCGCGTGTGCAGCTACGATCACGGGCACCTGGGACGTGAGGCGGACGGCCTTGCGCAGCACGGCGTCGCGGTTGTTGTCGGTGGCATCGGGGTCGAAGGCCGACAAGGCGGAAACCGCCGTTCGAAGCACATCCATGGGATGCGCCGATGCAACGGCGGAAATGACATCGATGATCGCACCCGGCAGCACGCGGGCGCCCCGCAAGTCCGCATCGAACGCCGCGAGTTCGGCCGCCGTTGGCAGCTCACCACGGAGCAGCAGCCATGCGGTCTCCTCGAAGGTTGAGTGCTCGGCGAGATCGTGGATCGAGTATCCGCGGTAGCGCAGGTCTCCTGCCTTGCCATCGATGAAGGTGCACGGCGAGCGATCGAAGTAGACGCCGCGCAGCCCCCGGTGGACCTTGATCGGCTCGTTCGTTTCCGTCATTGATGCACCAACTCCGCCTGGCTCCCCGCGCTCTCGCTCAATCGGTCACGATGGATCAGATCGATCGCATTCTGGATACAGCACGTCGGCGCAATCTGAAAGTGGTGCTGCCGGAAGGCGACGATCCGCGCATCCTCGCTGCGGCGCGCCGTCTCAAGGACGAGGGGCTTGCGGTGCCGATCCTGATCGGGCCGGCCGAGGGCGTGGCCAAAGCCGGCGCTGCGGCCGGCGTCAATTACCGCGATATCGAGATGGTCGATCCGGCAAAGGATGCGCGCCTGCCGTCTTTCGCCGAGATCTGCGCGAGCTCGCGAGACAGCATGGCACCCGCGGTGGCCCGACGGCTCGTAACCAAGCCCCTCTATTTCGGCGGCATGATGCTGCGCGCGGGCGACGCGGATGCCATGGTCGCAGGCGCGGCCAGTGCGACGCGCCGCATCATCGAGGCCTGCCTGATGACCGTCGGCGTGCAGAACGGCATCGCGCTGCCGTCGAGCTATTTCCTGATCATTGCGGCCGACTTTCTGGGGCGCGGCCCGAAACCGTTTATTTTCGCCGACTGCGCGGTCAATGTCGATCCGACGGCGAGCGAACTCGCCGACATCGCGATCGCTTCGGCACGAAGCGCGGAGCGGCTGCTCGACGAGGAGCCTCGCGTCGCGCTGTTATCCTTCTCCACCAAGGGCAGCGCACAGCATGCGCGCGTGGACAAGGTACGCCATGCGCTCGCCCTGGTGCGCGAGCGCGCGCCCGCGCTCAAGATCGACGGCGAACTGCAGGCGGATGCGGCCGTCGCTCCCTCGGTCGCACAGAAGAAGCTCAAGGACATCGGCGAGGCGGCGGGACGGGCCAACGTGCTCGTGTTTCCCGATCTCGATTCCGGCAACATCGCCTACAAGCTTACGCAATGGCTCGGCAATGCAACGGCGCTCGGGCCTTTCCTGCAAGGTTTCGCCAAACCGGTAAGCGACCTTTCGCGCGGGGCAAGCATCGACGACATCGTCCTGACCTCGGCCATCGTCGTGGCGACGGCATGAACGCGCATCGCGGCGAACTGAAGCCCTGGCCGAGGATGATGGCGAGCATGCATCCTCTGAGCCGACCAAACTGGACACCCTGCTGAACCGTGATGTCGTGCCTAGGAGCGGTCATTCCTGCAAACACCGAGAAATGTCTGCCCTCACTGAAAGCGTACATCTTTCTCATCAATCGTGGCTCGCGCAATGCGGCTTGCTTTGCAGCAGTCTCGGTGATCGTTGAGGCAAGTCAATGCCGGACAATACCGCCTATTCCTGAGTGACAGTCGGTGCGGGAGGAGTTTCGGTCATGGCCCCCCAGTGGTTCAATGCTGCAAATCCCAATCGTCGGGTCAGGGCTGCCTGCGCGGCGATCGCAGCTGGGGTGTTGTCCTCACAAATCACCGGCATCACCGCACTGGCCCAAGGCGCCGCGCCTGTTGAAACACTGACTTGCAAGCCCACGCTCAGCGGCATCACCTGCACCGTTCCTACATACACGGCTGCCGGAGCGCTCACCTGCAAGGGCAAGGACTTTGTCGGTCTCATCGTTGGATCAATGCAGACGTTAGCGTGCACCTTCGAGCCGACTGGACCGGGACCCAAGCAATCCTACTCCGCTACGATTACCAAGATCGGCCTGGACGTCGGTGTGAAGGGCGAGAGCACAATGGTGTGGACCGTATTGTTCTCGACCGCAAAGCTTCCGGACGGCGCCTTGGCCGGTCATTTTGTCGGCGTGTCTGCCGATGCTTCGATTGGGGTGGGCGGTGGCGCCAACATGCTTCTAGGCGGCTCGAACAAGTCCATCGCGCTACAGCCTTTGAGCGTCCAGGGTCAGACGGGACTTAATCTTGCCGTAGGGGTCTCCGGAATGACACTCGAATTCATCCCATAAGAGCGCATCGCTTCATACGGGTTGTGGTCGGTGCGCGAACCGTGATTTTGGTGCGCGGAGGTGTCCTCTCGCAGTGGGTGAGTTCAGTAGTGCCGCGACGCGGCGGGCCTTCGAGACGCGCGATGCGGTGGTCGAGTCGGCGGCATTCTTAGGCGCTACGCGGGCCTGCGGATCACGGGCGCTGGCACGCGCTCGATCATGACATTGACGCAGGCCGGCTTGCCGCTGGCGAGCGCGCGCTCGAGCGCCGGGCCCAGTTGCGCGGCGCTGGTCACCAGTTCGCCGTGGCCGCCGAGCGCAGCAGCGACCAGATCGTAGCGCGCGGGCAGCAGGTCGCAGCCGTGCGTGCGCCCAGGCCCGTACTCGCGCAGCTGGATCTGGTGCTCGGCGTTCCAGGTGGCATCATTGCCGACCACGGCGACGAACGGCAGGTTGCAGCGCAAGGCGGTGTCGAACTCGGCCATGTGGAAGCCGAAGGTGCCGTCGCCCATCACCGCGATGACGGTCGCTTCAGGGTCGGCGGCGCGGGCGGCAATGGCAAACGGGATCGACGCGCCGATCGAGCCTGCAGGCCCGTTGATGATGCGGCGCGCGGGCGAGAGCAGCGCCTGCGGCCATTGCCCGATCTCGCCGCCGTCACACACCAGGATCGCGTTGGGGCTGGCGGCGAAGATGGAAGCCAGGCCGCGGCACAGCTCGATGGGGTGCAACTTGCCGGGCTCTTTCGACGCCAAATCCTTCCAGGCCGGCGGCCGATAGGCGATGGCCGCGCGCACCTCGTTCAACCAATCCGAATTGCTGTGCCTGGTGCCTCCGGCGATCAGCGTCAGCGCCGCCGGCTTCGCATCGGCAACAGCCTCGCAGACCAGCCGCGCGCCCTTCTCGCGACGCACGCGCGCGATCATCGCCTCCTCGGCGTCGATGACGGCGAAGCGGCAGGCGGCGTCCACGAACGGGGCATCGCCGAAGCGCAGCGTGAAATCGTGCGCCTTGCCCAGCAGGAGAATCAGATCGGCCTGGCGTAGAACTTCTGCGAAGGCGCCGAGCCGCGGGTCGTTGATCCCGCGCGGGCTTTCCATGGGAACCACCGCAACGCCGAGCTTATCCTCCAGCCCCTGCAGGAGCGTAAGATCGCCGCCATGACAAAGCTGCGGGCCGGCGAGAACGAGCGGGCGCTTGGCCTCGGCGAGGCGGGCCAGCGTCTCGCGCGCCGCCGTCGCGCTCAACTCCTGCTGCCACCCGCCAAAGGCCGAGGCGGGCGGCCACAGCGAGGAATGTTCCTCCACGCGGGTCTCCAGCAGGTCGAACGGCAGGCTCAGCTGCACCGGCCCCCTGCGGCCCGACATGGCAATATGGGCGGCGTCGGCCACGTCGAGGCCCAGCTTTTCTGCCGCGCTTGCCACCCACGAGGCCTTGGTGACGGGCGCCGCCATCTCGGCCTGGCGCAACTCCTGGAAGGCGCCGCGGCCGACCTCCTTGACGCCCGGGTGCCCCGAGATGAGCACCAGCGGCAATTCACCCGCCTGCGCGGTGCAGAGCGCTGCGGCAGCATTGGTGAAGCCCGCACCGCCGCTAACCCAGACGATGCCGCACTGGCCGGTGAGGCGGCCCCAGGCATCCGCCATGTGCACGGCTGCCGCCTCGTGGCGCACATGGATGAGCCTCAGCCGTGTACCGATCGCGGCATCGAACAGCGGCATGATGTGGTTGCCGGACAGCGTGAAGATGGTGGTGTGGCCCGCCCTATCGAGCGTGCGGGCGACAATGTCGGCGCCTCTGATCTGATCTGGCATGGGGAGGCAGCTTTCGCGGGTGGCGGACGCGGTACCTCGGGCATGAGGCGGCGCCAAGTCAACCCTTGCGGCGCGCCTCTGCCTGGCGCCTTGCGCTCCGGGCTCGAGCGGGGAAGCTAGGGAGCCGCGAGCCGCAATGACCCGTGTCGCCTCTATAGGCGAGTGCATGATCGAACTGTCGGCGGCGGCCGGCGGCCTTCTCTCGCGCGCCTGGGGCGGCGATACGTTGAACACGGCGGTGTATCTCGCGCGCCTCGGCGTTGCGGTCGACTACGTCACGGCGCTGGGCGACGACCCATGGAGCGAGGAGATGCTGCGCGCCTGGGAAGCCGAGAGTGTCGGCACAGGCCTTGTTGTCCGCGTGCCTGGGCGCCTGCCCGGCCTCTATCTCATCAGCACGGACGCGGTCGGGCAGCGCCGCTTCGACTACTGGCGTGACAGCGCGCCGGCGCGACTGCTGTTCGACCTGCCGCAGACGGAGGCGATCGTGGCGGCGCTCGGCAGCTACGACGTCATCTATCTGTCGGGCGTATCGCTTTCGCTCTATGGCGAGGCCGGCCGCAAGCGGCTGTTCGCGGCACTCGACGGGGCGCGAGCCAAGGGCGCGCGTGTCGCCTTCGATACCAACTTCCGTACTCGCGGCTGGCCGGACAGGGCGCTAGGAAGGGCCGCCTTTCGCGCAGCCTTGCGGCGCGCCGACATCGTGTTCGCCTCCACCGAGGATCTGGAGCAACTGTTTGGCGAGGAAGGTTTGGGCGAACTGCCGACGGGCGACCGGCGCATCGAGGTGGTGCTGAAGCTTGCGGAGCCCGCCGTCCGCGTTTTCCATGGCGGCAGAGACGAGACCATTGCTGCCGAACCGGTGACGGGCGTCGTCGACACCACGGCGGCCGGCGACAGCTTCGCTGCCGCCTATCTGGCAGCGCGGCTCGATGGCGCAGAGCCTGCAGCAGCGGCGCGTCGAGGGCACAAACTCGCGGGTGCCGTGGTGCAGCATCGCGGCGCCATCATCCCGCGCGCGGCAATGCCTGACGGCTGCCGCGTCCCACAGCAACAAGGAAAGACCGAGCCATGAGCGATTCCCGCACCCACCTGGCACGGGACCGCCGCGTAAAACTCGACGCGATCCTGCGCGCCTCGCCGATCATTCCGGTGATCACCATCGAGCGCGCGGAGGACGGCGTGCCGCTGGCACGCGCGCTGGTCGCGGGAGGACTGCCGGCGCTCGAGATCACGCTGCGCACGCCAGCGGCGCCTGCCGCGGCCAAGGCGATCGCAGAACAAGTGCCAGAAGCGATCCTGGGTGTAGGCACTGTGCTGACGCCGGGGGATCTGGAGACCGCACGAGATCTCGGCGCACGCTTCGCGGTAAGCCCGGGCGCGACGCCGGAGCTGCTCGACGCGGCGGCGGCGAGCGATCTGCCATTGCTTCCTGGCGTGCAAACCGCGTCCGAGCTGATGGCGGCGCTGGCGCGCGGCTTCGATGTGGTGAAGTTCTTCCCGGCGGTGCCGGCGGGCGGCATCGCCGCGCTGAAGGCGCTGGCCGGCCCGTTCCCGCAGGTCAAGTTCTGCCCGACCGGCGGCATCGGCGAGGACAACTTCGCCGATTGGCTGAAGCTTCCCAATGTCTCAGCTGTCGGCGGCTCGTTGGCTGGCGCCCGCAGCCGACATCCGCGCCGGCAACTGGGCCGCCATCACCGAGCGCGCGCGGCGCGCGGTTGGGAGGCTGCGATCGCCCGCTTGAGGCACCCTCCGATGCACGCTTTCATAGCGGCAACGCTCGTCGGCGAATGCGTACCCGCTCGATCACGACGAGAGACTGCGACAGTTGATCTTCCGGAATAAGCGCAAGAGCCGCAGAGAGCCGATCGATCGCCTGTTGCTCGCTCCAGTTACCACCACGAAAGAGGATCACGGCAGGACTGCTCGCCGAGCTCAACGCGAGCAAGCGTGGTTAGTCGAGATCAGCCGTTACTACGATCCGGCCATCGCTGACAGCTTGGGCAAGGATGTCTACGTCAGGCGCCCGCGCAAGGCCAATCGTAGAAGCGTGCACCGCGTCGTGGCCTTGGCTCGCCAACCATTGAGCCAGCGCCGGTGACAACGCCATGTCCACCAGGAACTTCACTCTGCATGCTCGACCGTCTCGTCCTCAGCCAGAAAGGCGGCATAGCGCAGAGCTTCATCGATGTCGGCAGCTTCCAGATAGGGATAGTTGGCAAGGATCGACTCGCGGGTCTCACCGGCCGCCAGGAGCCCGAGCAGCCGCGACACCGGAAAGCGCAAGCCCCGGATGCAAGGCTTGCCGCCGAACACAGCAGGGTCGATGGTGATCCGCTCGAATTTCATGCCCCTAACAATAGCACGTTGGTCCGGTCAAGCGAAGCGCAGACCCAACGCCGTCAAGCGATGTATCCCAGGATGTGTCGGGTCATCCCCTCGCCGTGGTCAAGGTAGGGGATCGACAATTAGGAATGCAGCATCCTTGGCATCCCTGAATAGCTCGATCTGCGGCTTGCGCACGCGAAGCACGCGCTCGACCACGGCGGTCGCACAATTGCCAATGCGCAGCCAGATCACCTTTGGCGGTGCACCGAGCACAAAGCTCATGCGATGGAAGTCGCTGTCCTTGGAGACGATTGCAAAGCCATTGTCCCGCGCATGATTCCAGACCGACAAGTCATCAAGCGCCAGCTGACCGACGTCGAATACGTGGGCAGAGCCGGGAAATACGTCGCGCAGGAGTACGATCAATCGCGGTGAGAGATTGGCGTCAAACAGAAGCTTCACGGCCCCGATGCGGTCATCAAGTGCCGCTCTCGGTCAGCCGCAAAAGCGAGACAGGCGCGGATATCATCGCGTGTCAGATAGGGGAAATCGCGCAAGATTTCGTCCTCGGTCATGCCTCCGGCGAGGTATTCGAGCACATCGGACACTGTGATGCGCATGCCACGGATGCACGGCTTACCACCGCGCTTGCCGGGCTCCATGGTGATGATCTTGCTGTAGTCCATGGTGCAGAATCTAGGCTTTGTGCCGAGTCTGGTCAATCCGTACGGCTCCGTCGAAGCGCACAGGTCTCCGCCTGCGCGGGGATGACGTTGGTTCCGCCAACGTCACTTCATCGTCGGTATCACGAACTCGGCGCCTTCCTTCACGCCGGATGGCCAGCGCGAGGTGACGGTCTTGGTCTTGGTGTAGAAGCGCACGCTGTCCGGCCCGTGCTGGTTGAGGTCGCCGAAGCCCGAGCGCTTCCAGCCGCCGAACGTGTAGTAGGCGAGCGGCACCGGGATCGGCACGTTCACGCCCACCATGCCGACCTGCACCTTGGCGGCGAAGTCGCGCGCCGCATCGCCGTCGCGGGTGAAGATGGCGACGCCGTTGCCGTACTCGTGGTCGTTGGCAAGCTTCAGGCCCTCCTCGTAGGTCTTGGCGCGCACCACCGACAGCACGGGCCCGAAAATCTCCTCCTTGTAGATGCGCATGTTTGGCTTCACCTCGTCGAACAGGCAGCCGCCCATGTAGAAGCCATTCTCGTAGCCCTGCATCTTGAACTCGCGGCCGTCGACCCTGAGCTTGGCGCCCTCCTCGATGCCGAGCGCCACGTAGTCCTTCACCTTCCTCAGGTGCGCGGCCGTCACCAGCGGACCGAAATCGGCATCGCCCGAGGTGGACGGGCCGATCTTGAGCGACTCCACGCGCGGGATCAGCTTCTCCACCAGCATATCGGCTGCCTTCTGTCCCACCGGCACGGCGACCGACACCGCCATGCAGCGCTCGCCGGCCGAGCCGTAGCCGGCACCGACCAGCGCGTCCACCGCCTGATCCATGTCGGCGTCGGGCATGACGATCATGTGGTTCTTGGCGCCGCCGAAGCACTGCACGCGCTTACCCGCCGCGCAGCCCTGCGCGTAGATGTAGGTGGCAATCGGCGTGGATCCGACGAAGCCGATGGCCTGGATATCCGGATGCTGCAGGATGGCGTCGACCGCCTCCTTGTCGCCGTTGACGACATTGAGAATGCCCGCGGGCAAGCCCGCTTCCATGAACAGCTCGGCCAGCATCAGCGGCACACCGGGGTCGCGCTCCGACGGCTTCAGGATGAAGGCGTTGCCGCAGGCGATGGCGGGTGCGCACTTCCACAGCGGGATCATGGCCGGGAAGTTGAAGGGCGTGATGCCGGCCACTACCCCAAGGGGTTGCCGCATGGAATAGAGGTCGATGCCGGGGCCGGCGCCTTCCGTGTACTCGCCCTTCATCAGGTGCGGGATGCCGATAGCGAACTCGACCACCTCCAGCCCACGCTGGATGTCGCCCTTGGCGTCGGCAACGGTCTTGCCGTGCTCGCGCGCCAGCACGTCGGCCAGCTTGTCGTAGTCGCGGTGGGCCAGCTCGAGGAACTTCATCAGCACGCGGGCGCGGCGCTGCGGATTGGTGGCGGCCCACGCCGGCTGCGCGGCCTTGGCATTCTCCACGGCCGCGGCCACCTCGGCCTTGGAGGCCAGCGGCACCCTGGCGCGCAGCGAGCCGTCCATGGGCTGGAAGACGTCGCCGAAGCGGCCCGACGTGCCCTTGACGTGCTTGCCGCCGATGAAATGCGTGAGCTCTGCCGTCATGGCCTTTCCCCAATTCGCCCCAGTGTTGGATCGGGGCGCATCCTACGCAAGGTTGCGAGACTTGGCCAACCAGGCCCGTTCTCCCGCACGATCAGAGGGACAAAGCCAAACACGCCGGGCATGGCGGGGGCGACCGGTGGCGCGCATCAGGTCGTCGCCCTGCGGCTGCTGGCGCAAGGCGCCGAAAGGGCGTCGAGATCTTGAGCACACAGGACGTTGGGCCTAGAGTTTCGGGCTTGAGAGGAAGCGGTGCTCGTTTGGGCGTCAAAGAGGAGCTTCGGCGGATCGCCTTCTGGGCCGATGGGCTTACAGAGGCGGAGGCTGCGCGCGCGCGCAAAGGCATCAGCGAGCGACGCTATCTGGCCGGCACCTACATCTGTCATCGCGGCGACAGGCTCGATGCCTGGACCGGAGTCGTGTCGGGCTTGGTCAAGATCAGCGCAATCTCGCGTGACGGCAAGGCCATGACCTTTGCCGGCGTCGGCGCCGGCGGCTGGTTCGGCGAAGGCACCGTGATCAAGAACGAGCCGCGCAAGTACGACCTGGTGGCCCTGCGCGACACCCAACTGGCCCTGATGAACCGGTCGACGTTCATGTGGCTGTTCGACACCAGCGTGGGCTTCAACCGGTTTCTCGTGCACCAGCTCAACGAGCGCATGGGCCAGTTCATCGCCACCATCGAGCATGACCGCATCCACGATCCCATTGCCCGCGTCGCGCGAAACCTGGCTTGGCTGTTCAACCCGGTGCTCTATCCCGATGTCGGCACGCACATCGAGATCACGCAGGAGGAGCTGGCCTTGCTGGCAGGGGTGTCGCGGCAGGTCGCCAACCGGGCCCTGCAACAATTGGAAGAGGCGGGGCTGTTGCGCCTGGAGCGGGGTGGCATCAGGGTGGTGAATCTAGCGGCGCTCGGCAGCTTCGGCGGATGACCCTGGCAGCCGAAGTCGCGCAAATCTTCGCGACAAACCTTAAGTATAGCAGACATCCGCCGCCATGTCTGTCAACGTATGGGTTGAGGCAGCAGTGCTTTTTAGGGATATTGCACGTGCTGTCGTTGTGAGTGGTATCCGGCCGGTCCGAACCAACGAGCGCGGTCAACGCGCATACTCCGGCAGGTACCAAGACCAGGGCTCTCTTCCTGCCCGCGGTCTGCCGCCATGCCGAACCAGGGAGGAGAGTTGGTCCGTGAGCCTCGAAAGCTCCGCTAGTCTCGATACGGTGCCCAAGCTGTTGCTGCGCAATGCCAAGGCCTACGGCAACCGGCCCGCCATGCGCCACAAGGACCTGGGCATCTGGCAAACCTGGACCTGGGCGCAGTTGCGCGACGAGGTGCGCGCTTTCGCGGTCGGGCTGCGCAAGCTCGGCCTCGAGCGCGGCGATGCGATTGCCATCATCGGCGACAACCGTCCGCGCCTATACGCATCGTTTGCCGCGGTGCAGAGCATCGGCGGCGTCGCGGTGCCGGTCTACCAGGACTCGGTCGCCGACGAGATGGCCTACGTGCTCGACCACGCCGAGGCGAAGTTTGCGGTCGTGCAGAACCAGGAGCAGGTGGACAAGCTGATCGCGATCGCCGATCGGCTGCCGAAGCTGCGCACCATCGTCTACGAGGAGGAGCGCGGGCTCGCCAGCTACGACCACACCAACCTGCACTCGTTCGATCATGTGCAGGAGCTCGGACGGCAGGAGCTGCGCAAGAACGCCGGCGCGGCCGGCTGGTGGCTCGACGAGATTGCCAACGGCAAAGGCTCGGACGTGAGCGTGATGCTCTACACCTCGGGCACGACGGGCCGGCCGAAGGGCGTGATGCTGACGCACGAGAACATCGTGCGCTCGGCCCAGAACGGCAACAAGTTCGACAACTTCACGCCCAACGACACGCTGCTCGCCTATCTGCCGATGGCCTGGGTCGGCGACCACATCTTCTCCTATGGCCAGGCCTTTGCGGGCGCCATGTGCGTGTGCTGCCCGGAGAGCCCGGAGACCATCATCGAGGATCGCCGCGAGATCGCGCCCACCTACTTCTTCGCTCCACCCCGCGTGTACGAGAACCTGCTCACCCAAATCATGGTGCGCATGGAAGATGCCGGGCGCCTCAAGAAGGGCATGTTCGACTATTTCCTGAAGGTGGCGCGCCGGTCGGGCGAGCTGATCCTCGATGGCAAGCCGGTCGGCTTCAAGGAGCGCTTGCTCTATTGGCTGGGCGACAAGTGCGTCTATGCACCGCTCCGCAACCGCATGGGCTTTTCCCAGATCCGCGTCGCCTACACGGCGGGCGAAGCAATCGGGCCGGATCTTTTCAGCTTCTATCGTGGGCTGGGCATCAACCTGAAGCAGCTCTACGGGCAGACCGAGGCCAGCGTCTACATCACGCTGCAGCCCGACGGCGAGGTCTATCCCGATACGGTCGGCAAGCCCGGCCCCGACGTCCAGATCAAGATCGCCGACTCGGGCGAAGTGCTCTATCGCAGCCCGGGCGTGTTCCTCAAGTACTACAAGAACGAGGACGCAACCAACGCGACCAAGACCCCAGACGGCTGGGTGCACACCGGTGACGCTGGCTTCCTCGACCAGCGCGGGCACTTGAAGATCATCGATCGCGCCAAGGACGTCGGACAGCTCAACAACGGCGCGCTGTTCGCCCCGAAATATCTCGAAAACAAATTGAAGTTCTACCCCGAGGTGCGCGAGGCGGTGGCCTTCGGCCAAGGCCGCGACTACGTGACGATGTTCATCAACATCGACCTCACCTCGGTCGGCAGCTGGGCCGAGCGCAACAACGTCTCCTATGCCAGCTACCAGGAGCTGGCCGCCCATCCGCAGGTCTATGACATCATCGCCAAGCGCATGGACGAGCTGAACCGCGGGCTCGCCGAGGAGCCGCAGATGGCGGCCTCCCAAGTCAGGCGCTTCCTCATCCTGCACAAGGAGCTCGACGCCGACGACGGCGAGATGACGCGCACGCAGAAGGTACGGCGATCAACGATCCAGGAGCGCTACGCGCCGCTGATTACCGCCCTCTACGACGGCTCCACGCAATGCCACGCTGTCACCGAGATGACCTTCGAGGACGGCCGCAGGGGCGTCGTCGAGGGCGATGTGCGCATCGTCGACGTCAAGACCTATCCAGCGCGAGCCGCCGAGCCCGTGAGGGAGGCTGCCGAGTGAAAGCCGACGTTCAACCCAAGCCGGTGATGGCCGACCGACGCGGTCCCTCCGACGAGGTGCTGCTCTCGGTGGAGAACGTATCGCTTTCCTTCGGCGGCGTGCGGGCGATACGAGGCGTCTCGTTCGACATCCGGAAGGGCGAGATCCGCGCCATCATCGGCCCCAACGGCGCCGGCAAGACGTCGATGCTCAACGTCATCAACGGCTTCTACCACCCACAGGAAGGCACCATCACCTTCAAAGGCAGGAAGCGGCACGACATGCGGCCCTATCTCGCCGCCAGCCAAGGCATCGCCCGCACCTTTCAGAACGTCGCCCTGTTCAAGGGCATGTCCACGCTGGACAACATCATGACCGGCCGCACGCTCAAGATGCGCCAGGGGCTGCTCGCGCACATGCTGCACTTCGGGCCGGCCCAGCGCGAGGAGATCCGCCACCGCGAGGCGGTCGAGCGCATCATCGATTTCCTCGAGATCGCGCACATCCGCAAGGCGCCGGTAGGCAAGCTGCCCTACGGGCTGCAGAAGCGCGTCGAGCTCGGCCGTGCGCTTGCCATGGAGCCGGAGCTGCTGCTGCTCGACGAGCCGATGGCCGGCATGAACTTGGAGGAGAAGCAGGACATGAGCCGCTTCATCCTCACCGTGAAGGACACGTTCAACACCACCATCGCACTGATCGAGCACGACATGGGCGTGGTGATGGACCTGTCCGACCGCGTGGTGGTGCTCGACTACGGCCAGAAGATCGCCGACGGCACGCCGGCCGAGGTGCAAGGCAACCAGGCCGTCATCGACGCGTACCTTGGCGTAGCGCACTAGAGGCATGGGCGAGCCGAACGACAGACATGGATTTCCTCTTCAAATTCCTGGTCGAGCCCTGGATCACCATTCTCACCGCGCCGCTGTTCTTCGGCGAGGTGGTCATCGGCGGCATCATGGCCGGCGTCATGTATTCGCTGGTCGCGCTCGGCTTTGTGCTGATCTACAAGGCCTCGGGCGTGTTCAACTTCGCCCAGGGCATCATGGTGCTGTTCGCGGCACTTTCGCTGGTGGGCATCATGGAGCGCGGCGTGCCGTTTCTGCTCGCTCTGGTGCTGACAGGCATCATCATGCTGGCGCTCGCCTTCGTCATCGAGCGGGTGATCCTGAGATACATGGTGAACCAGGAACAGATCATCCTGTTCATGGCGACTATCGGCCTGACCTATTTCCTCGAAGGCTTCGGCGAGACCCTCTGGGGCTCCGACGTGCGCAAGCTGGACGTCGGCCTTCCCGATGGCCCGCTGCGTGTCGCGGGGGTGACCATCGGCACCCCTGTTCTGGTCGCGGCCTTTGCCGCCGCGGTGGCCGCCTCGCTGGCAATCCTGTTCGTCTGGCGCATGCGTGCCGTGCGCCGTTCCGTCGATGCCGAAAACAGCCTCGGCTTGGCGATGATGCCCGGCCCGGCGGCGCTGGTGTTTGCGCTGCTGGGGCTCGCCTTCTTTGTTACCCGCTTCTTCTTCGGCCCCGATGCGGCCTTCATTCAGGGCAGGGCCACCAGGACCGCGACGTTCCTGGCCACGCTGTCGTGGACGGGCCTCGCCATGCTGCTGAGCGTGGCCTTGAGCTGGCTCGCCGCGTGGCTGGGTGCTCGCCAGGCATCGCGCGATCGGGGTACGGAGCCTGCGCCGCTGCACTATGCCTGGTTCATTCTGCTGGGCATCGTCAGCGCGATCGCGGCGGCCGCAGGCGTCGTTTGGGCCGTCAGATCGGGCATCCTGATAAACGCCTTCGAGCTTTCAGCCGCGGTGATTGCGGGCATCCTGGTCATCGTCTTGGCGCTGTTCTTCCAGAAGACACGCGTTGGCCGCGCACTGAGGGCGGTTGCCGACGACCACGCCGCGGCGCTGTCGGTCGGCATCTCGCTGCGGGGCATCTGGGTGATCGTGTGGGCGGTGGCGGGCATGGTCGCGCTGGCGGCCGGCATCATCTGGGGCGGCAAGAGCGGGGTGCAGTTCTCCCTTTCGCTCATCGCGCTCAAGGCCCTGCCGGTGCTGATCCTCGGCGGCTTCACCTCGGTACCTGGGGCCATCGTCGGCGGCCTCATCATTGGCGTTGGCGAGAAGGTGGCCGAGGTCTACTGGGGACCGGCGATCGGCGGCGCGATCGAGAACTGGTTCGCCTACATGCTGGCCCTTGTGTTCCTGCTGTTCCGGCCGCAAGGGCTGTTCGGCGAGAAGATCATCGAGCGAGTCTAACAAAGCAGGATACTGATGTTCTATCGCGAAGCCGGTCAGTTCAAGACCACTTACGCCGCCGACCAAGCGATCTTTCCCATCGCTCAGGATCGCTGGTTCGTTCTTGCATTTCTGGCTGCCGCCTACATCGTGCCGCCGGCGTTTCTCGGGCCTTACTGGTTCAATGCCGTCCTGATCCCCTTCCTGATCTTCAGCATGGCCGCGCTGGGGCTCAACATCCTGGTCGGCTACTGCGGTCAGATCTCGCTCGGCACCGGCGGGTTCATGGCGGTCGGCGCCTATGCCAGCTACAAGCTCACCACGGCGTTCATGCCGGACCTCGGCATGGTCTTCATCTTCCTGCTGTCGGGATTGGTCGCGGCACTGGTAGGGGTGCTGTTCGGCCTGCCGAGCTTGCGCATCAAGGGCTTCTATCTGGCGGTCGCTACGTTGGCAGCCCAGTTCTTTCTCATCTGGCTCTTCAACAAGGTAGCGTGGTTCTACAACTACAACTCCAACGGCACCATCGAATCCCCACCGCGCACGCTGTTCGGCTCCATCCTGGAGCCCGGGGGGCTGCTCGAGGCACTGAGCTTCCTGAACCCGATGGTGACGAGCCCGCGCGCGAGCCCGCATGCCAAGTACTTCTTCGCGCTGACCCTCGTCATCGTCTTTGCCTTCGTCGCCAAAAACCTGGTGCGAGGGCGCATCGGGCGCTCCTGGATGGCCATCCGCGACATGGACATCGCCGCCGAGCTGATCGGCATCCGCCCCATGCAGACCAAGCTGCTGGCCTTCGCCGTGAGCTCGTTCTACTGCGGCGTTGCCGGCGCCATGCTGCTCAACCTCTACCTCAACAGCGCCGAGACGTTGGCGTTCGGGATCAACATCTCCTTCGACGTGCTGTTCATGGTGATCATCGGCGGCCTGGCGAGCATCCTGGGCTCGTTCCTCGGCGCCGGCTTCATCGTGCTCACCCCGATTTTCCTCGTCAACTTTCTGCCCGCCGTCGGCTTGCAGGTCGATACCGCCATGCAGAAGCATATCGAGCTGATGTTGTTCGGTGGACTGATGATCTTCTTCTTAATCGTCGAGCCGCACGGCTTCGCCCGCCTGTGGCAGATCGGCAAGGAGAAGCTGCGCCTTTGGCCGTACCCTCACTAGGGAGATTGACTGCAGGAGGTTCACGTAGCGTGTGCAGGTTTACGTTGGTCGGGGCACGATGCTACGGTCGGTCCAAGAAACCGGACGCACGGCGCGATGACGGCCAGTCCGACCAACACAGGAAGCGTTCAACTCACTAGGGAGGTCCGTATGACCTGGAAATATCTGAAACTAGGCGCTTTGGCAGCGGCAGCGTTTGCCGGTCCGTGGGCCATCACCGGCGCCATGGCGCAAGACCTGTTCCTGCCAACCCTCGTCTATCGCACGGGTGCCTACGCGCCGAGCGGTATCCCGATCGCCAACGGCTTCAAGGACTACCTGACGCTCCTCAACGAGCGCGACGGTGGCATCGAGGGCGTCAAGATCGCGTTGGAGGAGTGCGAGACCCAGTATGACACCAAGCAGGGTGTCGAGTGCTACGAGCGGCTCAAGAGCAGGAACCCTCTCATCATCAATCCCTACTCGACGGGCATCACCTATGCGCTGATCCCGAAGGCGCCGGTGGACAAGATCCCGATCCTGTCCATGGGCTATGGCCGCACCGATGCAGCGGTCGGCAGCGTCCATCAGTGGGTGTTCGTCACGCCAACCGGCTACTGGAGTCAGGCCTCGGCCAAGATCAAGTACGTGGCTTCCAAGGAGGGCGGCCTCGACAAGCTGAAGGGCAAGAAGATCGCCAACATCTATCACAACAGCCCCTACGGCAAAGAGACGATCCCAGTGCTCGATGTGCTGGCCAAGAAATACGGCTTCGAGGTGGATCACCTTGCGGTCGACCATCCGGGTCAGGAGCAGAAGGCGACCTGGCTGAAGGTGCGGCAGTCTAGCCCCGATTGGATCTTCTTCCGCGGCTGGGGCGTGATGAACCAAGTCGGCGTCAAGGAGGCGGCTGCCATCGGCTTCAAGATGGACCGCATCGTTGCCGTGTGGTGGTCGGGCACCGAGACCGACGTGGTACCCGCCGGCGATGCAGCCAAGGGTTACATCTCGGCGACCTTCCACGCGCCCGGAAGCAACTACAAAGTGCACGAGGACATCAAGAAGCATGTCTACGACAAGGGCAAGGGCGCCACGAGCTGGGATAAGGTGGGCGAAGTGCTCTATAACCGCGCGCTGGTCAACGCCATGATGACCACCGAGGCGGTCCGCAACGCGGTCAAGAAGCACGGCAAGAAGGTCACCGGCGAGCAGGTGCGCGAAGGCATGGAGAACCTCGACCTGACCCAGGCGCGCCTCGACCAGCTGGGCTTCGGCAAGATGATGCGGCCCATCAAGAACACCTGCAACGATCACGAAGGCAACGGCCCCGTTATCTTCCAGCAGTGGGACGGCAAGCGGTGGAACCTCATCTCCGACTGGGTCGAGCCCATGCGCGACGTCGTGCGCCCGATGATGGAAGAGTTGGCGAAGAAGTTCGCCGACGAGAACAAGGTCACGCCGAGGCAGTGCCCGTCGACGTGATCGCAGCACGATAGCCGAGGGTGGCGGCCGCCGGCTGCCACCCTCCTCACGGGTCCGCCCATGTCGCCTCCGCAGGATTCCAGCCTTGGCGCCGAACCCACGCCACACCCGGCGCCCGATAGCGTTGCGCCTATGCTTTCGCTCAACAACGTCGAGGTGATCTACGACCACGTCATCCTGGTGCTGAAGGGCGTCTCGCTCACGGTGCCGAAAGGTGCCATCGTCGCCCTGCTGGGGGCCAACGGCGCCGGCAAGAGCACCACGCTCAAGGCCATCTCCAACCTGTTGCTGGCGGAGCGCGGCAAGGTCACCAAGGGCACGGTCGAGTTCATGGGCGCGCGGGTAGACGGACTCTCGCCCAGCGACCTGGTGCGCCGCGGCTGCATCCAGGTGATGGAGGGCCGCCACTGCTTCGGCCACCTCACCGTGGAGGAGAACCTGCTGACCGGCGCCTTCACGCGCACAGACGGGCGCGGCGCCGTCGCCGCCGACCTCGACATGGTGTACGGCTATTTCCCGCGCCTCAAGGAGCGCAGCACCTCGCTGGCGGGCTACATCTCGGGCGGCGAGCAGCAGATGACGGCGATCGGCCGCGCGCTCATGTCCAAGCCGAAAATGGTGTTGCTGGACGAGCCGTCCATGGGCCTGGCGCCGCAGCTGGTGGAAGAGATTTTCGAGATCGTCAAGCGGCTGAACGCCGAGCAGGGCGTGTCCGTGCTGCTGGCCGAGCAGAACACCAACATGGCGCTCAAATACGCCACCTACGGCTACATCCTGGAGAACGGCCGCATCGTCATGGACGGCGAGGCCAACTCGCTGCGCCAGAACGAGGACGTGCGCGAGTTCTACCTCGGCATCGGTGGCGGCGACCGCAGGAGCTTCCGCGACGTGAAGTCCTATAAGCGGCGCAAGCGCTGGCTGGCATAGGGGCGCATGGGGCTGTACCCGAGGCAATGTAAGTCGTCATCCCCGCGCTTGTCGCCTGGATACCGGGGACAAGCCCCGGTATGACAGGCGCGTGCGGCTCATCTTGCCAGAAGGCTTAGGGAAGGTATGGCCGACCATTTCGATCAGCTGGAAATCCGCGACCCCGAGCAGCGGGAGCTGGCGCAGTTCAATCTGCTGCCAGACCTGATCCGTCACGCAATCGCTGCGGCGCCGGGCTGGGCCGATCATCTCAAGGGTATGGACCCCTCCGTCGCCGCCTCGCGCGGGGGACTGGCGAAGCTGCCGGTCCTGCGCAAGGCGATACTGCACGAGCTGCAGGCCAGGCGCCCGCCGTTCGGCGGCTTCGCCACGGCCAAGCCGGCGGAGGTCGCGCGTGTGTTCATGTCGCCGGGGCCGATCTTCGAACCCGAGGGACACGGCGAGGACTGGTGGCGGGCTGCCCGCGCGCTCTATGCCGCTGGCGTGCGCAGAGGCGACATCGTGCACAACACCTTCGCCTATCACCTCACGCCCGGCGGCTGGATCCTCGACTCCGGCGCACGCACCCTGGGTTGTGCCGTGATCGCCGCCGGCCCCGGCAACACCGAACAGCAGCTCGAAGCGATCCAGACGCTGAAGCCCACGGTCTATGTCGGCGTGCCCGACTACCTCAAGATCCTGCTCGACAAGGCGAAGGAGACCGGCAAGGACGCCACCTCCTTCAAGAAGGCGATGGTGGGCGGCGGCGCCCTGTTCCCCTCGCTCAGGGCAGAATACAAGCAGCGCGGCGTCGCCACGTTCCAGACCTACGCCACCGCCGATCTCGGCATCATCGCCTACGAGAGCGAGGCGCTGGAGGGCATGATCGTCGACGAGGGCGTGATCGTAGAGATCGTGCGGCCGGGCACGGGCGATCCGGTTCCGCCGGGCGAAGTGGGCGAGGTGATCGTCACCTCCTTCAACCGCGACTACCCAATGATCCGCTTTGCCACCGGCGACCTGTCCGCCGTGCTGGAGGGGGCAAGCCCTTGCGGGCGCACCAACATGCGCATCAAGGGCTGGCTCGGGCGCGCCGACCAGACCACCAAGGTCAAGGGCATGTTCGTGCATCCCGAGCAGGTGGCCGAGGTCGCCAAGCGCCATGGCGTCGGGCGCGTGCGCTTGGTGGTGGGCCGCTCGGGCGAGCAGGACACCATGACCCTGCGCGCCGAAGCGCAAGACGATGCAAGCCTCAAAGCCAAGCTGGCGGAGACCCTGCAGGCGGTCACCAAGCTCAAGGGCGAGGTTGAGATCGTGGCGCCCGGCTCGCTGCCCAACGACGGCAAGGTGATCGCCGACGAGCGCACCTACGGCAGCTGACCCATGCGCATCGGTTTCATAGGCCTCGGGGTGATGGGCAGCGCCATGGTGGGGCACCTCGCCAGGGGCGGGCACACCCTCGCGCTCTACGATCTCGCGCCGGCCACCACGCGCAAAGTCGCGCGCCGCCACAAGGGCGCGCTGGCAGCCAAATCGCCCCGCGCCGTGGCCGAGGCTTCCGACGTCGTGTTCACGATGCTGCCTGACGGGCCTGCGGTGCGCGACTGCATCTTCGGCAACGACGGACTGGCCGAAGGCTTCAAGGAAGGCGCCATTCTGGTCGACACCTCCTCCGCAGAGCCATGGATCACCTGCGAGAGCGCTTTGCACCTCTCGGCCCAGGGGGTCACCATGATGGACGCGCCCGTTTCCGGAGCAGTGGAAGGCGCGCAGAGCGCCACCCTTGTGTTCATGTGCGGCGGTGAAAAGGCCACAGTTGCTCGGGTACGCCCGCTGCTCAATCTGATGGGCCGGCAGGTCTTCCACCTGGGCCCCGTCGGCAGCGGGCACGCCATGAAGACGGTCAACAACCTTGCCACCGCCCTCACCTGCCTCGGCACGACCGAGGCCATGCTGATCGGCAAGGCCTATGGCCTCAAGCCCTCGACCATGCTCAAGGTGCTCAACGTCTCCACCGGCATGAGCTTCCTGACGCAGAAGCGGTTCGGGCCGCAGGTGGTCGAGCGCCGCTTCGCCGACGCCTTCAAGCTCGAGCTGATGCTGAAGGACGTGGGTATCGCCAACAAGCTGGCCGACGAGCACGGGCTCGCCGTACCGGTGAGCGCGCTGGGCGAGCAGCTCTGGCGTGCGGCCAACGCCGCGCTGGGCCCCGGGCGCTCGCTGGTCGACATCGTGCGCTGGTACGAGCAGATGGCGCACATGGAGCTGAAGGACTGACGGCGGCGCTCTCCTCGTGAGGTGCCTCGTAGGTTGGGTCGAGCGTCAACGATGACTCAACCTACGGCTCAGATCACCTTCTCGCGCGCCAGCACATCGACCTCGCCCGCGCTGTAGTCCAGCAGACCGGTCAGCACCTCGCGCGTGTGCTGGCCGAGCACCGGCGGCGCGGCATAGGCATCGAGTGGCGTCGCGCTCAGGTGCACCGGGTTCTTGATCGCCCGCACCTTGCCCGCGCTCGTGTGCTCCATCGCCGCCACCATGTTGCGCGCCTGCAGCAGGTCGCTCTCGCACACCTCGCCCACGGTGCGGATAGCGCCGCTCGGCACGCCGGCCTTGTCCATGCGTACCAGCCAGTCGTCGCGTGTGCGCGCTTTGACGATCTCCCTGACCAGCGGCACCAGCACCTCGCGGTTGCGCACGCGATCTGAGGCCTTGGCGAAGCGGGGATCGTCGGCAAGATCGGCGCGCTCGGCGGCCTTGCAGAAGCGCTGCCACAGATCGTCGTTGGCGACGCCGAGATTGATCCAGCCGTCCGCCGCCTCGAAGGTCTCGTAGGGCACGATGGTGGGGTGCTCGTTGCCGCGCCGGCGCGGAGAGTCGCCGGTGGCGTAGTAGATGCTGGCGTTGAAGGTGAGCAGCGACGCAACCGCCTCGAACATGGATATGCGCACGTGCTGGCCGGCCCCGCCCGCGTTGCGCGTGGAGAGCGCCGCCAGGATGCCCTGCGTCGCGTAGAGGCCCGAGACCAGATCGCCGATGGCGGCGCCGACCTTGTAGGGGGCACCGTCGCGCGGACCGGTTATGTCCATAATGCCGGCCTCGCCCTGCACGATGACATCGTAGCCGGGGCGGTCCTTCTGCGGGCCGCTGTCGCCGAAGCCGGAGATGGAGGCATAGATCAGCGACGGCCGGCGCCTGCTGACTGCCGCGTAGCCGAAACCCAGGCGATCCATCGCACCGGGGCGGAAGTTCTCGACCAGGATGTCGGACTTCTCGATCAGGCGCCAAAGCACCTCCTTGCCGCGAGCGCTCTTCATGTCGAGCGTGATGCTCTTCTTGTTGCGGTTGACGGACAGGAAGTAGGCGGCCTGATCGCCCTGGAACGGCGGCGCGAAGGCGCGCGTGTCGTCGCCCTTGCCCGGCTGCTCGACCTTGATCACCTCCGCTCCCATATCGCCCAGCTGCATGGTGCAGTAGGGGCCGGAAAGCACCCTCGTCAGATCGACGACGCGTAGTCCCTCGAGCGGGCGCATTTCCTGGACCTCGTACACCTGGCTGCAGTGCGATGACGTGCCGTCATACGGCGCAAAAAAGCTTGGTTTACATGCCATGTCTACGGCCAGGCAAGCTGCCAATGGGCCGCTTGTTTCGCTGCGCTGCGTCCAATAGGGTCGGACGCACGGGAGGATGGGGTCGGTAGCAAATGATCGATAGTGCAGAGAGCGGCTTGCGACCCTCGCAAGCATCGCTCGTGCGCCCGTTCGTCCTGGCGGCACTGCTGGCGCTGCTTTCCTCGCTGCTCCTCGCCGAGCTGGCGCCGCGCTATGCGCCCGGCCTGCTGCGTTTCGAGCACGTGCTGGGAGACGCGCGGACGGCGTTTCTCTCCGACCGGTTGCCGAGCCAGCACCCGCGTGTGGCCATCGTCAGTATCGGCGATGACACGTTGAAGGAGAGCAAGATTCGCCAGCCGATCGACCGCGCGCTGCTCGGGCGGCTGGTGGAAGCGATCGACGCGGCAGGAGCCAAGGTGATCGGCATAGACATCCTGTCTGCGCGCACCCCGCCGCCCGACAACGAGGGCCTATTCATCGAGGCGATCAGGAAGGCGAAAGCCAAGATCGTGCTGGCCGCTGCCGACGAACGGATCGGCCTTCCCAAGGCACACCTGGAGCACCAGGCGCAGTTCATCGCCGCCGCCGGGCGTCCGGCGGGCTATGTCAACCTGGCCACCGAGCACGACTGGGTCGTGCGGTTCAAGGCGCAGCCGTCGCCGGGCTCTACCTACCGGGACAGCTTCGCCAAGCTCCTGGCGGAGAGCAATGGTACCAAGGTGGACGAGTTGTACCGGCGCATCGCCTGGCTGCTCGAGCCGCGCGATGGCTCCGACACCTTTCTCACCATCCCAGCCGAGATCGTTCTCAAGGGGCCAGACGATGCCGGCGCCCGCACCGCCCGCGCGCAGCTCAAGGACAAGATCGTCATCATCGGCGGCCTGTTCCCCGACTTCGACCGGCATCTGACACCGCTCACCGCGCGGACGGGCGACCTGCAGCCCGGCGCACTGATTCACGCCCACATTGCGGCCGAGTTGGTCGATGGGCGTAGCATCGGCCAGCTCGAGCTCGACACCTGGAGGCTGAAGGCGGGGCTCGCAATCCTGACGGCCCTCGCCTTCCTGGTCGGGTGGCGGTTTCGCCTGAGCAGGCGAGGGGTATTGCTCAGCAGCGCCGCCACGGTTGCCATAATTGTGGTGGACACATTGGTGTTCTGGCAGTGGCGTATCATACTGCCGATTGTCCTCGCCCTGCTGGCCTGGTTTCTGGGCGAGTTTGCAGGTCATTATCTGGGCCGGTGGCTGGGACCACGCACCGTTGAGCGATCGAGGTGATTAGTACAATGATGCATGTATTCCGCGCTTTCCGTAATTTGACATTAGCGACGACACTTGTGGCCGGCATCGGAGTGCTCGCTGCGCATGCGCAAGTGTACGTGCTCGAGTCGACGGCCGACACCGTGAAGTCGGGCACCGCGTACAAGGCGGGCGACAGCATCGCTTTTCCCGCTGGCACCTCCGTTCGCGCGGTGATGCCTTCAGGCAAGACACAGACGATCAAGGGCCCCTTTTCGGGTCCTGCGAGCGACCTGGCCAAGGGGCACCAAGCCAACGAAGGCGTCATCGCCTGGCTCCAGAACCTGCTGAAAACCGGAGGCTCGACCGAGCGCACCCCTGGCGTGACCCGCAGCATGCGGGCGGCGGAGCCGCCTGCGCCGTTCTCGTGGACCCTGGTACCTTCCACCGTCGACAGCACCATATGCGTCGAAAAGGGTGCCAAACTGCAGCTGCGCCGCCCTGCATCTCAGCGGGTGGAGCGCATCATCGTGGTCAACCAGGCGAGCTCGGAGCGAGGCGAGGCGGAGTTCGCTGCCGGTAGCGACAAGGTTTCCTGGCCCGCCAACGTCCCGATAAGCGCCGATGCTACCTATGTGCTGCTTGGCACGGACAGTCAGCCGCGCAAGCAAGTGGTGCTGCGCGTGCTCGACAGGCTGCCGAGCGACGAGGATGTCCTGGCGGAACTCGCCACACGGGGGTGCCGATACCAGTTCGACGCCTGGGTGAAGGGAAAGGTTGCCGCGGGCAAGAAGGCGTCCTGAGGCCTACTCCGCCGCCTTGAGCGCGCTCGTCGGGGAGGGGTTGCGCAGCTCCGCCAGGAGCGCCGCCTCGCGTGCTTTCGCGCTTCTGTAGTTGCGCTCCTTGATGTGGCCGAAGCCCTTGATCTCCAGCGACAACCCCGCGAGCGCCACAGCGGTGGCGTGAGTAGCGGGACTCAAGCGTTCTGAAATCTCGTCGAGCAGCGTCTCGTAATCGGCGATCATCTGACGTTCCAGCTTGCGCTCGTGCGTATAGCCGAACACGTCCCAAGCCGTGCCGCGCAGGGCCTTGCCCTTGGCCAGCATGCGGAAGGCGGGCAGCATCCACCGACCGAACTTCATCTTGCGCGGTTCGCCGGTGAGCTTGTCGCGGCGCGCCAGCAGCGGTGGCGCCAGGTGGAACTCGAGCTTGCCGCGCGACTCGAACTGCTCGGAGAGAGCCTCTTCGAAGGCCGGATCGGTGAAGAGCCGCGCCACCTCGTACTCGTCCTTGTAGGCGAGCAGCTTGAAATAGCCCTTGGCCACGGCCTCGGCGAGGCCCTTGCGGCCGGTCGCCTTGCCGCGCTCGGCCTCGGCAATGCGGGCAACGCGCGTGCGATAGCGCTCGGCCAGCGCCGCATCCTGGTAGCCGGTGAGCCAATTGGCGCGATAGGCGACGATGTCTTCCAGCGTCTGCGGCTTGGACGCGCCGGTCTTGGTCGGGCCGATCATGCGCTCGACAGCGCCCATGTCGTGAGCAGCGAGGCGACCGAAGCGGAAGGCGTTGCGGCTCATTTCCACCGCGGCGCCGTTGAGCTCGATCGCCTGCTCGATGGCCGCCGCACCGATCGGCACTGAGCCCAGCTGATACGCATAGCCCAGCAGGAACACGTTGGCGGCGATGGAATCGCCGAAGAGCTTCACGGCAGCAGTGTGCGCATCGAAATGGTGCA
Organism: uncultured Alphaproteobacteria bacterium; assembly: GCA_963832445.1. GTDB lineage: Bacteria > Pseudomonadota > Alphaproteobacteria > Rhizobiales > Hyphomicrobiaceae > AWTP1-13. The sequence continues at coordinate 234,569 of CAWHUM010000013.1, forward strand.
CGGGAGCCTTGCCCGCGCGCTCCTCGATGGCGTGCCGCAGCGCCCCGCCGGGAATGCGTAGATTGGCATTGCGGGTGAAGTCGGCCGTCGACATCTCGTAGTCGGAGAACACCACGGCGGTGTGATCCGGCTTGATGGTCTCCAGCACCTTGTTGGAGGCGGTCACCACCAGGTCGCAGCCGAGCACCAGGTCGGCGCCGGCAACGCCGGCGCGTATGGCGTGGATCTGCTCGACGTTCTTGGCAACCCGCATATGGCAAGCCACGGCGCCGCCCTTTTGCGCGAGCCCGGTCATGTCGATGGCGCCGAAGCCCTTGCCCTCGAGGTGTGCGGCCTGGCCGAGCACCGCGGAGATCGTAACAACGCCGGTGCCGCCGACGCCCGTCACCAGCATGGTGTAAGGCTGATTGAGCGCGGGAAGCCTGGGCTCCGGCAGGCTCGCCAGCATGCTGGCGACGCCGGTCTCACCCCCGGGGCGCTTGGCCTTGCGCACCTTGGCGCCGTGCACCGTGACGAAGCTCGGGCAGAAGCCGTTGAGGCAGGAGAAGTCCTTGTTGCAGGCCGACTGGTCGATCTCGCGCTTGGTGCCGAGCTCGGTATCGAGCGGCGACACCGCCACGCAGTTGGACTTCACGCCGCAATCGCCGCAGCCCTCGCACACCGCCGGATTGATGAACACGCGCTTGTCGGGATCGGGGAACGTGCCGCGCTTGCGGCGGCGCCGCTTCTCGGCCGCGCACGTCTGGTCGTAGAGCAGCACCGAGACGCCCGGCACCTCGCGCAGCTCCTGCTGCACCTTCTGCAGATCGCGGCGGTCATAGACGGGGACGCCGCTTGGAATGAACCCGGCCGGATACTTGAACGGCTCGTCGGTGACCACCACCACCTTCTCGACACCCTCGGCCAGCACTTGGCTCAGGATCATCGACACGGTCATGCCGCCGTCGAGCGTCTGGCCGCCTGTCATGGCAACGGCGTCGTTGAAGAGGATCTTGAAGGTGACGTTGACGCCGGCCGCGCGCGCAGCGCGGATGGAAAGGCTGCCGGAGTGGATGTAGGTGCCGTCGCCGAGGTTCTGGAAGACGTGCTTGGTCTTGGAGAACGGCGCCTCGCCTATCCAGTTGCTGCCCTCGCCGCCCATCTGCGTGAACCCCTCGGTCGAGCGGTCCATCCAGTGCGCCATGAAGTGGCAGCCGATGCCGGCGTAGGCGCGCGAGCCCTTGGGCACGACGGTAGAGGTGTTGTGCGGGCAGCCGGGGCAGAAATAGGGGATGCGGATGGCGGCTTCCGCGCTCTCGGGCCGGTTGCCCTTGAGGCGCTTCAGCTCGGCAACCTTGCCTTTGATATCCTCACCGGCACCGCCGCGGATCAGCCGCTCACCGAGCTTGATGGCGATGTCGGTAGGGTCGAGCGCATATTTGGCGGGGAACAGCCACTGCTCGTTCTCGTCCTTCTTGCCGATCACGCGCGGCCGCTCGGGGAGGTCGTAGAGCTGCTCCTTCACCTGCGTCTCGATCAGCGAGCGCTTCTCCTCGACGACCAGGATCAGGTCCAGGCCCTTTGCGAATTCGCGTACGCCCTGCGGCTCGAGCGGCCAGGGCATGCCGACCTTGTAGACCCGGATGCCGAGCTCATTGGCCTTGACCTCGTCGATACCGAGCTCGTCCATCGCCTGGCGTACGTCGAGATAGCTCTTTCCCGTGGTGATGATGCCGAGCTTGGGCCTCGGGCCGCCGCTGATGACGATGCGATCGATCTTGTTGGCGCGGCTGAAGGCGAGGATCGCCGGGACCTTGTGATCGTGCAGGCGCGCTTCCTTGACGAGGGTCTGGTCGCCGAGGCGAATGCCGAGACCGCCCGGCGGCGACGCATAATCGTCGGGGAGCTTGACCTGCACGCGGTCGATGCGGCCATCGACGGTGGAGGTGGCCTCGATGTTGTCCTTCACGCATTTGAGGGCGACCCAGACGCTGGCAAAGCGCGACAAGGCGAAACCGAGGACACCGTAGTCGAGGATCTCCTGAACGCCGGCAGGGTTCAGGATCGGGATCATGAAGTCGAGAAAGGCGAACTCGGACTGGTGCGCGGTGGTGGAGCTTTCGGCGGTATGGTCGTCGCCCATAAGGGCCAGCACGCCGCCGTGCTTGGAGGTGCCGGCGTGGTTGGCATGGCGGAACACGTCACCCGTCCGGTCGACACCTGGGCCCTTGCCGTACCAGATGCCGAAGACGCCGTCGTAGTTGCCTTCACCCCTGAGCTCCGCCTGCTGTGAGCCCCACAGCGCGGTGGCAGCCAAGTCCTCGTTGAGGCCGGCCATGAACTTGATGTGGTTGGGCTCCAGGATGCCCTTGGCGCGCAGCATCGCCGCTTCCAGGGAGGCGATGGGCGAGCCGCGATAGCCGGTCACGTACCCAGCCGTATTGAGCCCCGCCCGCCGGTCGCGGGCCCGTTGGGTCAGCATGAGGCGGACGATGGCCTGGGTGCCGGTCAGCAGCTGGCGGGTCTCGTCGAGGGCGTACTTGTCGTCGAGGCTCACCGTGTTCTTGGGCATGGCGGATCGGGCTCTCGCGTTAATCGCCTACTGCAACTGATGCCAGAGTCCTTTTGCTCCCGCAAATCTCGTGCCGGATCGGGGTATCACCTTCGAGATGGGGTGGGACAGGGCGAACGGCAAATTGCGCAATCGGGACGCGCACGAGCGTGCTTGTTGCAGTGCGAAGTCGCATGTGTTTGGGCCAATGGCCGCAACAAAGTTGCGCGCCATGCGAGCCGCGACGGACGGCCATGCGTCCTGGCGCAAAATGACACGCCGAGGGCGGCTACTTCACCCGGGTGAACGTGGTCGTTTTGCAGAATATCGCGGCCACACAACCCGCTAAGTCGACCTCGCTCTTGCTCTTGACCGTCAGCGTGCCTGAGTAGGTCTTGCCGTCCGCCCGGTTGTAGAGCTGCCCTGCCCACTTGTTGGGACCGGTCTTCTTGGCGCCCTGCAGGATGACGAGGCCGACGATGGGGCGGTCCCGCTTGGCGGGGTCGGGGTTCTTGTCGTCAGTCTTCTGCCCGTCGACCGCCTTGACGATCTTGCCGCAAACGCTGTCACCGCACTTGTAGAATTCCGTGTGCGATTTGTTCTCGGGGTTCTGCCACACGCCGATGGCGTCCTCCGCGGTCTGTGCGTACGCCACGGTGGCGAGAGCCAACGCAGCACCGGCAGCTATCAGTGTCTTGTTCATGGGCGGTCTCCCTTTCCCGTTGCGGCAATCCTGCAACGCGACTACGGCACCGGCACGGCGGGGCGACGCCGCACTCATGGCAGGCGTGTGACGCGCATGCGCCAGCTGAGCGCAACAAGCCCCACCACCAGCGCCGAGAAGACGAGTTCCATCCAGCCGATCGGCTCGCCGAGCAGGAGGAAGGCGGCGACCAGCGTCACGAATGGCTGCAATAGCTGCATCTGGCCGATCCTGGCGACGCCGCCGAGCGACATGCCCTTGTTCCAGGCGAAGAAGCCGAGGAACTGGCTGAAAACGGCAACGTAGAAGAAGCCGGCCCAGGCCGAGGCGGAAGCGCCCCAGTTGATCGTCGGATTGACCAGGACAAAGAGCGCGAGGAGAACGGGTGCCGCCGCCACCAGCGCCCAGGAGATGACCTCCCAGCCGCCGACGCGGTGCGACAGCTCACCGCCGAGCGCATACGCGCTCGCAGCGGAAATCGCGGCTCCTGACAGCAGCAGGTCGGCCCAATGGAGGTCGCCGGAGCCGCCGCCGGAGATGAGCGCGTAGACCAGCACCACGCCGGTGCCGGCCGCCCCGGAGGCCCAGAACCCCAAGGACGGGCGCTCGCGCGCCACCAGCACGCCAGCCATGGCGGTGAGCAGCGGCAGCACGGCGAGGACAACTGCGGCGTGCGAGGCCGGGGCATGCTGCATCGCCACCGTCATCAGCAACGGGAAGCCGATGATGGAGCACAGCGCGAACCAGAAGAGGCGCGGCCAGTCGCGGCGCTCGGGCGGCTTGGCGCGGGCTGCCAGCAGGGTGATGGCGGCAAGCACCGCCGCCAGCAGCGCGCGGCCCAGGCTGACGAACAGCGGGTCGAGCTCCAGCACGGCCGCGCGGGTGGCCGGCATGGTCAGGCCGAAGACGACGACGCCGATGAGGCCGAGCAGGAAAGCCTGGCGCAGCCGGCGCACTTCGAGATCGGTGGACATTGGAAGCGGCGAGCGTGTGTGGTTGGATTGCGCCATGGCGAATCAGGGCTCAGACGATCTGCAACGGTTTGCCGCCGGACGGCGGTTCGCGAGCGTGCTAGCCGATCCGCCGTGGCGGTTCGTCAACCGCACCGGCAAGATGGCGCCGGAGCACAGGCGGCTCAACCGCTACGAAACGCTCACCACCGATGCAATCTGCGCCTTGCCGGTGGCAGGCATCCTGGCCGACAGGGCCCACCTGTACCTTTGGGTCCCCAACGCCCTGCTGCCGGACGGTCTCCAAGTGATGGCGGCCTGGGGCTTTGCGTACAAGACCAACATCGTGTGGCAGAAGGTGCGCAAGGATGGCGGCCCAGACGGGCGCGGCGTCGGCTTCTATTTCCGCAATGTGACGGAGCTGCTGCTATTCGGGGTGCGCGGCAGCAACAACCGCACGCTGGCTGCGGGACGCCGGCAGGTGAACTTCATCGCCTCGCGCAAGCGCGAGCACTCGCGCAAACCCGACGAGCAGTACGCGCTGATCGAGGCGTGCAGCCCGGGGCCCTATCTGGAGCTGTTCGCGCGCGGCCAGCGCTCGGGCTGGGCCAGCTGGGGCAATCAGGCACGCGATAGTTATTGCCCGACCTGGGATACGTACGCCAACCACTCGGCAGCGGAGGCGGAACTTCCTCACGTGCGGCGGGTTTTGCCGAGCTGACAATTGCAGCAGCCGCGAGTTTTGTTGGGAGCACGCACTATGGAGCAGGATGCAGCAAGGAAGCTGAGGCCGCGGAGGAAGACGGTCCTTGCCGCTGCACTGATCTGCTGTGCGGGGCTGCTGCCTGGCAGGAGCAGCGCCGACGGGGCACTCGCCGTGGGGCTTCCCGCCGACGTGGCCAAGCAGGGCCTCGCCATGGGCTACGCCCTCAACTATGCGACCAGCGAGAAAGCCCAGGAGCTGGCGCTGAAGCGCTGCCGCGAGTTCCAGGACGCGCCGCAGGCGACGCGCGACCTCTGCAAGATCGTGGAGAAGTTCTCCAAGCGGTGCCTGGCGGTGGCGCTCGACCCCCAGTTCGGCACAACGGGCATCGGCTGGTCGGTGTCCAAGAACCAGGAGGTGGCCGAGGACCTAGCCATGGAGAAGTGCGGGGAGACTGCCGGGCGCAAGCGGCGCGAGTTCTGCCGGGTGACGCTTACCAGCTGTGACGGCAGGAAGTAGGCCTGGCAAGGCCGAACATTGGGGGCCCACCTCGGGCCCTGGCGTTATGCATATTTCCGGGCTTAGTCGAGATCGTTCGAATTGGCATGGCAACCCCGGGTCAGTTCGTACTAGAATTTCGGCTTCGGTGCTTGGGCTGGGGGCCCTTCTGCAGGAGGTCCACCATGGCAACGTACATCGTGCTTGGTAGTTTCACAGACCAGGGCATCCGCAACGTCAAGGACACGACCAAACGGGCCGACGCCTTCAAGGAGATGGCCAAATCCTCGGGCGCGGCAGTCAAAGAGGTCTACTGGACCCTTGGCCAGTACGACCTCGTAGCAACCGTCGAAGCGCCTGACGATAAGGTCGTCACGGCTCTCGGGCTCACTTTGGGCAAGGCCGGCAATGTCCGCACCCAGACGCTCAGGGCCTTTTCGGCTGCGGAGATGACCTCGATCCTGGGCAAGGTCAGCTAGCCCGATTGGTCATCGTCAGGAACTGGAACTCACCAAGCAATGTGAGCGCGTGACATGTGGGAGATCTGGCCATGAAGATAGGCGATGTAATAGCGGACAAGGGGCATCACGTCGCTACCGTCTGGCCAGAGAAGCTGCTGAGGCAGATCCTGCTCCTCTTCGAGGAGCGCAACATCGCCTCGGTGGTTGTTGTCGACCATGCCGACAGTCCGCTCGGCATCGTCACGGACCGGGACGCGCTGCGGGCGCTGGTCCGGAGCAGCATGGCAGCTCTTGAGCGTCCTGTGTCCAACGTGATGCAAGTCCCCGTGCCGTCCTGCTCCCCGGACGACACGGTCAACCACGTGCTGCGGATGATGACCGAGAAGAGGGTGCGCCACGTTCTGGTCATGCGGGAGAAGAAGATGATCGGGATCGTAAGTATCGGCGATTTGGTCAAGTTCAGGCTCAAGGATGCCGACCTCGAGAACCAAGTCTTGCGCGATTTGGCGCTGACGCGCATGGCCGGTGAGTAGTGGTTCTTCGCTTACGTGCGACCGGCCGTGCGTGAGCAAATCTGCTCAGCCGCGATTGCCGCCCAGCACCTTGCGCGAGATGACGACGCGCATGATCTCGTTGGTGCCTTCCAGGATCTGGTGCACGCGCAGGTCGCGAACCAGCTTCTCCAGGCCGTAGTCCTTAAGGTAGCCGTAGCCGCCGTGGATCTGCAGCGCCTCGTTGCACACCTTGAAGCCGAGGTCGGTGGCCAGCCGCTTGGCCATCGCCGAATACATGGTGGCCTGCGGGTCGGCGCGGTCGATGGCATCGGCGGCGCGATAGATCATCAGGCGCGCGGCCTCCAGCTCGGTCGCCATGTCGGCGATCTTGAACTGCAGCGCCTGGAAGTCGGCGATCTGTTTTGCCGAACGCCTTGCGCTCGAACATGTACTGGCGTGCCTTGTCGAGCGCGGCCCAGGCGGCGCCCAGCGAGCAGGCGCCGATGTTGATGCGGCCGCCGTCGAGCCCCGACATGGCGAACTTGAAGCCCTGGCCCTCGGCGCCGACGCGGTTGCCAGCGGGCACCTTGCAGTCCTCGAAGATCACCTGGCGCGTCGGCTGCGCGTTCCAGCCCATCTTCTTCTCGTTGGCGCCGAAGGAGAGGCCGGGCGTGTCCTTCATCACCGCGAAGGCCGAGACGCCGGAGGCGCCCTCGTCGCCCGTGCGCGCGAACACGAAATAGAAGTCGGTGGCGCCGGCGCCCGAGATGAACTGCTTGGAGCCGTTGAGGACGTAGCTGTCGCCCGAGCGCCGCGCCGTGGTCTTGAGGGCGGCGGCATCGGAGCCGGCCCCCGGCTCGGTCAGGCAATAGCTCGACAGCCACTCCATGGAGGCAAGCTTGGGCATCCATGCTGCGACCTGCTCGGGGGAAGCGTACTTGCCGACCATCCACGCCACCATGTTGTGGATCGAGATGTAGCCGGCAATCGCCGGGCAGCCGTAGGCCAGCGCCTCCATGATGAGCGCGCCGTCCATGCGCGAGAGGCCCGAACCGCCCTTGTCCTCGGGCACGTAGATGGTGGCCATGCCGAGCGGCGCCACCTCGCGGATCACATCGATGGGGAAGTGGCTCGTCTCGTCCCATTCGGCCGCGTGCGGCGCGATGCGCTCCTTGGCAAAGGTGAGCGCCGTCTCCTGGATGGCGGCCTGTTCCTCGGTGAGGGCGAAGTGCATGGGGTCAGGTCCAGTCGGACAGGTGGACGACACGCGAACTGAAAGCTGTAGGCGCCAGACGGTTCACGAAGCGTCTGTCGGCGGTAACGAGCCGCGCATCTTCACGTATCGCGAGCGCCAAGTAGAAGCAATCATATGGTGCATGCCCCAGCTCCAAGCCCATGGAGAGCGCAGCTCCTGCCAACTCGGCGTCATCCTCTGCCACCGTCACCTGGCTAAGGACCGCAGCCAAACCTTGCCGGGCCTGTTCAATAGCGATCTGACCGGCGCGGACATATTGCCAGATGGCAGTTGTGACCTCCGCCACAAACATCGCCGGCGCGACAAGGGCATCGGGCCGTGTAAGCACTGCCAATGCACGTTCCCTCAGCGGCTGCTTAATTATCCATTTGATCGCAACGTTGGCATCTATGACGATCATACACGCCTGTTCCGGATTCGCCGGATGACGTCTTCGCTGAGCAGCTTGGATGGTTTTTTCTGCAATGCGGCGACGCGTTCAACTGCAGCCAGCCGTTCTTCAGCGGTTGGCGTTGCGGCCTGCTTGAGAATGTCCCGCAGCTCGTGCTCGAGCGAATGCCCCTTGCGCTGAGCCCTGCGCTTCAGCGATGCGATGGTGTGATCGTCAAGGTTGCGAATCAGCACTTGGCCCATTACTGGCCTCCATTCCCATGCACATGGCAACGGTGGCAGGAGTCGACGACCGCCTGCTCGGTCACAAGAGACCCTCTCGGATTTCGTCCTTGCTCAGGGGCGCTAGGGGTGTCGGGAACTCGGCGATGTATTGCCGGGCCAGTGCTGCCCGCTCGGCCGGCGAGAAAGGCGCATTGGTTTCCAGAACGCCCCGCAGCACTTGCTCGAGCGAGGTGCCTTGCAGCCGCGCCTTCACCTTGTAGGTCTCGATAAGTCCTTCCGAGATATTCCTGATCAGGACTTGGCCCATCGCTCAGTCTCCATTGCTATCACAATGATAGCATACCCTATTTCGGCTGTCACGGTGATCGGACGAGCGCGGCACCCCGTTTCAGCAAGGCTTCCGCCTCGGCCACCATGCGCTCAAGGATCTGGGCCGCTGGCTCGATGGCGTTAATAAGCCCCACGCCCTCGCCGACGATGGTCGCGGCGATGCTGGCGTCGCCCGCAGCGGCCGCCTGCTTGTAGCGCGCGACCTGCGCGTCCTTGGCCTCGCGCAGCTCGCCCTCGCGGCCCAGCCATTCCTTTACGAAGTCGTTCTTCAGCACGCGGCCGGTGTAGCGGGCGGGCCAGGGGCGGCCGCGCACGATGTCGAGCACACTCTGGCGCACGGTGTCGTCGCCGCCGGCCGCCAGCGCTGCCGCGTGCAGGCCTGGCGGCACCAGGGCTTCCTTGGAGGCCCAGAAGCGCGTGCCGACCACCACGCCGTCGGCGCCCAGCATGAGGGCTGCGGCGAGCCCTCGGCCGTCGGTGATGCCGCCAGCCGCGCACAGCAGGGTCTGCGGCGCCCGCTTGGCGATCAGGTCGGCGATCTCCGGCACCAGCGTCAGTGTCGCCCGCGTGCCGCCGTGACCGCCGCCCTCGGTGCCCTGCGCCACGATGATGTCGACGCCGCAGTCGATGGCCCGCTCGGCATCCGCGCGGGTCTGCAGCTGGCAGAAAACCGGTATGCCGGCAGCCCTGACCTTGCCGGCGAACGGCTCGGGATCGTCGAACGACAGGAAGATCGCCTTGGGGCTGCGGGCGAGCGCATAGTCGAGCAGTTCGGGCCGCTTGCGCAGCGACCAGGTGATGAAACCGCAGCCGACTGCCTGGTTACCGGCGGCCGCGAACTCGCGGTCGAACCAGCCGTCGTCGTCGGCGTAGCCGCCGCCAAGGAAACCCAGGCCGCCGGCGCTCGACACTGCTGCGGCAAGCTTGCCCCCTGCGATCACGTCCATGGGCGCGGAGACAACCGGGTGGGTGATGCGCAGACGCTCGGTCAGTCGCGTGGCGATGGGCATCGGCGATCGGTCCTATCTCAACGGCTTGATGCGCTCGCCCGGCATCAAGTCGTAGGGGTCCTTCCAGCCCGGCAGCGCGCGCATGCGACCAATCCAGGCCGCCAGGTTCGGGTTGGTCTTGGGCCAGTCGTAGCCGGTTTCCTCGGGCGGATAGAACATGTAGCCCACGAGCGAGAAGTCGGCGATGGTTGGCGTATTCCCGACCATGAACTTCGACTGGCCGAGGTGCTTCTCGACGATGCCGAGCGCACCGTCGAAGCGTGCTTTCAGCATCGCCAGCACGTCCGGCGAGGGTGCCTGCGGCGCCAGCGACTTCAGGAACCGGTAGGTGGCGAAGTAGCCGGTGAACTTGTGGTTGTCGAACAGCATCCAGCGCAGAGCCTCGAGCCGGTCGTCCTCGGTAGCCGGCCTGAACTTGCCGGTCTTGTCGGCGAGGTAGGTCAGGATCACGCCCGACTGCGACAGCTTTCGGCCGCCGAATTCCAGGACTGGCGCCTCGCCGATCTCGTTGACGGTCTCGCGCCACTCAGGCTTGCGTGTCTGCCCGTTGAAGAAATCGACGAACACCGGCTCCCAGTCGAGGCCGGCGCAGTTGAGATAGAGCGCCACCTTGTAGGAGTTTCCCGACTGGCAGAAGCAGTGCAGCTTGTACTCGGCCATGACGCGCCCCTTCGTTCCACGTGGTGGCCCACGCTTAGCACGGAGCGGCCGCCATGATCGAGACGCCCCTATTGCGCAGCGGTGCTCTCGACGTGATAGGCCTTGGCCGTGATCAGCCACTCCTCGCCGAACCGGTGGTACGACAGGTAGTCGACGAAGACGATGGCGTTGATCCTCACGCGCACCTTGACGAGGGCCTGCGTCGGCGACGCGAAATCCATGAGCAGGATTTCCTCCTGACGCGGTGCGCCGAGCGACTTGGGCGATGCGCGCTTGGCAAGAATGTCCTTGTAGGTCTGGGCGCTCCAAACGTTCATCTCGCCGTCGCGAAAGCCGTGCAGCTGGGACGTCGAACGGAACACGCGATCGAAGCGCGCGGTATCATTGTCGTACATGAGATCGAAGTAGCGCTGGACGGCTTCGGTGAGGCTTGCAATCGGCGCGTGGTCGGGCATGGACATTCTCCGGTTCAAGGCGACGTCGCGCGCACTTTGGCTCAGGCAGGACCGACACGTCCTTGCGAATTGCGCTAGGACAGCCCAGGTCTGTGCAATAACATGCCGCTTTCAGTCCCGGATTTGACCAGTCATGCCAAAACTCGACCTGGACGCCATCGACTGCCGGATTATCGCCACGCTGCAGGCGGACGGCCGGTTGAGCAATGTCCAGCTGGCCGAACGCGTGGGGCTGTCGCCGTCGCCGTGCCTGCGGCGCGTGAAGCGGTTGGAGCGCGAAGGCTACATCGAGTCCTATCGCGCCACGCTGGGCCGCAGCCGCGTCGGCCTGGGCTTCACTGTCTTCGTCGGCGTCAAGATCGAGGGCCACGCCGATGAGCGGGCAAACGAGCTGCAGGATGCGCTGGTTGCGATGCCCGAGGTCGTGGCCTGCCACATGGTCTCGGGAGAATCCGACTACCTGCTGGAAGTGGTCGTGCCCGATCTCGAGCACTATCAGCGCTTCCTGCTCGGCAAACTGCTGGCGCTCCCGATCATCAAGGACGTCCGCAGCAACATAGCCCTCCAATCTCTGAAGTCGGCGGCGCCGCTGCCGCTCGACCATTTGGTCCAGCATTGAGGGCGGGGATCGGCATGAACCCTCACCTATTCGTCTACGGCACACTGCTCTCGGGCGCCGGCCACCCCAAGGGTGCGCAGCTCGGACGCGAGGCACGGCTGCTGGGCGCGGCGACGATCCAAGGCTGCCGGCTCTACGGCCTCGGCCGCTATCCGGGCCTGGTCGAGGCAGCGGACGCGCCAGGGCCGGTGCACGGCGAAGTCTTTGAGCTGAACAACCCCGCAGCCTCGCTCAAGTGGCTCGACGCCTACGAGGGCATCGTGCCGGGCAACCCCGACCAGGACCAGTACGAGCGCGTCGAGCGACCCGCGCGGCTCGCCTCTGGCCAGGAGATCACGGCTTGGGTCTATTTCTACCGCAAGGACGTGCAGCGCTTCCGGCCCATCCCGGACGGGCGGTGGCTGGCGCGCAAGGATTGAGGGCGGGTTCGACGTGGGGCTGACAAGAGCAGCCTTGCTTTCCCCCTGGGCCTCGGCAGAATTCGCAAGGGAAGGCCGCCCCGAGCGCGGCCAAGTGTCTGGGAGAGCGCCCATGTCGAGCCGCTATCGCGAGGTCTATGCGCAGTGGAAGCGCGATCCAGAAGCGTTCTGGGCCGAGGCCGCGCGCGCGATCGACTGGTACAAGCCCTGGGACAAGGTATTCGACCCCTACGCGGGCCAGTATGGCCGCTGGTTCGCGGGCGCCGAATGCAACACGGCCTGGAACTGCCTCGACCGGAACGTGGAACGGGGGCGTGCGGCGCAGAAGGCGCTGATCTACGACAGCCCGGTCACCAGCTCGCAGAAGAGCTTCACCTACGCCGAGCTCACCGACGAGGTCGCCACCCTGGGCGGCGTTCTGCAGGACCTCGGCGTAAAGCAGGGCGACCGGGTGATCCTCTACATGCCGATGATCCCCGAGGCCGTCATCGCCATGTTGGCTTGCGCGCGCATCGGCGCCATCCATTCGGTGGTGTTCGGCGGATTTGCGGCGCCGGAGCTGGCGACCCGCATCGAGGATGCCAAGCCAGTGGCGGTGCTGTCGGCCTCGTGCGGCATCGAGCCGGGCGCATCGTGCAGTACAAGCCGCTGCTGGACGCGGCAATCGACCTGTCCAAGCACAAGCCTACCGCCGTGCTGATGCTGCAGCGGCCAATGGCCGAGGCAAGCATGGTCTCGGGCCGCGACCACGACTGGGCGAGCGCTATCGCCGATGCCAAACGCCGCGGCCGCAAGGCCGGCTGCGTTGCGGTCAAAGCCACCGACCCGCTCTACATCCTCTACACATCCGGCACCACCGGCCAGCCCAAGGGCGTGGTGCGCGACAACGGCGGGCACATGGTGGCGCTCGCCTGGACCATGAAGAACCACTACGGCATCGACCCCGGCGAGGCCTATCTGGGCGGCCTCGGACGTGGGCTGGGTGGTGGGCCACTCCTACATCTGCTACGCGCCCCTGCTGCACGGCTGCACCTCGATCCTGTACGAGGGCAAGCCGGTCGGCACGCCCGACCCCGGCGCCTTCTGGCGCGTCATCTCCGAGCATCGCGTGGCGGCGATGTTCACGGCGCCCACCGCCTTCCGCGCCATCAAGAAGGAAGACCCCAAGGGCGAGCACATCAGGCGCTACGATTTGAGCCGCTTCCGCACCCTGTTCCTGGCGGGCGAGCGCGCGGACCCCGAGACCATCAAGTGGGCCGAGGCCAACCTCAAGGTGCCGGTGTACGACCACTGGTGGCAGACCGAGACCGGCTGGCCGATCTGCGGTAATCCCGTCGGCCTAGGTGCACTGCCGGTCAAGTATGGCTCGCCGACAGTGCCGATGCCGGGCTACGACCTGCAGGTGCTGGATGAAGCGGGCAAGCCGGTCGCGCAGGGTCAGACGGGCACGCTCGCCGTCAAGCTGCCGCTGCCGCCTTCCTGCCTGCCGACGCTGTGGGAGAACGACGAGGGCTTCCGCAACAGCTATCTGGCGGAGTTCCCGGGCTACTACACCACGAAGGACGCCGGCCACCTGGACGCCGACGGCTATGCCTTCGTAATGGCGCGCACCGACGACGTCATCAACGTCGCCGGCCACCGGCTCTCCACGGGGCAGATGGAAGAGATCGTCGCGCGCCATAGGGACGTGGCCGAGTGCGCGGTGGTGGGCGTGGCGGACGCCATGAAGGGCCAGATCCCGGCCGGCTTCATCGTGCTCAATGCCGGCGTCAACCGACCGCCTGCTGAGATCGAGGGCGAGGTGGTGAAGCTGGTGCGCGAGGAGATCGGCCCTGTCGCCGCCTTCAAGACGGTGATGGTTGTGAAGCGGCTGCCCAAGACGCGGTCGGGCAAGATCCTGCGCGGCACCATGCGCCAGATCGCCGACGGCGAGGCCTGGAAGATGCCGGCAACCATCGACGATCCCGTGATCCTCGACGAGATCACCGGCGTGATGCAGGGCCGCGGGATGGTGAAGGGCGCGTAGCTGGCCTACGCGGTTTCGGGGTCCGCTTGGCGGCCGCGGCACAGCATGCCGTAGATCGCGAACGGGATGGCAAGTCTGTAATCCCAGTCGACGGCCTGCGCCTTGCGGATGACGACGATGCGGCCGTCCGCGGAGAAATGAGCCGCGACAGCATCGCTGATGTCGGCAGCCTGCGCCGCCCGGTGCCACGGGGTGCCCGCAAAGCATTCGACCATCATCGCCCATCGCGCGGCGCGATCCTCCTCGCGCGCGCTTCCAAATTGCCCCGTCGAGCGAGGTGGAAAGAACACCAGCAGGCGCGGAACGTGGTTGCCGGCGATGACGTTCTCGATCTCCCAGCGCAGCCCCTCGGTGCGCCCGGGGATCATTACGATCATCATCGAGGCAGCCATCCAGCGCAGGACCACGGGCTGCCATTCGTCGTCCCTGAGCTCCACGCGCGATGCCCCAAACGTGAAGACCTTGTCGTCGTCGTTGCCGATGGCCACGAACGGTCCGTAGTGGCGCAGCATGTCCGCCAGCTCGTCCTCGAACGGCAGCTCGCGAACGGTCTCTCCGAACCTGATGGGATCACGCACTTCGATGGGTGTGCGGTCGTCGGCGAACGAGCGCAACAGCGTAATCTGGGATTGCGGGTACTTGCTCAAAAGCTCCTCGGCCACGAAGCGCTTGCCGACGCTCGCAACCACGAGCCGCGAGGTGACATAGAGCGCGGCCACGATGGCCAGGCCTCCAGCCACGTGGACAACCTTCAGGCCTTCGCCCACGACCCCGCGCGGGTCCAAGTAGCCGGCGAGCCGCACCATCTCCACAGCCGAGACCCACGCGAGCAGCGGAAGCCCAATAGCCACCAGGCGGTACAGAGAGGCGCGGGAAACGATCTCCTCGTACACGAAGGCAGGCTGCGCTGCCTTGCGCGCCAGAAAGAGCAGCGTAACGGCATAGACGGCGGACGTGATCACCGAGAAAACAAGGAAGGTGTCCCGCGTCTCCTTGTCGTAGACATCCGGCTGCAGGCCCATCCACACAGCGATCAGGCCGAGCGGAATGGCAATGGCCAGGATGCGATACCACGCAGCCAACGCCCGGCGGGGCGGCGTGCCCACGCGGCGCAAGAGGTCCAAGCGGAACTGTTCGACCCGCTGCATCAGTTGCCGCAGCGAAATGCCGTAGCCGGGAACGGACTTTGGCGTATCGGGCCACCTGCGCCAGTGACGGACGATGGCATCGTTGCCCGACACCATCACCCCCACACCGAAGACAAGAAGGATCACCGCCGGGACGGCGATTAACGCGAACGCGACGTTCAGCCAGGCCGGAGTGCCATAGCGGACCGCGTACAACGCAAAGCCCGTGCTCGAAAGGGTGAGGACCGGCAAATAGAAGGGCGCGATGCGCTTCTGGAAAGCCGAAGGCATGAGACGGTTGAGGAAGCCTGCTGAGTAAGTAGAAGCCTGCGAGATGTCCACGACGATGACAGCATCCGTACCACTCGCCTCCGCTGGGCGACCGCTCGGATCCTGAGACATGCGCCACCCCCTTCTCGCCCTTGGACAATACCGCAGGCGTCCATTGGGAGAGGGAAATTTTCTCGCATGCTGCCGGGACGCCCCCCCCGCACGCCGGCAGGGCCGCGCAATTCAGACGCAAGCTGGCGCAGGAACGACGGCTCAGCGCCGCAGGAGCATGCGGAGCCAGGGCGAGTCGGGCAGTCTGATGTCCATGCCGAAGTATCTGAGGACGTCGAGTGTTGTGTCGACCAGCCACAAGGCGATGATCAAGGCGCCGATCGAAAGTAAGTAGCGGAACACCGGCAGCATATCGAAGGCGATGCGCGTCAGCCGCCAGAGCTTGGCCAGCTGCGTCTGCTCGCTGGCCTGCTCCTCGAAAGAAATCACGGACCCGGCGGTTGCCCCTTCCGATTCGGACACGTGCTCGACGAAGTCGAGGATGTTCGCCTTGAACATGGACGCGGTATTGTCCCGGACGATGCTGCCATCGTCCGCGGCGTGGCTCTTGTGCGTCAATTGCGCGTAGGTTTCGATGAAACCCGCAATCGCGCCGTCTACCACGCCTGCCGAGTTGCCTTGGTGCATGCGTGATCGCACGTCGTCGGGCGTGGCAAAGAAGCATTTGTAGGGAGCGGGGCCGGAAGCCAGCAGTGCGAAGCCACGCGACTCGCGCACATTGCTGCACACCAGGTAGGTCGTCTTGAGCCGCTGACATATGTCGTTGATGTCGAACGTGCTGTCGGGATCGCCCGTCGCGACGAAGGAGCGGAAAGCATCGATCTGGCTCTGCGGCACCTTCAGCGTCGATAGGATGGAGCGGATGACCTGCGATCGCCCGCTCAAGCAAACCGCAGTATTGCTGGTATGGCTGTGCAGCCAGGTACGCATGCCGGCATGTGCCGAGCCCACACTGACGAACACCGGCTTGCGGTTGTTGCGCGCGTGCTCGGCAATGTGGTTGACGGTGGCGACGGCGAGATCGGCATCCAGAACCAGGATGTCTGCCCAACCGATGGCGCCCTCCAGCGAAGCAGCCTCCTCCTCGTGCCCGAAGATGTCGGTGTCGTACATGGCGGCGTCGACCACCGCGGTACGGATCAGCCTCTTGTCCTGATCGAGGATGGCTACGTAACCGCCGCCGCGAACGTGCCTGCGATTGAAGTCCTTGTGCAGCCGCAGATACCTCGAATTCACCCCTGTTGCGGTGCATTTGTACTTGATGATTTCGGTGAGCACCGAGTGCTGCGGCAGGATCGAGTATACGGCAACACCGCTGATGGCCTCGCTCCTGGGCCGGTGCATCGCCAGATTGGCGGCGATGTTGTAGGCGCTGCCGCCCACGGAATGGATGATGCTGCCGACCTCCGTCTCGCCTTCGCTGTGGACCTTGGGCGGCTCGCTGAGGGCGATCGTGTCGAGATGCACCGAGCCGATCGTCAGCACGCGCTTACCCCGGCCGAACCACAACACAGATCGGCTCCATATTCTTACGTTTGGTAGGAAATTAGCAGAAACGTATGAGGCGATTCAATGGCGAACCCAGAACGGAGGGCGCGTCAGCAGAAGGGCAGGGGTGAGCGGAAGGCGGCACGCGGCCGGGCAACGCAAAGCCAGGTGTTCTGCGCAATGGGCCCTGTAAGCGGGAGATCGCCTTACAGGCGGTGCACGGTGGCCGCGGCGTTGACGATGTCGTACTCGCAGCTGACCTGACCGCTGCGGACATCCGTCGTCAGAACGAGGAAGGGATTGCGGTAGCGCACGTTCCACAGGTCGCTGTCGACCTGCCACAGTTGCACGTCGAGGCCGCTCTTGCCGATCACCAGCCTGACGGAGGCCGCGTGGATCCAGGCTTGCGGCGCGAGCCCGAGGCTGGAGTTGCGCGCGTGCGTGAGGCAGGCCTGCACGGCGCGGTCCTTGTAGGCGGCGACGATCAGGTCGCGCGTCGCCAGGCGATAGAGATACTCCTGGTGGCCGAGCTTGAGGCCTGCCAGCAGCACAAGGATGACGACAACGGCTTTCATGGTTGGCAAACCCGGGGGAGCATCCCAGTGTTGGCCGCTTATGGTGAAGAAAGCGTTTCGCCGCGTCCCGCAAAAGGTGGTGCGGTACACCTAGTGTCCTGATCGCGAAATTCGTCTCACATTGCAGGAAGCGCGGCGCGAATTTCGCGATCTGAAGGACACTAACAAAATCATGATGCTAGCGTGATTCAGATCGAGAAGTCCGCTCATGAACCAGGTCTCGCGCGATGACGCGGACTTCTCGATCATCACACTAGGAAAGCTGCGCCACCTGCTTGCGCTTGATCAGGTCGAAGTCGATCTGCGCGCCGATGCCGGGCAGCTGCGGGCAGTGCGCCAGCCCATCGCGGCCAATCTGAATGTCGTTGGTGAGGCCGTACTTGTGGGCGCCGTGCGGCAGCAGCACCTCGAAGAAGATCGTGTTGGCGATGGCGCACGCGAAGTGCAGCTGCGCCATGTTGTTGAGCGAATTGCCCCCGTGGTGCACCTCGTAGTTCATGTGGAACGCCTCGGCCAGGTGCGCGGTCTTGAGCATGGTGGTCAGGCCGCCCTTGACGGGGATGTCGCCGCGCAGGAAGTCGGTGGCGCGCTCGGTGAGCCACACCGCGTAGCTGCCGATGTCGCCCGCCGGGTACTCGGTGGCCATGATGGGGATGTCGAGCTTCTGCTTCAGCTTGACGTAGCTGTAGATGTCCTCCTCGTTGAGCGGGTCCTCGTACCAGAGGAAGCCGAGCCGCTCGATGACGCGGCCGACCTTGACCGCCTCGGGAAAGCGGTAGCTCCAGGTGGAATCGAGCATCAAGGTGAAGTCTTCGCCCACGGCGCGGCGCACGCTTTCGCACACCTTTATGTCGTCAGACGGGTTCTGGGGCGGATGGATCTTGTAGGCCTTCCAGCCCTCGGCCTTGAACTGTGCGGCCTCGGCTGCATAAGCCTCGCGGTTGTCGAGGATCTGGCTCGAGGCGTAGGCGGCAATCGAGGAGCGGTCGGTGCCAAGTAGCTTGTAGAGCGGCATGCCGGCGGCCTTGGCGCAAATGTCCCACAGCGCGGTGTCGCAGGCGCCGATGGTGCGCAGGCCGGTGGTGCGCTGGCGCGCGCGCATCTGCGCGTGCAGATCGTCGCGGGCGCGCGGGTCCTTGCCCATCAGGATGGGCTTGAGGAACCGGATCAGCCCGAAGGCATCGGTCTCGGCAGGATTGAATGCCGAACCCAGGAACGCATGACCCTCGATGCCGGCGTCGGTGGAGATGCGCAGCAGGCCGAGATTGCTGCGCCCGCCCGTATTCTGTGCACCCTGCGAATAGCGCGTCGGCGGAATGTCGTCCCACGCGAACAGGGTGAGCTCGACGGCATCGATCTTCATGGGCGGCCTCGCACCGTGGCCACGCGCAACGCCGCCGTCCTGGTCGCCTCAATCCCGCAATAGCGCGGCAATGCGCTTGATGGCCTCGCGGATGTTATCGACAGAATTGGCGTAGGAGAAGCGGATATAGCCCTCGCCGTGGATGCCGAAGCTGGTGCCGGCAACGGTGGCGACGCCCGCCTCCTCGAGCATGCGGTTCTGCAAGGTGCGCGCGTCGAGACCGGTGCCGGTGATGTTGGGGAACACGTAGAAGGCGCCGCCGGGATCGAGGCAGGTGAAGCCCGGCAGCTGGTTCAGCAGCGGCACGATGATGCGGCGGCGCTCGTCGAAGGCCGCCACCATCTTGTGCACCTCGTCCTGCGGACCGTCGAGCGCGGCGATGCCGGCGTATTGCGTCGGCGCGTTGACGCAGGAGTGGCAGTTGACGGCGAGGCGCACGACCTTCTCCACCAGCGCCTTCGGCCACACCGAGAAGCCGAGCCGCCAGCCGGTCATGGCGTAGGTCTTGGACCAGCCGTCGAGCAGGATCAGGCGGTCGCTGATCTCGGGGTAGCGCAGCAAGCTCTCGTGCTTGCGGCCGCCGTACAGCATCTGGCTGTAGATCTCGTCCGACATGACGGCCACGTTCGGGATGCTGCTCCAGGCCCAGCGACCAGCCGCTTCACCTCTTCGATGGGGACGGCGCCGCCGCAGGGATTGTTGGGGCTGTTGAGGATGATCAGGCTGGTCTTGGGCGTGATCTGGGACAGCACCTGGTCGGCGGTGAAGGCGAAATCGTTCTCCTCCTTGAGCGCGATCGGCACCGGCTTGGCGCCGGTGTACTCGATCATCGAGCGGTAGATCGGAAAGCCGGGGTCCGGATACATGATCTCGGCGCCGGGCTGGCCGAACATCAGGATCGAGAAGAACATGGTGGGCTTGCCGCCCGGCCAGATGACGATGGTGTCGGGGTGCACGTCGACGCCGTGGCGGCGCTTGAGGTCCTTCGCCACTGCCTCGCGCAGCGGCAGGATGCCCTGCGCCGGCGTGTAGCCGTGATGGCCGTCGCGCAGCGCCTTGATGGCCGCCTCGACGATGTGGGCCGGCGTCTTGAAGTCGGGCTGACCGATGCCGAGGTTGACGATGGACTTGCCCTGGCGCTGCAGAGCATCGGCGCGCGCCAGCACCTCGAAGGCGGTCTCGGTTCCCAGGCGCTCGAGGTTGTCCACGAGCTTCAGCATTGGCGTTTCCCCAGTGGGGTGTCAGACCCTCCGGGTCTGACACCATTGTTCCAACCTTGTTTGGGCGCCAAACGTACAACGCGCGGTTGGCGCCATGGTGTCAGACCCACAGGGTCTGACACCCGTCTTACGCTTTCGTCTTGGCCTTGCCTTTGGTCGCACCCTTCGGATCGTCCTTCATCGCATACGTGTGCTCGGGTGCCGGGAAGGTACGATTGCGCACCTCCGTCGCATAGGCGGAGATGGCCTCGCGGATCGCCTCGCCCACCTTACCGAACTCCTTGACGAACTTCGGCACTCGAGGCGAGAGGCCCAGCATGTCCTCCATCACCAGGATCTGGCCGTCGCAACCGACGGATGCGCCGATGCCGATGGTTGGGATGGGGATGGCGGCGGTGATCCTGCGCGCAAGCTCCTCGGCCATGGCCTCCAGCACGATCGAGAACGCGCCGGCTTCGGCCACGGCCTTGGCGTCCTCCTCTATTGCCGCCCACTCGTCGCGCACGCGGCCCTGGGTCTTGAAGCCGCCGAGCACGTTGATCGACTGCGGCGTCAAGCCAATGTGAGCCATTACGGGAATGCCGCGCTCGGTGAGGAAGCGGATGGTCTCGGCCATGCGGCGGCCGCCTTCGAGCTTGATGGCGCCGCAGCCGGTCTCCTTCATGACGTGGGCAGCGTTGCGGAATGCGACCGAGGGGCTCTCCTCGTAGGAGCCGAACGGCATGTCGACCACGACCAGCGCGCGCTTGGCCCCACGCACCACGGCACGCCCGTGCATGATCATCAGCTCGAGCGGCACGGGCACCGTCGAACTCGTAACCGTGCATCACCATGCCCAGGCTGTCGCCGACCAGCAGGAAGTCGACGAACGGGTCGGCTATCGCCGCGGTGTGGGCGTGATAGGAAGTGAGCGAGACGATCGGCTCGCCGCCCTTGCGCGCAGTGATCTCGGGCGCCGTGATGCGCTTCTGCGGGACGGGTGTGTGAGCGGACATGGGGTGTTCCAGGGATTGGGCTACTTGCGACCGCCACCATTAGCCGATCCGCGGCGGGCGACAAGGGCCCTGCCCCGTCAATGGTTTGTGAGGACGCTACAGCCCGGCGACCTGCAGGGCAGCCATCACGCCGTCGCGGCTTTCCTTTGCTGCGTGACGCAAGAACAGCTCGAGGCTGCGCGTCGACAGCTCCGGCTCGAGCGCGCGCGCCGCCGCGACGGCATCCCGCGCCTCCTCCAACCTGCCTGCACCGACCAGCGCTGCCGCCAACGCCAGGCGGGACCATCTGTCGTTGGGCTGCAGCTGGATGGATCGGCGCGCGGTTGCCTCGGCCGCCGCGAAGTCACCCAGCGTGAAATGGCAGAACGCGGTCCAGTTCAGAAATCCGTACAGCAGCGGGTCCTTGGGGCTCAGCCGCTCCGCCAGCTCGAGGCGGGGCAGGGCCTGCTTTGGCTGTCCGGCCCACAGCAGCGCCTGCGCCAGGGCGAAATGGCCACCGGCAAAGCTCGGATTGAGATCGATCGCGCGACGCATATAGCCGAATGCGTCCTGCAGTTTTCCGCTCAGCATCAGCATGCGACCGTACGCGGCGTGGGCAAAGGCATTCTTGGGATCGAGCTCCACCGCCCGCCGGCCATGGCCGAGGCCGGCCGTCACGACCGCCTCCAGATCGTCGCTGAAATTCCATAGCGCTCTGACAAACGCCGCGTAGGCCAGGCCGGCGTACGGCACCGCAAACTGGGGCGAGAGTGCGATGGCGCGCGCGAACCAGGCCTCGGCGATCTCCGTTTCCGCCTTCGTGAACCGGTGCAGGTGCCACAGGCCACGGTGCGCCAGCTCCCAGGCTCCGAAGGTCTCGCCATCGAGACCTGCCGCGCGCTCGCGCTCGGCGAGGCGGATCTGCGCATCGAGCGTGCTGGCGATGCGGGCGATGATGTCGTCCTGGATGGCAAAGGCATCGCGCACCGGCCCGTCGTAGCGCTCCGCCCACAGGCATCGGTTGCTGGCGGCATCTGCCAGCTGGGCCGTGACGCGCAACCAGTCACCCGAACGGCGGAAGGTGCCGGCAACCGCATAGCGCACGCCCAGATCGCTGGCAGTCACACTGGCCGTAGCCGATGCGGTCGGAAACTGGTCGCTCGACTGGCGCGCGATCACAAACAGCTCGGGCATGCGTGACAGCTCGGTGATGAGGTCTTCCGAGAAGCCACGGGCGACCAACTGATCATCCGAGCCTTCGCTCAGACTTGCGAACGGAAGGACGACGATGGAGATGGGACCCGGGAGCGCAATGTCGGCTGCGCGATGCGCCGCGTCGGGCTCGGCGGAAGGTGCGCTTGCCGGGGCGGCAACGCCATCGGGCTGTGCCGCGAGGATCAGTCGCGCCAACGCCGCCGACTGGGCCGACGGCTCGACAGCGAGCTCCTTGGCAAGGAGGTCCCTGAGGCGCTGGTATTGCTCCAGCGCCTTGGAGCGCTCGCCGGCTGCCTCGAACATCCGCATCAGGATGCGGTGGCTCTGCTCGCGCAGGGGATCGAGGGCTACGAGACGATGCGCCAGAGCAATCGCCTCGGAAGTCCTGCCGCTCGCCTCGAGCGCACCGATGGCGCGCTCGAATACGGTCTCTGCGAGGTTGCGGCACCGGGTCCGCTCGAACAGCAGCCAGTCGGTGAACTCTTGGTTGGAAAGCGAGTGTCCGGCCAGGAATTCCCCACGGTAGACCAGGTCGAGATCGAGGTTTGCGGTGTCGACGCCCTTGCCAGCGGCCTGTGCGAGCCGGTCGACATCGCTGTCGATATGCCCGGGCACCAAGGTGACGGCCTCGTGACCGGCATCGATGCACTGGGGACCCAGCGCCGATCGCAAGGCTGCCAGCGCGTGCCTGAGACTGCCGCGCGCCTGCTCCGTTTGCGTTTCACCCCAGAACAGTCCGGCGAGCTTCTCTCGGGAATGCGACTGCCCTGGCGGAGCCGCAAGATATGCCAGCAGCAGGCAGCTCTTGCGGGTCGGCAGCTTGATCGCGTCACCCTGGCTCGAAACGAGATCGAAGCCGCCGAGGATCCACAGCTCGATTGCACGTCGCGATGCGGGGGTGGGCTGCACGGGGCTGTAAACGCGCTGGTTCGATTTATCGCCGATTTAACACACCTTTCACGCCCCTTTCACGGCCATTTCCGCCTCTTCCTTTCTTTGTCGCCGTGACGGCGCGAGCATAGGCCGATCGGCCTGCAACAACCGCCAGCTCCCATTTCAGCACGACGCCGCATTGAGGAAGGCCCACTCCATGACAGCCGCCGATATCACGTTTGTCGTGTTCACGTTCTGCAATACTGTGCGCGTGCTGGCCTATGTGCCGCAGATAACGCGCGCAGCCAGGGACCAAAACGGCGCGGAGGCAGTCTCATTTGCAACCTGGGGGCTGTTCCTCATGTCCAACGCATCCGCCGTGGCCTATGCGGTCGTGAACAAGGCCGATTGGACGATGGCCATCGTTTTCACCTGCAATGCGTTCGGCTGTATCGCGATCCTGCTGGTTGGTGCCTGGAAGCGCTCCCAGCATCGCAGCCGGTTCGTGCAGTTGGCGGCGTGAGGCCCTGGCGGCTGCCTTTGGCACACAAGGGGCGCGGCTGAACCTACGCGGCGGCGCCTTGCAGGCGCTGCACGAGCCAGCGGGCGGTGCGCAGCAGGCGCCCGTCGTCGCGGCGGGGACCGACAAGCTGCACGCCGATCGGCAGGCCATCGGCTTCCAGCAGCGGCAGCGTCACCGCGGGCACGCCGAGATAGGTCCAGAAGCCGCAGAACACGGGATCTCCGGTGGTGCCGAGGTCCGCCGGCGCTGGCCCCGGCGCAGCAGGCGTGAGAATCGTGCCGTAGTTGATGAAGAGCTCCTGGCAGGTGGCGTAGAACCGCTCGCGCGCCTCCAGCGCGGCGAAGTACTCAGTGCCGCGCACCTGCCGCCCCGCCTCGATGCGCTGGGCCAGGCTCTCGTTCAAGAGTTCCGGCGAGCGGTCGAGCAGGGGCCCGTAGTTGGCGGCCATCTCAACGGCCTGCACCGTCCGGGCGGCGGCCAGGCCGTTCTCGGTGGTCGCGTCGAGGCCGATCTCGGTCACCTGGCCACCGAGCTCCGCCACCAGCTCCTCGAAAGCCTCGCGGGTGGCGGCATCGGCGGCGCCCCAAGCGTGCGTCTTGACGAAGGGGAAAATCGGCTGCAGCGGGAAATCCTCGGTCGCGGTGGCGAGAAGCCGGGGCTGGCTTGTCCTGGCGCTGGAAGGATCGCCGGGATCGAAGGTAATCAGCGCGTCGGCGATGAGCGCCACGTCCTCGACCGAACGGCCGAAAACGCCGATGGTGTCGAGCGACGGCGCCTGGCTCAAGACCCCGGTGCGCGGAATGAGCCCGAACGTTGGCTTGAACCCATAGACCCCGCAGTAGGCGGCGGGGCGGATCACGGAGCCTCCGGTCTGCGTGCCCACGGCAAGCGGCACCATGCCGGCCGCCACCGCAGCCGCCGACCCCGACGAGGAGCCGCCGGGGGTGTGGTCCAACTTCACGGGATTGCGCGTGCGCGAGGGAACACGCGTTGCAAGCTCTGTCGTGACGGTCTTGCCGAGGATGACCGCGCCGGCCCGGCGCAAGGCGGTGACGCAGGCGGCATCCTGGTGAGGCCTGCGGCCCTTGAAGATGGGGCTGCCGTGCTCGGTCGGCATGTCGGCCGTGTCGATGATGTCCTTGATGCCGACGGGGACGCCATGCAGGGGGCCTACGCCCTTGCCCTCGCGGCGCTGCGCATCGGCAGTCTTGGCTTCCTCCAGCGCGTGTGCGGGGTCAATAATGGCCCAGGCCTGGACGGCGGGCTCCAGCTCGGCGATGCGGTCGAGGCACGCGCGCACCAGGGCCTCGGAGGAAAGCGCGCCTTGGGCCATCTGCGCGGCGGCCTCAGTGGCGGTGAGCGACGTGAGGCTTGTCTCGGCCACGCCCATCCCTCCGCGGGGTCAGTCGAAGAGCATAGCCATTGCCGCCAGTGCTCTAGCGGATCAAGGCACCAGGCCAGTAACGATGTTGGCCATGCCGTAGGCGAAGATCGAGAGCACCATGACCGCGTACAGGGCTTGTCGGGTGTCGCTTCGCAACCAACTGCGCACCTGGCCGCCGCTCGGCAGGCCGACCCACCAAGCCAGAACGGACGCAGCGACTGCGCCCAGACCGATCAGAACTTCCACCACGTTCATCTCAGGCTTCCTCTCGCGAAGCTTGCCCTCGCGTCAGCGACTTTCGCCGTTGCGCAGCGTCTGTATGAAATCGTAGATGAGCAGCAGGACGACGCTGCCCATGATGACGATCAATGGCGGGGCCGGCACCCACCACACCATGAAGCCGAGGAATGTCACCAGCATGGCTATGCCGATGATGCCAGTAATCAGGGCCATGTGGAGGATTCCTTCCTTTTGCTGGCGCGGCGCGAAGGGCCACGCTCCGTTGAGGCGGGGGCGCGCCGGCGACGGTTCGCTCCCGTAGCCAGCCTAGCGACAAGCCAATTGGCGGTGCGCAAGAGCCGCGCATCGTTGCCGCGACGGCCGATAAGCTGCACGCCTATCGGCAATCCCCGTTCGGACTGTAGCACGGCAGCGTGATGGCCGGCGTGCCGAGGTAGGTCCAGATCGAGCAGAATACCGGGTTGCCGGTGGTGGCGGCGGGCGGGGCCTCGCCGGGCGCGGCCGGCGTCAGGATCGCATCGTACTCGTCGAAGACGGCATCGAGCGCCTGGTTGAGCGAGGGGATGGCGCCAACCGCGCGCATGTAGTCGATGGCCGGCCGGTCGCGACCGCGCTCGATCAGCTGGCGCAGCACCGGGCTCAGCTTGTCCTTGCCCTGCTCGAAGTCGCGGTGGAGGTTGAAGGCCATCTCGACCTCCATGATCGTGCGATGCATGTCGATGGCGCGGTCGAAGCTTTGGCCCAGCTCCACCTCGCTCGCCGCCTCGCCCAAGGCCTCGACGAGCTCGGCGAAGGCCGCTTGCGTGACCGGCTCGGCGTGCTGCCAGGCCGGCGTGTGCACGAAGGCGAGCCGCGGCGTCAGCGGCGGGTCGCTGGCGGCGGTCGCGGCGAGCGGCGGGCGGGCAGTGGGCCGCGTATCGGGGTCCTCAGCGTCGAAGCCGGCGAGCACCTCCGCCAGCAGGGCCGCATCGCCGACCGTGCGTGCGAATACGCCCACATGATCGAGCGTGCGCGAGAGCATGAGCGCGCCGCTGCGAGGGATGAGGCCGTGCGTCGGCTTGAAGCCGACGACGCCGCAGAAGGCTGCCGGGCGGATCACCGAACCGTTGGTCTGCGAGCCGATGGCGCCCGGTACCATAGCTGCGGCGACAGCCGCTGCCGAGCCGCTGGAGGAGCCGCCGGGCGTGCGCTCGGGGTCGTGCGGGTTACGGGTCTTGCCCGGCTGATAGTAGGCGTACTCGGTGGTGACGGTCTTGCCCATGATGACGGCACCGGCAGCGCGCAGGCGGGCGACGGCGGCGGCGTCACGGCGTGGCGTGCGGCCAGCCCACAGCGGCGAGCCGAGCTCGGTCGGCATGTCGCCAGTGTCGAAGATGTCCTTGATGCCTATTGGCACGCCGTGCAGGGGGCCGGTGGCGCGGCCGTGGCGGCGATGCTCGTCGGCGGCCTCCGCCTGGCGCAGGGCGTGGTCGGGATCGAGGAAGGTCCAGGCGCCGACCTTGGGCTCCACCTCGCCGATGCGCTTGAGGCAGTCGCTTACCAGCTCGGCCGAGGAGATGCGGCCCTCGCCAATGCCGGCGGCGGCGTCGCTGAGGGTGAGTGCACACAGGCTCATGCGCAGTCCATCATCGCGCGGCCGGTCAGCGCGGTGCGTAGAGGTAGTCTGGCAGCCATAGCGCCAACTGGGGGAAGATGTAGACGAGGAACATGGTGATGAACACCATGAACACGAACGGCAGTGCGCCGGAGAAGATGTCCGTCAGCGTGACGTGCGGCGGGGCGACACCCTTGAGGTAGAACGCCGCCATCGCCACCGGCGGCGTGTTGAAGGCGGTCTGCGTGTTGAGCGCCACCAGGATGCCGAAGAAGATCGGGTCGATGCCGAAGTGCGGCAGCAGCGGCAGGAAGATGGGAACGAAGATGATGATGATCTCGGTCCATTCCAGCGGCCACCCCAGCAGGAAGATGATCGCCTGGGTGAGGATCAGGAACTGGGTCGGCGACAGGTTGAGGGCGAGGAAGAACTGCTCCACCACCTGCTGGCCGCCCAGCACTGCAAACACCGCCGAGAAGGTCCACGAGCCGATGAACAGGTAGCAGACCATGGCGGTGGCGCGTGCGGTCAAATACACGGAATCCCTGAGCATCGTGAAGTTGAGGGCCCCGTAGGCGGCGGCGAGCACCATGCTCGCCAGCGCGCCCGCACCCGCCGCCTCCGACGGCGTCGCCAGGCCGAACAGGATGGCGCCCAACACCGCAAGGATCAGCAGCGCGAGGGGCAAGAACGAGGTCGCGAGCGCCCACATCACCTTGCTGAAGGGGATGTCCGTCTGCTCCTTCGGCAGCTTCGGGCAAAGCGAGGGATCGATCATGGCCCGCAGGATCACGTACGCCATGTAGAGACCTGCAAGCGTGAAGCCGGGGATGAAGGCAGCCGCGTAGAGCTTCACGGCGGAGACGCCGGCAGTCGCGGCATAGACGATGAGCAGGATGCTGGGCGGAATGAGGATGCCGAGGCAGCCGCCCGCGCAGGTCACGCCGGCGGAGAGCTTGACGTCGTAGCCTGCGCGCAGCATCGCGGGAAACGCCAGCAGCCCCATCAGCGTCACCACCGCTCCGACGATGCCGGTCGCGGTGGCGAACATGGCGCAGGTAAGCAGCGTCGCCACCGCGAGTGCGCCGGGAATATTCTTCATCGACAGCTGCAGCGAATGGAACAGGCGATCGAGGATGTTGGCGCGCTCGACCACGTAGCCCATGAACAAGAACAGCGGCACCGCCGTCAGCACGTCGCTGGAGGAGACCTCGAACGCCTTCTGCACCAGCAGCGTGAAGATGCGGTTGTTGAAGAAGTCCTGGCCGGGCGTGTAATAGGCGTAGAAGCCGAAGCCCACGCCCATCGCCATGAGCGTGAAGGCGATCGGGAACCCCAGCATGATGATGAAGATGAACAACCCCAGCATCAGCATGCCGACTTGCGGATCAGTCATGGTCAGGCCCCCTTCTGACCAGATTGCGCCGTCACGTTCGGCAGCATGAATCTTCTGCTCCTGCAGGATGATGCTTTCCGTCTCCTCGACATCGTGCAGGCGCTGCGGCCATGCCCCTTGTCTGATGCAAATGACGCAGCGGACGACCTCGGCGAACCCTTGCAGCAGCAGTAGCACGCCGGTGATCGGCACCAGCGTCTTGAGCGGGAACACCGGTATGCCCGCTGGACTGAAGATGCTGACTTCCCTGAACCGGATCGACATTTGCGCGTAGTTCCAGCCGGAGTAGATGAATGCCGCCACGGCCGGCAGGAAGAAGATGATGTAGAGCACGAGATCGACGCTCGCCTGCGTGCGCGGCTTCCAGAACCGGTACAGAACGTCGGCACGCACATGCCCGTTGCGCGAGAGCGTGTAGGCGCCGGCCATGAGGAACATGGCGCCGTAGGTTATGTAGCTGAAATCGAAAGCCCACGTGGTCGGCGCGCGCAGCACATAGCGCACGAACACCTCGTAGCTCACGCCCAATGTCAGCACCAGGATCAACCAAGCAAACGCCTTGCCGACCCACAAGCTGAGTGAATCGATAAAGAACAGAAATCGGGTCATGTTCGATTGGTCCGAGAGGGTCGCGACGGCGGGGGAGCCTGCGCACATCCCTCCGCGTCAAGTGGAAAGGGCGGCGCGAGGGTCGCGCCGCCCCTAACTCTAGCTAGGTCTTTAGTACACCGGGGAAGTGGTGGTTGAACGCACCCTTGTAGTCGGTCGAGTTCAACTGAGTGTAGAGCACGACGCGCCGGACCCAGGCCTTCTGCGAGTCCATCACCTTCTTCATGAAGGGATCAGCACCCAAGGTGGCGATCAGCCCGTCCCAGGCCTTGATCTGCGCGTCGAAGATGCCCTGCGGCGTGCGCAGCACGTTGACCTTCTCCTTGTCGATCAGCTCCTGCAGGTCGCGGGAGTACTGGTCGTAGGCCTTCCACTCATTGGCGGAGGACGCGGCCTCGGCGGCGTACTGCAGGATCGCCTTGTGCTCGGCGGGCAGCCCGTCGAACTTGGTCCGGTTGAACATGATCTCGAAGTACTCGGTCGCCTGGTGATGGCTGCCGAGGTAGTAGTTCTTGGCCACGTTCTGCGAGCCGAAGCGGCGGTCCGAGGTCGGGTTGTTGAACTCGAAGGCATCGATCACGCCGCGCTCCATGGCCGGCACGATCTCGCCGCCGGGAAGCTGCGCGACCGCCAGGCCCATGGCCTGGAACAGGTCTGCCGCGAGGCCGACGGTGCGGTACTTCAGGCCCTTCAGGTCCTGAGGGCCGGCGAGCGGCTTCTTGAACCAACCCAGGGGCTGCGTCGGCATCGGCATGGCAAAGAAGCTCTTGACGTTGAGCTTCATGATCTGAACCTGCAGCTCCTCGAACAGCTCCTTGCCGCCGCCGGCATAGATCCAGCCGAAGCCTTCGTTAGCATTGAAGCCAAACACGGGGCCGGTGCCGAACAGGGAGGCCGCCTTGTGCTTGCCGTACCAGTAGACGGTCACAGTGTGTGCGGCGTCGATCTGGCCGCCGTGCACGCCGTCGAGCACCTGGAAGGGATGGACGACCGCGCCACCATGCAGCAGGTCGATCTTGAGCCGCCCGCCCGCCATGGAGTTGACGCGTTCGATGTACTGCTGCGCCATCTCCGTGAAGATATCGGTCGCCGGCCAGGACGTTTGCATCCTGAGCGTGGCAGTCTGCGCCCGCGACACCTGCGGCATCGCCACGGCACCAACGGCTGCCGTGCCGGCAGCGACAGCGCCGGTCTTCAGAAACTTGCGGCGTGAAACGGAACTACTCATTGCGCTCTCCTCCTTTGGACGCTTCCTCGACCGTTGAAGCTCATGGTCGAAGCCTTCTTGTTGGCTTGGTATACCACGGCCTTCACCGACAAGAAACAGGGCGTTGTTGCCGCGGCGGTCGACTTTCACCTCCTGAAATTCTCACCGCCCGCATTCGGTAGACGCTCCGCTTGCACCCCGCATTCCAGCCCGGCGCCGCCGACACTGTCAGCCAAGCACCGCCCCCGCCCCGGGGTCGAGGCCCTCACTTTGCCTGTCAGGTTAGTCCGCCTCTTGGAACACCTGCTCGCGGCTCTGGCGGATCGAGGGAAGGATAGCCACGAAAACCAGGATGAGCGCCATAAACAAGAGAGAGGCGCTCAATGGCCGATCGATGAAGGTCATGAAGGTGCCGCGCGAGATGACGAGCGCCTGGCGCAGCTTCTCCTCCATCAGCCTGCCGAGCACGAAGCCCAGGAGCAGGGGCGCCGGCTCGAAGCCGAACTTGACCAGCGCGTAGCCGAACAAGCCGAAGCCGGCGGTCATGACGACCTCGATCGGCGAGTTGTTGACCGAGTAGATGCCGATGCAGCAGAGCAGCACGATGGACGGAAACATCAGCCGATAGGGCACCTTGAGCAGGCGCACCCATAGCCCGATCAGCGGCAGGTTGATGACGAGCAGCATCAGGTTGCCGATCCACATGGAAGCGATCATGCCCCAGAACAGCTGCGGCTGCTTGGTCATGATCTGCGGGCCCGGCACGATGCCGTGGATGGTCATGGCGCCCACCATCAGCGCCATCACGGCGTTGGGCGGGATGCCGAGCGTCAGCAGCGGAATGAAGGCGGTCTGGGCGCCGGCGTTGTTGGCGGATTCGGGGCCTGCAACCCCCTCGATGGCGCCGCGCCCGAAACGCGAGGGATCCTTGGCGAGCTTTTTCTCGATGGTGTAGGAGGCAAACGGACCGAGCACGGCGCCGTTGCCGGGCAACAGGCCCAGAAGGGAGCCGATGAAGGTTCCGCGCACGACGGGTGCCGCCGACTGGCCCAGGTCCTTGCGGTTTGGCAGCAGGTTGCCGATGGCGGCGTGGATGACGTCGCGGGCCTGCGTGCTCTCGAGATTGCGCAGGATCTCGGCGAATCCGAACATGCCCATGGCAATGACCGCCACGTCGAGGCCGTCGGAAATCTCCGTCCAGCCGAAAGTGAGGCGCTCCTCGCCGCTCTCCAGGTCCGTACCGATGGTGGAGAGCAGGATGCCGACCAGGATCACGGCGATGGCCTTGGGCACCGATCCGCGCGCCAGCACAACGGCGAACATCAGGCCCAGCACCATGAGCGCAAAATAGTCGGCGGGGCCGAACAGCAGGGCCATGGCGGTCAACGGCGCGGCCAGGGCGGCGATGATCAGCGTGGCAACGCAGCCGGCGAAGAACGAGCCCATGGCAGCGAT
Organism: uncultured Alphaproteobacteria bacterium; assembly: GCA_963832445.1. Taxonomy (GTDB): domain Bacteria; phylum Pseudomonadota; class Alphaproteobacteria; order Rhizobiales; family Hyphomicrobiaceae; genus AWTP1-13. The sequence goes on from CAWHUM010000013.1 coordinate 265,882, forward strand.
GCCGAGCGCCACGCCGGCGCGGCCCTGCTTGGCCATCTGGTGGCCGTCGAGCGTGGTGACGACCGAGGTGGCCTCGCCCGGGATGTTGACCAGGATGGCGGTGGTGGAGCCGCCGTACTGGGCGCCGTAGTAGATGCCGGCCAGCATGATCAGCGCGCCGATCGGATCGAGGCCGAAGGTGATCGGTAGCAGCATGGTGATCGTTGCAATCGGACCTACGCCCGGCAGAACGCCGATCAGGGTTCCGATCATGCAGCCAAGAAAGCACAGGCCGACGTTCTTGAGCGAGAGAGCGACGCTAAGCCCGAGCGACAGATTGCCTACCAGGTTGGCAAAGAAATCCATCGCGGAGCCCTCAGCGGAACAGGTTCTTGATTGCGGTGAAGAGCTGGCCGATGGCGGACTTCATACCGGCATAGGCGTGGCTGATCGGCTCGGGGATGATACCGGCCGGATCGAAGGGGATCGGCAGATTGAGCAGCTCCTTGAACAGGAGGGCGCAGAGCAGCGTCATCACCACGCCGAACACGACCACCTCGAGCAGCCGCGTGTCCTTGTCGGCGAAGGCAGAGAAGATCACGGCAAGCGGCCCGGCCACAATGAGGCCTAGGGACGGCACCTTGACCGACGCCAGCAGAGGAATGCCGGCGAAGCCGCCCAGGCTGAGCGTCGAGCCGCGGATCACGGTGGCGAAGATCAGCACGGCGCCGAGCACGAACACGGGGCCTCGCAGCGGCCAACCCTCGAGGCGGTCGCCCTCGAACAGCAGCGCATTCACCATCAGCAGCACGCCAAAGGCACCGACCAGGGTCGCCACCACCTTGGGCAGCAGGCCCGAGCCGATGCCCGACAGCGTGCCGAAGGGCAGATTGAAGCCGCCGGCAAAGCCCAGCGCCGCGAGGCCGATGAGGAACAGTCCGCCGGCCAGATCGAGCGGCGACTTGACGAGGCCGTTGCGGGTGCGGCCACCGGCCGATTGCAATGTCATTGTCCCTCCCGAGGAAGTGCAAGGCACCCCGCGGTGCCCACGGAGCATTGTTGTTGGGCTCGCTAGACCTCTGATGAACCTAGCGTCCTGGCACAGCAGCGTCCACCCGTCCGAACGGCCAACGTCGGCTTTGCGCATCCGGAGTGCTTAACGCTTAACGGCCGGGCGCAGGCGCATCCGCTGGCGCAGGCGCCTTGCCGAGGGCCTGGTGCAGGATACGGGCGACGTGCCAGGCCTCACGCCCGCTGCCATCCCTTATTTGATGCCGGCACGAGAAACCGTCGGCTGCGATGATCGTGCCAGGCGCGGCTTTGCGCACGGCCGGCAGCAGGGACAGCTCGCCCATGGCCATGGAGACTGTGTAGGTGTCGGCGCCATAGCCGAATGCGCCGGCCATGCCGCAGCAGCTCGATTCCACGGTCGTCACGGCAAGGCCCTCCACCAGCCCGAGCGCACCCGCAACGGCGTCCATGGCGCCAAACGCCTTCTGGTGGCAGTGGCCGTGCAGCAGGACGCTCCCCTCCCGGCGTGCAATATGCCGCGGGATGCGCCCGGCATCCGCCTCGCGCACCAGGAACTCCTCCAGCAGCAGGGCCTGGGACGAAAGCTGCTCGGTCTCTCGCGACGGCAGCATGGCGCAAAACTCGTCGCGCAGCGTGAGGAGGCACGAGGGCTCCAGGCCGACAACGGGTACGCCCCGCGCGAGGAACGGTTGTGCCGCGGCCAGCACCCGGCGGGCTTCTGCGCGGGCTTGCTCCACCATCCCGGCCGAGAGAAACGTGCGCCCACAGCACAGCGCACGGCCCTTCTCGCGCGAGGAGAGCACGGACACCCGGTAGCCCAGCCCGCCAAGCAAGGCGATGGTATCGTGCAGGTTCTCGGGCTCGAAAGCGGCGTTGAAGGTGTCGGCCAGCAGCGCGACCTCGCGCGAGGAAACCGGGCCTGCCGCAGCAGCGTCTCGTGCGTGATCCAGCGCGCGCGCTCGCGGGTCGTCCCCTGCGTCTCGTGCGAGGTCCCGCGATACGGCAACGGCAGGCGCACGGAACCTGTCACGGCGCCAGCGCGGCAGTGCTCGCTCAGCCGACAGGCCAGTTAACCATTCGCCCAAGTGCGCCGCACCGGGGATAGTGTCGCGGGCATTGAGCAGGGGAGCCGCAAGAGCTGCATAAGGCGCATAGCGGGGCAGATAGGCCACCAGCCGGTCGCGCAGGCTCAATCCGCGCCGCGCATTGGCCGCCGCCAGCACCTCGATTTTCATCTTGGCCATGTCGACGCCGGTGGGGCACTCGCGCCGGCAGCCCTTGCAGGAGACGCACAGCTGCATGGTCTCCAGCATCTCGTCGGAGGCGAAGGCGTCGGGCCCCAGCTGGCCGGAGATGGCGAGCCTGAGCGCATTGGCCCGCCCCCGCGTGACGTCGCGCTCGTTCCCGGTGACGCGGAAGGAGGGGCACATCACGTTGGAGGCGTGCTTGCGGCACTCGCCGTTATTGTTGCACATCTCCACGGCGCCCTGGAAACCTCCGCCCGCCCCGGGATAGGCCGACCAGTCGAGCGCCATGCGCATCTCGGGCACCCGGTAGTCCGGCTTGAAGCGGAACAGGCTGCGGTCATCCATGCGCGTTGAGCGCACGATCTTGCCGGGGTTCATGAGGCCTTGCGGGTCGAAGCGGTCCTTCACCTCCTCGAACAGACGCACCGTCTTGGCGCCATACATCTTCTCGTGGAACTCGGAGCGCACCAGCCCGTCGCCGTGCTCGCCCGAGTGGCTGCCCTTGTATTCCTTCACCAGCGCGAACGCCTCCTCGGCGATGGCGCGCATGGTCTTGGCATCCTTCTCCAGCTTTAGATTGAGCACCGGCCGTACGTGCAGGCAGCCGACGGAAGCGTGCGCGTACCAGGTGCCCTTGGTGCCGTGCCTGGCGAAGATGGCCGTGAGCCGCTCGGTGTAGTCGGCCAGATGCTCCAGCGGCACCGCGCAGTCCTCGATGAAGGACACGGGCTTTCCCTCGCTTTTCATCGACATCATGATGTTGAGGCCCGAGGCGCGCACCTCCCACACGGCCTTCTGGCCCGCCGCGTCCGCCACCTTCACCACGCTTTGCGGATGCCCGAGGTCGCCCATCAATTCGTCGAGCCGTTCCAGCCGCCGCAAGTTTTCCGCCTGGTCGTCTTGCGCGAACTCGACGAGCAGCAGCGCGTCGGGCGCGCCCCGCACATACGTTTCCATCACCGGGCGAAACATGGCGATGTCGCGGGCGAGCTCGATCAAGGTGCGGTCCACCACTTCCACCGCCACGGGCCCGAGTTTCACGATGTGCTGGGCCGCCTCCATGGCCTTGCGGAAGGTGGCGAAGTGGCAGATGCCGAGCGCCTTGTTCTTCGGGATCGGCGAAAGCTTCAGCTCGATGCGCCGTGAGACGGCCAGCGTGCCCTCCGAGCCGCACAGCAGGGTCGCGAGATTGACCGGCCCGCCGCCCGGCACCAACGCATCGATCAGATATCCGCCGACCCGCCGGCTCACCTCCGGGAACGCGTGCGCGATGTGCTCCGCCTCCCGCCGCCCGATTCCGAGCAGGTCACGGAACAGCGCGACCGCGGACTCACCGTCACCGCGAACGCCGCCGAAATTCCCCTCCCCTTGATGGGGAGGGGAGCCGGTCGGCACGAACGGCGCCAGATTGTGCCCCACCTCGCCGAAGCGCGCCTCGCTCCCGTCCGCCAGGATCGCGTCGATGGCGATCACATTATCCCGCATGATGCCGTAGCGGATCGAGCGCGTGCCGCACGAGTTGTTGCCGGCCATGCCGCCGATGGTCGCCCGGCTCGCCGTCGACACGTCGACCGGAAACCAAAGCCCGTGCGCCTTGAGCTGCCGGTTCAGCTCGTCCAGCACGATGCCGGGCTCGACGATGCAGGTGGAATTGATCTCGTTGATCTCGACCAGCCGCTTCAGATGCTTGCTGAAGTCGATGACCAGCGCGCGGCCCACCGTCTGCCCCGACTGCGACGTTGCCCCGCCGCGCGGCAGGAGGGCGACGCCCTCCTCGCGGGCTATCTCCATCGCCGCGCGTACATCGTTGTCGGTCCTCGGCACCACCACACCGACCGGCTCGATCTGGTAGTGCGACGCATCCGTCGAATAGCGCCCGCGGCTGAACCGATCGAACAGCACCTCGCCCTCCAGCTCGGCGCTGAGGCGCTCGGCCAGGCGGTGCGATACTGGATGTTCCTTGCTTGTTGTCATGCTCGACGCGCGCCATTCTCGTCATCCCGGCGCCATTCGCTCGCGGCGCGAGCGAATGGGACCAGGCCGGGACCCATGCACCTTACCACTTGCCGCTGGATGCGGCTGTGCCCGATCATCGAATAGCTATGCCACCCATGGAAAAGAACCCCTCCGTTTACATCCTTGCGAGCCGGCGCAACGGCACGCTCTACATCGGTGTGACGAGCGATCTCCATCAGCGCATGGCGGAGCACAAGCAGGGGCTGATCGAAGGCTTCACCAAGAAGTACGGTGTCAAGCTGCTCGTATACTACGAAACGCACCCGACGATGGACGCCGCCATCCGGCGCGAGAAACAGCTCAAAGAATGGCGCCGCCTGTGGAAGATCCGATTGATCGAGAGCATGAACCCCGAGTGGGTCGATCTATTCGATGAGACAACCGGCGAGGTCTTCGACGGCCCCGCGGATGTGTCGCGGCAAGCACGATGACCGTAGAGCTTGCTGCTAAGTGCATGGGTCCCGGCCTTTTCCCGCTCGCGCCCTGTCGGGCCCTCGCGGCGCCGGGATGACGGGATTTTGTGCATCGTTCCGCTCGTCATCCCGACGCCGTTCGCTCGCGAAGCGGGCGAACGGGACCAGGTCGGGACCCATGCACATCGCCACTTGCCGCTCGATGCGGCTTTGCACGACCCCCTCGTCATCCCGACGCCGCTCGCATGCGCAGCGTGCGGGCGGGACCCATGCACGTCTCAACTTGCTCTCGGATGCGGTCTAGCTGCGACGCACCGCAGGCACTGATCGCCGCCGTTCCATGCTAACCTCTCCCCGCACCGCCCAGGAACCCCGCCCATGCGCTTCGTCGACGCCGCCGAGGTCCGCCGCCTGCTCTCCTTCCCCGTGCTCATCGATGCGCTGGAGGCCGCGCACCGGCGCCCCAAGATCAGCGTGCTCGACGGCATGCTGGGCTCCGAGAAGGAGCTCTACTTCGCACGCAGCGCGGTCGACGCCGGCCGCTTCATGGCGAGCAAGCTGATCACCAGCTTCCCGGCCAACCTCGCCGGCGGCAAGCTGCCCGCGGTGCAGGCGGTGTGCGTGCTGTTCGACGGGGCCGACGGCCGCCCGCTCGCCGTCATCGACGGCACCGAGGTCACCTACTGGCGCACCGCGGCCGACTCCGGCCTCGGCGCCAGGTTGCTCGCGCCGCCCAACCCGCAGACGCTGCTGGTGGTCGGCGCCGGGCAGATGTCGCGCTGGCTGGTGCGTTCGCATCGCACCGTGCGGCCCTCGCTGAAGCGCGTGCTGATCTGGAACCGCACGCCGGCCCGCGCAGTGGAAGTCGCCGCCTCGCTCACCCAGGAGGGCATTCCCGCCGAGGCCACCGCCGACCTCGACGCCGCCACCCGCATCGCCGATGTGATCTCAACCTGCACGCGCTCGCACGCGCCGCTGATCAAGGGCGCCAACCTCAAGCCCGGCACGCACCTCGATCTCGTCGGCGGCTACACGCCGCAGACGCGCGAGGCCGACGACGAGGCCGCCCGCCGCTCCGTCATTTTCGTCGACCGGCGCGAGTCCGCCTTCCACGGCGTCGGCGACATCCTCTCGCCCATCGCCAGCGGCGCTATCCGCGAGGCCGACGTGCAGGGCGACCTCTACGACCTGGTGCCCGGCAAAATCGCCGGCCGCCGCTCGCCCGCGGACATCACCTTTTTCAAGAACGCCGGCGGCGGCCACCTCGACCTGATGACCTGCGAGGTGGTCTACGGCTTGCTCGGCTCCGAAGCTGGTACGGCTAGGTCATGATCTTTCGCTAGCTGGTTGCGACGAAGCGCAAGACCATGAACTTCCGTAAGATGAACCATCTGCCCGTCAACTGGCTTTGTCCAAGTTACACCGGATAGGTCCACAATTGTTTGCCCAGGTCGCAACACATCACGGAACGTAGTTCCGCTACCCTCACCCCCGAGGACATTTCTCAATCTGGAGGAATCAAACTCCTCAAGGCGCGCGCTTACAGCGATGATGCGCTGATCGTCGAACTCAAAGTGGCCAATTAGCACTCCGCAATCCCGCAGGAAGGAGAGCGTATCTGCGTCGAGCTTCTTCGCTTCATGGAGTCGTATTCGCACAGCCGCGCTTGGTCGCGCTGGAGCAATGAAAAGTATCGGCCTGCGGGCGTCCACATTGACTTTCTCAGCGCGCTTGCGAAGGTGGTTACGGGGTAGCCAGATTGATACGATCTCAGCTGCTCCTACTTCAGGGATTTGGGGCATTGACCATGAAGCAAGTTCCCTACCGGGGAGCCGCGGGTTGATCTCCTCTGCTGACCTCGCCCAGTACTCCTTCGTCAACGCGATCTGACAACGACGGTAATCTTCAGCGCCATGGACGCTCAACTTCAGGCTGCCCATAATGTTGCGCACGCCAACGTACAAGTCGCGGCGCTTGGCCTTGATGGACCATATCGAAGAGAGTCGAAGATTGCCGGCACCGATTGCTACTCGAAGCGTGTCAGTACGGCGTGATTGCTGACCTGGCATTGGTGGTATACTTGAAGCGTAATGCGTTGTTTGGCTCGTACCCGACAAGCAGTATTCTTCGGAATGGAGTCCGACTGATGTCCAACGAGCCGCGCCGCGCCGGCCGCCATTTCCTGCAAATCCCCGGGCCCACTCCGATCCCTGACCGGATTCTCAGGGCCATGGACATGCCGGTGATCGACCACCGCGGCCCCGAGTTCAAGAAGCTGGGGCTCAAGGTGTTTGCGGGCATCAAGACCGTCTTCAAGACCACCGGCCCCGTGGTGATCTATCCCTCCTCCGGCACCGGCGCGTGGGAAGCGGCGCTGCTCAACACGCTCTCTCCCGGCGACAAGGTGCTGATGTACGAGACCGGGCACTTCGCCACCTTGTGGAAGACCATCGCGGTGAAGCTCGGCCTGCAGCCTGAGTTCATCGCCTCCGACTGGCGCAGCGGCGCCGACGCGGCAGCCATCGAGGCACGCCTGCGTGACGACAAGGGCCACACCATCAAGGCCGTGTGCGTCGTTCACAACGAGACCTCCACGGGGGCCACCTCGCGCATCGACGAGGTGCGCCGCGCCATCGACGCGGCCAAGCACCCGGCGCTGCTGATGGTCGACACCATCTCCTCGCTCGCTTCCATCGACTACCGCCACGACGAGTGGGGCGTCGACGTCACGGTAGGCGGCTCGCAGAAGGGGCTGATGCTTCCCCCCGGGCTCGGCTTCAATGCCATCAGCGACAAGGCGTTGGCCGCCTCGAAGGCGGCAAAGCTACCCAAGTCCTACTTCGGCTGGGAGGAGATGCTCGCCGCCAACAAGGACGGCTTCTTCCCCTACACGCCCGCCACCAACCTGCTCTACGGGCTCTCCGAGGCCATCGACATGCTGCACGAGGAAGGCCTCGACCGCGTCTTCGCCCGCCACGACCGCCATGCCGAGGGCGTGCGTCGTGCCGTCAAAGCCTGGGGCCTCGAGATCCTGTGCAGGGACCCCAAGTACTACTCCTCCACTCTCACCGCAGTGCTGATGCCCGCGGGGCACAACGCCGACGCGTTGCGTAACGTGGCGCTGGAGAACTTCGACGTTTCGCTGGGCACCGGCCTCACCAAAGTCGCCGGCAAGGTGTTCCGCATCGGCCACCTGGGCGACACCAACGACCTCACCATCATCGCCACCCTCGCCGGCGTCGAGATGGCGCTGTCGCTTTCCGGCGTGCCGCACAAGCCCGACGGCGTGCGCGCGGCGATGGCGTATTTCACAGAGACCGCCAAGTCTGGATCTGCCTCTGGCCATGCGTGAAGTCTCGACGGTGCCGCGACGTCCCCCTCCCCTCGTGGGGAGGGGACAGGGGTGGGGGTGGCGACGCACGGGCGCCCCCTGCAGATTCACCCCACCCCTGTCCCCTCCCCACAAGGGGGAGGGGAATTGCGTCGGCGCAAGTCGATGGCGACAGCCCCCTACTGGAAGCGAACAAAATGAAAGACGCCCCGAGCGACGACATCCTCTACGAGGTGCGGACCCAGGTCGGCATCGTCACCTTCAACCGGCCGTCCGCCCACAATGCGCTGACCTTCGAGATGTACGATCGTCTGGGCGAGATCTGCGCCACGCTGCCCCCAGATCGCTCGGTGCGCGCGCTCATCGTCACCGGCGCGGGCGGGCGCGCCTTCGGCGCCGGCACCGACATCTCGCTCTTCCGCGACTTCAAGAGCGGCGAGGACGGCCTCGCCTACGAGGCGCGTATGGAGGCCATGTTCGACAAGCTCGAGCGCTGCCCGGTGCCCACGATTGCCGCCATCCCCGGCATCTGCACCGGCGGCGCGGCCGTGATCGCCGCCGCCTGCGACCTGCGCATCGCCACCCGCAACTTCAAGTTCGGCTTCCCCATCGCCCGCACGCTCGCCAACTGCCTCTCGGCCGCCAACATCGCCCGCGTCGCCATGATCACGGGCGTTCGGCCGCGCCGTCGACATGCTGATGACCACCCGCCTCATCGAGGCCGACGAGGCGCTCGCCATCGGTCTCGTCAACGAGCTCTTCGACACGCCCGAGGCGCTGATGCAGCGCGCGCTTGCCATCGGAGCGCAAATCGCCGCCCAGGCTCCGCTCACCATGCAGGCCGGCAAGGAGGTGGTACGGCGCATGCGCGAGCAGTTCGGCGGCATCGACGACAAGGACCTGATCGCGCTGTGCTACGGCAGCGCCGACTTCCGCGAGGGGCTCGATGCGTTCCTCGCCAAGCGCAAGCCGCAGTTCAAGGGGAGGTAGGTGTCAGACCCTCCGGGTCTGATACCATGGCACCAACAAACCTGTAGTCGGAGTTACGGTGTCAGGCCCGGAGGGTCTGACACGCACACGGGAGGAAACAACAATGGCCAAGATCGGCGTCATCGGGCTCGGCAACATGGGGTTGCCCATGGCCGGCAACCTGGTCAAGAAGGGCCACGAGGTGAAGGGCTTCGACCTCGTGCCGGCGAACCTGGAAGGGGCGGCTGGACGCGGCGTGAAAAACGCCGGCTCCGGCACCGACGCTGCCAAGGATGTGGACGTCGTCCTCACCATGCTGCCCGCCGGCCGCCACGTGCTCGAGGTGTACGGCTCAGGCATTCTGCAGGCCGCCAAGCCCGGCACGCTGTTCATCGACTCATCCACCATCGACGTCGCCTCGGCCCGCACGGCACACAAGCTCGCCGCGGATGCCAAGATGCTCTCGCTCGACGCGCCGGTATCGGGCGGCGTCGGCGGCGCAGAGGCTGGCACCCTCACCTTCATGTGCGGTGGCACCAGCGATGCCTTCGCCAAGGCGAAGCCGGTCCTGGAGGACATGGGCCGCAAGGTCGTGCACTGCGGAGAAGCCGGCGCCGGCCAGGCCACCAAGATTTGCAACAACATGATGCTCGCCGTCGCCATGATCGGAGTGTGCGAGGCGTTCGTGCTGGCCGAGAAGCTCGGGCTCTCGCACCAGGCGCTGTTCGATGTGACCTCCACCTCCTCTGGCCAATCCTGGGCGCTGACCAGCTATTGCCCGGTGCCGGGCATGGTCCCCGCATCGCCCGCCAACAACAACTACAAGGCGGGCTTCGCCTCCGCGCTGATGCTCAAGGACCTCAAGCTCGCGCAGGAGGCGGCGTCGGCCGCTGGCGCCACCACGCCGATGGGCGCAGCGGCGGCGCAGCTCTACGGACTGCACAACGCCTGGGGCGAGGGCGCCACCGATTTCTCCGGCATCATCCATTTGATCCGCGGCAAGGGGAAATAGGCTGCGAGATCACAAAAGAACGCTTGTTGCAGCAGCGCAACTCTTCCGGGTAAGCGTCAGCTTTCCTCTCGATAGCAGACGCTACGCTACCTCGCGGCCAAAGTCGGCTTTGTGCCAATTCTTAACTCATGCGCTGCAGCAAAGTTGGGGCGCGCCCACATGACCAAGTCACCACACGATCGGATTTCGTGGCTCGACCCATTCTTTTCGAAGAAGTGCCGGCATTTGCCTCTGCCTGCCGTCAGGGTTGCACCGGATTTCGCTGAGCGGCAGCAATGTGGAGACTGGGAACCGGTGTCGGACGGCGGGAGAGAGCGGTCGGCGCGTCGTGACCCGCATTCTCATTGCAGACGATCATGAGGTGGTTCGCTCCGGCCTGCGAAAAATCCTGGAAACACAACCGGCGTGGGAAGTGGTAGCCGAAGCTACGGATGGCAAAGAGGCCGTGGCCAAAGCCATCGAGACAGTCCCCGATATTGCCATTATCGACTATTCGCTGCCGATCTTGAATGGACTCGAGGTGACCCGGCAAATTCGCCAGAGACTGCCCAGAACGGAAGTGCTCATCTTCACCATGCACGAGGATGATGCGCTCGTCACGGAGCTTCTCCAGGCGGGTGCGCGTGGTTATCTCCTCAAGTCGGACGCCAGTCGCTACTTGATTGCAGCCATCGACGCGCTCGCGTCTCACAAACCATTTTTTACTTCGAGCGTGTCTGAGGCATTGCTTCAGTCATTCACTGCACGAACGGGTCGAGGGGTTTCGGCCCTTACCCCTCGGGAGCGCCAGATCGTTCAATTGATCGCCGAAGGTTACACCAACAAGGCGATCGCCCAGCTGCTCAATATCAGCCTCAAGACCGTCGAGACGCACCGCGCTGCCGTGATGCGAAAGCTCAATCTTGCGTCGTCCGCCGCGCTCGTTCGATATGCGATCCGGAATAGACTTGTTGAACCCTAGCTATTAGATGCGCGCAAGGGGCCTGCGCCTTTGTCGTGCACCATCCCATGGTGCTGCAAATCGCGACGACGCACACTTCTCCCCCAACCTGGGGATAGAGCGGTGCCCCAAATCCGCCCACCTAGCACGTGTAACCTAGGGCGCTGCGCAAAGAGCAAGGCACTTGCTCATCCGTGCTCGGCCCTCGCCCAGGGGGATGCACACCTCTGCCGACAGCAGTCGCCGCTCTGTGCATCTCTCTACCCTCGGACGGCATGGCCTCCACCCTTGGGCACACATCGCATGTTCAGGATCGTCCTACAGCCGGAAGAACAAGAATTGCTCCTCATTATCAAGGACGGACTGATCCCCGCCGGCCTGATTCCCGGACCGCTATTGCTCAAGCTGATGGCTCTTCGCATGCTGACATTTGATGAGCATGGGAAGCCGGTGCTGACGGAGCTTGCCGAGGCCGCTCTTGCGCGGATGCAAGGCCAAGTTCATTGACAGAGAGCGGCTGAACGCTTGTTCGTCCGCGAGGTGCCACAGCCCGCTATTTTGGCGGGCTTTGCATTTGGAGCAGGCGATGGCCGAACTATTGGTATTTCCAGCGCAATTCGAGCTAACTGCTCTTCTTGGGCCGAACGGTGTAGTGCACATCGAATACGATACGCGCAATGCCCACCAAGCCGGAGTTGGCGCGAAAGGAGAACACGCCCGGAGCAAAGGTGATGCTGAGGTCTGGCTTGCCGGTGCTCACACCCTTCTCGAAAGCCTCAGCGACAGCGGCTTGCCCAACGGAGCTTTTTGGGGTCGTGTTAGTCTGCTTGTAGAATCCTGACAGCATCTGATGCGCATCGTAGATCATTCCCGTGCGCGTCTCTCGGAACAATTTCTTTTTGAGGTGCGCCTCATCTAGGCGTCGCGTCGATCCATCTCGAAATTCAACGGTGCACCCCTGGAATTTGGCCGAAACGTCGAATGCGACCTTGACCCAATTGTCATCAGGCACGGTGCGATCTCCACATCAGTGCAGATGAAACCGCTCATACGAACAGCCGCAGTAGCTCAGATGCCCAAGAGTACGCACGCCGTGGCCGAAGCGATGCGGCTGTTCTTGATCATCTGAAGTTCGATGTAGTGCGCCAAGATCGATCGGCCCTAACGGTCAGCCAAACCGGCTGCAGGACGGTCGACCCAAGAGGCGATCGTTCCTTGTCGGTCCCGCCGGGCATGCCGTCCCCCCCTCATGACAGGCGTCCCGGCTTTCGAGCCCCGCTCCTCCCCCGAGCGGGGCTCGACATCTCAACTGCGCAAACGCAATCCCTCGCGCCGCGGGCGACGGGGAACGGCCTCCGGCCCCTCTAGGCCTCGATGATTTCGTTGCGGATGGCATAGCGCACCAGCGAGGCCGAGGATGACAGGTTGAGCTTTCGCATCGCGGTTGCTCGGTGCGTCTCCACGGTCTTGAGGCTGATGTTGAGCACGTTGGCAATCTGCTTGTTGGTGTGCCCTTCCGCGATCAGCTGAACGACACCCCGCTCGCGAGGCGTGAGCGCGAACTGGGTGTGGCCCGGTCGCTTGAGGAAGGAATTGAGCAAAGCTTCCGAGACCTTGTCCGTGAAGAACGGCTTGTGCAGCGCTAGGGACTCGATCGCCGCCAGCAGGAAACGGGACGCATCCGACTTGAGCAGAAAGCCGCGGGCGCCGGCAGCCAGCAGGTCGCGGATGACAGTTTCACTGTCGTGCATGGTGAATATCAGCACTTCCGTCCGCGGCAGCCGCGCACGGATTTGCCGCGTCGCCTCTACGCCGTTGACCAGCGGCAAGGCATAGTCGAGAACAGCAATATCGGGCTTGAGTTCAAGGGCCTTTGCCACGGCCTCTTTGCCGTCCAAGGCCTCACCGACCACTTCCCACTTGGGCTGGGATTCCAGGTTTCTGCGGAGGCCGTACCTCACTACCTCATGGTCGTCGGCGATCAAGATACGGGTCACCGGGGGTGCATGCCTTTGCTGTGGGGATTGCTATCCGAAGTTCAGACTATGACTGCTCGCGGCCTATTCGGCTTAACCCTGGCGCCAACAGCGTTAAACCCCGACCCAAAGGCGCGGCTCGCGAACAAGCCGCCTTGCGTCGTCGGCATGGAAGGTCGGCATGGACGCTTGTGGTCGGCGCGCATCATCTGAGCCGCAAGCTCAAGGTGCTCATATATGCGCGGAAAGAGCGGCTACCGCACGAAAGTGCCGTAGCTGTCCGACATCAGCACCTGTGAGACAGATTTAGCGGCTTGAGGAAGGGAGGATTTCTGGCTCATCGTAGCCCTCAGGGGAGCGAAGATGAGACAGAAATCCAACACCAACGCCCAGTCATCGGAAGACATCGTCAAGGGCATCCGTCGGGCGACGCGCAAGCGCTACTCGGCCGAAGAGAAGATCCGCATCGTGCTGGACGGCTTGCGCGGCGAGATGAGCATCGCCGAACTCTGCCGCCGCGAGGGCATCGCCGAAGGCCTCTACTACAGCTGGTCCAAGGAGTTCCTGGAAGCCGGCAAGCGGCGGCTCGCCGGCGACACTGCCCGCGCCGCCACCAGCGACGAGGTCAAGGCCCTCCGCCGTGAGGCTCAGGATCTGAAAGAGGTCGTCGCCGAACAGGCGCTGGAACTGCGGCTGCTCAAAAAAAGCATGATCGCGGATGGGGGAGACGAGGCATGAGGCTCCCCGGCTCCGAGAAGCTCGAGATCATCCGCCTGGTCGAGCAATCGCATCTGCCGGCCCGACGAACCCTGGAGATGCTGGGCATCCGCCCGTCGACCTTCTATCGCTGGTACGATCGCTATCGAGCCGGCGGACCCGAGGCGCTCGAAGACAGACCCTCCAAGCCCGATCGCGTCTGGAACCGCATCCCTGATGATGTGCGCCAGCGCATCGTGGCCATGGCGCTGGATGTGCCGGAGCTGTCGCCGCGTGAGCTGGCCACCCGCTTCACCGATACAGAAGGCTATTTTGTCTCGGAGTTTTCGGTCTATCGGCTGCTCAAGGCCCACGATCTGATCACCAGCCCTGCCTTCATCGTCATCAAGGCCGCCGACGAGTTCAAAGACAAGACCACAGCCCCCAACCAGCTCTGGCAGACCGACTTCACCTACCTGAAGGTGATCGGCTGGGGGTGGTTCTATCTGTCCACCATCCTCGACGACTTCTCGCGCTACATCATCGCCTGGAAGCTCTGCACGACCATGCGGGCCGACGACGTTACCGACACGCTGCAGCTCGCCCTCACCGCATCTGGGTGTGCTTCAGCGCGCGTGGTGCACAAACCGCGATTGCTCAGCGACAACGGCTCCAGCTACGTCTCGGGCGACTTGGCGAAATGGCTCGAAGACACCGGCATGGGGCACGTGCGTGGGGCGCCCAAACATCCCCAGACCCAGGGCAAGATCGAGCGTTGGCATCAGACGCTCAAGAACCGCATCCTGCTCGACAACTACTACCTACCCGGCGACCTCGAAGCGCACATCGATCGCTTCGTCGATCACTACAATCACCACCGCTACCACGAAAGTCTGCAGAACCTGACGCCGGCCGATGTCTACTTCGGACGCGGCCAGACCATCCTGCTTCAACGTGAAAGGATAAAACGAGAGACCATCAAACAACGACGATTGCACCACCAGAGAAAAGCCGCCTAAGCTGAAACCGCAACCGAGCCAGAGCCTCCCGTCACGAAAACCTCAAACTGTCGCAAAGAACCTGACGACGGACAGCGGCGACATTGAGAACGAACAAAGAACATTGTCAACAGGTGCGTCAAATATTGAACGGAACCAACGGATCAAGTCGCAGTTGGCCCAATATCCAGCGCCCGACACCCTCCGTCAGGGCGCTGGCAGCGGTGGGCCATAACCCCGTCCCCCCGGGTGGCCCATGCGCGACGCCCTCGGTTCCTAGAGCTGGGGGCGAATTCTGCGTGATCTCTGGCGAGGCGGCTTAACCGAACGCAACGGTTGGCCGCCTCGTTCTTTGTCGTGCTGCCGGTTTGCGCCCTACATTGGCTGCATGGTTTCCACTGCGCCGCACTGCGACCTTTGCCGACGCCGCAACGTGATCGGGTACCGCGTCGAGCCGGAGGAAGCTTGGCGCGCTGTGGTGCTCAATCGTTGGCGTACACTGTGCCCATCCTGCTTCGACGTTGAAGCGGAGAAGGCGAAGGTGCGCTACAGCTTCACCGACCTGGAGGGGCAGTCGTGGTCAGATCGGCCGCCGCCAAGGAACCCGCACAAGCGGAAGCGCTAGACGGTCTTTCTGTTCGCCAATTTAGGGGTAGTGCTCTGGGGCACAGCCTAGCGCGCCGCGGCGTCGTACATCCTCCCCAGCGACAGATGAGTGTCATCGGCATCGCTGGTTCAATAGGAGGAATACCATGAAGACGATCCTGTCCACCCTGGTTGCGCTGTCGGTTCTGGCCGGCGTCGCCGCCACTTCTGCACAGGCCGCGACCTTCGGCTCGACCGCGTACTGGATCGAGCGCGACACCAACGCCAACTAAGCATTTGGAATGATGGAAACTGGCGCTCCTTTTTCTCGGAGCGCCGCTTCTCTCTTTCGGCGGCAGCGGCTGCTCGCAGGGCTTCGCCATCGTCTACATGAAGCCAAATTCTCGGCCGACCATGCCTAGATGTTGCTCGTGCCGCGTCTCTCGCTCTTCATCAGCCCTGCGCAGCCCACGCTCCGCGACCGCCGACCGCACGGCCATGGCTGGGTGCACGAGGTGAAGTTCGACGGCTACCGCGTCCAGCTGCACAAGGCCGGCAAGGACGTGGTGATCTTCTCCCGCAATGGCGCCGACTTCACGTTGCGGTGGCCGGCCATCGCCTATGCGCTACAGCACCTGCCGGCCAAGAGCGCGATCATCGACACCGAGGTGGTCGCCTGCAACGCCAAGGGCATGCCGGACTTCGCAGCGCTGCACGGCCGCACGGCCAAGCCGGAGGACTTCTGCGCTTGGGCCTTCGATCTGCTCGAGCTCAACGGCGTCGGCATGCGCGAGCGCCCGCTGTTGGAGCGCCGTTCGAAGCTTCAGACCCTGATCACCCGTTTCGACAACAGCTTCGTGCGCTTCTCGGAGGGCTTCACCGATGTCGACAAGCTGCTCGCCGAGTGCGAGCGCCTTGGGCTCGAAGGCATCGTATCGAAGCGACGGGATCAACCCTACCGCGCAGGCAGGTGCGATTGGGTGAAGGTCAAGACCAAGGCCTGGCGCGAGGCCAACCGCGATCGGCGCGAGCTGTTCAAGTGATGCTCGCCGGGCTGCAGTTCACCGGTTCTCAACCCCCTGGGAGCTAGGATGGCTGGTTGCGGGAAGCGGCGACCTCCACCGTTTCCGCAACGTTTGAGGCACCCCCAAACGTTGGGCTTAGGGGGTGCCTCTTTTTGTGTGGGCCGGCCCCGCTGACGCCTACGAAGCG
This sequence comes from uncultured Alphaproteobacteria bacterium, assembly GCA_963832445.1. Taxonomy (GTDB): domain Bacteria; phylum Pseudomonadota; class Alphaproteobacteria; order Rhizobiales; family Hyphomicrobiaceae; genus AWTP1-13. The sequence continues at coordinate 282,288 of CAWHUM010000013.1, forward strand.
CTTCACCAACATCGAGTATCCGCCAATGCCGCGTTCGGCGTGTGGCATTCCTTCGGTCGATGTACCTCTGTAACCGGACATACCTGCAAGGCAGCCGGAACGGTGAAAAGGTGCCAAGAACGGCCATTGGCGGCGATCGTACCTTGTAGCGGAGCCGCGGTCGTGATCGAAACAGCTTGGGCAGGTTTCGAGCCAGCTGCCGTGACCGGTCGGGCGGATATACTAATGCGCGCTAGGCCGTTTGGCATCAGGGAGCCAATCTCGCTTTAGTACGTCTTGAGCGATGCTTTTCTCCAAATGTGGGCCAATGAGTTTTTGGAAGGCGTAGCTTGCCTCACCATATTCCCGTCTACAGCCGCTGGCGCGCCCCTCAGGCAGGTACCCCTTGCTTACGAAATCGGCGAACAGCACCGAGTTCGGCTCCATAGGCCAGGCACAACATGTTGTAAAAGCGCTCCGCCGGCGGACTGTGCGCGTCCGAGAACGCCTTGAGTGGGGCCGTTACGGTGGGATGCATGAGGAAGTTCTTGTAGGAGTAAGCGGCGCCCGTGATGAGCCTGCGCGCTTGGTCTTTACCGAACTGCAGCATGATAAATGTTGCGAATTGGTCTGCCGCAGTCTCGGACTTCCCGAATACCGGCACGTCCAGCAAATCGAACATGGCGTGCCCCATCTCGTGGGCGACCCCATAGAAGAATTGACCAACAATGGCGTCGGTTGGGTCAATGTCGGCTGCGGTTGTTCCGTGCGGCACGTTCTTCCGTATTTCGTTCAAGTACTCGTAGCACACGCTCACTTGGCCGTTGTCATACCATGCATTGGACACCCCGTCGCAGCCGACCGTCCTCAGCGTCAAATCCGTTGGCAGACGAAAGGCGGCAAAAATTTCCTGCATCTTCTCAAGCGCGCGACGTTCTTTAAGGGTCTCATAGATGGGCTGATGTTCCGCAGCCTTTGGCGGTACGTACTCGATTCGTATTCGGTTGGGTTGCGCATCGGCAGCGGTTAGCCTCTCGCACAACAGCGGCGCGCAGCACATTGCCAGGGCAACCAAGCAGACTGCATTTCGGAGAGGCTGCATTAATCTGATCCCAAAAGGATGGCCGGCTACGGTGCGAAATTGCCGTAGCCGCTCTCCATCTTCGCGACTATTGGCCTCCTCAAAGGGACGAGGCTGGAACCCTCACGGTTGGCCAGCTCCGGAAAACGCTTCCGCCGCCCAGCCAGTGTACAAGTAGTCCTTGCCGCCGGCCGGATTGGTGTCCACTAGGTAGAGCTTGTCGCCGGCTCGGAAGATGATGGCTCCCGCCTTCACTTGTTGCGCTCCCAGCTTCTCCATGTGCGCAGTGGGATCGGTCTTTGATGCCCCTTTCACGATGTTGAAGGTCTTGGGATCGACGTAGATCCCCTCACTGGCGCCGAGGGCACCGAGTTGGGTTCGGTCCTGCGCCGAGAATGCAATCTTTGACGTCGAAGCGGCAAAGCCGATTGCTACTCCCAGGGCAAGTAAAGTGATACTGCGTGCTGACATGTACGGCTCCTGCGCGATTGGTTTGGCTGCACATCAGGTGAACAGCCTCCCTGTCAGGATACCCATGGGCAGCCTCCGTGCAGTATCCGTAGAACTCCTCGACCCTGTCGAGGGTTATGCCTGATAAGGGTGGACAAGAGACGGTACTGATCTGCGAGCGAAAAACCCGCCTTCCATGCGAGACAAGCTCGGCCCGAGGCCAGGCAGCGGAACGTCAGCGGCTCGTTCCTCGTCGCCCAGGCGTCAGATGATCGGGAAGGGGGCCATGCGGACGACCGCTGCCACGTTCCATAAAACGGGAAAGGGCGTCTCGTTGGGGGACCTACGAGCAGCAGGAGCGAGACGCCCGAGGCATACGCCACATGCCCGTGCCATTTCATACAGACATCCGTCCGGTCGGTGCCACCGGGGCGAACCCTGAAGAGAGATGGAGCCGAGGGCTTAAGGGTAGCCGACGGGAAGAAACAAGGCTGGCGCCAGTGTTCCTCTGAGTGCGCAAGCCCAATCCGCAGATACGCCGCGTGGCTAGGGAATCTCCATACTGATTTCTCGGGTTCATCCCGAGCGAATTGTCCTTTGGCGGAGCTTAGGCTCTCACCATGATGCCGGCATGCGCGCGCAGTCTTCAGCAGCGCGGCGGCTATTCACATCTGCGTTTCGCCAGACCTTTTGAGCGGCAGGAGAACACCATGACCGACAGCTCGCACGACAACCCGCAAGACACAGCGCAGCACAAGGGCGAAGGAACGCAAATAGATCGGCGCGATGTGCTGCTGATCGGCGGCACGCTCGTGGCGGCATCGGCTGTATCGGGGGCTGGCCTCACGGCAACGGCGCAAGCCCAGCAGCAAGCGCCGGCACCGGGAACCGCACGGTCAGGGCGGCGGCCGAACATCGTCTTCATCATGGGCGACGACGTCGGTTGGTTCAACATTGGCGCCTATCACCGGGGCATGATGTCCGGCAAGACGCCGAACCTGGACAGGCTGGCGTCCCAGGGCATGCTGTTCACCGACTATTACGCCGAGGCCAGCTGCACGGCGGGCCGGGCCGCCTTCATCACTGGCGAAATCCCCCTGCGCACCGGCCTGACGACTGTCGGCCAGGCGGGGGCAGACGTCGGCATGCCGGCCCAGGCTTGCACGCTCGCAACCGCGCTCAAGGCGCAAGGCTATGCCACCGGGCAATTCGGCAAGAACCACCTCGGCGACCTGAACAAGTTCCTGCCGACGCTGCATGGCTTCGATGAATTCTTCGGCTATTTATACCACCTCGACGCCATGTCGGACCCCTACTGGTACTCCTTCCCCAGGGACCCTGCTTTCTACAACAAGTACGGGCCGCGCAACCTTGTCCGCTGCACGGCGACCGACACCGACGACCCAACCGTGATGCCGCGTTGGGGCAAGGTCGGCAAGCAGCGGATCGAGGACGAGGGGCCGCTGGCTCCGTTCCCGGACATGTCGAACGTGCCGAACATGTGGGAGGGTTTCGGGAAGGCCAAGTACAACATGACGACCTTCGACGAGGTGCTGGTCGACAACTCGAAGCGTTTCATGGACAGGGCGGTGAAAGAGGGCAAGCCGTTCTTCCTCTGGCACAACACGACGCGCATGCACGTCTGGACCTTCCTCTCCGACAAGTACAAATCGCAGATGAACAGCGAGACCAACTTCGGCCTGGAGGAGGCCGGCATGAAGCAGTTGGACGACTCGGTTGGCGCCCTCATGAAGCACCTGGAGGATATCGGCGAGGCCGACAACACCATCGTCATCTTCAGCACCGACAACGGCGCCGAGGTGTTCACCTGGCCGGACGGCGGCATGACGCCGTTCAAAGGCACCAAGGGCACCGCCTACGAGGGCGGCTTCCGCGCCCCATGCATCGCGCGCTGGCCGGGCAGGATCAAGCCGGGGGCGGTCCAGAACGGCTTGTTCTCCAGCCTCGACTGGTTCCCGACCCTCCTCGCCGCCGCCGGCAATACGAACATCACCGAGCAGCTGCTCAAGGGCGTGAGGCTCGGCGACCGGACCTACAAGAACCACCTCGATGGCTACAACCAGCTGGACCTCCTGCAGGACAAGGGGCCGTCCAACCGCCACGAGTACTTTTACTTCGCGGGGGCACACCTGGGCGCCCTGCGCCTCGATGATTTCAAGTTCCAGTTCGTCCGCCAGCCGCAGGGCTGGCCAGGCGGGAAGGTCACCACCGACTGGCCGGGCATGGTGAACATCCGCCAGGACCCCTTTGAACGAACGCCGTCCATCACCTCCGAGAATCTGAACAACCTCGGCGGTGGCTATGTGAATGATTTCTATGCCCGGGAGTTCTGGCGGTTCGTCCTCGCCCAGGAGAAGGTCGCCGAGCTGGCCAAGACGGCGATCGAATTCCCGCCAATGCAGGACCCGGCGTCGTTCAACCTGGAGGCGGTGAAGCAACAGATCGACGCAATGAGCAGGAACAAACCTGGACAGTAATTGGACTGTGCCCTCGGGAGCGCCCCGATGCGGGCGCTCGTATGGAGCACGAGTGGGATAAGCCTACTTCCAGCACTATTGGGCAAGGACAACCCGCCATGCGCTCGTCACTATCTGGCAGATTGGCGTGTGCGCGAACTGGTTCGCTCGCGGTCTTGATAATCGCCGCATGCTGGTCCTGCGGACCTACACCAACCGCTGCTCAGCTAGAAACGCCGGCGGAGAGCATAGCCGCTAAGCTTCGCATGCAGGGGTTTCCATGTGCCAATCCAAAGCAGCCCAAGCGTGACGCGGAGCTCTCGAAACCAAACCAGCAAGTTTGGGTCCTGCAGTGCGGGAACGCCACCTACAGGATTAGGCTCATCCCGAACATGGCCGCGCAAGTGGAACCGCTCAATTAGGAACGCGATGGGATGACCGGAGGCAGCTGGTGGCCGGCCGCTGCGATAAGAGCCACTTCCGGATTGGGTCATGACTTGTCGGTCAGGCGGCGGCAGCCGGACGGAAGAAATACCCCCTCAAAGCTGACGAACGCGCTGAAGTACGAGGACGGCAAGGAAGTGCCAGATTCGGACTCATGCACCGCAGCAGACTGCATAAACGGATTAACCTGTCACTTTCGCAGAGGATCGGGTTTCCGTCTGCTCATCGTCATCGGAGCCCAGACGTTTGTGACACCACTTTTCGACCGGGCCACCGAACACGAGCAACAGCAATACCAACGAAACTCCGACGACCAGAATTGGCCATGCTGCCACGCCGCATAGCACGCCCATTGCAGCAGTAACCCAGATGCTCGCAGCGGTCGTGAGGCCATGCACCTTCCCGCCTGTAGGCCGATGAAGGATCACGCCTGCCCCCAAGAAGCCGATTCCCGTGATGATGCCTTGGATGACCCTGCTCACGGCCGCCGGATCTCCGGCGACGGCCAAAACGGCGAGCGTTGATCCGAGAGCAACAAGTCCAAGTGTTCTCACCCCGGTCGGCTTGTGATGGAGATCGCGATTGAGGCCTATTGCGCCCCCGATCAACATGGCGCTGCCGAGGCGAAGAGCTATGTCCAACCAGCCCATAGGATTTCAGCTCCTTCATGCGCGGTATGAGAGATTGCAACGCCTATATGTTTGCGGCAAATGGGCCATCTCAGGTAATCCTATACAATATCCGGCTCCCAACGCCCTACTCGCTTTGGAGCTGCTTCCGCATGGCCAGCAGTTCCTTTCGGCGGTCGGAAGTCGTCTCGGGGAAGGTCATCTCAAACCCATCCAGCGTCTCCAGTATGATGTGGGAGACGAACAGTCGGGCGGTGAGCTTGTCATCGGCTGGGACAACATTCCAAGGTGCCTCCGGGGTGCTAGTGGCGGATAGGCAATCCTCATAGGCCTTGCAGTACCGGTTCCAGAATTTTCGCTCCTCGATGTCGGATGGCTTGATCTTCCAGTTCTTCTCTTGCGTGTCGATCCGATCGAGGAGTTGCCGGCGCTGCTCCTCCTTCGATACGTGGAGGAAGATCTTGACGATGCGGGTTCCGTTGCCATGAAGGTGGCGCTCTAAGCCGACGATGGAGCGATACCTGCTCTGCCAGATCTTTTTGTCGTCGCCGTCATCCGGGAGGACCTCGGCCCGCAGGATCTCCGGATGGACGCGGACGATGAGAACTTCCTCGTAGTACGAGCGGTTAAAAATGACGATTTTCCCTCGCTCCGGGAGGTCGCGAGTGGTGCGCCAGAGGAAATCGTGCCGTAGCTCGGCCGGACTTGGATGGCTGTAACTGAAGACATCGCAGCCCTGCGGGTTGACACCGGACATCACGTGCTTGATGCAGCCGTCCTTTCCGGCGGCATCCATGGCCTGGAAGATGATGAGCACGGCATGCCGGTTGGAGGCGTAGAGCAGCTCTTGCTGAGCGCTCAACCGTGCAACATGCTCATCTAGGAGCTGCTTGTACTCCTGCTTGGAGCTATGCACCGGATCGACCCGCGTCGGGCGGCGCTTGAGGTCGACCGTTTCGCCCGGCCGGACGCGGAATTCTTTGGTGAGTTGTTTCATGGCTTGATCCAGTTTCCGAGGGTGCGTAGGACGTTCCTTACTAGGGTCCCGCCCATCTTGATGCCTCAGTAGGGCCGTCGGGCCGAGCTCACCGCCAGTGTCAACCTGCACACATGGCTCGCCGACACCTAGACCGACGTGGTGGATTGCTCACAGAGCTCCGTGCGTATTGCCCTACGTGTTGAGTGAGGTCTGCAGCGGGCCATCTTTCCCCGGTCCGGCGACCGCTTCGGCATGGTGAAAGTGACACCGTTCTCTGACGAATCAAGCCCTTAACCGGCACGGCAAGGAAGTGCCATCAACGGACTCATGCGGGGCGCAACACAGCGCGCACCGCGCACCAACTCCGACTCCGGGGAGGCAGCAACAGTCTGACAAATCGCCGTCGGCCCCGATCAGGCGGCCCTGCGCCGCCGCGGCAATGCGGGCGAGCTTCGCCTCAATGAGATCGCGATGTCACGTCGGCGATGATGGCGGTGACGCGTCTTTAGATCGTGCCAGACCAAGGAACCGCGTGAGCCGGCGGCTTCCGGCCGTCTGCTTGCCGGTGAAGTCGTAGGGGCCGTAGGGGTCGGCCCTGACCTTTCCGGACATGGCGCGGCCGTTGATGGTGCCGCCGAACAGGACCAGGCCGTTGATATCGACCTTCCAGGAGACGTGGGCGCCGGTGAGCTTGCCGTCGTAGATCTCGACGGTGTGGCCATTCAGGATCATCTGGCCGGTTAGCACCGAGCCGGCAACCCTCAGGGTGAGCGTCGGCTTGAGCGTGCCGAATGGAGTATTCATTACCTTCAACTTCCAGGTACCCGCCGCGGACATCTGATCCTCCTTGTCTGAGATGCAGTTAAACAAAAGTCGCTGTTCCGACAAAACACGCTTCGGTCGCATCGAAACTGACACGGCGCACAACGGTCAGATGTGTTGTAAGGCACAGACTGTCGTCCACTTCCACCAACCACGACCTGCGGTCTGTTCCTCTCTTGCTTCGGCTTTGGGGCTGAGAAGGCAGGGGTGCGCTACAGCATCGCCCCGGGGCGGCAAATCTGCTCAAACCTGCCGGTCACGTCCGTGCACAAAGAAAACGCGGAGCCGATGCAGCCCGTCCTCCTACGCCCGAAATGTCCGGAACGGGTCATTCGCGTCGCTTGCGTTCCAGCCGGCCAATGTCCGCTCGACCTCAGCTAACGACAATGTCGGCACCGCAGGGGACTGGCGCTGTGTGCCATTGCCGGACTCACGCACGGCACCAAGCTTCCAGGCCACTCGGCATGACAACTGGCGCGGGAGGCTCATGACATCGGCAGGACAGCCGGCGGGTCTTCCATCCCCAGCCAAGCGGAGGCGAGACTTGCCCACTTGATCGCGGGAAGGCCGTCAGTTTCGATCCGGATCGGGACACCCCATTGTGCCGACCCGGCGAGCGAGTTGCGCACTTTGCTCGACAAGTCGACTGTTCGCCTTCGTCAAGAATCCTTCAGCCCATTTCAGCCAAATAATAGGCGTTGACCAGGCGGCAGTGCACCAACCGCCATTCAACCGGACGGGGGCAATCGAGCGTGAGCACGATGCGATCGAGCACCATCACCGGCGTGCCGGGGGCGACAAGAAGCGCGTTCGCGATTGCAGCCTGCGGTATGCCCATCGAGATGCGCTCCTCTACCTTGCCCAACAGTATCCCGTACTCCTGAGCGAGAGCCCCGATGTGGTCAGCGATGGCTTTCTTGTCGGCCAGCCCGGGAAACAGCCCGGCCGGCAACGTTACATCTTCGATCATGAAGACCTGGCCGCTGTGGTCCCGAACGCGGCGGATGCGATAGACCGCTTCGTCGGCACGCAACCGCAGACGTGTGCACTCCAGCTCGTTGGCCGCGCCTTTGGCGATTTCAAGCGACTTGGCCTGCCCGCAAACGGGTTCGCCGTCAGCGGTGCGAAAACTGCTGAAGCGGTCGGCGAACTCGTGCGCAGCTTGGTCGTTTACGAAAGTCCCCAGACCCTGCCGCCGCGTCACCAGCCGCTGGGCTTCCATTAGCTTCAGCGCCTTACGGATCGTTCCTAGGCTGACACCAAAATCGCGTGCCAAGTCGCTTTCGTTGGGTATGGCGGACCCCGGCTTCCACGCCCCACTAGTTATCCGCCCCGCCAGGGCGTCCCACACCTGCAAATAGAGGGCTCTCCGCAAGAACGCAGCTGTAGGCATCATCACCCCCATCGAGGGCAACTTCAACGCCGTTTTCCCAACCCCAGTTTCACGTAGACATACCAAGTATGCCCGCATCCATCGGGTCGGTGAACCCCCAACGCACCCGGGGAGATGCTTGCTTGCACCGTCCAGGTCGGTGCTAGATTGGACAGACCTGAGCAAAAGAGAAGCAAGGTGTGGCTGTCTGGAGAGGGCAATGTACAGTTCACACGCCACCCGGAGCGGCGTCGGGCTCGACGCACTTTTCCAATGGGGTGACCATCTATGCCACTTCTTTGGTTCGTCCGACGATCTTGGCGAAATTCTTGTCCCGTACTTCAAGATTGGCTTAGAGCGCGACGAGTTCTGCATATGGGTCACGAGCAGCCCCTACGGGAACGATAGGGCAGTCAGCGAGATGCGCGCGGCTATGCCGGATTTTGACCGGAGGACAGCCGCTGGTCAGATCCAGATATTCGGCGAGGACGAGTGGTACGCGAAGCATGCAGTGCAGAGTACGGCGGAGAAAGTCCGGAGTTGGTTGTCACAGACAGAGGCAGCTGTGGCGTCGGGGTACGCGGGTGTTCGAGGCAGCGGCAACACATCGTTTTTGGACGAAAGTACCTGGGATGACTTCCTGGTCTATGAGCGGGCCATCAATGAAGCCTTCAAGGATCAACGCATCATTGGGCTGTGCAGCTACCCCATGGACGGGTGTTCGGCAGCTGCCGTGGTCGATGTAACGCATTGCCACCGGCTTGGCCTTGCGAAGCGTCATGGTCACTGGGATCTAATCGAAGTGGTGCGCCACGGCCGCGAAATCTCGGCCCTGGGGCAGGGGCAAGAAGTTCAACGGGTCATCGAAGATCAGCTAGCCATATTGATTGGAGCCTACCCTGAGCGCATCACGTTGAAAGGCGGGCACGTTCATCTTTCAGGGTCGCAAGCAGCCAAACTCGGTATTTTGATTAGCGAGTTCGCCGCCAACGCGGCTAGATACGGGGCGCTTTCCTCGATCCAAGGCAAGCTTGCTGTACAATGGCGTGTCGTCATCAACGGCTCACGCCTCCTTCACATCCAGTGGACTGAAAGCGGGATGTCTAGCCTGACGATCCCTGACAAAATCGGTCGCGGGACTCAGCTGCTCGTCGGCGCGGTACAGAATTGCTTGCGTGTTTTTGATAACGCCGGGATGGAGTGCACATTTGAGCTGGACCTGGACAGCAAGCACCTCAACCTAGTGCTCGATTTCAGCGGACCGTGACCCGCGGATTGTCGGACAGTCGAGAGCGGGCGAGGCGCAGATATCCGACTGGTGGTATTGCGATTTCAGGCAGGACCATCTCAACCGGCTGGGAGAGGGCTTGAGCGATCTCGGCTTGCCCCCTGAGAATGCTTGGGCGGCGGGGTGCCGCTAATAGCTGTTCCTGTGCGCCGCACAAATAGAGTCAGCTCCGGGTCTTGGCGTTTCACGCAGCCAGGGTCATGAGCACGCATCGAGCGTGCTAGGGCAGGTAGTCGGTTCTACCCCTTGAAAGCAGACAGACTTGTGCAGAGCGGCCTCCGGGTCACAACTCACCGGTGCGCCGGCGGCCTGAGTACGGTACGTCTACCCCAACAAACGGAAATTCCCATCGCCCGCCAGGCACGGGAAGTTCGTGCCAGGACCGGAAGTTGTTAGTCCAAATACAGATCACGAGGGTGACGAACCTTGACGCGAAAAGCCGCGCCGGATCTAGCCGGCACGGCGCGCCGAACTTACGGCTTGAAGACGTAGCCCGGCCCGATCGCCACGTCGGCCGGAATCGGCGGCAGGTCGGAGAACAGCTCCGGGCTGTCTTCATCACGTTCAGGATGTACTTCGGCTCGATGTGCTTGTTGACGTCGAAGGTCGACTTGAGGACGCCGAGCCGGTGCAGGCGGTCCTGCGCCGCTCCACAGCGCGCGGTAGTTGTTGGCCGACAGGCGCCGGTCGTTCTGCTGGATGTTGAACTGCATCGCCGCCTCGGCGACGTCGGCCTTGAGGCCGGGAATCCAGCGCGTCGCGACCTGCGCGGCCTGCTTCGGATTGGCGCGCATCCACTTGTCGGCTTCGGAGACGGCGGCGAGGAATTTCTCGATGGTCTCGCCGTTCTTCTCCACCCAGGGGCGCAGGGCGACGTTGAAGCCGAGGTAGGAGATCACGTCGCCGCCGCGGATCACCTGCGACGGCGCCGGGCACGTCCTTCAGCGCCACGATCGGCCACGGGTCCCAGCCCGAGAACGCGTCGATGCCCTTGGCGAGCAGCGCCACCGTCATGTCCGGCGGCGGCGTGTTGACCAGCGTCACGTCGGCCGGCGTCAGGCCGGCCTTCTCGAGCAGCGCCAGGATGTAGAGGTGATTGATGGTGCCGAACGAGGCGGCGATCTTCTTGCCCTTGAGGCTCTTCAGGTCGCCCTTGACGATGCCCGAATCCTTGCCGGCGATGATCGCCATGGTGGCGTCGGAGCCGAGCTTGGTGGCGTTGCCGCTGTAGTTGCCGAGCGCGACCAGGTCCATGCCGCGCAGCACCGCGCCGATCATCGGCACGCCGACCTGCACGATCTCGCTCTCGCCGGCCTGCAGCGCGTTGAGCGCGTCGACGCCGGTCGCGTAGGGCCGCGCGATGGTGACATCGAGGCCCTGCTTCTCGAAGAAGCCGCGCTCCAGCGCGATCGGCAGGCCGACCTGGTCGATGCCGGTCACCATGCCGGCCTTGAGCTTCACCGGCGTCTGCGCCTGCGCCAGCGCCAGCGCCAGCGCCAGCAGCAGCGCGCACACGCAGAGTCAGCAATACGTTGCATCAGTTCATCCTCCCTGGTGGCAGCGGCTCCACCCGCCTCACCCAGTAGGGCCGGGCGACGCTGGCGAGATCCGCGCGTTTGACTCCCCGCACTTCGACGGCATTGTCTTGCGTGCCCGGAGACCCTGCCATAGTGCTGGAACAGCCAGGACATGAAACCGCTCCGGCGGGAACGGCAGCGTCGACCAGGATGTTGACCTTCTCGCCGCCGGCCGGAAAGCTCGGCGCGATCTTGCCCGGCGCCGCCAGCGTCAGCCAGATCTGCCACGCCAGTGCAGAGCGCGCGCCACCGCCAGCAGCACATGCGGCCTTGCGCGAGCTCGAGCGCTTCAGCGAGCATGGCTCATGCCGCACGCACCAGTTGCAGCACGCGCGCCGACAGCGCCTTGAACGCGTCGTCCTCGATCGAGCGCGTCCCAGGACGCGCGGCCGCGGCAGGTCGACGGCGATCTCCTCGAGCATGCGGCCCTTCGACAGCACGACGACGCGGTTGGCCAGAAACACCGCTTCGGCCACGTCGTGGGTGATGAAGATGACGGTCGGCCGGCGTCTCCTGCCAGATGCGGGTCAGCTCCTCCTGCAGCGTCATGCGGGTCTGCGCGTCGACGCTGGCGAAGGGCTCGTCCATCAGCAGCACGTCCGGATTGTTGGCCAGCGCGCGCACCACGCCGACGCGCTGCTGCATGCCGCCCGACAGCTCGTTGGGATAGCGGCTCGGCCGCGTGCGACGAGCCCGGCGAGCGCCAGGTACTCGCGCGCGATCCTCTCGCGCTCGGCCTTGCGGCACGCCGCGCATCTTCGGACCGAAGGCGACGTTGTCGAGCACGGTCTTCCAGGGAAACAGCGCGAACGACTGGAACACCACGCCGCGGTCCGGCCCGGGCCCTTCGACCGGGCGGCCGTCGAGCAGGATCTCGCCGCCGGTATAGCGGGATGAAGCCGGCGATCATGTTGAGGATCGTGGTCTTGCCGCAGCCGGACGGGCCGACGATGGAGACGAACTCGCCCTGCTGGCACCTCGAGCGACACGTCGTGCACCGCCGTGACGTGCGTGCCCGCGTAGGGATCGAAGTAGGTCTTCGACAGGTTGCGAAGCGTCAGGCTCTTCATCGCGTCACCAGTCCCCAGCGCTGGCCGGTCGCGCGCTCGATCGGCGCCAGGATCCAGCTGTCCACGATGTACCAGAGCAAGCCCGAGAATGATCATGCCGAGCAGGATCTCGACGACCGAGCCGGCGCGGCGCGCATCGAACATCAGGAAGCCGATGCCGCTGGTGCCGACGATGATCTCCGCCGCGATCAGCGCGCGCCAGCCGTAGCCGAGGCCGTTGCGCAGGCCGGTGATGATGTTGGGCAGCGCGCCGGGCAGCACCACCTCCCAGAGGATGCGCAGCGCGCGACGCGCCCAGGCTGCGCGCCGCGCGGTGCAAGATCGATGCGGGACCGAGCGCACGCCGAGCACGGTGTTGAGCACCACCGGGAAGAGCACGGTGTAGACGATCACGAAGGTCATGGTCGTCAGGCCGAAGCCGAACCAGATCAGCAGGATCGGCAGCCAGGCGATGTCGCCGATGGCCTGGAAGAACAGCAGGAGCGGCCACAGCGCGCGGTGCGCCCAGCTGGCTCATGCCGATCAGGATGCCGAGCGGAATGCCGAGCGCCATGCCCCAGACCGCGCCCACGGCGAGGCGCACCATGCTGTCCTGCAGATAGTCGGGCAGGATGCCCTTGTAGATCGAGGTCGACGAACGAGCGCACCACGTCGGGCGGCCCGGGCAGGAACACGCGCGGGAACACGCCGGACTCCGCGACCGCCGACCACAGCGCGACCACGGGAATGAACGGCACGATGGAGGCAAGCGCCGGCCAGCGCGCGGTCAGCCGCACGTAGGCGCTCCAGCTTCTGCAACAGGACGTGGTCATGCGCGGCTGCACCATGCCCCAGCGCTCGATGGTCGCGCGCTCGAGCGGCGCCAGCAGCAGGCGGTCGATCAGCAGCCACAGCACGCCGATGACGATCATGCCGAGCACGATCACCTCGGTGCGGTAGAAGTCGCGGGCGACGAACAGCATGTAGCCGAGGCCGACGTTGGTCGCGATCATCTCGGCTGCGATCAGGCCGCGCCAGGCGAAGCCGAGGCCCGGTGCGGATGCCGGTGACGATGTTCGGCAGCGCGCCGGGCAGCAGCACCTCGGTCAGCATCGCCCAGCGCCCGGCGCCGAGCGAGGCCGCCGCGTTGCGCACGGCGAGCGGGAATGGTGGAGACGCCGAGCAGCGTGTTGTAGGTGACGACGAAGAACACCGCGTTGAAGATCACGAAGGTGATGGCGCCGAAGCCGTAGCCGAACCACAGCGTGGCGATCGGGATCCAGGCGATGCCGGCCAGCACCGAGAAGAAGCGAAACAGCGGCGTGAGGAAGGTGGAGACGGCCGGGCTGACGCCCATCGCGATGCCGAGCGGGACGGCCGCCACGAGCGCCGAGCAGCGGTGCCGAGGCCAGACGCGCAGCAGGCTGGCGCCGATGTGGCCGATCAGCGAGCCGTCGCGGATGCCCTCGACGCGCAGCCTCGCACGACCGAGCCAACGGTGCGGGAAGAGGCGCGGGTTGACGTCGAAGTAGGGAACCAGCACCGCCCACAGCGCGATCAGGACGCCAAACGGCGCGAGGAACTGCAGCGCCGAGAAGAGCTGTTGCCTGAGACGCATGAAGTCCTGAGGGGAAGTCCGTTGCGATGGATGCCGAGCAGCCAGGAATTCTAACCGATGGATCGGAAGATGTCTGCTGAGGGGTCAGGAACGGTCCTGGCGGTAGGCGTCCCCAGAGCGTCCGTTAACCCACCAATTCCGGTCGACCCGCTGCAGCGCAGAAGTAGTCGGTTCGGTGCCAACAGGAAACCTTAGATTCTAACTGAGCCTCGTAGGCTTCAGTGCTTCCCACCCTGATGACTCGGGGTTCTTGTTGATAGTGGCAGGCCGCTATGCCCGTGAAGATTCCGATTGCCTCACTCACCCTCGCCGCTCGGCGATCCCGCGGGGAACGAAGTCACAGGCAGGCAGCCCGATGGGCGAGTAATCCGACAAATCAAACCGTGGAGGAACTGTCGATGTTGTTCTGTATCACCGCGAATTACACGCCGAAGGGATTGGAGGCCATGGGCAAAAATCCAAATACCAACCGCCAGGAAGCCGTCCAGAAACTGCTGACTGCCGCTGGCGCCAAGTTCGTAGCCATGTACTACACCATTGCAGATGGTCCGGGTGCGATGGTGATCTTCGATGCTGATCCCGGCTCCGCACCCGCAATAGCCTCTGTCGTGGCATCATCCGATGCCGTTCAGAACACCAAGTTTCAGCGCCTGTTCTCTGGAGACGAAGTGGCCGCCATCCGGCAAAAAAGAATACAGCTTCAAGCGTCATATAGGCCGCCCGGTCAATAGCCCGGCGCGGGAAGCGGCGGCCTCGCACCGTTTCCCCAGCGTTTGAGGCACCCCCAAGGGTTACGCTGCCAACGATGCGGCTGCGATCTGCGAGGCGGTGACGCGATGCGTCCCGTCCCTTCAGCAGCTAGGTGCCCGTCAATCAAGCCGCCGCGCGCCTACTCGCTTGCCTTTCGAAGGGCATCGCTCATTTGCGTTGTCCAGTCCGGGTTCTTAGCTCTTAGAACTGCCAAGACATCGCCGGGCTGCCTTTCGACTTTGTGCAGATCCCGGGCGCAATTGCGCGCTTCGTCCCACCGGTCAAGCTTGGCATAGCAGCAGGTTAGAACCTCCAAGGTAGTCCACCAGTTCGGTCGAACCTGTAAAGCCCGGATCGCTGCCTCAAGCGCGGCCTCCGTCCTTCCGGCAAAAAGATGGGCCAGGGCGAGCATATTGAACCAAACGAAGTTTTGCGGATCGTAGGGGCTCAGCCGCAGCCCATGTTCCAGAGGCGCAATTGCTTCCGCTGCGCGTCCACTGAAGAGAAGCGCCATTCCCAGACCCAGATGACCGAGCGCAAAGCTGGGGCTGATCTCGATCGCCTTCCTTGTCGTGCGGATCGCCTGATCAAGGTGGCCCGAGAAGATGCTGACAATTGCAAGGGCGTAATGCGAGTAGGGATTGCGCTCATCGAGATAGACGGCCTTGAGGGCGGCTTGCATCCCTTCCTGCTGCTCAACAGCCGGGTTCTCTGCCCAGCCATAGGGAACGACTCCAGCGCTGACCCGGGCGAGCCAGATGTGTGCCTCCGGAAGTTCGGGATCGAGCTTACAAGCCTCGCGAAACAGTTCGCGTGCTCTTAGGTGGTTCTCCCGCGTCACCTGATGGAAATGCCAAGTCCCGCGCCGTACCAGATCCCAGGCCGTCATATTCCCTGTGTGCCGGGCCGCGGCTTGGGCGCCTTCGGTCTTCAGCAGCTCCGGTTCGGCCGCGCCTGCAACGCGCTCGGCGATCTCGTCCTGTATGGCGAAAAGTTCGGTCAGCTCCAGGTCGTAGCGTTCCGCCCAGATGTGGTTGCCTGAGTGGGCATCGACCAACTGCGCGGAAATGCGAACACGTTGGCCGGATTTGCGCACGCTGCCTTCGAGAAGATAGCGAACACCGAGTTCTCGGGCGACCTGCTTGGCGTCAGACGACTTGTCCTTGTAGGCGAAGCTGGAATTGCGCGCGATCACGAAGAACCAACGAAAGCGCGTCAGGGCCGTGATGATGTCTTCGGTGATGCCGTCGGCCAGATACTCCTGTTCCTTGTCTCCGCCCAGATTGATGAACGGCAAGGCAGCGATCGACGGGCGGTGCTCGCCCTCGGTTTCCACCGCGGCACCGCGATCGGTGTCGGGTTGTGAAGTAACACTGCCGATGAAACGGTATCCGGAGCGTGGGACCGTTGCGATCCACTCCCCTCCATCGTGGGAGGGCCCGAGCTGCTTCCTGAGGGCCGCAATCTGAACCGAGAGGTTGCTCTCCTCGACCGCCGCATCTGACCACGCGGCCCGCATCAGATCGGCCTTGCTGAGTACCTGACCGGGCGCGCGGAGAAGCGTCAGCAACAGTTGCAGACCCTTGCTGCTGAGAGTAATTGGCCGGCCCTCTCGGACAAGGGTTCCGCGATCCACATCGAGGACGAATGGGCCAAAGGCGATCTTGGTGGCCATGGGCGGACTTCTAGCGACGTTCGCAAGATTTCGGAATTTTTCGGCGCTCAATTCAAGACTTTTCCGCGCCAGGCCGGCGATCCTGCTGTCGTTGGTCCGATGTCACCGAACAGGAGGGTTCCATGACAGCCTTGAGTGAAATCGTCAGGTCAGAAGGCAAGCGGGTCGGAGCCGCCCGGAAGGCGTCCGTGGTCAGGGCAGGTGCCAAATACTGGTCGGAACAGGGATCGGACTACGAGCCGGGCATCAGCGCGGAGACGGCCGGCTCGAAGGTCCTGTTTCTCGGGATCGTGACGCTTCCCGCGGGGGCGCGAACCCGGGCACACGTGCACGAGCGGCATGAGACCGCCCTCTACCTGCTCGATGGTGAACTCGAGATTCGGACTGGGGACCAGCTGCAACACCGCGAGATTCGTTCGGTCCGGCGACTACATCTACATCCCGGCAAACGTTCTGCATGTTGCAGTCAATCGCGGAGAGAAAGCCGCGGTGTGCATCGGCACGCGCAATGAAGCGACCGCGCAGGAAAGCGTCGTGCTCTATCCTGAGATGGACGCCAGGATACCGTAGGTGCGCGGGCGTCCGGCGTTGCGATTGAACTGTCGACTCCCGTCGAACGGCCCGGCGGGAGTTGCTGCAATTGGAGCTGCATGCGTCCCTCACCCTCGCGCTCGCGTCCCCGAAGCGTCAGTTGATCCCCCGATTCCGGACGAAGCGCTGCGCAGAAGTAGTCAGTTCCGTGCCACTTTCTGCCGGGCGTAAGCGCATGTCGGTTGAATTCGAACGCCGCGCCGCCACGCGCATTGCCACCCGAGTTGTCATCCCTTGCCTCGGTCCCAACGCCAGGACTGGTG
>CAWHUM010000014.1:0-441338 GCA_963832445.1 uncultured Alphaproteobacteria bacterium
ACCGTTATCACCAGACAGCTTCGGCGCGGGCAGGTGATCGAGTTTTTTCGGCAAGCTGCCGCCCTGCCTTATCGGCGATGGAAGCCTGCGCGACGGCGCATCACTGGGCGCGCGAGCTGACGGAGCTCGGTCATACCGTGCGGCTGATGCCCGCGAGCTACGTCAAGGCCTACGTCAAGCGATCCAAGAACGATGCGGCTGATGCCGCTGCAGTTTGTGAGGCTGTGACGCGTCCGAGCATGCGGTTCGTGCCGGTCAAGACGATCGATCAGCAGGCCGCTCTGATGCTGCACCGGTGCAGGGATCTGCTGATCCGCCAGCGCACGCAGCTCATCAATGCGCTGCGCGCCCACTTGGCCGAACTCGGAATGGTTGCGGCAAGGGGGAAGGAAGGCGTGAAGGACCTGGTCGCGATCTTGATGTCGTTAAGGCGACGGTACTGCCCGAGCCTATGAGGCAAGCCTTGCAAGCGCTCGTGATCTCAACTTGCAGCATTGCAGCAGCAGATCGGCCAGCTCGAGCGCAGCATCCACGCTCAGCATCGCGCGAGCGATCGAAGCCGACGGCTCGAGACCATTCCGGGTATCGGCGTTCTCGGCGCTACCGCGATCGCGGCAACCATCACCGATCCGTCCGTCTTCAAGTCGGGACGCGAGTGCGCTGCTTGGATCGGGCTCGTTCCTCGGCAGAATTCGACCGGCGGCAAGGAGCGGCTCGGCGGCATTTCGAAACAGGGTGATCGGTATCTGCGCAGGCTTCTGGTTATCGGAGCGATGGCGGTGATCCGACAGGCGCGGACGCATCCAGGACAAGTATCCGTGGGTGATGAAGCTGCTGGCCAAGAAGCCAGCCAAAGTGGTCGCGGTCGCGCTGGCCAACAAGATGGCACGCATCGCTTGGGCCATTTTGGCCAAGGGCGAGACTTATCGGGCGCCGACACTCGCGGCAGCGGCTTAAGAGGCTTGGCAATGGGTGCTTGAGGTGATGTCAGCGCACGCCAACGAATTGCGAGGGTGATGATGACGTGATGCGAAACGGTCGAGCCGTCGATCGGGACAACCCGTTTGGGTCTATGGGCCTCAGAGCACCCGCAGTTTTGATTGGGACCCGATCCGCGGATCACATCAGGGCCAGCGGTCATGCGCCGCGACAACAGGCCGGACACATGACTTGCACCCGACCGCAAGCAGTACGTCAGATTCCTCTTGCAACGCGGGCGTCGTCCACACATGAACACTTGGCGCATTCTGCGGAGAGTGCCGGTGTCGGCACGCAGTGGGGAAGTCAGCTTTCGAAGCGGTGCGGACCTGCCACGGCTCGTCCGCGTCGGTATGTGCCATAAAGGAACTCATGCATTGCAGCAAAGGACGTTCACAAATGCACTTTCGCCGATGTTCGATTTGATCGCCGGCGTCAGCGGCCGATCTTCGACGCATTCGCATTGTCCACCGCATTCCGTACCTGGCTGCACGGTTACCTTCGATGGCTCGCTCTGCTGCGCAGCGGCCGAGCCCACGGAAGCGGTGAGTAGCAGAACCAACGAAAGGCCAATTCCTGGGCGTTGCTTGGGCATCGGGTCCTCCTGGGTTGGCGAAGCCTGCGGGCCTCGGTGTTCCTGCCCGCTGGACCGGCATTGGAGCCTGCCGCCGTAGGTCTGAGCGTTAGCCGTGCGTCACACGGGTGTTAATCTTGCGGCGGGTGCCCTGAAAAATGCAGAATGGCGTGCCAAAAAGGGCTGAAGCGCGAGTCGCACGGGGCGCAGGAATGGACGATGTACCTCTCCCGAAATTTAGGCTGTCGCTCCTCGGCCGTTTCGAGCTGTCCGGGCCTGACGGACCCGTCGAGCTGTCCAGCAAGAAGCTCGCCGCGCTGCTGACGTACCTGGCCTGCAGTGCGCCTCGACCGCAGTCCCGCGAGAAGCTGGCAACTCGTTCTGGGGCTCGCATTTCGATGCTCAGGCACGCCAGAACCTGCGCCAGGCCTTGTTCCGGCTGCGCCGCGCGCTCGGCCAGGATGCGCTCGTTGGAGATGGCGAGGACGTAGCGCTCGCCGTCGGGGTGGTCGACTGCGACGTGTCTCGCCTCCAACAGCTGATCCGCGACGGCAGCTACGCGTCGCTTGCCGAGGCCGCGGATCTCTATCGCGGGCGGCTAGTCGAGGACGTGACGGTCACAGAGGAGGCCTGGCGCGGAGTGGGTGGCAAGCGAGCGGCAGCGGCTGGAGGGCCTCGCACTCGATGCCATAACCCGGCTTGCCGAGCGGGAACTGGCCGAGGACCGCATCGCGGCCGCACATAGGACCGCGCAGCGGGCAACCGCCATCAATAGCCTGCGCGAAGACGCCCATCGGGTGATCATCCGCGCGCTGGCCGCAACAGGACGCAAGGCGGAGGCGCTAAAACATTACGAGGATGTTGTTGCGCTGTTGAAACGCGAGCTCGATGCCGGGGTCCAGGATGCTGCCAGCAGGCAGTTGATAGAAGACGTGCGCAGCCCACGCGCCACCGCACCGGTGCCGGACCGGCAAAAACTCTCCGCAGCCGCAGACGCGCTGGCCCCGGTCCCGCAAGGCAATTCGGCCTCGCAAGTGCTCGCGGCGAGGAACTTGCAACAAGATGTTCTATACTGCAATTCTGCTGATCGAGTTCGACTTGCCTACGCAAAAGTCGGGTCGGGGCCAGTGATGTTGAAATCAGCTCATTGGCTGGGACATCTAGAATATGACTGGGAACTACCGATATTTCGCCATCTTCTCCTCGGCCTAGCTAGCAATTATTGATTGGTTCGCTATGACGCGCGGGGAAATGGCCTTTCAGATTGGGACGTGACAGATCTTTCTATTGATTTTGGGTAATGACCTCGAAACAATTGCGGATGCTGCAAACCTAAATCACTTCTCGCTGTTCGGATTTTCGCAAGGTTGCGCAATTGCGATTGCTTATGCGGCAAAGCATCCAGAAAAAATATCTCATCTCATTTTATACGGAGGATTCGCTGTGGGTCGAATGAAGCGACCAAATGTGACACAGGAGGATCGTGAACGATACGAAGCGATGAAGACTTTGATGAGAACTCGGCTGGGGGGCGAACGAGCCGACCTTTAGACAAATCTTTGCTTCTCGTTTAATGCCAACGGCGACGAAGGAACAGCAAGACGCCTTTAACGAACTCCAACGGATGAGTGCATCAGCAGACTGTGCGGTTCGTTACTTTGAGACGGTGAGCAACTTTGACATCCGAGACCAGCTGCCTCGAGTGGAGGCCCCGACGCTGGTTATGCACGTCCGTGATGACCAAATGGTGCCCATCTCGGCAAGTCGTGATATTGCGGCTGGCATTAAGGGGGCGCACTTAGTAGCTCTGCCGGGTCAAAATCATATTCTGTTGGAGCAAGATAAGTGCCCATGCCACAACTATTTGATGAAGTGAAGCGTTTTTTGGCCTAAAGGGATTGGCGCAAGCGCAGCATTGGGCATTTCATGTGAGTCAAAGTCGTTCGTCGCGTGGCGCAATGCTTTTGTTGCATTTCAGACTAGAATGCAGGTTTCTGGAACTCTCGACGAAAGACGCTAACTGTAGAAAGGGGAGCGGTGGCTGGGTTTTGCGCTGGCCGGGGTGGCAGCGTTGGCTACTTATAAGGCGCGTCGAGCTCGAGCATTTTTGCGATCTCGGACTCCCATCGATCGCCGTTCGCGAGCAAGCGCTCCTTGTCGTAGTAGAGCTCCTCGCGCGTCTCGGTCGCGTACTCGAAGTTCGGGCCCTCGACGATGGCATCGACCGGGCAGGCCTCCTGGCAGAGGCCGCAGTAGATGCACTTCACCATATCGATGTCGTAGCGGGTCGCGCGCCGCATACCGTCGTTGCGCCGGGGCCCTGCTTCGATGGTGATCGCCTGCGCCGGGCAAATGGCCTCGCACAGCTTGCAGGCGATGCAGCGCTCCTCACCGTTGGGATAGCGGCGCAACGCATGCTCGCCACGGAATCGGGGCGACAGCGGGCCCTTCTCGAAGGGGTAGTTCAGGGTCTTCTTTGGCGCGAAGAAGTAGCGCATCGACAGGAAGAACGCCGAGATGAACTCCTTGAGGAAGAGCGAACCGACTACCTGTCCGAGCGATGCCATTTTGCCAACCCATCAGGGTAAGACTTTGCTTCATGGCGCGGGCGCATCACCCCCTCGCACCTACCCCAGAACCTCAGGGCCGCATTCAGTTCGGCTGCGTGGAAACACTGAGCCTCCACTCCATTGGGATCGCCAACGAACCTGCCGAGGCGCCGCGCGCAGTCAAAGAAACCCACCGCCGGCAACCCGCCTCGGGCCTTGCTCAGTACGAGCGCGGCAATGAACGGCTGGCAGGCTTCGGCGTCCTCCTCCATCAAACGCTCGAGGGCGACCGCGATCTGATGGATGGTATTGGGTGGCGACAGCTTAAACAGTCTGGCGAGTTCGCCATAGGTGATTGTAAGACCTGCGGTTGCCGTGTTCTGAAGGCAAGTGCGCAGTTCTTCCGGGGCGCGGTCACTATGACTAGACATCGCTCTTGTGCTCACGGGTTGGCGCTGTCTTTGCCGCCAGGCTCAAGACCAGGGACCGTGACGGCCGCGCATGATAGGGCGCCGTCGCCCGCGTGAGCCGTCGTCCTCGTCGCCACAACTTAAGTGGCGATGCGACCCCCCATTTGCAAGCAGGAACTCGCCATTCGTGCGGAGTGTGGTTTGCTGATCGTCTATGGCAAAACTAATAGGAGAGGCAGTAAAGGTGTTGCGAGAATTGCCCGATGATCGGCAGGAGAATTATCACGAGCGCATGCTTGCGCTTTGGGAGCACATGATGGAGATGCGATCAAATTGTTTGCAAAGGCGCCGACTTGTTAGTTAGTGGACGCGAAACTCGTCACCGACCATCCGCACCTCTGCTGGCGTGATGAGCTTCTTGTGGGCCACCGTCACGCGATAGAGTTTGCCGTCGAGATTGCGCGTCCAGAAGTCGAGGAAATGCTTGAGTCGCGGGAAGCGGGGGTGGACGTCGTACTCCTGCCAGACGTAGGTCTGCAGGAGCGAGGGATGATCCGGCATGCGGTAGAGAATCTCTGCCGTCGTCAGGCTGAAGCCGGTCAGCTGTGCACGGAAATCGCGATCAGGAATGGCGGCCATGGGCGGTCAACCTTACCCCGCTGACGCGCAGCACCCACAGCGAATGTAATCCAAATTCGCGCACGATAGGTTGCATAGTTTCCACAGGCTCTCCGCTCTCAATGCGCCTTGAGATTCGGGCAGCGAATGATGGTGGTTGGCACTCCTCCATTGACAGTGCTAACAAACCTCCGTAGAGTAAGCGCAGAAGCGCGTCGGCTCGCCCTTACGAGGGATCTCGGGCCCGCACTCGCGCTTACTGGGGAATGCCCAACACTGGCACCCCGAACACTGTGAAATCCGTTCAAGAACAGCGAGGTAGAGGCCATGAAGTTTCGCCCTCTGCACGACCGCGTGGTCGTGCGTCGGATTGAAGAGGACACGAAGACCGCAGGCGGCATCATCATCCCGGACACCGCTAAGGAGAAGCCGATGCAAGGCGAGATCATCGCCGTCGGTCCCGGCGCCCGCGACGAGAGCGGCAAGCTCATTCCGCTCGACGTGAGGAAAGGCGACCGCGTGCTGTTCGGCAAGTGGTCGGGCACGGAGGTCAAGATCGATGGCGACGAGCTTGCTCATCATGAAGGAGAGCGACATCCTCGGTGTGATCGAGGGAAAAGTATCGGTGCGCGCCGCGGCCTGATCGCGGCCCTCTCCGCTTTCATCCTCGGTCTTATCCAGAGGATGAATTTTTCAACGCGCGCCGAGGTCCGCGGATGAGGGATTAGTCGAAAGGGAAAAGCTCTTTCGAACTACTCTTAAGTCCTATCCCAAAACCGACGACGGCGGCCCGTTCGATCGCTCGATCGCCAAAACCTGGAGGAACCACCCATGGCAGCCAAAGACGTCAAGTTCTCTCAAGATGCCCGCGATCGCATGTTGCGCGGCGTCGACATTCTCGCCAATGCCGTCAAGATCACGCTGGGTCCCAAGGGTCGCAACGTCGTGCTCGAGAAATCGTACGGCGCCCCGCGCATCACGAAGGACGGTGTCACGGTCGCCAAAGAGATCGAGCTCGAGGACAAGTTCGAGAACATGGGCGCGCAGATGGTGAAGGAGGTCGCGAGCAAGACCTCGGACGCCGCCGGTGACGGCACCACCACCGCGACCGTGCTCGCGCAAGCGATTGTCAAAGAGGGTGCGAAGTCGGTCGCGGCCGGCGCCAATCCGATGGATCTCAAGCGCGGCATTGATCTGGCGGTGCAGGCCGTTGTCGATCGGCTCAAGTCGAAATCCAAGAAGGTGACCAACAACGACGAGATCGCCCAGGTCGGCACCGTCTCGGCCAATGGCGACACCGAGGTCGGCAAGATGATCGCCGAGGCCATGGAGAAGGTTGGCAAGGAAGGCGTGATCACCGTCGAGGAAGCCAAGTCGCTTGCGACCGAGCTCGACGTGGTCGAAGGCATGCAGTTCGATCGCGGCTACATCTCGCCCTACTTCATCACCAACGCGGACAAGATGGTGGCCGAGCTCGAGGACGCCTACATCCTGATCAACGAGAAGAAACTCTCCTCGCTTACAGCCGGTGCTGCCTTTGCTGGAGGCGATCGTGCAGGCAGGCAAGCCGCTGCTCATCATCGCCGAGGACATCGAAGGCGAGGCGCTGGCCACGCTGGTCGTCAACAAGCTGCGCGGCGGCCTCAAGGTGGCGGCCGTCAAGGCGCCGGGCTTCGGCGACCGACGCAAGGCTATGCTCGAGGACATCGCCACCGTGACGAGCGGCACCTTGATCTCCGAAGACCTCGGCATCAAGCTCGAGAACGTCACGCTCAATATGCTTGGCCGCGCCAAGCGCGTCTCGATCGACAAGGACAATACGACGATCATTGATGGCGCCGGCAAGAAGAAGGACATCGAGGCCCGCATCAATCAGATCAAGGTGCAGATCGAGGATACGACCTCCGACTACGACAAGGAGAAGCTGCAGGAGCGGCTCGCCAAACTTGCCGGCGGCGTCGCGATCATCAAAGTCGGCGGTGCCACCGAGGTCGAGGTGAAGGAGCGGAAGGACCGAGTTGACGACGCTTTACACGCCACCAGAGCGGCCGTCGAAGAAGGCATCGTGCCGGGCGGTGGGGTGGCACTCTTGCGCGCCGCCAAGGCCCTCGACAGGCTCGAGGCTGAGAACGAGGACCAGAAGGTCGGCATCAACATTGTCCGCAAGGCGCTGTCCTGGCCAGCGCGCCTGATCGCGATCAATGCTGGCGCGGACGGCTCGGTGGTCGTGGGCAAGATCTTGGACAACTCGGACTATGGTTTCGGCTACAACGCGCAGTCGGGTGAATATGGTGATCTCATAAGCCAAGGCGTCATTGACCCAACGAAGGTCGTGCGCTGCGCTCTCCAGGGTGCGGCCTCGATCGCGGGTCTTTTGATCACGACCGAGGCGATGGTCGCCGAGCGGCCGAAGAAGGAAGTAGCCCACGCGCCGATGCCGGGCGGCGGCATGGGAGGGATGGATTACTAAGGTCAGCGAATAAGGAAAGACTTCGTTGGGGCCGTCGGGATCAACTCGGCGGCCCAGCCTTATCGAGAACTGGAATACCCACGATCGACCGGGGTCGCATATTGATCGCACTGCTCATGGTGGAACAGGGCGATCATCGAGCTGTGAGCACGGGTTACATGCGCTAAATTGGCTCGTTAAGCTGGGGGAAGCGGATGCTTCAGACAGTATCGTGGCTCCTTCCTGAGCTTCCGCTATTTCTCATGACCGCCGTCGGTACGCATTTGGTTATGTCATTTGCGCAGACGCTCATGCATTACAAGCTCGGTCATCATCCAATAGGCGGTAAGTTCTTCCGTAACCACATCAATTTCCATCACACCTACTATTCCAAAGATCATCTTGTCTCACGGACGTACCTCGGCGACGAAGGCAACAATACACCTTTCTTTTTCATTCCTGTATTTTTAGTGGGCGCGTGTGCATACCTCGTATTGCCAGTAGAACTCTTCGTGGTTCAGGTAGTCGCATGTGCGGCGTCGTTCTACGCACACGTCTTTTTCGACAAGGAATACCATGTAGAGGGATCGCGGCTTCAGCGGTTTGCATGGTTCAGACGCAAACAGGAGCTGCATTTCGTTCATCACCGGCACGCGAGGAGCAATTTCGCGGTGATCCATTTCTTCTGGGATAGGATCCTGGGTACCTATAGAAGGCCGGATGCTGGATAGACGTACCCGAGGATCGCCAAGAGGCGGCGGCCCGGGCAATTATCAACTACGGAACCGACGATGAGGTACAGCTGTCGGACGAGCAAGAGGAGGAGATCGAGCGGCGGATTGCCAACCCCAACAGGAAGTCCTCCCAATGAGCTCCGCCTGTGAGCGGTCGCGTTGACGGAGGGCCGCTCTGGGCGCCGGCAATGGACATTGCCGTGTTCTTGTGCCGCCCAAGTTAGCAGGGAGTTGAGGTGTCGGATACGTAGTTGCGGCAATCAGCTGAATGCCAGCGCTAGTCCTGGGGCAGGATGCAGGGTTCACTTGACATTCATCTGCAAGCGACTATTATTCTTGGTACAGATGGCCGCAAGGCTCGCCTCGCGCAAGTGAGGCAAAAGATGGGAGAGAGCTAGCCGAAGTTCACGCGGCTAGCTTCTTTCCTTATGACGTCGAGCGCACCTTCCGGAACGACCGCGATCTTCTTGACGAGGCGTTTGCTATCGATGTTCCGGAGCTGCGAGAGCGTTGCGAAAGCCTGCTTGCCGTCGACGAAGCCGATCGGGAGGCGATAGGGGTTGGGCTTGGCCGCGGTTGTCAGCAGTGCAGCGAGGAATGAGTACTGATTGTATTTCTTCAGGATGATCACCGGACGCGTGAACTCACGATCCTTTCCGTTCATCTCATAGCCGATGTTCTTGCCGAGCCTGACCCACCAGATTTCGCCCTCGCGATAAAAGGGTCGGGCCTCTTCGTCGGTGGCATCGGTTGTCTTCTTGATCGTGTTCCATCGATCGAAATCCCGCTGCATATGGCCACGCCGGCCCTGAGAGCACGATTGCGCGCTGAGCCTGACCAGGTCACGCGCGACGTTCAAAGCTCAGTGTCTCGAAGAAAGAACTTGCGGTCGTAGAAGTGCAGGATGATCATGAGGAGCAAACACTGCCGCATCTCATCCTGATGGCCGCGCGCGTCCTGACCGAGACCGTCGCGCTTTACTCGGGGAGGAAGGAGCATGAACGGCAGACTGCACTTTGCGCTCGTATGCATGCTGTGCGCCGTGTTGATGGGCAGCCTTTCCCATCCGGCGGGCGCTCAAGCCAAGCCGGAAGGCGAGATGCGGTGGGCGCTCTACGTCACAGTGGCTCCCGCCTGGTACGATCCCGGCGAGTCCGTGGTCGGCGTCATCACGCCGTTTTGGGTGCTCTATGCGCTGCATGATGCGCTGGTGAAGCCGATGCCCGGGCAACCGCTACGGCGCCAGCCTCGCGAAGTCGTGGACCGAGAGCCCGGACAAGACCGCCTACGAATTCAAGCTGCGCGAGGGCCTTAAGTTCCATAACGGCGATCCGTTCACCGCCGAGGATGTGAAGTTCAGTTTCCTGCGCACCAAGGGCGCGGCGCTCCTGCAGCAGAAGGTCAAGGAGGTCGTGATCGTCGATCCGCACCGCGTGCGCTTCGTGCTGCACGAGCCCTGGCCCGACTTCATGACCTACTACGGCACGTTCGCGACCGGCGCCGGCTGGATCGTGCCCAAGGCCTACCTGGAGAAGGTCGGCGCCGACGGCTTCAAGAAACATCCGATCGGCCTCGGCCCCTACAAGTTCGTCAGCAGCACGCCCGGCATCGAGCTCGTAATGGAGGCGAACGAGGACTATTGGCGCAAGACGCCGTCGGTCAGGCGCCTGGTCTACAAGAGCGTCCCGGAGGCGACCACGCGGCTAGCTACGCTCAAGCGCGGCGAGGTCGACCTCGCCTATCTGCTCGATGCGACGTTGGCCGAGGAGGTCAAGCGCGATCCCAAGCTTAAGCTCGCGTTCTCGGGCGGGATCGGCACCATGTATCTCGATTATCTCGACATGTGGGATCCGAAATCGCCGTGGGCCGACCAGCGCGTGCGCCTGGCTGCCAGCCTGGCGCTCGATCGCAAGGCGATCAGCGAGGCCGAGACCTTGGGCGCCTCGCCACCGACCGGAAACGTTGTGCCGAAGAGCTTCGAGTTCGCGCTGCCGCTCGAGCCGCATCCCTACGATCCGGCGCGCGCCAAGAAGCTGCTCGCCGAGGCCGGTTATCCCAACGGCTTCGACGGCGGCGATCTCTATCCCTGGCCGCCCTATTTCTCGACCGGCGAGGCGATCACCAACTATCTCGGCGCGGTCGGCATCAAGACGCGCGTGCGCACCATGGAGCGCGCCGCACTCTACGCCGCGCTGGCGAGCAAGAAGCTGACGGGCCTGTGCATGTGCGTCGCCGCGGTCTACGGCAACGCCTCGTCACGCCTGTCCGAGATCGTGCCGGCCGACGGCGCATTCGCCTATGGCGCCTTTCCAGATCTCGACGATCTCTACAAGCGCCAGGGCCGCGAGAACGATGCCAAGAAACGTGGCGCCATGCTCAACGAGCTGCAACAGGCGCTCTACGACCGCGTGCGCTTCGCGGCGATCTACGACTACATTTGGGCGAGTGGCGTCGGGCCGCGGGTGGAGGATCCGGCCCTGATGAAGATCGATCCCTACCCGTGGTCAGCGCCGCTCGAGGAGGTGCGTCTCAAACAAAACTGAGGAGCACTATTCCGACGACACGCGGTTTCGAACTAGAACCTGTCAGAACCGCTGGCAACTTTGGACACTTGGCGCATTCTGCGGAGAGTCGTCCGCTAGCGCGGCCCATCAGTCGCAGGTGCTGGCTGTTAGGGGGAGCTTAGCCTTCGTACGCATTCGGTATCGTCGCCGTCATTCTCTTGCTCCCGCAAATAAGAACCGCTGTCAGCGGATATTGAGTGCACGAACCGCTTTGGGCCCAAGAAAGTGTGTCAAGCTGGTTGGCCCGTCCGGTGAATTCGGGTTGAGCCTGGCAATCGCCTGCCCGACGGAAACCTCCCAATCTGCTTGATATCCCGTCAGCCCCACGAGCACGTTGCGGATGTCTTTGACCGATCCCTGCATACGGTCCCAGCCAGCGGCGAAATTCCGAAGTTCCACGATTCGGCGGTGCTGCGGCCGAGCCGCAATTAGGCTGGTGACCTCTGCCTGAAGATCCGGCCAAGCGCAGCTGAGGATGGCTAGCAGGCCGTTGAACTTGGCGTCTGGCTGGAAGCGTATCTCCGGATGAGTGTGCTTGCGAGGTGGTTTTTGCTCGTGCGGGACTGACGGCGGTGCCGGTCCGTCCCTCCTGCCTCACGCTGCGGCCAGCAGCTTCGGCATCCGGATCAGATTGTAGGCGGCCATCGCGAAGGTGAACTTGAAGCGCACGCGCGGCAAGCCACGGACTTTCACCTTTGCGAGGCCGGCAATGGTCTTGCCCCAGCCGAAGGCTTCCTCGACCAGCTTGCGTTTGCGCTGGCTGACGGCATAGCCCTCGTGCCGTGTCGTGCGGCCGTCGATGGCCGAGCCTCGCATTGCCTCGCCAGAACTGCTCCCGAATCATGACCGTTGCCTCGCTTGAGTTGCTCCCACGACGGGAGCCGGGCGGGGGGCGGGATGAGGCGGGTCAGCATGGCGACGAGGGATGAGCTGCTTGCAGCGGTGAGTGAGCGCTACAGGGCGAGCAACCGGGCCGAGAAGAAGACGATCATCGACGAGTTCGCGGCCTCGGCGGGTTACCATCGCAAGCACGCGATGCGCGTGCTGCGCACTGGGCCATCGGCCAAGCGGTCGGCGCCGCGGCCGTCGCGCCGTATTTACGGAGCGGCCGAGCGCGAGGCGCTTGTCGTGCTGTGGGAGGCATCGGACCGGGTTTGCGGCAAGCGCTTGAAGGCAGTCATCCCGACGCTGATCGAGGCGATGGAGCGCCATGGCCATCTGGCTTTGGCGGCCGAGGTACGAGCATCACTACTGAAGATGAGCGCGGCCACGATTGATCGAGCGCTGCAGCCGCAGCGAGAGCAGTGCAGCCCTCGACGCCGGCGCAGTGGAGCGATCTCGACGATCCGACGCTCGATCCCGGTGCGGACGTTCTCGGACTGGCGCGATCCGCCTCCCGGGTTCGTGGAGGCCGATCTCGTGGCGCATTCCGGTCCGGTGACACGCGGCTCGTTCGTGCAGACACTGGTTGTGACGGATATCGCGTCGGGCTGGACGGAGCTGGCGCCGCTCCTGGTGCGCGAGCAGACGCTGTTGGTCGACGTGCTCGGCGAGATCCGCCGACGATTGCCGTTCCCGTTGCTCGGCTTCGACACCGACAACGACACCGTCTTCATGAACGAGACGGTGCGCGACTACTGCGCGGCGGAGAAGATCGAGTTCACGCGGTGCCGGCCGTATCGCAAGAACGATCAGGCGCACGTCGAGCAGAAGAACGGCGAGATCGTGCGGCGCATGGTGGGATATCGCCGCTACGAAGGCCTTGCGGCGGCGGGGCAACTGGCAAAGCTCTACTCGCCCGCACGCCTGTTCGTGAACGCCTTCCAGCCGTGCTTCAAGCTCGCCGAGAAGACGCGTGACGGCGCCCAGGTAAAGAAGCGCTATCACAAGCCGCTGACGCCGTGCGACAGGCTGCTCGCTGACGCTCGCGTGGACGCCACGTCGCGCGAGCGCATCGTCAAGCTTCGCGCCGATCTCGATCCGGTACGTCTGTTGGCCGAGATCCGCGGTGCGCAAAAAGCGCTGGTCGCGCTCGCGGACACGGCGGACGAAGCGTGGGGCGCCTCGTCGCGATCGGAGCCGTCGGTTGCCCTCGACAGCTTCGTCGCCGGCCTGCGCACCGCATGGCAAGACGGCGAGGTTCGTCCGACGTCGCAGTCGAAGCCGAAAGCAAAACGTGGCCGCCGCCGCCCGGACCCGCTCGCGGACGTCACGGGTGAGCTGCGCTCCTGGTTCGAGGCCGATCCATCACTGTCCGGCCGACAGATGCTCGACCGGTTACAGACCGAGCATCCCGGCCACTATCCAGACGGCCTCGTGCGCACGGTGCAACGCCGTCTGAAGATCTGGCGTGCCGCACTGGCGCATGCTCTCGTGTTCGGCCGAGACCAAGGCGCAGCCGATGGCGCTGCACTGGCCGACACGCGGGGTGTGCCGTAGCGCGATCGAGCCGACCACCACGAGCCGCAGCCCCAAGGTCCATCCGGCTGGGCTCGAGCATGGCGTCGTGCTCGCCACCGTCAAGGTGTGGCCTGGCGACGGCGGAGCCAGCCTCGGGGTCGGAGCGACGGCCAACCTTGACGGCGTCTGCGCGCGCCGCCGTTGGGCTGCCATGCCGGAATGAACAACTGCGCGATGCGCGGCATCGCGACACTTGACGAAAAGTTCGGAGAAAATCCTCGGGAACAAAGTTGAGTGAGGCAATACGACCTCTCACCCTGATCGCCGTGCGCCACTGATTGGCAGGAAAGCGGGTGAGGGCCTCGCCGCGCAGGCGACGATACGTGCAGTGCTGTTTGTATTCGTCGAGCCAGGTTGTGATTGTTGATGGCGACGCGATGCACGCGCTCCTCGTACTGCGCGCGGACAAGCTCGCCGATTGCGTCGAGGGGTCCGACGAGGAGGCCGAACTGAAGATGATCGCGGAGACCGTCCAGGCCTACGAAGCCAAGCGCTGGCCGGATGGTGTGGTGCCGAGGGGGTAGAGTTAGCCTATTGAGCGGTAAGTCACATGGAAGTGCTGATTGGGATAGGCATCACCGCAGTGCTCGCCATGATTGTCATGGCGGACAGTATCATAGCGATAGCGACCGTTCGTCCGGGCAGTAGATTTACGACAGAACTTCACAGGTGGCAGACCCTAGTCGGGGCCACCGTTGCATTCACGGGAGTTGTTTTGGCTTTGTTGGGAAATGCGATTTACCAAGAGCAAGCACGACAGCGGCGGCTGATGCTCGTTGTTGATGTGCTGCTCGCGGAGCTGGAAGACTATCTATTTACCGTTGAGGCAAGGTCGAAGTTACTTAAAAGACCTCATAACGAAGAGGGGGCTCGCGACGGAGAAATTCAAAAAAGAAAGCTGTGGTTTTGTCGTTGCCATGGCGGGCAATTTTGAACCGGATAGTCCGATCCTCTTTTCGGATGCAAAAAGAGAGCTGCTAGAATTTCCCGGAGAAGTACTTCGAATTTTCGCCAACGCCTACTCGGTCGCGCGCAGTCATGGTCAGTATGTGCGCGGAAACTTTGTTAAGGAGGCCTGTGAAGAGGGTGAGTTCAAGGACATGATGGAGATATTCGACTTTGGGACTGGACAAGTACAAGCGAAGCGCAAAAGGATCCAACGCGAGCGAGAAGCCGTGCAAAGGGCGCTGGGTAGATGAGGCAGCTTGATGCGCGGCGGGCACTGGGTAGCTCACGGATTTTGGATGGAGAGTGCACGCGTTGCGTGCGTGAGCTCACGAATTCTGGGTAGCGCACGAGCTCGCGCGCGCATGGTTGAGCCAATTACTCCGTGCCTGTTGCTGGCAGGGGATCAACCGGCTCGTTGTCGTTGGTGGTCCGGGTGACCGTAGCGAATGCACAGATCGCGGAATTCCGGTAGTCTCTTCAGCGAATCACACGCGCACGAGAGATGCACCATGGAATGCCCCGTGTGCATTGCGAGGGTGGAGAATTCTGACGCCGCCGACCTACAAGGGGTTGGTGGTCGCGTGTCCGCGATGCGGGGTCTTCCGTATCATGGCGAGCTCGGTGCTTGCTCTCAGCGCGCTCAAAATCGAACGCCGATTGGCCGTCCTTCAACGAGCTAAGAAATGCGGCTCGACCAAGTCCTGGCCGACGATTAGCGGCGCGTGCTTCTGACCTCAGCAACGTTCGCGGCGGATTGTGATTAGCGCCGGGCTTCGCCGAAGACTTCTTCCTCGAGGTCGCTGCTTGGATGTTGCAAACTGCGGCTCCGTGATTTCTTTCAGCAGGCCGGAGCGCACTGCCAGGGGCGGATTGTCCTCGCGGGCATGAAGCAGGGTCCCGAAGCGATCGAACTCGCGCGCTGACATGTCCTCGAGAACTGCTTGCAACGCGTCCCAATCGTCAAACACGGCGATGACGAATTGAGCGCCATGTTCTTGTGATCGTATGCCGCGCGTTTCTTGCATTGTTGACGGTCCTGCCGACGTCGGCAGCGCAAGATTATGAACTGCTGCTGAGCATCCCCTTGATCTGCATCAATGTGCGCGCGTGTCGTTCGTCGAGTATTCAAAATTGCTACTGATCACAATGGGTGAAGCCTGGCGGCGATTTCCCCGTGGCCGGGAACCCGAAGGAGGTGCAGCGATGATTGCGACATTTGCAGATCCCTTCGACACGCTCTTCCGTTTGCAACGCGAACTGGAAGCTCGCCGTGCCAGTGATTGGCTCGAAGACACCACGTCGGGTGTGGGCGCGTTCCCCCCGATCAACGTCTTCCAGCAAGGGCATGACTTCGTGGCTATCGTGGAGCTGCCTGGCGTTAGTACGACCGACCTCGAGTTGCAGGCGAAGGAGAGCACTATCCGGATTTCGGGCAAGAAATCCATCGACTATGGCGACAAGGTCAGCGCGCATCGGCGCGAGCGCGTCGCAGGTACCTTCGACAGGATGATCACGGTGCCTGTGCAGATCGACCCCGACCGCATTAGGGCTGAGTTCCGTGACGGCGTCCTCGCGCTCTTCATTCCACGAGCCGAGAGCGATAAGCCGCGCGCGATCAAGGTCAACTGATTTGTGGTCACCCTGACAGGTGAACTCAATTGCGGAGATACAGCTATGGCACCCGGACAAGAACTCCAAGTGCAAGAGAAGCGCGAGCTGGAGAAGAAGGACGAATCGACTATTCCGGCGCGCACCTTCGTGCCGACGACCGACATCTATGAGAGCGACCAGGCGTTGAACTTCTGGTCATGGAGATGCCGGGTGTCGACAAGGGCAACATCAACATCAGCGTCGAAAATGACGTTCTCACCGTCGCTGGCCGCGTCGACTTCTCAAAGTATGAGAAGCTGCAGCCAGTCTACACCGAGTACAACGTCGGCCATTATCGCCGAAGTTTCAGCCTGTCTCCGAGCCGTGTTGATCAGGACAGGATCCGAGCCGAGATGAAGGATGGCGTGCTGACGCTGACACTGCCCAAAGCCGAGCAGGCCAAGCCGCGCAGGATTGCGGTCGGGTGAACTGGGATAAGCGGGCGGCTCTAGGCCTTGTTGCTCGGACGTGTGGATGAGGTGATCGAGAGGCTCAGATTCTGTGAACGGACTTTGCTGCATCTGCTCAGGGCCGTTCCTGGCACGGAGCTACCGAATTGATTTGGTTTTTTTCGTATAGCGGTAAGTCTTTGGTACGCTGAGATCTCTTCCGAATTTGGCGTGCGGCGGAAGTCGGCGCCGCCGCTAGACTGCAGTGAACTGCCGCCTGAGTCAGAACACGAACATCGCGAGCACAGCCGCCGCCATCACCGCCGTTGCCGGCCAACCAATGATCTTGAGCCCGAGTGGCGCGACGAACTGCCCAAGATGCCTACGGCTCGAGACGACGATCATCGTCGCCACCATCAGCGGCACGGCGATTACGCCATTGAGCACGGCGCTCCAGAACAGCGCCTTGATCGGGTCGATTGGCAGAAACAGCATCATCAGCCCGAGCCCGAACGCCAGCGCGATGACGCCATAGAAGGCTTTGGCGTTCTCCGGCTTCTGTTCCAGCCCGATCCGCCAGCCGCGCAATTCGCCGATGGCATAGGCCGCCGAACCCGCGAGCACCGGCAGGGCCAGCAGTCCGGTGCCGATGATGCCGAGGCTGAACAGCAGGAAGGCGAACTCGCCCGCGATCGGCCGCAGCGCCTGCGCCGCGTGCGCCGAGGTCGCGATATCGGTGATCCCGGCCTTGTTGAAGCGTCACGGCCGTGGTCAGGACGATGAAGAACGAGATCAGGCTCGAAAACCCCATGCCGATGTAGGTGTCCCAGGCGATCCGGTCGAGTTCGGCCGGCGTCTTCGGGATGATCGAGCAGCGAGCCTGCGGCCTCCAAGTCGTCGTCTTCCACTTCCTCGGCGCTTTGCCAGAAGAACATGTAGGGGCTGATCGTCGTGCCGAACACGGCGACGATCACCATCACGGCTTCCCGCGACCAGGCGATCTGCGGCCAGAACGTGCCGCGCACGACGCGCCCCAGTCGATGCTGACGGTGAACACGACGCCGACATAGGCGAGCAGGCTCAGCGTCAGCCATTTGAGCACATGCACATAGCGGTGATAGGGCACGAAGACCTGCAAGAGCATCGAGCCCGCCGCGAACAGGACCGCGAAGACGATTTCGCCCCAGCCCAGAACCAGCCGCGCCGCCGCGCCCATCGCGGCGAGATCGGCGCCGATGTTCACGGTGTTGGCCACGAACAGCAAGGCGACGATGACATGCACCAGCCAGCGCGGCAGCACATGCGCCATGTTGGCGGCAAGCCCCTCGCCGGTGACGCGCCCGATCCGTGCGCAGATGGCCTGGATCGCCGTCATCAGCGGATAGGTCAGCGCAACCGTCCACATCAGGTTGAAGCCGAACTGCGCGCCCACCTGCGAATGGGTGGCGATGCCGCCCGGATCGTCGTCCGCCGCGCCGGTGATGAGGCCCGGCCCAAGCCGCGGAACCACGACACAGACGCCCGGCACCCTGCTCGGTTCGCTCATTGCGACGCCGGTTCCCTTTGGCTAGTCTCGGTGGGACCAACACTATCAATAATCGCTGTGTCCCGTTTACGCCTTGGCCTTCAAGAACCGCGGCTACGCCCGCTTCTGCCAAGGCAGCTGCTGCGAACTGTGGTGAACAGGAGCCGATGTGAAGGGCACTTACTTCCGCAAGTGGCACGAACTTCCCGTGCCTGGCGGGCGCTGGGAATTTCCGTTTGTTGGGGTAGACCTGCCGTGCGTTCGACGCTGCCGGACCGGTAGGTCGTGACCCTAGGCGGACGTAGGGACGATGAGAATGGGGTTGAGTAACGGTGTTGTTGTGCTTCGCCCATGGAGAACCGCAACGTTAACGGATATTCTGCTGAGTTCATTGTCCAACGCGTTGGAGTATTTCGATGCGTCCCCTGCGTTCTATTCTGCTGGTCCTGGTTGCCGTTCTTGCCTGGCCGCACCTCACGCTGGCGCAGGCCTGCAACTCTGCTGACAGATCGGTTCTGCTGATCCTTGATGCCTCGGGCAGCATGAACGCCAAGCTGCCAAACGGCGAGCCCCGCATTGCGGTCGCTCAGCGCGCGGTCAAGGGCGTGGCCTCGTTCATTCCCTCCCAGACGCAGCTATCGCTGCGCATGTACGGGGCGCAGTCTGCCGCAAGCCAGAAGAATTGTCGCGACACACACGCGGCCGTGCCGTTCGGTCCGGCGAGCGCGAGCAGCGGGCCGATCGCCGCAGCCGTCGAAGCCGTCAAGGCGCAGGGCTATACACCGATCGCCTATTCCCTGGAGCAGGCGGCGAACGATTTCGCGGCCGACGCCAAGGAGCGCGTCATCGTGCTCGTCAGCGACGGCAAGGAAACCTGCCAAGGCGATCCGGTGGTGGCGGCGAAGGCGCTCGCGGCCAAGGGCATCACCGTGCACACCGTGGGGTTTGTCGTCGATACGGCGGCGCGCGGTCAGCTCCAGAATATCGCGCGCACGACCGGCGGTTCCTATTTCGACGCGCCGGTCGGTCCAGAATTGCCCGACACCGTCAAGTCCGCGTTGAATGCCTGCAAGAAGGCGGTCGTTAGGCTTCTACCGAACCCGAAACCGGGGAAGCTTCGGACGACATCTGCGACTTGGCTTACATCTCACGCCGTCTTCAACGCGGAGACCGGCCAGAAGGTCGGGGAGTTCAACAGCTCTCATTTAGAGATGACCCTTCCAGCGGGCATCTACGAGGTCAAGTTCGGACCCGCAAGCTGGAAGGGGATAGAGGTCCGGCCCGGCGAGACCACGACAATCGAGCCCGGAGTGCTGAAGGTCCAGGTCAGCAATGCCAGCGTTCATGTAAACGCCGACGTTGTCGATTCCGAAACCGGGGAGAAGCATGGAACTTTCAGCCCGGTGTCGACGTCAGTGGCCTTGATGCCTGGCCTCTATGACCTGCGTTTCCGCAAGGCCGAGTGGCGTTTCGTCAGGGTCGACGGCGGCAAGACCACATTGCTGCGGCCGGCCGCGGTCATCCTCGCTAGCGGTGTGAAGCTGCATGGAGCGCGGATCACGACGCAGGATGGCACCGAAATGTTCCGTTTCGACGCGGTCACCTCGCGGGCGGCGCTGCCGCCGGGCGACTACATCGTCGAGGTGGACGGCAACAAGCTCCCCTTCCCCGCAACCGAAGGCGAGGTGTTCGAGGTGAAGCCGCAATAGAGGGGCCGAGCTGGCAAGGCAGTCTCTGTCACTGACTGCCCGTTGGCACGTTGCAGCGATTCCGGCAGCTATCCGAGGTACTTCGTACGTGCCAGGTGCACGCCGCGATCGGCAGGGTTTGACCCTAAGCCGACTCGCAGTGCCCTATGAACCTGGACACTGCGACGCCGACCGGCATCGAAGGCTGCCGAAGTGGAGAACCTACTGGCAGCCGGTGTCAGCCCGACTGATGTGGCTCGTAGGCTCAAGATAGGCAGAAGCAACGTTTACAGGGCCATCCGGCTACGCGACATCAAGCGTCAGCCGACCTATGGACGCGCATAGCAGCGCCCGCAAGCGGCTCCCAGTGTTCGCGCGAACGCGCATCGGGGTTTGCCGGAATGGATGTCGGTTGCCGCGTGTGGCAACCACGATGTGCAGGGGCCATGCTGCCATCCTCACCTCCTCCTCAGGACGGGATGGCATTGGCTGCACCTACCCGGTCGCAGACTGAGTGTGGGGCGTGGCCCCTGCCCCACCTAAGAGCTAAGCACTGCGGCTGCTGCGCGAGTGCCACGCCCACGTAAGGGCACAGCACGTTAACCCTTTACAACCACCACCATGATTGACCAGGTGTTAGTGTCACAAATCTGGGTCAAGCTGCGGCGCATGACCGATGAAGATGACAGACGCCGTCGCGACACAGTTCTCGCTGAACTCAAAAGGCGACGGGGCCTTGAAGGCGAGGATGCGGATCGTCCCACGGAGGATGATGCGGACGATGCAGACGCCCTTGCGGACTAGGCGCCGACAAATCTGAGCTGTCAGTCCGACAGAGCCATCCGACTACGCAACATCAAACGTCAGCCGACGACCTATAGACGCACATAGCAGCGCCCGCAAGCGGCTCCCAGTGTTCGTGCGAACGCGCATCGGAGTTTGCCTGAGTGGATGTCGGTTGGCGCGTGTGGCAACCACAATGTGCAGGAGCCACGCTGCCATCCTCGCTCGAACTGCGCTGAGTGAGGATCGCATCGGCTGCATCCACCTGCTCGCAGACCCAAGAGCGTGTTGGGGTGGCCTCTGCACCACCAACTGCCAAGCAGGTACTTCGCCCGATCGCCGACGAGCATGATCGCGGCCGCAAGAGGTCACCAGTGTTTTTTGTCTCAGTGGCCAGGGTTTCCACCAGTGGCTGACGAACAGTAGTTTGGGGCAACGTCAACGGCGTCGGGGGCCACGCAACCCCCTCATCCCAGCTCTACCTCCCCCGTGGGCTGAGATGTCTGTGCGATCTCTTCCCTCAGATCGCAAGGAGCAATTGCTGCTCATCGCGTGGCCCCTGCCCCTCCTATGGCTATCTCAGTTGGATGAACGATTGCGCCGCCAGGTAGAGGAGGCCCAAGAAAGCGGCGATGGCGACGACGATGATGATCGCCTCCCGGTAGCTCAGTTCACCTCCATCAATCGGCTCGTGAGGCATTCGCGCTCAATCCTGTTGGTGCTGCCCGTGGTGACGAGCGCATTGATGGCGGAGCTGACCCGCCGCCGCGTCCCCAAACTGCGGGAGACTTGGTTGGATTCGACCACTACCAAAGTCGGGGCAATGCGGACCGATCCGCAGCAACGAGCTGCTGGAACCTAAGGGCACCGCTCCTAGAACTGAGCACTTGTGCGCTGCCCTGCCTCCGCTGGCGGCCGCTCAGCAACAAGGTGGGGTCAATGATCTCACCCCCATTTCGCGCACTGGCAGTCCCAGCCGCGGGCCTCCCGCACCGGCTTGGGGCTGGGCTGTGATCGGTCTAAGCAGCGTGCTCCTAGACGTCATCGACATCGATGTCAGGCGGGGCTTTGGATCTGAGGCGTGGCTACCGTCTAGATGGATAGACTAATTCAACGAAGTTCCCAGCTGGCAAGCGTCAATTGTGTGTGGCGGAAGCCATCGCGCGATGCGCGGTCTCGCAAATGTCCGGAACGGGTCATGACTTGTCGGTCAGGCGGCGGCAGCCGGACGGAAGAAATCGCTGCGCGAAAGCCCGCTGAGAGCGGGCGCTTGTGACGAGGGCGGCAAGGCGATTGAGAGAGCATCACTGATTGGGCCGCGAGCCCTGAGGATCGAGGTGTTTGTCAACCTCACTCAGGAGTTCGCCATGAGTACCGATGCCGTCAGCCCGCTGCGCCAGCGCATGATCGAGGACATGAGCGCGCGCAAGCTCACCGCGCCCACGCAGAAGGGCCACATCCGTGCCTGCAAACGGTTCGCGGCGTTCCTGAAGCGGTCGCCCGACACTGCTACCGCCGAGGACATCCGCCGCTTCCAGCTGCACCTGGCCGAGAGCGGAGGGAGCATCTGCAATCGCAACCGCATCATGACGGGGCTCAGGTTCCTGTTCCGGGTGACGTTGCGACGGCTCGACCTGGCTGAGGAGATCTATCACATCAAGGAGCCGCAGAAGGTCCCGGTGGTCATGAGCCAGGACGAGGCCAGGCGCCTGCTGGCGGTGGCGAGGAGCCTCAAGGTTCGCGTCGTGCTGGCTCTGGGCTACGGCTGCGGCCTGCGCGCCAGCGAGGTGGTTCGCCTCAGGGTGGGCGACATCGACAGCGCCCAGGGCATCATCCGCGTCGTTCAAGCCAAGGGACGCAAGGACCGCAACGTCATGCTGTCGCCGGAGGCGCTGGCGCTTCTGCGGCAATGGTGGAAGGCGCGGCCGACCCGCTACGATGCAGGCGTGCCGCCGGAGCAGCGCTGGCTGTTCCCTGGTCGCAATCCGGGGCGGCCGCTGACGACACGCCAGCTCAACCGCCTGTTCCATGAGACGGCGGACGCGGCCGGCATCAGGAAGCCGGTGACGCTGCATTCGCTGCGCCACAGCTTTGCAACCCACCTGCTCGAGCGTGGCACCGACATCCGCATCATCCAGGCGCTGCTCGGGCATGCGAAGCTCGATGCGACGGCGCGCTACACGCGTGTTGCCACAGGCATGATCTCTGCCGTCGAGAGCCCACTCGACCTGCTGTCGGGCAAGAGCGGCAAGAGGAGGGGTAGACACAAGCCGGCGGCGTGACGCGCCGCCAGCATGGCTCGTGCAACTCTGGAGGTCGCGGACATCTTCCGCGACCACGGTGCCGCTTGGCGTGAAGCCAACCGCGGTCGCGTAAGCCTCGACCAGTTGAAGGTGATGAGCGCCATCGAGCGCTGCCGCACGGCGGCGCTCGGCGGCCATGTCGCGCGCTGCGAGAACGAGGCCTGCGGCCATACGATCATCGCCTACAATTCCTGCCGCAACCGGCATTGTCCCAAGTGCCAGGGGGCGGCAGCGCGGGAATGGCTCGCCGAGCGTGAAGCCGAGTTGCTCCCCGTCGGCTACTTCCACCTCGTGTTCACGCTGCCAGGGCCGATCGCCGACATTGCCTACCAGAACAAGCGCACAATCTACGACCTGCTGTTCAAGGCGGCGGCCGAGAGCACGCTCACCATCGCCGGCGACCCCAAGCGTCTGGGCGCCAGGATCGGCATCACTGCCGTGCTCCATACCTGGGGCTCGGCCATGACGCATCATCCGCACGTGCACATGATCGTGCCCGGCGGCGGTCTATCGGCCGACGGATCACGCTGGGTGCCGTGCCGGCCCAACTTCTTCCTGCCCGTGCGCGTCCTCTCGCGTCTGTTTCGGCGGCTGTTCCTCCAGATGCTGGCCGCAGCACATGCTGCCGACCAGCTGAAGTTCCACGGCGATCACATGGGCCTCGCCGACACGGCGGCATTCGCCGCCTTCCTCGCCCCCCTCAAGCGGACGGAGTGGGTGGTCTATGCCAAGAAGCCGTTCGGCGGGCCACAGGCCGTGCTGGCCTACCTGTCGCGCTACACCCACCGCGTCGCCATCTCCAACCGCCGCCTCGTCTCGGCCGACGAGAAGGGCGTCGCCTTCCGCTGGAAGGACTATCGCATCGTGCCGGAGGCGCGTCTTCGACACGACAGCCCAGACCGCTGGAGGACCATGACCCTCACAGCTCACGAGTTCATCCGCCGTTTCCTGATGCACGTGCTGCCCAAGGGTTTGCACCGCATCCGCCATTACGGCCTGTTCGCCAATGGCAATCGCGCCGCCGTCATCGCTCGAGCCCGAGAGCTGCTCGCCATGCCGGCGCCCGCCGAGCCCAATGACCCGAAGGCCGCAGAGCCCGAGGAGCCGCGCGTGCACCCTTATGCCTGCCCGTGCTGCGGC
Organism: uncultured Alphaproteobacteria bacterium; assembly: GCA_963832445.1. Classification (GTDB taxonomy): domain Bacteria; phylum Pseudomonadota; class Alphaproteobacteria; order Rhizobiales; family Hyphomicrobiaceae; genus AWTP1-13. Next base: position 23,763 of record CAWHUM010000014.1, read on the forward strand.
GGCCGCATGATCGTCATCGAGGTCTTCGCGCGCGGCTGCCAGCCCAGCTACCGGGCAACAACCATCAGGATCGACACGTCATGAGCGGGTCCCATCGTGCACAACACCGCCCCGCTCCTTGCTCCCGCTGGTCTTGGCCCAGCGACGGCATCGCTCGCACTACCACGTCGGAGCGGACCGCAGCGAAGTCCTCCACATCATGGCGTCACCCACAGTGCAGCCGTGCAGCCCTCTCTCACGCCGATCCCACGCTGCCCGCACATCCCAGGCGAAGGCCCCCCAGCACCTCCATCAGGGCTGCGGCCTTGGCCAAATCGCCATAGCGCGCGGCACTGACCCTGCTCCACATCCCGCGATTTCGTGCCTTGGCGCTTTTCGGACGCCTCCCGTCGGCGCGCGTGGATGGGATCATCGCGCAGGCGTCCGAAAACCTGCACAGGAGCAGACATACGTTCCCGCACCTGATGTTCCTTGTGGTGCTAAGTTGGCACCCTGAACCTTGGTGTCTCTCGTTCGTAACATTGCGATTGACGGTAATGCGCTTTTCGCCAAAAGCGATCGCTCGATCGCGCCGCGGCCAGCAGCCCGTATTATTCACGGCGCTGGGCTTCAGCTCTTCATCTTGGCGATCACCTCGGCTCCGAAGCGGTCGATCCGGGCAACACACTCCTGGGCCGTGTTGCCACCGAGGCGGAGCGCCACGTGGCCCACGCCGAGTGATGACAGAGCGGCGGCGTCGGCTGCCATGTCGGCGGAGGTGCCTGTAAAGAAACGGCGCGCTGAGCCGTCTGCCGTCTCGTAGTTGCCCCACTCGAAGAAGCCCTGCACGAGCAACGCGAGCCCCAGGGTGGCGGGGTCGCGCCCCGCTGCCGCGCAAGTGCGCTTTGCGTCGCCGATGCCGGCGGCGAGACGCTCCAGCGTGTCGAGGGGCTTGGCCTGGCTGTTGCTGCCGGGATACCACACGTCGGCGAACTTTATAGTGCGGCGCAGCGCCGGCGCACTCTCGCCGCCGATCCACAGCGGTGGATGCGGTTTCTGCACGGGCTTGGGATAGAAGAGCACATCAGAGAACCTCACGTACTTGCCGCTGTAGGCGGGCTTGTCCTTGGTCCACAGCTCCTTGAAGGCGGCCAGGTACTCGTCCGTCAGCCGGCCGCGGTCCTCGAACGGGACGCCCAGAAGCTCGAACTCCTCCTTCATCCAGCCGGCACCGGCGCCGATGATGAGGCGGCCCTTGGCGAGCACGTCGATAGTGGAAAGCGTCTTGGCGGTGAGCATGGCCGGTCGATGTGGCAGCACTGTCACCGAGGTAAGGAGCCGGAGGCGATCGGTGCAGCCGGCGAGGAAGGCGATGGTGGCCAGCTGGTCGAAGCAGTGCCCGTGTTCGGCGGCGCCGAACACGCCGGCCACGTCGTAGGGGTAGCGCGACTCGAGGTTGGCCGGCACGACCAGGTGGTCGCTCACTGAGAGGAAGTCGAAGCCTGCTCGCTCGGCGGCCTTGGCAACGGCGGAGTAGCTCTCGGGCGTCGTGAAAACACCCCGCGTTAGGGTGCTCAGTCCAAATTTCACGGCATCCTCCGACCCGAACCGCGCGCTCAGCGCCCCGTCCCCTCGGTCTTTACGTCCTTGAACACCTTGGCGGCCGTCAGCATCGCCTCGCGTATGATGGGCACGCCCACGTAGCCGGTGAGGTGGAGCAACACCTCGGTGAGCTCGGCCTCGGTCCAGCCTTCCTTGAGGGCAAAGCGCAGATGGATGTCGAGCTCGGGATGGCGGCCGGTCGCGGCGTCCGAGACTACGCAAATGAGCGTGCGCGTCTTGATATCGAGCCCCGGACGCGTCCACAGCGAGCCGAACACGGTCTCTGTCGCCACATCGATGAACTTCGTCATGACCGGATCGCTGTGATACTCGGCCTGCCGGCGCTTGAAGGCAGTCTCGCCCATCAGTCTTCTGCGGACCGCTTCCCCTTTCTTGTAGAGCTCGCTGTCGGCAGCCATCGCGTCGTTTCCCTTCCTGTTGCGTTCGTCGTCGGACATGGTTGCTACTCCGCCGCGCGCATGCATGAACGCGGCGGCCGGCACCGGCGAGCGCTCTAAGATCAGCACCACCTCTTGCGCGAAGCGGCGCATCATGCGGTGGCAAGCCTCGCGCGGCAGTCCCCGTGACGTTCGAGGCTAGCGCACGCGGCTGCAGCTTGTCACGCGCCGCAAGGTGCATGACATGCCGAGCGCTGAGAAAATGATGGTTCAGGGCTTCCCCTATCCGCTCCCGTCGCACGCAACGGCCTGTCGAGAGGTTCCCGAAAACGCGGGCACGTCAGCTTTACCCCAGCAAGTCGACGAAACTGGTCACTCAGCTGAGCGGCGAGTTCGTGCCATTCGAGACCTGAGCACTTGCAGCAACATGCGTACACGGCCGCGCAGCCCGCTGTGCGGGCCAGAAGGGATCGCCGACAGTGCATCTAATTTCCGCTAGTTCTACGAAGGTACAATTGCTGCTAGCTAGGAGGAAGATTGGGGGGGTCGTCTGACTTGCGGTCAATGTCTCGTTCGGTTCAGACCTTCGCCCTCTGGTGCTGTCGAATCCGCGACAGTGACCAAAGATATGAAAGAAAACACTGCGCTGGCGACGTCTAACCGGCGACAGTTGCAGACGTCGGACAATACGAATAGCGTTAGCCACTGGTCGAAACGCCGGCAATACGAACCTGGCGAGATTAAGGGAGGAAAGAACCATGCTTGGACGCTTGTCGCTTTCCGCGTTGATGGCTGTTGGGGCCCTGGTCAACTTCTTGACGCCGGCTTCCGCTAAATCGCCCGATGCTTTCCCGTCAAAGCCGGTCACGCTTATCGTGCCGTTCCAGGCTGGTGTGACCGCCGATCTTCTGTTCAGGGGCATCGCCGACAGCGCTTCCAAGCACCTCGGGCAGCCCGTGGTGATCGACAACAAGCCGGGCGGCAGCGCCACGCTCGGGCCGGCCACTATGGCCAGCAACGCCAAGCCCGACGGCTACACCATCGGTCAGGTCGCCATCCCCGTGTTCCGCCTCCCCTACATGCAGAAGGCGACGTTCGATCCGGTGACGGACTTCACCTACATCATCCACCTCGGGGGCTACACGTTGGGCGCCGTGGTCAAGGCCGACGGTCCGTTCAAGAAGTGGCAAGACGTGATCGAGTTCGCCAAGGCCAATCCGGGCAAGTTCACCTATGCCACGATCGGCCCGGCCACGACCAACGCCATCGCCATGGAGCTGATGGCGCAGCAATCGGGAGTGAAATTCACCCATATCCCGACCAAGGGCGGCGGTGAATCGATCGCCAATGTGCTCGGCGGTCACGTCATGGCGATGGTCGAGTCGCCGGCGTGGGGGCCGATGGTCGCATCGGGTCAGTTCCGTCTGCTGATGGTGCTCAACGGCCAGCGCAGCAACAAGTGGCCCGATACACCCACTCTCAAGGAACTCGGCTACACCTACGAGTTCGACTCGCCCTTCGGCCTCGCCGGCCCCAAAGGCATCGACCCTGCCATCGTCAAGAAGCTGCACGATGCCTTCAAGAAGGCCTACGACGACCCGAAGGTGGCCGACCTGTTCGAGAAGTTCGACTTTACGCGTCGCTACATGAACACGGCCGACTATCAGGCCTTCGTGCCAAAGCTCGCCGCCGCGGAAAAGGCGGCGCTCGAAAAGATCGGCCTGGCGAAGGCACATTGGAGCAGCCGGCGGGCGCGCAGCGACAACGTCCACTGCTGATGATTGGGCCAAAGCATCCGTCAAGCTCTGGCCCGAGCCGTCGGAGATCGACACGACGGGCTTTACGGCCTGTCCTTCGACGGGGCCTTCTGCAAATGGAAGGCAGGGCAAAGTGATCCGTAACTCCGAGCTTTGGGGCGGCCTGTTCTGGCTGGCGATCGGCGCCTTCGTGATCTGGGCCGGGCGCGACATGGGGCTGGGACGGCTCAACGAGCCCGGGTCCGGGTTCGCCTTCTATTGGATCGGCGTCCTGATGAGCGCCTTCTCGCTCGTGATCATCGGCCAGGCGCTCCTCTCCGGGGGGCCGACGCTCGGCTCCCTGTGGGAGGGGACGCGCTGGCTGAAGGTGCTCGTCGTGATCGGTCTTCTGCTGGTCTACGGCGTCGGCTTCGACGCGATCGGATTCGTTCCCTGTACGCTCGCGCTGCTCCTCCTGCTGATGTGGTTCGTCGACCCCGTCGATTGGTGGCTGGCGATCATCATTGCCGCCGTCGCCACGTTCGGCGTGTGGGCAGCGGTCACCAAGTGGCTCAAGATTCAGCTCCCGGCGGGCCTTCTCGCCGGCATCCTCGGGTAGAGGACCGGCATCATGGATATCCTTGCCGGCATGGGCCATGGCTTCGTCGTAGCCCTGCAACCGGTCAACCTGCTCTATTGTTTCATCGGCGTCTTCATCGGCACGCTGGTCGGCGTGCTGCCGGGCATCGGCCCTGTCTCGGCCATGTCGCTGCTGCTGCCGGTGACCCTGTCGGGAACACCCGAAGCTGGCATCATCATGATGGCCGGCATCTACTACGGCTCGATGTACGGCGGCTCGACAACCTCTGTCCTGGTCAACATTCCGGGAGAGGCGGCCTCGGTGGTGACCTGCCTCGACGGCCATGAGATGGCCAAGCAGGGTCGCGCCGGGCCGGCGCTCGGCATTGCTGCTCTCGGCTCATTCGCCGCCGGCACCTTCGCCATCGTCGCGCTGATGCTGGTCGCACCGACGCTGGCGCATGTGGCCATCGCCTTCGGTCCGCCGGAGTACTTCAGCCTGATGATACTCGGCCTCACCATCCTGAGCTTCCTGAGCCAGGGGTCCATGGCCAAATCGCTGCTGATGGCTGCCGTCGGCATCCTGCTGGGCCTCATCGGCATGGACCAGATCACGGCGCAGCCGAGGCTCACCTTCGGCCGCCTCGAGCTTCTCGACGGCATCGGCCTGGTGCCGATCGTGATGGGCTTGTTTGGTGTGGCCGAGATTCTGTCCAACCTCGAGCGGGACCTCAAGCGCGAGGTTGTCAAGGCCCGGATCGGCGGACTGTGGCCCTCGCGCGCGGATTGGGCGGCGTCCAAGTGGCCGATCCTGCGCGGCACGGTGCTCGGCTTCTTCCTCGGCATCCTGCCGGGTGGCGGTGCGGTCATCGCCTCCTTTGCCAGCTACGCCATGGAGAAGAACGTGTCGAGCACACCCGAGCGCTTCGGCAAGGGAGCGATCGAGGGCGTCGCCGGCCCCGAGGCCGCCAACAACGCCGCCGCCGGCGGCAGCTTCATACCCCTGATGACGCTTGGCATTCCGCCCAATGTTGTGATGGCACTGCTGCTTGGCGCGTTCATCATGCATGGGCTGCAGCCGGGTCCGCTGATGATGGCACAGAGGCCGGACGTGTTCTGGGGCATCATTGCCAGCATGTATATCGGCAACGCCATGCTGCTAGTGCTCAACATGCCGCTGATCGGCATGTGGGTGCAGGTGCTGAAGATGCCCTATAGCATCCTGTTCCCACTCATCTTGATGTTTTGCATCGTCGGCGTGTTCGCCTCCGGCAACGCCGTGTTCGACGTGTTCGTGATGGTGGTGTTCGGCGTGCTGGGCTACCTGATGCGCAAGTTCGGATACGAGCCGGCGCCCCTAGTGTTGGCCTTTGTGCTGGGGCCGATGCTGGAGAACAACCTGCGCAAATCGCTGATCCTGTCGCAGGGCGACTTCGCTATCTTTCTCGAGCGACCGATCTCCGCGGCATGCCTGGTGTTGGCCGCAGCCGCGCTGACCGCACCCCTGATGCCCGCGCTGGCACGCCGGCGCAGTCGTGTCGTCACAGACCAAACGTAAACCCGGTTGGGTGGTGAGTCGCGCAAGTTGTTCCGGAGTAGAGAAGGCAAGCCCAGCCGAACCGTCACGAGAGGGGCGGACGGCCTCCTGGAAGGTGTGTGGCAAATTCGCAAGGCCCTATAATCGCTCCGCACGTCCGCGCTGGAACCGAGCGAGTAGACGCCGATCATTGCGGGTCGATATTTTTTTGCTCCGTGGCTATTGGCTGCTGAGGAGATCTAGGATGAAGTTCGGCATATTCTACGAGCTGCAGCTGCCGCGACCCTGGCACAATGACAGCGAGTTCAACCTCTATCGGGATGCCCTAACGCAGGTTGAGCTGGCAGATCGGTGCGGTTACGACTACGCGTGGCAGGTGGAGCACCACTTTCTCGAAGAATACTCCCACTGCCCTTCGCCGGAATCTTTCCTCGCTGCCGCGAGCCAGCGCACCAGGAACATCCGGCTCGGTCACGGTATCTTCCAGCTTACCACCAACCTCCCGGCTCGTGTCGCCGAGCGTGTGGCCGTCCTCGACCTGCTCAGCAACGGACGCTGCGAGTTTGGCATGGGGGAGAGCGCCTCGATCACCGAGCTCGAGCCCTTTGGGCGCAGCATGGAGGACAAACGCGCCGTGTTCGAGGAGGCGGTGCAGGCAATCTTCCCGATGTTCAAGGACGGTGGCACCGAGCACCACGGCAAGTATTTTGACATGCCTCTGCGCAACGTGCTGCCCAAGCCGCTGCAGAAGCCGCACCCACCGGTGTGGATGGCCTGCTCACAGCTCGCCACCATCGAGCGCGCGGGTCGCTGCGGCATGGGCGCGCTGGGTTTCCAGTTCGTCAGCGCCGATGCTGCGCACGCCTGGGTGCATGCCTACTACAACGCCATCACCAAACGGCTCGAGAAGCTCGCTGATTACACGATCAATCCCAATATCGCGCTCGTCAGCTTCTTCATGTGCTGCAAGACCGACGAGGAGGCGCGCAAGCGTGCCGACGGCGCGACGTTCTTCCAGTTCGCTCTGCGCTTCTACGGGGCTTCGAGCGACCGCAAGCGCCCCGCGCCCGGTGCGGTCAACATGTGGGATGAGTACAACAAGTGGAAGCGCGCCAATCCGGACGCGCAGGAAGCGGCACTACGGGGCGGCCTCATCGGTTCGCCGGACACGTTGCGAAAAAAGCTCGCCAAGTTCGAAACCTCCCACATCGACCAAGTTATTCTGCTCAACCAGGCCGGCAAGAACAGGCACGAGGACATCTGCGAATCCTTGGAGCTTTTCGCCAGGGAAGTCATGCCGGAATTTCAAGGGCACCACGCCGCACACGAGGTGTGGAAGGCTGCCGTGATGAACCGCGAGATCAACCTCGAAGAGATCGACACGGCTGCGTTCACGGATCGCTACGGGAAGGCAATGCCCGCCCAAGTGCAAGCGGGCTGAAAGGAGATCGCAGCCGGGCGCGAGCTCGCTCAACCCTTCGCCTAGTTGCCCTCGCCGAGCCTTGCATCCATGTCGACGGCTTACCCTCGAACGCCAATTCGGTGCGTTCGCCCAGCCAATATGAATATGGGGCGGCACCTCGTTGAGACTCTTCTGCAGCTGACCGGCTACGTCGGCGTCCCGATCATTCGCGAAGCAATGCTGGTGACCTTCAAGGGCGGAGCGGACCAGCAAGAGTTGAGAGAAAGGCGGGAAGCCGAGCCGCGCACGGTCTCTGCATCTCAGTGCCGCTGGTGATTCTCAGTCGTGGCCGCTGGAGTCCGCTAATGGGTCACAAGCGGTCCTCACGACCACGTCCGCTGACCGTCGGTTGATCCCCCGATTCCGGACGGAATCACTGAGGCACGCAAGTCGGCACTTCGTGCCAGCTCTCGACATTTGCGGCATCGCTAGCGACCATGCTCAATCTCTCACGGTCTCGCATGCATGCTGCAATCAGGCTGCTTCCCTGCGGCGCTGATCGGCGAGCATTTTGACGATCTGCATCACAACAAGCGCAACGCAGCACAGGAGCAAGCCTATTGCGATGGGGCGCGTGTAGTACAAGCTCAATGTACCCCTCCCGACCAACAGCGATTGTCGGAAGTTTGTCTCCAAAATATTGCCGAGGACAAAAGCGAGCACGAGGGGTGCCGGATCGAGATCGATCTTGCGCATAAGATAGCCAACGACGCCGAAGCCTATCATGATGCTGACTTCAACGGCGCTGTTGGAGAGCGTGTAGGCGCCGACAACGCAGAATACAATGATCAGAGGTGCCAGGATGGACCCAGGCACGCGCAGCAGCTGCACGAAGATCGAGATCAAGGGCACGTTGAGCACGATCAGCATCAGGTTGCCGACCAGCATCGACGCAATGAGCCCGAAGAACAGGTCCGGCCGGTTGGCGATGAGCTGCGGGCCCGGCTGAATCCCCTGTACTAGTAACGCGCCGAGAATGACTGCCATCACGGCATTCGCCGGGATCCCCAGGCTCAGCAGTGGAATGAAAGAGGATTGCGCCGCGGCATTGTTGGCCGACTCCGGTCCCGCGACGCCTTCGATTGCGCCCTGGCCGAACCGTTCGGGATTTTTCGCCAGCCGCCTTTCCAGCACGTAGGACGAGAATGATGAGAGAGTTGCGCCTCCGCCAGGCAGCAGCCCGAGGAAGAAGCCCAGGCCCGTTCCGCGCAGTATTGGCAGGATGCTCAGCCGCCAGTCTTCCCGGTTCGGCAGCAGCTCACTGAGACGGCGTGGCTGAGCGATTGGCTGCGCGTTCTCGCTGTTGCCTTCAGCCATGATGAGCAGTTCGGCGACACCGAACAGGCCCATCGCCAGTAGGGCCATGTTCAGTCCGTCGAACAGCGTAAAGACGCCGAATGTGAAGCGCTCCGTGCCATAGATCGGATCGCGCCCGACCGTCGACAGCAGCAGGCCGAGCGACACCATCAGCAGTCCCTTGAGTTGCGAGCTCGTTGAGAGCTGCGTGACAAGCAGAAGGCCGAGCAGCACCAAGGCGGTGTATTCTGCGGGCCCGAAAGCCAGCGCCACCCCAGACATCGCGGGGCCGACCACAAACAGGGCAATGGTCACGATCACGCCTGCGATGAACGAGCCGAAGGCAGCGATGCCAAGCGCGGCTCCCGCGCGGCCTTTGCGCGCCATTGCGTAGCCGTCAAGACAGGTGACAACGGCAGAGGCTTCGCCGGGAATGCGCACCAGAATGGCGGTGATCGATCCGCCGTATTGTGCGCCATAGAAGATCCCAGCCATCAGGATGACTGCCGACGTGACGTCCATCGTGAACGAGAACGGCAGCAGCAGCGAAATGGTGGCCACCGGCCCCAGTCCCGGCAGGACCCCGATCACGGTGCCGACGAACGTGCCGACGAAGCAGAACGCGATGTTCTTGATCGTCAGAGCGGTGCCGAACCCGACGGCGACCGATTGAATGAGGTCCATGCCTTCTCCCAGTCGCCGTGTCAATTGATCAGCCTGCCCCACAGAGAGCCCGTGGGAAGAATTGCACCCAGCCAGTAGACGAACAGCACGTGGCAGCCCCCTGCTGTGCCGGCGGCGATGGCCAGCGTCGTGCGCCAGCCGAAGCCCTCTGCCAGCCGCAGAATGAACACCACAACCAAGATCGTCGAGAGAGAGAAGCCCAGCCAATCGAGCGCCACCGCATAGAAGACGAGAGCGATGAGATACGCAGCCAGCCGTTTCACCGTTGCCCGTTGAAGCAGTTCGCCATCATCCGCCTGAACCGGCACACGCGGCTGTCCCCTCAGCGCCGCCAATCCTGCAAGGGCGAATGCCGTCACAGCACACGCCGTTAGGAACGGAAACAAACCCTCACCAGGAGAATTCTGCCGCCACAATCCTAGCGAAAGAGAAATCGCGACCGCATATCCGCCGACCCCGGTCAGCAGGACAAAGCCCAGCACGTGCCACTTGCGCGTTACGCCAACGATTGGAGTTTGGTCGCTCTGTTCCACTCGGCTGCGCTGGGTTCTTACTTGGGAGTAAGGCCCGCCGCCTTGACCGCCTCCGCGTTGCGCGTCGAATCCTCATCGAACATCTTGCGGAACTCCGGTCCAGGCAGGAACATCGCGTTGGCATTGAGCTTCTCCGTCGCCTGCTTATACCCCTCGCTCGCAACCGCCTCTGCGCATGCCTTCTGCAAGCGCGTCACTATGGCATCGGGAGTTGCGGCCGGCACCACCAGTCCGCCCGCGCTGAATGCCTCTGATGGAAAACCCAGCTCCTGCATCGTCGGGACGTCCGGCAGGGTCGCGATGCGCTGCTTGGTCTGGGCCGCCAGCACAGGCAGGTTGCTGGCTTTGGCTACAGCTGTCGATTCCGACATCGCCATCACCGTGCCAGCCAGCATGGCCTGCGACATTGGCCCCGCTCCGGTAAAGGGGACATGCACACCCTCGCCATTGATGGCGCCGAGGGCAGAGAGGATGCCAAGGTGAGGTTGTGTGCCTGGACCTGGCGAGGCGTAGATCAAGTTGTCGGATTTCGCCTTGGTGTACGCCGCAAATTCCTGAAACGTCTTGAATGGTGCCTTGGGCGAAGCCATCAGCACATAAGGGACGTAGTAGGTCAGGCACACGTATTTGAAGCTGTCCATGCTGTAGGGCAGCTTCTGCACGTGCGGCTGGGCAGTCAGCGGATTGTTGGGCGTGAGGCCGATCGTGTAGCCGTCGGGCCGGGAGGAAGCCACCTCAATATTGCCGATGGTGCCGCCCGCGCCGCCCTTGTTGATGGCCACGACCGACTGTCCGAGCGCCTTGGCGAGTTCTGGCTGAAGCGCACGCGCCATGAGGTCGGTATTGCCGCCCGGGGGGAACGGGATGACCATATTGATCTGCCGGGTCGGGTAGTTCTGCGCGGCAGCTGACAGCGCCCAAAACACAGAGCACACGCCGGCGAGAATTGCCGCCCTGGATGTCGTTCCCATCGGTTTCCTCCTGGTCGCCGCCGCCGTTTGTGGGCGAGAGAATTGCTGCTCGGTGGACGCGACGTCAATCACCATCTGGAGACGAAAGCGTCAAAGGAGCAGGAGTAGGAGCCTGGGGAGCGTTGTTCGTGAGTTCCCTTGCTACGCCACGTCAGCGAAGCGCGGATTTCTGCAGCTTATTCGCTGGGGTTTGGCTTCACTGCCCACGCTGGGCCTGCCTGCACCGGGCGCCGATGGCACTCATGACGCTGATCATTCCGTGGCTTCCCGACGCTCAGAGGTCCGTGCAACTTAGGTCGCCAGGAATCGGGATATGGTCCGCTCCTCCACTGTCCAAGGGAGCAACCCATGCGCAGCCTGAAAGGCCTCGTTGCTGGCGTGATCCTGATCCTTGTTGCGGTTGCGGTCCTCTCACTGGTGCGAACAGAGCACCGCTCCGCGGGACCCATCCACCACAGCCCTCAAGCCATCAGCGACAGGGACCACCAGAACATCCAGCGCTTGCTCGACCAGGGCCGCTATGACGAGGCCCGGCTTGCACTAGTCCGCGCCGTTCAGATCGGACCGGAGCCGCCGCTTGCCGGCGAGCTCTGCCGCCGGGAGTTCGGACACGGGCTCCCAGCTTACGAGTGTACGGTCGCAGTCCTCAGGCGCAGCTCCCTAGATCGGCGCAACGCCGCGCTAGATCGCGTCTATTACAACGCCAACTGACGCCGGCCTCGGGGCCGGTGTGCCCAGAGGAGACCGGCCCTGCCAAAACGCAAGACTGCGGCCAAGGCAACGACCCAGCCATGGCCAGCGGACAAGACCGTGTCATGTCCAGACTTCAGCGGAAACCGAGCAGCACCGAGGACGGCCAGCGGGAGGCTCCTGGTCGTGATCGCGTGTAGGTAGCCAAGCACCTCCTCAGGCGACCGAAATCCTTCGACCCGACCGGCGTAGTCGAGCAGGCTTGCGTGAAGATCGGTGAAGCTTGGTCGCGGCGTGTCGATGACTCTCAGCATGTGCGACCGGGCCGATCGGGGCACGACAATCAAGAGACTCGCACGAGTATCAGCATCAGACCCGCGGCCAAGGTCACCGCGAGCACCGACAGCCCACCGACCATCGACACCAGCCAACCCAGTTCCAGCAGTTCCCTGCGCGCCAAATACCACATCGGTTGTGCCTCCATTTTGTGTGGAGACGATGCTCAGCAATGTCGACTCTGCGGCCATCCATGGAACTACCTAGTCTCGATGGTGATCATTGCTGAGTGTTGACCATCGAGCACTGTGTGTGTCGGCTGGTGCGAGGGGTGAAGCCGCAAGCTGCCGCGGCAGGACGTCTCCTCGTGGGCTACCGGTTGAGGTGAATATGCCGATCCCGGCACGACGCCACAAAGAGTGCCGACGGCCAACTTCGTCCGTCGAGCGTGCGCGGCGGCGAGGACGAGGTCATGTTGGCCGTGGTGCCAAAGCCCGGCATCGACCCCACATCACGGATCATCGCGGATCATGCGAGCAAAGTGCTGCCGCGTTTCGCGCGGCCGCGCTTCATCGAGCTCGTAAGCGAGTTGCCGAAGACGGCCACCGGCAAGGTGCAGCGAGCACAGTTGCGCAAGCGCGGGGTCAGTCCGGCCAGCTGGGACGCCGATGGGAAGTCCAGCTGATCTGAGTGCGCCGCCGCTCAAAGGCCATAGGGAAAACGACCCAGTGCGCCCTCCTGTACGCGCCACCATTGCGGTAGCTCGTCACCGCCATGGAGGGCTATATGGCCCTCGTCCTTTGAGACTCCCTTCCACGATCGCACGATCGCTAAGCTTGGTTGTGCGACAGGGTACCCTTCCACCGTGTCCACCACGAGGGGTCATCCGCGGAACGCGCCCGCCAGGCTGCGGGTGCGACACCGAATTCCCGCTTGAATGCGCGGCTGAACGCCGCCTCGGAGTCGTAGCCGGTTTCGAACCCGATCTTTGCGACGGGCTCGTGGTAGCTGCGCAGCCGTTGCGCGGCGAACCGCAGTCGCTGCTTGCCGAGATAGCGCATGGGCGGCTCGCCCATAATGCGCGCGAACCGCTCGGCAAACGCGGAGCGCGAGATCCCGAGCTCAGTTGCCAGCTCATCGACGGTCCAGGCATGCTCGCGGCGAGTGTGCAGCAGTGCCAGCGCCCGACCGACCACAGGATCGCTGAACCCGGCAAGCCATCCACGCTCAGGAGGCGGCATCGAGTCCACGTAGCGGCGAACGGCTTCCATGAACAGGCATTCGGCGAGCTGAGCAAGAAGCGGGAGCAACCCCGGCCGCCCAGCAGCCATCTCCTGGGCGGCAAACCGCAGGGATGTCTCGATCCAATCCACCGAGCCTCCGTTCGCGACCTCGAGCTTCAGCAGGCTCGGCAGAATCCCGATCACCGGATCGTTCGGCGCGTCCGTGCCAAGGAATCCGCACATGATGTGGGTGCTCTCGCCGCCACCACCATGGTCGATGCGTGCCAGACCGCCGTTCGCAGGAGGCAGGACCAGCTCCTTGGCGTTGACGGCCCTGATGCTCAGATCGCTGCCAAGCCGATGCTTGTCATTCGTCGGGAAAACGACAACCTCGCCGGCTTGGATCTCGACCGGTTCCTGGTTCGCCATCTGCAAGAGTACGCGACCGCGCGTCACGTAGTGATAGGCAATGACATGGGCCGGGAAAGGCATCGTCAGAAGCCCGACCTCATCCGGCCCGATCGCCGATGCGGTGACGCACCAGGGCGCGCTGAATTCGCAATCGAGGAAGATGCCGCCTGAGAGGCGGAGCGTGCGCAGAACATCCAATAGCGCGTTCATCTGCGACCCTCTGGAGGATCTGCCAAGTAATCCGGCGTTGCGGTCATTCAACAGTCAAGTCGCTCACCTATATCGTAAAAATACCACGCGATCGAACGCTGACCAGTCTCAGATCCGAGCGAAGGAAAGGAAAACCGCCATGGCAAAGGTCCGTTATTCAGTGGTCGCAGTCGCCTGTGCTCTGATCAGCGCCCCGGCGGCGGCCCGGGCAATGGAGGGGCACAGCATCATTGCCGCCCAGATCAAGTGGGGACCGGGGCCGGCCTCGATCCCGCCTGGAGCCCAAGCCGCCACGCTCTATGGCGACGCCAGCAAGGAGGGCTTGTTTGCTCTTCGGCTCAAACTGCCGAAAGGCTATCACCTCCCACCGCACACGCATCCCAAACCCGAGATCGTCACCGTCATCTCGGGCATGTTCCGCCTGGGCATGGGAGACACAGCCGACCGGAGCAAGGGGCAAGCCCTACCCGCCGGCAGCTTCTTGGCGCTTTCCCCCGGCATGGCCCATTTTGCGTTCGCAGATGAGGACACGGTGATCCAGCTCAACAGCACCGGTCCTTGGGGCCTCACCTATGTCAACCCGAAGGACGACCCGCGCAACAAGAAGCAATAGGCCACTCCACGGTGGCCAAGTGCAGCGCACGCCCGCCAGAGAAACGTTAACAGGAGAGCAATGACATGTCGGCCAATGCTGGCATCCAGCCACACAATGAGAGACCGGCCACAGTACGGAGCACCGGCGGCGCCTCCTACGACCAGATCAGCCGCGGCATTGCCGACTCGATTGAGCATTGGCCGATCACCGCTCGCAGAGTACGAAAGTACTGGGTCCACCCTTTACCGACCGTACGTCAGTTGGATTTTCGCTATCGTCATAATGTGAAAGAAGGCTCACCGAAAGGTCGAACGAGCGTTTTGGGGCTTTGCCGGGAGTGGGCAGCTGTCCCAGGCCAATACACCGTGACGTTGAACGAAGGAGGCGTGCCCCAATGAACCCGAACAAAGCACTTTGGGAAAAGGGCGACTTTACGCGGATAGCGCAGACCATGAGAGAGAGCGGGGAAGCGCTCGTCAAGGGACTGGGCATCACAAAGGGGCTCAAGGTCCTGGATCTGGGATGCGGCGATGGAACGACTGCATTGCCCGAAGCGAGGCTGGGGGCGGACGTCCTGGGCGTCGATATTGCGAGCAACCTTGTCGCAGCTGGGAACAAGCGCGCTAAGGAGCAGGGCCTCACCAACTGCAAGTTCCAAGAAGGCGATGCGTCCAATCTGCAGGCGCTCAAGGATCATTCTTTTGACCTCGTCGTGAGCATCTTCGGCGCGATGTTCGCGCCAAAGCCGTTCGATGTGGCCAAGGAGATGGTGCGCGTGACCCGGCCGGGAGGTCGGATCGTCATGGGAAACTGGATTCCGAATGATCCGACATTGGTAGCACAAATCCTGAAAATCAGCTCCGCATACTCACCGCCGCCGCCGGAAGGCTTCATTAGCCCTATGACGTGGGGGGTCGAGAATAACGTGATAGAGCGATTTGCCGCCGCGGGGGTTCCGAAAGAGAAGATATCATTCGTCCGAGACACGTACACTTTCAACTTTGCCGGCACACCCTCAGAGTTCGTTGCTGCATTCAAGACCTTCTACGGCCCGACCATGAATGCATTCGAAGCCGCAGAGAAGAACGGCCGGGCCGCTGATCTGCAGAAGGAGTTGGAAGCTCTGTTCAATAGCCACAACAAAAGTACGAGCAAGGGTGTCACCTCCATTCCTGCGACCTTCCTACGCGTTACCGTTTCGCTCTGATTTGCCCGGCGGCGTCTGCAAATCCGGGGAGGGGACCGCCGCGGACGGGATTGCGTGAAAACGCAGGCGCGCTGCGCTGCAAGGCGCGGAGATTGTTCTCCGGCTGGCCCTGGCCGAGCTGCGGCAGCCAGTGCGCGCAACATCGGTTCCGGCGGGGTAGGCAGAGGTGCTCAACGGCCTTAGATCAGGCCCTCGGCTTGCATTGCCGCCCGCGCCGCTGGTCGTGCGCCAACGCGCTTGCGGTGCGCACGTACATGCGGATAAGGGGAAAGGTCGACGTCCAACAGACGCGCCCAGCGGCCTCGGATGTCGTTCAGTGAAACAGCGGGCAGAAACTCCGCCGGCACCCTTCGACTATGCGGCGAGCCGCTGCATGATCCTCTGACCCGTGAGACGCGTGCCCTCTGCAGCCTTGGCGCTTGGCGCAGCGGGTGCCATCGCCGGGAATGTCCGGAAGGGGTCAAAACGCGACTCTCGTTAGCTGCCGCGGTCTAGTCCTCTCACCCCTCAACTCTGGACATTCTGACGGCCGTAGTCGAGGTCTCACATGTGCCAGAAGCCGCCTTGCATTAGATCCGCCATCGCCTCCCCGACTTCGTGCTGTCACTTCCGCCAGGTGTGCACGGATCGTGCGCGGCCTATACTTTGACGAATCGTCGAGAGTGAAAAAGGAGCCAGTCATGCGTGACCGCCCCGTCGTTGAACAAGCGTCTGCTCGTGGCTACCGCTCTGCCAAGTCTGTCGATGAACGCCATGTTCTCCTCTGGGCGGAGATCGCGGGGTTGGTCGAGATCTCGACGGATGGCAGCTGGACCCCTACCGCAAGAGCGATCGAATACATTGAGCGTCGAAACGACCCCAACCTCGCTGGCGCTCAGAGCGCGACAGTTGGATTGTTCTAGCTCGACTCGGGCCTACCGACCTCGTGGCCTCCCGGAAAAGCACGGAGGCCCAGTTGTGTATTCGGGGACCATCTGCCCGCCAAGGTGCGTCGCATTAATGCGGCAATAGCTCTACTTCGGGCTGCCTGCTCGAGAGCCCTGTGTCGCCAGGCAACTCGTCGGACCGGATGACTGGCTGCATTCGACAAGCTGACATCCGCGCCAGCTTAGTGAGCCGTTGGCGCCAACCGTTGGCCGCAAACTGAGGGCGCAAAGCGCCGGTCGAACTTTGCGCGGCCGGCACGGCCGCTCGCGTCCATGAAGTGCACGCCCACCATTTGATCCCTGCGCCACCGGATCAGGCACTCATAAAGCCGGCCGGTCTTTTCCTCCCAGAGCAAAACCTCCGGCGGAAGCGCGACAGGGATCAGCATGCTGAGCAGGGCGCCGTCTTGCGAGATGTTGCAGATGATACACTCGACGAAGAACGGCTGGTCCATGAAGACGATCTTGCCGTTCTTGCGCACTTGATGGCGCAAGAACTCTCTTCGATCACTGGTCACGGTCGGTGCTCCTCGCGGTCGGACGCGAGCCACGCGTCCATGCAACCGCCAAGGTGATAGCAGGCGCACCCATCGGCCTCACCTGTCGGAACCGGCACTGCGATGCGCCGGCAAGATCGCATTGGGCGCGATCGGACGGATTACGCTTGCTGGCGCAACGCAAATTCTTCTTCTCGCTGCCGGAACCCGCGCGAGGGGACTGGCGTTTGCGACAGGTGCCGGCGGAGGAAACGGCTGCTAGGGTGCATCTGCCTGCCGATCGCAGGCGCTCGCTACCCCAAGGGCCCTGGCTTACTCCCTCCCCCCACCGCCAGGGCCCTCCCCACCCTGGCCGTGAAGTGTATGTCGTCTGATGGTCAGTCGCCGGTATGTATTACCGGCGGCGTCTTTGTCATGCCTGCAGTTGCGCAAGTTGCGTATGCGGCTGGCGGATCCGACAGGTTCTACCGAGGCATGAGTTGCCTAGGTTGGCTTGCCCGCGCAGGGGCGGAGTGCCGCTCACGTCCCCACGGCACCTCGGGTTTCCACTTTCGTACTGTCGACAGGTCTGGCCATGTATCAACCACGCAACGGCACCACTGGCGATCGCATCGCCGCTCTGGCGCTGGCCTTGGTTGCGGGAATTCTGCTTGTGATTCATGCGCTTGGGGCGTGATGCCTATCGCGCGCTCGAAGCCCCCGACGCTATCCCAGTGGACCAGGGTTCGCCCGAGAAATGCCTGCCACGGGAGCGCACACCTCCCTCCTGTGCCCGCCTCTTGGACGTGGCCGAGCGCGCTATCCATCCGACGCATGACGATCTGTCGGCGCCTAGTTGCAATGCAACAGCCCGTCTTAACGGAACTTCCACAACCCGAAGGCATCATGCGACTAAAAGGAACTCAGAATGTCAGTGGAGAGCAATAGTTCACATTCGGCAGCCGGCACCGGCGCCGAGGCCACGGGCGAGACGGGCCAAGCGACCGACGCCCCCGTTGCCGAGTTGCACGTCGCCCCCGACACCATCGGCCTCGAACTCGTCCGGCTGCTCGCGGAAACCCACACCACTGACCTCGCTGCAGACGCGACAGGCGGGGTTGCAGACGCGGCAGCCTACGACGGCCATGTGGCCCTGGCTTTGGATACCGATGTCCTGCCGGATATCGACGCAACCCTCGACATGCTCACCAGCTCGCATCAGCTGTTCGATGTGCCCGCGCTGGATGTTGAGAACGTCGTTGACGATTCACTACCGACCTAAAGCACCCCGCCAAGGGGTCAGTAAGGGAGACGAGTATGGCTGATCGAGTGCAATCTCGGGCAGAAGGCCGGGCCAAGAGAAGAGGAGCGGCCGAAAACCGCGATCCCGCCAATACGTCCCAGAACAGGCAGAAGGGACTGTGGAACTTCCTCACCTGGTCCTTCTTCATCTCGCAGATCCTGATGGCGCAGCGCCTATGCAGGCGCCGCCAATCTTGGCACAGCCATCGACGATCATTCCTCGACGGGCGACGGCGACCCAGCTCACGCCGCGACCGCAGCGTTGCTGCCGCTCGGCAGGATCACGGGCGCTGAACCCGGCCTGAACGCGGCCGCCGTCATCACGGTCCCCACGCCGGACGCGCTGTCCCCGGCCGCAGGTGCACCGCCCGTTGTCGCACGCGCCGAGCCTGTCGAGCTGTCGCATGCGACCGCTGCGCATCCGGCCGTGCAGGCCAGCGGCGCATTTTCTGACAATGCGGTGCACGGCGTTGCCACGCCAGTTGCCGCGCTCGGCACCCAATCGGGGGCAACTGTTGCGCCGATCGTGCAACAAGTGATTGTGCCGGTTGTCGAAATCGTTGAAGGGGTAGTTGGACCGGTGGTGAACACGGTCGTCACGCCGGTGGTGGAGATCCTGCAACCGGTTGTCGACGCGGTGAAGCCCGTGGTGGACGCGGTTGTCACCCCCGTCGTTCAATTTATCGATCCCGTTGTGGATGCGGTGGTCGCGCCCGTGACCCAGGTTGCGGACGGCGTGATCCAAGCTGTCACGCCCGTGCTCGACGCGGTTGTCGCGCCAGTAGTGCAGGCGGTCACGCCGGTGGTGGACGCGGTTGTCGCGCCCGTCGGCGATGTCATTCAGGCCGTCGCTCCCGCGCTGGATGCCGTGGTCGCGCCGGTCGCGCAGCTCACGGGCGATATCATCCAGACAGTCGCACCGGCCGTGGATGCGGTAGTTGCCCCTCTGGGCGGTGTGATCCAGACGGTTACCCCCGCCCTGGACGCAGCGATCGCGCCCGTGGCTGAGCTCACTGGCAATGTGATCGAGGCTGCCGCCCCCGTGGTGGACGCTGTGGTCACCCCTGTGACCCAGATCTCGGAAGCCGTAGTCCAGGCAGCCGCTCCCATTCTTGATACGGCCACCTCTGTAATCCAGGCGGCCGGACCAGTGCTCGAGGCGGTCACGCCAATCGTTCAGTCGGTTGCCGAGCCGGTGCTGGAGGCAGTGACCTCCGCCGCCGATGCCGTGCAGCCGGCACTTGACGCGATCATTCCGGCCGTCGACTCCCTCACCGCCCCGATCCTGGACGCCGTCACCCCCGTTGTTCAGAGCGTCGAGCCGGTGCTGGAGGCGGCGACCTCCGCGGCCGATGCCGTGCAGCCGGCACTCGACGCGATCATTCCGGCCGTCGACTTCCTCACCGCCCCGATCCTGGACGCTGTCACCCCCGTCGTTCAGAGCGTCGAGCCGGTGCTGGAGGCGGCAACCTCCGCGGCAGACGCTGTCCAGCCCGTGCTGGATGCGATCATCCCCGCCGTCAACTCCCTCACCAGCCCGGTCCTGGACGCCGTCACCCCCGTCGTTCAGAGCGTCAAGCCGGTGCTGGAGGCGGTGACCTCCGCAGCTGAGGCAATCGGGCCTGTGGTGGACGCCATCATTCCGGCTGTCGACTCCCTTACCGACCCGATCCTGGACGCGGTCACTCCGGTCGTTCAGAGCGTCGAGCCGGTGCTGGAGGCGGCGACCTCCGCAGCCGATTCCGTGCAGGCGGCACTCGACGCGATCATTCCGGCTGTCGAACTCCCTCACCGGCCCGGTCCTGGACGCCGTTACCCCCGTCGTTCAGAGCGTCGAACCGGTGCTGGAAGCGGTGACCTCCGCCGCCGATGCCGTGCAGCCGGCACTCGACGCGATCATTCCGGCTGTCAACTCCCTCACCGGCCCGATCCTGGACGCGGTCGCTTCGGTCGTTCAGAGCGTCGAGCCGGTACTGGAGGCGGCAACCTCCGCAGCTGAGGCAATCGGGCCTGTGGCGGACGCGATCATCCCCGCCGTCGACTCCATCGCCGGCCCCGCGCTGGATACGGTCACTCCCGTCGTGAACGGAACGCTGGATGCGCTGACTTCGGGCAACAACGGCGACGGCTCCGGCCTCGGCACACTGCTCGGCGTTGAAATCAGCGGCGAGCAGCCCATCGTCGTGGCGTCGGGCAGCCTCGACTTCCCGGAAGCCGCGATTACGGCAGGTGCCGATGCCGACGAGTTGTTCTCCGCGGGAAGCTACACCGACTACAGCATCACGCTGACAAGCCAGACGCCTGGCGGTTCCAGCGAGACGTCGGTCACCGGCCCGGCCGTATCCTCCTCGCTGCTCGATCAGGTCCTCGGCAGCACTCCCGACGTGCCCGATGAGCCATCGGTTCAACTGCCCACGGTGTCAGTGCCCAGCGTCTTCCACTCGTTCGGGTCGCTCGGACATGGCGACCGGTTTCATCTATGAAAATAGGCGTCAGCAGCGCGGCTTTGCTCCAGCTGCTGACGCGGTATCGCGATGGCCGCCCGGCAGATGCACAGCGTAGCGAACCCATCCCGGCGCCACAGCCGGGTCCCGCCGGCAGCTCAAGCTTGACCGCAGACTCGACGGAGGCCCCCGTTCAGCGGGACCCCTTGCAGGAATGGCGCACCGTCGCGCGCCGCACCTTTGTCGTCGTCGGCATCTTTTCGGTATTCGTCAATCTCTTGATGCTGACGATGCCGATCTACCTGTTTCAGATTTCCGATCGCGTGCTGACCAGCCGCAACATGCACACGCTGGCCATGCTCTCCCTGGTCGCGCTCGGGTTCATCGCCGTCCTGTCGCTGTTGGATACGTTGCGCCGTCAGGTGCTGGGCCGGCTGGCGATCCGCATGGAGACCATGCTTGGCGGTCCCATCGTCGCCAGCATCATCACCACCGCGCCGGCAAGCGATGGCGGCAACGTGCTGCCGCTCAGGAGCCTGCAGCAGGTACGCAACTTCATGTCGGGCGCGACCATAGTTGTCCTGTTCGACGCCCCCTTGGCGCCGCTCTACTTCGCCGCTGTGTTCCTAATCCATCCGAGCCTCGGCGTGATCACGCTGGGCGCCGGCGTTCTGCTTTCCGCCATCGCCATCGTAAACCAGCGCGCCACGGCGAACCCGCTCGCGCAGGCGAGCGCGCACGCATCGAGAGCAGACGCGCAAGCGGAGGCGCTTGCGCGCAATTCCCAGGTTGTCAACGCCATGGGAATGCTGAACGAAAGCATTCTGCAGTGGGGTAAAGAGCAGACCGGAGCGCTTTCCAAACAAGTTGCCGCGCTCGACTTCGAGCTTTTGGATCAGCGGCACCTCCCGTTTCTTCCGCCTTCTCACCCAGATCGCGATCCTCGGGTGGGGCGCCTACCTGGCGCTCGACAACCAGCTCACCGGCGGCATGATGATCGCCGCCTCCATCATTGCCGGGCGCGCCTTGCAGCCCCTGGAGGGCATGATCGAAGGCTGGCGCAGCGTGCTGCACACGCGGGCGGCCTACGCGCGCGTCCGCGCGGCGGTGGAAGCCCTGCAGAAGGAGAAGCCGCGCCTGCGGCTCCCCAAGCCGCAGGGCCGCCTGACGGTCGAGAAGATCCTCTACCTGCCGCCCGGTACCAAGGAGCCCGTTCTCAACGGCGTGAGCTTCGAGCTGCAGCCCGGCGAGTCGCTGGCAATCGTCGGCCCGTCAGGCTCCGGCAAGTCGACCTTGGCGCGTATTCTCGTGGGCTGCCTCTTGCCTACTGCCGGTAAGGTGCGGCTCGACGGCACGGAGCTGCGCAACTGGGACAGCCGCCAGTTCGGCGAGTACACGGGCTATCTCCCCCAGGAGGTCGAGCTGTTTCCCGGCTCCATCAAGGAGAACGTCTGCCGTATGCGCAGCGATCTCCCCGATGAGAAGATCTACAACGCTGCGGTGCTCTCAGGCGTCCACGACATGATCAGCCAGCTCCCGAACGGATACGAGAGCATGCTGGAGCGCAACGGCGCACCCCTATCGGGAGGTCAGAAGCAGCGCATCGCGCTCGCCCGCGCTTTCTTCGGTGAGCCATCGATGGTGGTCCTGGACGAGCCCAACTCGAACCTCGACGCCGCCGGCGAGCAAGCCCTCACCGATACCCTGGTGAGGGCCAAGCAGATGCGGGTCACGACCGTCGTCGTCACACAACGCCCCGCGCTGCTCAGTATCGTCGACAAGGTAATGGTCTTGCGTGCGGGCCGGGTCGATGCCTTTGGCCCGCCGAAGGACGTTCTGCGCCGGCTCATGAGCGGCAAGGTGGTCAACGCTACGGCGGCAGGCGGCGCCCATCAGCCACCTGAGACATCGGCGCCACCTGCGGATGCGCCCCCGCGTCCAGCCGTGGAGGCACAATGACCGCCGCTTGCCCCAGCATCCATGAGTGGCACCGCGGCGTCCCTGCCGGGGTGCGGTCGCCGATACTGCTCGGCATCGCCGTTCTGGTCCTCTGCGTCGGCGGCTTTGCGTTGTGGAGCTGCATTGCCGTCATCGACGGCGCGGTGGTCGTGTCGGGGTCCTTCGTGGCCACCGGGCAGAACAAGCATGTGCAGCACCTGGAAGGCGGAATCCTGCGCGAGGTGCTGGTCAAGGAAGGCGATCTGGTCGAGGCGAGTCAAACGCTGCTGAGGCTCGACGCCACCTCCGCCAGCACCAAGCTGAAGCGCCTCGTCAACCGCAACCAGCGCATGCTGATCATGAAGGCCAGGCTGGAAGCCGAGATCGATGGTAGCGAAGTCTTTTCCATGCCCGCGGATTTGACCCAGCAAGCCGCCGACACCGAGGTCCGCAGCATCTACGAGCGGCAGATGGCCGAGCTGCAGGCGCGCCGATTCAAACGCTTGGGCGAGGAAGACGTGCTGCGCAAGGAGATCGCGGGCCTGCAGGAAAACGTCGCCGGCTACGAAGCGCAGGCAAACTCGACCCGGCAGCGCATGGCGTTGTTCGCCGAAGAGCTGCGCGACAAGCAGCGCCTGCTCGACCAGCAGCTCGCGCGGCGCACCGAGGTCCTCGCGATCCAGCGCTCGGAAGCCGCGCTTACCGGCGAGCTCGGCGAGCTGGTGTCTCGCGTGGCCGACGCGCGCGAACGCATCTCGCGCGCCATGCAGCAGATCGCTCAGGTCAGATCGGCGGCAATGCAGAAGACGATCGAGGAGCTGCGCGCCACCGAAACAGAGCTCGACGATCTGGAGGAGCAGATCCGCGCCGCCCGAGACGTCCTCGATCGCGTGGAGGTGCGTTCGCCGGTGCGCGGCATCGTCGTCAAGCTGCACCAGCACACACCAGGCGGCGTGGTTGGAGCCGGTACGGTGATCCTCGAGCTGCTGCCCGTAAACGACGAGCTCATCATCGAGGCTCGCATCAACCCGAGCGAGATCGGGCATGTCAAGACGGGTCAGCAGGCGCTGGTGCGGCTGACGGCGTTCAACCAGCGCGTGACGCCGATGGTCGAGGGCAGTGTCGTCTACCTCTCTGCCGATGCCGTCGCCTACAGCTCACGCACGAAGTCGGAGCAGGACACAGTGCTGCGCCCATCCTACGTGGTGCGCGTCCGTCTGAACGACAATGACGTTCGACACAAGGTCGAGGCCTTCCGGCCGACGCCCGGCATGCCGGCCGACATCTTCATCAAGACCGGCGAGCGCACGTTCTTCGACTACATCATGCGGCCGGTGTTCGACAGCTTCTCCCGCGCCTTCCGCGAGACCTGATCGCACAGTGTAGGTTGGGCCTGCTCTCTGCTCGACCCAACCTACTAATCGGTGGCTGAGCAATCGATGAGCTGCTGCGAGACGGCCTTGGCCACGGCTTGCGTGGTGGTCAGGCAATTGAGCTTCTCGCGGGCAGCATTGAGGTGGAAGCGCACAGTGCGCTCGCTGATGCCGAGGATCACGCTCGCCTCCCAGGCAGTCTTGCCGGCGGCCACCCACTTCAGGCAATCGAGCTCGCGCGCCGAGACCAGGATCTGGTTGGCGGCATCGTGGCCGTAGATGCGCAGGATGTGTTGATGAAAATAACTCGCGAGCACCTGGAACTCGCGCTGCAGCGCCTTCTTCTTCTGTTCCCATTCCTCGGCCGTCATTTCCGAGGCCACGAAGAATATCGCGGTCTCACCGATCAGGGGCCGCAGCGGGATCGACAGGACTTGACGTCCCGCCTTCTTGTCCTGGGTGTAGCGAAAGAGCTTTTGGGACTCAGGTGTATCGGGCAGCGCGCTCCAATCGAGCGGCGCAGGCAAAGCTTGAGCTAGGCCGGAGAGGCGGCGCACGCTGACCGGCTCACGGCTCACGCACTGCTTCACCCACTCGTCCGAGTAAGTGCACTGCACGAACCGCTTGCCGCCGCCGAAGGGGATGTTGAGGCCAAGATAGGACGTGGTGGTGAGCGGATAGACCGACTGCGCCACCTTCAGGAAGGCGACGCCTTCGGGGCGCTCTTGAATGCCTTGTGCGCCCCCGACCAGTTCCTGCAGCAGAAACTCGAACATGTCCTTGTCAGGTCGCACTCTTGTGGCGACCGACCACCGCTAGATTGCTCAGGCCACCAGCAATAGTAATCCCACCGAGTGTATGAATACTGAATAAAGCCCCGCGGTTGTTTCCAATCGTTGCTTCGCCGCCATTCCTTGCGTCGAAAAATGCCTACAAACTTTGGTGGCTTTTGACGGACCTGGCCATCTCGAAGCCAGAGCGGAGCCGTAGTCCTGGCTGATCCGACAGGTGTGCTGTCGGCTGCCCGCTGGTAGCCTTTGTCCATCGTGACAGCATACTCGAAACCTGGCTTCGAGCCGGCCCTGGCCCCTCTCCCCTCAAGGTGGCCAGGGCCGCCTCAAGGAAGGCACATCATGGACAACAGGATAAGCGACAAGCGCGAATTCCCCCGCCACCCAGTGCAGATCGCCGGCAAGCT
This sequence comes from uncultured Alphaproteobacteria bacterium, assembly GCA_963832445.1. Taxonomy (GTDB): domain Bacteria; phylum Pseudomonadota; class Alphaproteobacteria; order Rhizobiales; family Hyphomicrobiaceae; genus AWTP1-13. The sequence goes on from CAWHUM010000014.1 coordinate 48,809, forward strand.
CATTTCCGCCGACATGCTCTGCTGCGTCGACGTCGTCATCCGGGAGCTGTCCGAAGGGGGGGCGCTGGTGAACTCGGCTGCTCCGGCGGCCTTCCCGAAGCGAGGCTATCTGTGGCAGGCCAAAACCGGAACGTTGTTCGAATGCGAGGTCCGCTGGCGCAAGAACAGCCGACTGTTCGGGCTGCGCTTCACCGACGATTCCAGCCGCGCCCGGTTGCGCGCATTGATCTCCGCCTGCGCGACTGGCGGCGGCGACCACAAGCGTGTGGCGAACTACAGGCTTGTGCGCGCCAATGCAGCTTAGAGAACGAATGCCTGCAAAAGCAGCCTACCGACATCAGGCCCTTGCCCGCCCTCAGCACGGCCGCGATCCAACGCCGATACTTTCACCGCGGTAGACTGTAGTCAGCAGTACACGACAGATCAGGGTCAAAAGTACGTCGCTGGCGTTCGCCCCCGCTGGCACTTCTACCTTGCTGTGCCGGGGAACGAGATCGCCTCGATCTTGTTGCCGTCGGGATCGATGATGAAGGCGCCGAAATAGGTCGTCATGGCCGCCTGGCGCGATCCGGGCTCCCCATCGCTCACACCGCGCATCTCGAGCGCTGCGGCATGGAAGGCCCGCACCGCCTCTTCACTGGACGCGCGCAAGGCCACGTGCGCGCCCGGATTGTCGCTCGGGGCGAGATCTGGCCGCAAGTTCAGCCATAGCTCGGGGTACTTTTTGCCGAAGCCGACGGTGGCCGGTCGATCGACGAGCTTGGTGTAGCCGAGCGGCGCGAGCACGCGCGCATAGAAAGCTGCGGCCGCCGCCAGATCGCGGACCGGGACGGAGACGTGGTCGATCATGTCTCAGACTAGGAGCGCCGAAAGTCATCGGCAACAAGTCGCCTCTTGGGGCGCGATCCTCCTTCGGTCATTCGGCTAGCTGCTGCCGCAGAACTCGGGCGGAAGAAGCGCACCCGCATTAGAACGATTTCAAACTGCCGCGTTCACACGAGACGCGCGCGCAATAATCTTGACATCTGCAATCAACATTTGCACTGATCGCCGCCACGGGCGGCCAGAGGGGCGCGCCCGCGTTTCCGTTCCGGGCTTTGAACCCGCCAAGGAGGCAGAGGTCATGCAGGCCACCAAGCGCGCCAGCGCGCGCGTCCTCGCACGAATTGCCGCAGCACTCGTTGCCATCGCAAGCGTCGGCTCCGTTGCATCGGCGCAGGGCGAGGTCAACATCTACTCCTACCGCGAGCCCGGGCTGATCGACCCGCTGCTCAAAGCATTCACGGCCAAGACCGGCATCAAGACCAACGTGGTGTTCGCCTCCGCCGGCCTCAACGAGCGGCTCGCAGCCGAAGGCAAGAACAGCCCGGCGGACGTGCTTCTCACAGTCGACGCAGGACGCCTGTCCGAAGCCAAGGACGCTGGCCTGACGCAGCCCGTCGATTCCTCCAAGCTGCAGGCAATCCCCGCCCAGTTCCGCGACCCCGACAAGCAGTGGTTCGGGCTCACCATGCGCGCCCGCGTGGTCTACGCCTCCAAGGAGCGCGTCAAGCAGGACGCCATCACCTACGAGGAGCTGGCCGACCCCAAGTGGAAGGGCAAGATCTGCATCCGCTCGGGCCAGCACGTCTACAACACGTCGCTGGTTGCCACCCTCATTGCCCACAAGGGCGAGGCTTTCGCCGAGCAGTGGCTGAAGGGCGTGAAGGCCAACCTGGCGCAGAAGCCCGCCGGCGGCGACCGCGAGCAGGTGCGCGACGTGCGCAACGGCAAGTGCGATCTGGCCGTCGGCAACACCTACTACATGGCGCTGATGATGACGAACGAGAAGAACCCGGAGCAGAAGGAGTGGGCGAGCGCCGTCAAGATCCTGTTCCCCAACGCGGCCGATCGCGGCACGCACGTCAACATCTCGGGCGTGGCTCTCGCCAAGAACGCGCCGCACAAGGCCAACGGCATCGCGCTCATGGAATTCCTGGCCTCCGACGAGGCACAAGGGATCTACGCGGTGGCCAACAACGAGTACCCGGTGAGCCCCAAGGTGGCACCTTCGCAGATCGTGCAGAGCTGGGGTCCGCTGAAGGCGGACACGCTGCCGCTCGCGAACATCGGCAAATACCGCAAGCGTGCCTCCGAGCTGATCGACAACGTCAACTTCGACGCCGGGCCCAGCTCGTAGTCGCCTGCCACTTAGCTACCACACGCCCGGCTGCATCGAACTCGGCATCCAGACTGCGCTGGAGGAGTTCGGCGAACATGGTCTGCGTGGCGAGATCGATTTCTTGCATGGGTTTGGCCCCCGTCGGCGGTTGACCAACAAAGTGAAAACGTTGGTCAACGCATCAACGCCCTGATCCGGCCGAGACAAGCCCTAAGCCTCCGCGCCCGCCTTGTTCGCCGTGCTGCGATAGGGGCTGGCCCGGTAGGCGCCGAGAATGCGCAGCTCGCTCGAGAAGAACGCGAGTTCCTCGAGTGCGCGCGCCACCGGCGGGTCCTCCGGATGACCCTCCACGTCGGCGTAGAACATGGTGGCCACGAAGCGTCCGCCCAGCTGATAGCTTTCCAGCTTGGTCATGTTGACGCCGTTGGTGGCGAAGCCGCCCATCGCCTTGTAGAGGGCTGCCGGCACGTTGCGCACCCGGAAAATGAAAGTGGTGACGATCAGGCCGTCGCCAGGCTTGGCGTGATCGGGCTCGTTGGCGAGGATCACGAACCGGGTCGTGTTGTGCTGCTCGTCCTCCACGTCGTGCTTGAGGATCTCGAGGCCGTAGATCTCGGCGGCAAGCGAACTCGCTATCGCTGCCAAGGTCAGGTCGCCCGACTCCGAGACGAGCCGCGCGGAGCCAGCGGTATCGGCCTCCGGCACAGGGATGAGCCCCAGCTTGCGCAGTGTGCCGCGGCACTGGCCCAGCGCCTGCGTATGCGAGAGCGCCTTCTTCACGGTCGCCAGCGAAGCGCCGGGCAGCGCCATCAACTGGTGGCGTACGCGCAGAAAGTGCTCGCCGACGATGTGCAGACCGGCCTCGGGAAGCAGGTGGTGGATATCGGCTACGCGCCCGGCGACCGAGTTCTCGATCGGGATCATGGCGTAGCGCGCTTCTCCGGTCTTCACCGCCGCCAGGGCGTCCTCGAAGGTGGCGCAGGCGAGCGGCTCCAGTTCCTTGAACACCTCCTGGCAGGCAAGATGCGAATTTGCGCCCGGCTCGCCCTGGAAGGACACGCGTGCGGCCGCCTCGCGCTTGCGCTCAGATGTTGGCGCGCGCCTCGTCCGGGCCGACGCTGCCGGCGCTTTCACTTTTCGATCGGCCATGGGCGCTGGTTGGGAAACACTGCTCGCTGCTATCTGGCCAGAAGGCCGCGCACGAGCTCGAGATCGGCGGGAGTATTTACCTCGACGGGTACCGAGTCAACGATCGTCACGTCGATGCGCATTCCGTCCTCGAGCGCCCGCAACTGCTCGAGCTGCTCGCGCTTCTCCAGCAGCGAAGGCGCGAGCGCAACGAACCGCTCGAGCGCCGAGCGCCGGTAGGCGTACATGCCGAAGTGGTGGTAGAGCGGCCCCTCGCCCCAGGGCGCGGTTGCGCGGGTGAAGTAGAGCGCCCTGAGCCGGCCGGGCACGCCGGTAGGCGTCCCAACCACCTTCACCGCGTTGGGGTTGCTGCGGTCTTCGGGGCGCGTAATCTCCGCTGCGATCGTCGCAATCTGCGCGCCATCCCCGAGCAGAGGCGCCAGGCAGTCCTGCGGCAGGCGCGGCGCAAGCATCGGCAGGTCGCCCTGCAGATTGAGGATGAGCTCGAAGCTGCGGCCCGGGTCGACCTTGGTCACGGCTTCGAACACGCGATCGGACCCCGAAGGATGATCGGCCCGCGTCATGACCGCTTCGCCCCCTGCCGCACCGACCGCCGCCGCAATCGCCCCGTTGTCGGTCGCAACCACCACGCGGCCGACGCCCGCAGCCATGGCACGCTCCCACACGTGAACGATCATCGGCTTGCCGCAGATGTCCGCCAACGGCTTGTCGGGCAATCGGGTCGACTGCATGCGGGCCGGAATGACGACAAGGGTGCGGAGCGCCGACATCGGGATGGGTGACAATTCGCCTCGGTATCAGCACCTAGAACACACTTCAGTCCGGTTGCAAGCTCGGAGCGAAACCCTATATTGGCCGCCGGTTTGCTCCTGCCGCCTGGGCGCCCTCGGGGACATCGCAGTTCGCATGGACGGTTTCGAGATCAACAAGGTCGCCGGCGCGATCCTGACGGCGATGCTCGTGATAGCGAGCGGCAAGGTTCTGGTCGACATCGGCCTGCAGAAGCACACGCCCGAGAAGGCAGGGTGGGCGCTCCCCATCACCAAGATCGAGGCCAAGCCGGCCGAGCCGGTCGCCCCGTTCGATGTCAAGGCCGTGCTGACCCTGCTGCCGAAGGCGAGTGCCGAAAACGGCCAAGATGCGTTCAAGAAATGCCTCGCCTGCCACACCCCAGAGAAGGGCGGACGCAATCTGGTCGGGCCCAACCTGTGGGGTATTGTGGGACGCAAGGTGGCAGAGGTACCTGGCTTCAACTACTCCGAAGCGATGAAGAAGCACGCAGGTGCGTGGTCCTGGGAGGAGCTCGCCAAGTACCTGCACAGCCCGACTGAAGCTGTGCCGGGCAACCGGATGCAGTTCCCCGGCGTAAAGGACAACCAGGACCTGGCCGACCTGCTGATCTACATCCGCAAGCTGGCGGACGCTCCTGCTGCACTGCCGCAATAGGCGCAGCCTCAGCTGCTCCGGCCCCCTGGCGCGTTGATTGTTCACCGTTCATCCCCGGTTTCGGGGGTGACCGGATCAAAAATCCTCGCTTCCCCCTTATGATGACCAAGGATTCACTTGGCGTACTCTTGGTGGGTGCTCATACTTACCCGTAACCGTCAGCAATCGAGGAGGAAGGTGTAGGCGCATGGCCCAGAGATCGAGCCTGGTGCTTGCACCGTTTGCGTTTTGCCTGGTGTTTCTGACGCTTGCCGCCCCAGCGGCCGCCGAACCCCAGACCAAGCATCATGCCCTCTCCCTGATCGGCGAGCCGCAGTTCGGACCGGACTTCACCCATTTCGACTGGGTCAACCCGTCCGCCCCCAAAGGCGGGCGCGTGCGCCAGTTCTCGCTCGGGAGCTTCGATTCGCTCAACCCCTTCCCGGTCAAGGGCAATCCCGCGGGGGGGGTGACCCTGATCTACGATTCGCTGATGTTGGACAGCCCGGACGAGCCCTCCACCGAGTACGGGCTCATCGCCGAGTGGGTGAGCCACCCCGACGACTTCTCCTCGGCGACGTTCCAGCTTCGCTCAGCCGCGCGCTTCCACGACGGCAAGCCCGTCACGCCTGAGGACGTCATTTTCTCGCTCGACGCGCTGAAGAAGGCCTCTCCTCGCTTTGCGTTCTATTACAAGAACGTCATCGGTGTGCACAAAGTCGGCGACAACCGGGTCAAATTCGACTTCAACGTGAAGGGCAACCGCGAGCTGCCATTGATTGTCGGCCAGCTGCCGATCCTGCCCAAGCATTTCTGGGAAGCCACCGGCGCCAATGGCGAGCCGCGCGATCTCTCCAAATCCACGCTTGAGGTGCCGCTGGGCTCGGGGCCCTATCGCATCAAGGAGGTCGACGCGGGCCGGGCGATCACGCTTGAGCGCGTCAAGGACTGGTGGGCCAAGGACCTGCCCGTTTCCAAGGGGCAGTGGAACTTCGACGAGATCAAGTTCGTGTATTACCGCGATCAAGTGCCGGCGTTCGAGGCATTCAAGGCGGGGCAGATCGACTACTGGCCGCAGTCGAGCGCCAAGTTGTGGGTCACCGGCTTCGACTTCGAGGCCTTCAATCGTGGCCAGATCGCAAAGTACGAGTTGCCGGTGGCCTCCGTGGCGCCAATGCAGGCGTTCGCCTTCAATATGCGTCGCCCGCAGTTCCAGGACCCCCGCGTCCGTCACGCCTTCAACATGGCGTTCAATTTCGAGTGGGCCAACAAGAGCCTGATGTACGACTCCTACAAGCGGGTCGACAGTTACTTCGGTGGTTCGGAACTTCAGGCGACTGGACTCCCCGAAGGGCGCGAGCTGGAAATACTCAACGAAATCCGCGGCGAGGTGCCATCCGAAGTCTTCACGCACGAATGGAAGAACCCCGTCTACGCCGCCCAGGACAACGAGCGCAAGCATCTGGCGATGGCCAACAAGCTTTTCGCGGAAGCGGGCTTCAAGCCCGTCAACGGCGTGCTGACCAACGCGGCAGGCCTGCAGCTCACGGCGGAGTTTTTGCTCTATCAGCCCGACTTCGAGCGACTGGTGCTCCCCTACATCAAGGACTTGGAGAAACTCGGCGTCAAGGCCAGCGTGCGCACCATCGACACGGCACAGTATCAGCGCCGTGTCGATACTTTCGACTTCGACATCGTCGTCCACTCGTTCCGGCAGTCTCTGTCGCCCGGCAACGAGCAGCGCGATTTCTGGGGCTCGGAGGCCGCCGGCAAGGACGGCAGCCGCAACGTCGTCGGCATCAAGAACCCGGCGATAGACAAGCTGATCGACAAGATCATCCTGGCCAAGGACCGCGCCGACCTCGTCGCCACCACCAAGGCGCTGGACCGGGTGCTGTTGTGGAACCACTACGTCGTGCCGCAGTGGCATGCACCGTTCGCGCGCATCGCCATGTGGAAGCAGTATGGCCGGCCCGAAAAACTGCCCTCGCGCAACCCGTCGTTCCTGCGTGTGTGGTGGTGGGACGATGCCGCGGCCAAGCGGCTGGCGGACGGCCGGGGCTAGCCAGTCATCTAGCGGAATGTGAGAAGCAATGACGCCGCAAGTGTTCCGTGTAGGCGCCACGGCAATCCTGCTATGTGCCCTCGGGATCGGCGCCGCGGCCGCGGAAAGTGAGCGACACGGCCTCTCGGCGTTCAGCGAGCTCAAGTATCCGGCCGACTTCAAGCACTTCGAGTGGGTCAACCCGGATGCCCCGAAAGGTGGCCGCCTGTCGATGATCGGACCCGCTGCCCGCACCACCTTCGACAGCTTCAACGGCTTCATCTTGAAGGGGGACGCGGCCCAGGGGCTCGATCTGCTATTCGACAGCCTGATGACGCGTGCACTCGACGAGCCCGATGCCGTCTATGGCCTGGTCGCTCACTCCGCCGAACTTGCGGCAGACCGCCGTTCGGTGACGTTTCGCATGCGCCCCGAAGCCAGATTCGCCGACGGCAGCCCTGTCACGTCGGCCGATATGGTCTTCTCCTTCGATACCCTGAAGGCCAAGGGCCATCCCAACATTCGTGCGGCGATCAGGGACCTAGCTGCCGCCGTGGCGCTCGATGAGCATACCATCCGCTTCGACTTTGCCGCGGCAACCCGCGATCTGCCCCTCGTTGCTGCGGGCCTGCCCATCCTGTCCAAGGCCTACTACGCAACGCGCGAGTTCGACCAGACCACGTTCGACCCTCCGCTGGGCTCCGGCCCCTACGAGATCGGCGACTACCGGCAGGGCGCGTTCGTTACCTACAAGCGCCGTGACAACTACTGGGGAAAGGACTTGCCCGTTATGCGCGGCCGCTTCAACTTCGAGGAGGTGCGCTACGTGTACTACCGCGACCGCGCAGCAGAGCTGCTCGCTCTGCAAGCCGGTGAGTTCGATCTGCGCGAGGAGTTCACGGCGGTGGCCTGGGTTACGGGCTACGACGTCCCCGCCGTCAGATCCGGCCAGCTGCAGCGCCTCACCATGCCCGACCAGAGCCCCTCGGGCGCGCAGGGCTTCTTCCTCAACACCCGCCGGCCGAAATTTGCCGACGTGCGCGTGCGCCGTGCCCTCGACTACGTGTTCGACTTCGAGTTCGCCAACAAGACGATCTTTCACGATCTCTACACGCGCACCGAGAGCTTCTTCGAGAACTCGGCGATGAAGGCTACCGGCAAGCCGAGCGAGGCGGAGCTCAAACTCCTCGAGCCGTTCCGCGACCAGCTGCCGCCGGAGGTCTTCGCCGAGCCCTACAAGCCGCCGGTGTCGGACGGCTCGGGCAAGGACCGCAAGCTGCTGCAGGCCGCGAACCAGCTGTTCAACGCGGCGGGCTGGACTATCAAGAACGGCGCACGAGTCAATGCCAACGGCGAGGTGCTCGACATCGAGTTCATCATCGTCGACCCGACCTCGGAGCGTGTGCTTTCCAACTACGTGGCCAACCTGGCGAGCCTCGGCATCGCCGCCACCATCCGCCGCGTCGACGCAGCCCAGTACCAGCGCCGGCTCAAGTCCTTCGACTTCGACGTGGTCACCACCCGCTACAGCCTGCGCCTCACCCCCGGCGTGGAGCTCAGGAGCTACTGGGGCAGCGAGAACGCCAACGTCGACGGCAGCTTGAACCTGGCCGGCATCAGCAACCCTGTCATCGACGCGTTGATCGCCAAGGCTATCCAAGCCTCCAGCCGAGCGGAGCTGGAGGTCGCCACCCGGGCCCTCGATCGCGTGCTCCGCGCCGGCCACTACTGGGTGCCGCAGTGGTACAAGCCCGTGCATCACGTGGCGCATTGGGATCGGTTCTCGTGGCCGGCAACCAAGCCGCGCTACGACCGGGGCATCGTGCATACGTGGTGGTACGATGCGGCCAAAGCTGCGAAACTCAGGCCGAACTGACTAGTGTGATGATCGAGAAGTCCACCACATCGCGCTGGGCTGGAGTCGAGAGCGGACTTCTCGATCTGAATCACACTAGCATCATGATCTTTCTAGTGTCCTTCAGATCGCGAAATTCGTGCAGATAGATCGCCGCACAGTGAGACGAATTTCGCGATCAGGACACTAGGGCGTCAGGCAAGGGCAATGGCCAGCTACCTGTTGAAGCGGATTCTTCTGATCATCCCGACCCTGTTCGGGATCATGACCATCAGCTTTGCCATCATCCAGTTCGCCCCCGGCGGCCCGGTCGAGCGGGTGATTGCGCAAATCTCCGGCACCGAGGTGTCGGCCACCGCCCGCATCAGCGGCTCGCAGGGCGATGGCCTCGCCCCCGGCAATCAATCGCAGACCACCCACAACGAGGTGAGCGGCAAGTACCGCGGCGCGCAGGGGCTCGATCCCGAATTCATCAAGCAGCTGGAGAAGCAGTTCGGCTTCGACAAGCCGGCGCACGAGCGCTTCTGGCTGATGATGAAGAGCTACCTGATGTTCGACTTCGGCAAGAGCTACTTCCGCGACGTCAGCGTGCTCCGGCTGATCAAGGAGAAGCTGCCGGTCTCGATCTCGCTCGGCGTGTGGATGCTGCTCATTACCTACCTCATCTCGATCCCGCTCGGCATCCGCAAGGCGGTCAAGGACGGCCAGCGTTTCGATATCTGGACCTCGGGCGTGCTGGTGATCGGCTATGCCATTCCGGGCTTCCTGGTGGCGGTGTTCTTGCTGGTGGTGTTCGCCGGCGGCTCGTTCGTGCAGTGGTTCCCGCTGCGCGGCTTGACCTCCGACAACTGGAGCCAGCTCTCGCTCTTCGGCAAGATCGTCGACTACTTCTGGCACCTGACGCTGCCGATCATCGCCATGTCGCTCGGCGCCTTCACCACCATGACGTTCCTCACCCGCAACTCGTTCCTCGACGAGATCCGCAAGCAGTACGTGCTGACCGCCCAGTCCAAGGGCCTGAGCCAGAGCCAGGTGCTCTACGGCCACGTGTTCCGCAACGCCATGCTGCTGATCATCGCCGGCTTCCCGGGCGCGTTCATCCACGCCTTCTTCTCGGGCTCGCTGCTGATCGAGACCATCTTCTCGCTCGACGGCATCGGCCTCTTGAGCTTCGAGAGCGTCATCAACCGCGACTATCCGGTGGTTTTTGCCAGCATCTACATTCTTGCCCTGCTTGGCTTGGCGCTGAACCTGCTGTCGGACTTCATCTACACACTGGTCGACCCGCGCATCGACTTCGAGACGCGAGAGGTGTGAGCCTTTGGACATCCGCGTCGAAGACAACCGGATCGGAACCGCAGAGGCGCCGCCGAGCCAGCCCGCGGCCCGCAGCCCGCGTCGCGCGCTGTTCCGGCTCTCCCCGCTCAACAAGCGCCGCTGGCGCAACTTCAAGTCCAACCGCCGCGGGATCTGGAGCCTGCGCATCTTCCTGGCGCTGTTCCTCTTCACGCTGTTCGCCGAGTTCATCGCCAACGACAAGCCGATCCTGGCCTACTACAAGGGCGAGCTGCTGTTCCCCGTGTTCGTGGACTATCCGGAGTCCAAGTTCGGCGGTTTCCTGGCGGTCACCGACTACAAGGACGAGTTGATCCTCGATGAGATCGAGAAGCACGGCTGGGCCATCTGGCCCCCGATCGGCTACTCCTACCGCTCCATCAACAAGGACTATCCGCGCATCAAGAACGCGACCGGCCAGTGCCTGGGCTTCCCGAGCCCGCCGCCATGGGCGACCCAGGCCAAGCTGTGCGACGCCACGCCCGCCCTGCTCGCGCGCTACCACGCCATCGGCAACCGCAACTGGCTCGGCACCGACGACCAGGGCCGCGACGTGCTGGCGAGGCTGATCTACGGCTTCCGCATCTCGGTTCTGTTCGGCCTGCTGCTGACCATCCTCTCCTCCATCGTCGGCGTGACGGCAGGCGCGGTGCAGGGCTACTTCGGCGGCCGCGTCGATCTCGTGTTCCAGCGCTTTCTCGAGATCTGGTCGTCGATCCCCTCCCTGTTCGTGCTCATCATCGTCTCCTCGGTGCTGATCCCGGGCTTCTGGACGCTGCTCGGCGTGCTGCTGCTCTTTCACTGGGTCTACCTGGTGGGCGTGGTGCGGGCCGAGTTCCTGCGCGGGCGCAACTTCGAGTACATCACCGCCGCGCGTGCGCTGGGCCTCTCCGACGTGCGCATCATGTTCAAGCACCTGCTGCCGAACGCCATGGTGGCGACGCTGACCTTCCTTCCCTTCAAGCTGTCGGGCTCGATCACGGCGCTGACTGCCCTCGACTTCCTGGGGCTCGGCCTGCCGCCCGGCTCGGCGTCGCTGGGTGAGCTGCTGGCGCAGGGCAAGGCCAACCTGCAGGCACCCTGGCTGGGGCTTGCCGCATTCGCCTCGATTGCAGGCCTGCTGAGCCTGCTCATTTTCATCGGAGACGGCGTGCGCGACGCGCTCGATCCGCGCAAGACGTTCCGGTAGGCGAGCGATGACCAAACCTCTGGTCGACGTGCACGATCTGTCGGTGGAGTTCGGCTCGGGCGCCGGCAAGACGGAGGCGGTCAAGCGCGTCTCCTTCAACATCGCCAAGGGCGAGATCGTGGCTCTGGTCGGCGAGTCGGGCTCCGGCAAGACCGTCTCGGCGCTGTCGATCCTCAAGATGCTGCCGTATCCCGCGGCGCATCACCCCTCGGGCGAGATCCTCTTCGGCGGACACGACCTGCTGAAGGCATCCGAAGCCGTGATGCGCGACATCCGCGGCGAGAAGATCTCCATCATCTTCCAGGAGCCGATGACCTCGCTCAACCCGCTGCACTCGATCCGCAGGCAGGTCGGCGAGATCATGAAGCTCCACCACGGCCTCGATGACGCGACCGTCGAGGCGCGCGTGCTCGAGCTGTTGCGCAAGGTCGGCCTCACCGAGCCCGAGAAGCGGCTCAACGCCTACCCCTACCAGCTCTCGGGCGGGCAGCGTCAGCGCGTGATGATCGCCATGGCACTCGCCAACGAGCCCGACCTGCTGATCGCCGACGAGCCCACCACCGCGCTCGATGTCACCATCCAGGCGCAGATCCTGGAGCTGCTCAAGTCCCTGCAACGAGAGAGCGGCATGGCCATGCTGCTCATCACCCACGATCTGGGCGTCGTGCGCCACATGGCCGACCGCGTCTACGTCATGAACGCGGGCAAGATCGTCGAGGAAGGCAAGACGGCCGAGGTGTTCGCGCGGCCGCAGCATCCCTACACGCGGCATCTGCTGTCGGCCGAGCCAAAGGGCCGCCCGCCGGAGCCGAACCCCAGCGCACCGGTGGTGCTCGAAACCGACGACCTCAAGGTCTGGTTCCCGATCAAGAAGGGCATGCTTCGCCGCACCGTCGATCACATCAAGGCGGTGGACGGCCTTTCCCTCAAACTGCGCGCCGGCGAGACGCTGGGCGTGGTGGGCGAGTCGGGCTCCGGCAAGACCACGCTGGGCCTCGCTCTGCTGCGGCTCGTAGCGTCCAAGGGGCCCATCGCCTATGCCGGAAAGCGCATCGAGGGTTACGGCTCGGGCGCCATGCGGCCGCTGCGCAGGGAAATGCAGGTGGTGTTCCAGGACCCCTACGGGTCGCTGTCGCCCAGGCTTTCGGTCGGCCAGATCATCGAGGAGGGCCTGACGATCCAGAGCCCGCACTTGAGCTGGGAGGAGCGGCGCACGCGGGTCGGCGCGGCGCTGAAGGAGGTCGGCCTCGACCCGGACCACCAGGACCGCTACCCGCACGAGTTCTCCGGCGGACAGCGCCAGCGCATCGCCATCGCCCGCGCCATGGTGCTGGAGCCCAAGTTCGTGCTGCTGGACGAGCCCACCAGCGCGCTCGACATGTCGGTGCAGGCGCAGATCGTCGACCTGCTGCGCGACCTGCAGCGGCGGCACGACCTCGCCTACCTCTTCATCAGCCACGACCTCAAGGTGGTGCGGGCGCTATCCAACTACGTGGTGGTGCTGAAGAACGGCAAGGTGGTGGAGGAAGGCCCGTCCGAGCAGATCTTCAAGGAGCCGCGCGAGGCCTATACGCGGGCGCTGCTCGCCGCCTCGTTCGACCTCAAGGTGGCCGACCGCACCGCCGTGGCGACGTAAAGTGCGGGGTCAGACCCTCCGGGTCCGACACCACGGCACTCTGGTCGGTCCGCCCCTACCCGATGCGAATGCGCCGTCAGGCTGCTAGTTGCGACCTTGCCTCAACGATCGCTCGCGCTGCCCGCGCTGCCTCGCGGCCTTTTTCGACGAAATGAGCGAGGTAGATTTCCTTGTGGTGCGCGGTCTCTTGATAGTGATGGGGAGTCAAGGAGACCGACAGGACAGGGATGCCGCTGTCGAGGCCCGCGCGCATCAAGCCCTGGACCACAGCTTCCGCAACGAAGTCATGTCGATAGATACCGCCGTCAACCACCAGAGCGGCCGCAACGACGGCGGCATATTTTCCGGTTGCCGCAAGGTTCCGCGCCATGAGGGGATAGCTCGAAGGCGCCGGGAACGTCGTAGACATCGACATCGTCCGACGGGACAAGCTCGAGAAAGCCCTGCAGGGCCTTGTCGACAACGTCGGCATGCCAGCCAGCCTTCACGAATGCATATCGGGTGTGTGTCATCGTGACCTCCTTTCAGGTACGACACGTCACCCAAGGCGATCACGTGCGCGCCAACCGCCACACAGGAGGTTCGCCCGCGCGTTCTCTTCCATCCGGACTGTAACCGTCGGCTCAGGCCTCTCACCTGATCTGCTGACCCTTCCAGCGGAAGGCGCTCGCGGGCTCGCAACACTGGGCTGCATACCGCCGGTGGGGACTTTCACCCCGCCCTGAGAACGCGTGCAGCATGCATGGTGCAAACATTGGGGTCAACAAAGGAGATGCCCTTGCGCCGGCTCCATGTACGTTGCGGTAGGACCTTCGCCGACACAGCATTTCCATTGTACACCTAGCAACCTGACGTGACGTGTCGGCCGGCAGCCCGGAGGCAATCCATGCAGCTCAACGCGTTCTTCCCGACGCGGGACATCGGCACCGATCCCGTCAAGATCAACGATTGGGCGCAGGCCGCCCAGGATCTCTGGCTACGCGTACATCGAGGTGCCCGATCACGTGTTCGGCGCAACCGCGCGGGACGGCTGGACACCGCTCTACAGCGACAAGGACGCGTTCCACGAGACCTTCGTGACGCTGGGGTTCCTGGCCGCAGTTACCGACAAGATCAAGCTGTCGAGCGGCGTGCTGATCGCACCGCAGCGCCAGACCGGAGTGATCGCCAAGCAGGCGGCCGAGGTCGATATCCTGAGCGGCGGACGGTTCAGACTGGGCATCGGTGTGGGCTGGAACCACGTGGAGTACGAGGCGCTCGGCACCGACTGGAAAACGCGAGGCGCGCGGCAGGCCGAGCAGGTCGAGGTGTTGCGCCGCTCTGGTGCGAGGACCTCGTGAGCTTCAAGGGGCGGTTCCACGATCTACGCGAGGTCAACATCCTGCCGCGGCCCGTGCAGCGAGCCGATACCGATCTGGTTCGGTGGCATCTTCTGACGCCGCGGTGGCGCGCGCCGCGCAGGCTCGGCGACGGCTGGATGCCGATCATGGCACCCGACGCCGAGGGCGAGCAGAAGCTTGCAGCGTTGCGAGGCATGGTCAAGTCGCACGGACGCGACGCGACCAAGTTCGGCATCGAAGGCTGGCTGCGCATGCGCGATCCCGATCCGCAACGCTGGGCGGCCGCGGCGGACGGCTGGCGCAAGCTCGGCGCCGACATGGTGATGCTCTATCCCATGTACCGCATCGACACGTTCGACGATCACATCGATATGCTGCGCCGCTTCAAGGAGGTGGCGGGCGGATAGACGGTGTCGGACCCTCTGGGTCCGATACCGTTCACACCGCGGGATGGGACAGCCAACGCGCGCCACCGGTTGCACCAAACCACCAAGGTTGCGCTACGGTGTCAGACCCAGAGGGTCGACACCGGGGTTACACCGAATGGCGTTACTCATTGCCTGCAGCTCGCGCGCCGAGCAGTTCGCCGCACACGTCCGTGCGCTCGATCCGAGCCTCGACGTGCGGGTGGCGCCGGAACTCGGGCGCATCGACGACATCGACACCGCGCTCGTCTGGCAGCCGCCGCCGGGGCTGCTGCGCTCGCTCCTCGACCTCGGCTCATCGTTTCGGTCGGCGCCGGCGTCGACTCCCTGCTCGACGATGCCACCCTGCCCGACGTGCCGCTGGTGCGCTTCGTCGATCCCGATCTCACGGGCCGCATGGCGGAGTACATCGCCCTCAGCGTCCTCACCCACCACCGCCGCATGACCGAGTACCGCGAGCTGCAGGCGCGCAGGGAATGGAAGTACCTCCCCGAGGCGCCAGCGCGGGAGGTGCGGGTCGGTATCATGGGTCTCGGCGTGCTCGGCGCGCGCAGCGGCGCGCGCGCTCGAGCCCTTCGGCTATCAGCTCAGGGGCTGGAGTCAGCACGCGCAGGACGCTCGACGGCATCGCTTGCTACGCCGGCTCCGGCCGACCTCGATCGCGTTCCTGGCCGAGACCGACATCCTGGCGGTGCTGCTGCCGCTGACGCCGGCCACCCGCGGCATTCTGAACCGGGCGCTGTTCGCCAAGCTCTCGCTGCACGGCCGCAACACGTTGCTGCCGGGCCCGGTGCTTATCAACGCCGGGCGCGGCGGCCTGCAGCGCGACGCCGACATCCTGGCGGCGTTGCAAGCGGGCGCGTTGTACGCCGCCACGCTCGACGTGTTCGAGCAGGAGCCATTGCCGGCCGACAACCCGCTGTGGACGCATCCGCGGGTCGTCATCACGCCGCACAACGCGGCCGAAAGCGCACCTCTAGCGATCGCCGCCTACACGCTCCGCCAAATGCGTGCGCACCGCAGCGGCGAGACGCTCGAGAACTTGGTGGATCGCGCCCGCGGCTACTGAAGCCAGAACCCCGGGCGGCAGCTGACCCCTCCCACCGCACAGGTCTGCGCTCACGCAGCCGCGGGCCGCAGGCCAAGCCCTTGCACGCGGATGAGCAGAATCAGCGGGAACGCCAGCAACGTCATCACCATCATCAGCTTGAAGTCGTTGGCGTAGGCCATGATGGTCGCCTGCTGGGTCATCAGCTGCTCGAGCAGCGCGCGGCCTGTGTCGGTGTTGGGATCGAGCATGGCCGCATTGGGATCGGTCAGCGCCTGATTGAAGGGCGTCACGCTCTCGGCCAGTCGCGCGTGCATGAGGATCGCCTTGTTGGTCAGGTTGGCGATGACGATGGACACGCCGATCGAGCTACCAAGGTTGCGGATCAGGGTCCACATGGCCGTTCCCTGCGTGCGCAGCGCCGGCGCGATCGAGGAGAGCGCGACCGTGTTCAACGGCACGAACATCAGCCCCAGTCCATAGCCCTGCAGCACGCTGACCCAAACGATTGTATTGGTCGCAGTGTCGCGGCCGAAGTCGATCGAGTAGTAGAGCGAGACGGTGCAGCACGCGAGGCCGACAGCGAGCAGCACGCGCGGGTCGACGCGCGTCATCAATCTGCCTGCCGTCAGCATGGCGCACGCCATGCCGAAGCCGCGCGTGCCGAGCAGCCACCCCGCGTCGATGATCGGGTAACCCATGGTGTTCTGCAGCAGCGGCGCCATCAGCGCCATCGAGGCGACCAGCAGCACGCCGCAAACGAACATGAAGGTCAGGCCGATCACGAAGTTGCGGTCGCGGAAGATCTCGAGCGCGATGAACGGCTGGCGCGTGGTCAGCGAGTGCGCGAGGAAGAAGTAGAAGCCCGTGGCGGAGACGATCGCTGTCACCACGATCTCGGTGGAATCGAACCAGCCCTGCTGCTCACCGCGATCGAGCATGAGCTGCAGCGCGCCGATGGCGATGCTGAGCGCGGCAAAGCCGAACCAGTCGAACGATAGACCTCGATTGCCCCCGGTCTCGCCCATGAAGGCAAGCAGGCCGAGCGCGGTGGCGACGCCAAAGGGGACGTTGATGAAGAAGATCCAGCGCCAGGTATAGTATTCGGTCAGCCAGCCTCCCAGGATCGGCCCCATGATCGGGCCGATCATCACGCCCATGCCCCACAGCGACATGGCCCAGCCGCGCTGCTCGGGCGGATAGATTTCCATCATCACGGTCTGCGACAGCGGCACCAGGGCGGCACCGAACATGCCCTGGACGATGCGGTAGACCACGATCTCCTCGATGCTCTGGGCAATGCCGCACAGCATGGAGGCGAGGGTGAAGCCCACCACGCACGTGATCAGCAGCTTCTTGATGCCGTAGCGGGTCGCCAGCCATCCCACCGGCGCCGTCATGACGGCGGCGGCCACGACGTAGGAGGTCAGCACCCAGCTAACCTGGTCGATGGTGGCCGACAGGCTGCCCTGCAGGTAGGGCAGCGACACGTTGGCGATGGTGATGTCGAGCACCTGCATGATGGTGGCCATCATCACGCAGATGGTGATGAGCGTCCGCTGCATGAACGGTGTGAGGCCTTGGGCCCGGCGGCCGCCAGCGGCGATCATTGGTCGGGGTCCTGCGCCTCCGCGCTCGGGCCGAGGAATCGGGCGAGCCTGCCGCGCCGGCCGGTGTCGATCTCGACGAATGGCGCTCATGCCCGCGCGCAGCCGGCGCAGATCCTGACCCGGTGCGAACTCCACGCGCATCGGCACGCGCTGGACGATCTTGATCCAGTTGCCGGCCGCGTTCTGTGGCGGAAGGATCGCAAACTGCGCGCCGGTACCGGGGCTGATGGCACCGACGGTGCCCTGCCAATGCTTGTCGGGAAACGCGTCGATCGTGATGGTGACGGCCTGGCCGCGGCGCACGTAGGTGAGGTCGGTTTCCTTCGGGTTGGCATCGACCCACAGGTTCTCGCTGCTGATGATGCTGAACACGGTCGTACCCGCGGTCAGGAAGCGGCCCATCTGAATGCTCGCTACCTGCGTCGCCACGCCGGCGATGGGGGCCCTGAGCACGGTATTGGCAAGATCGCGCTTGGCGCGGTCGAGCGCCACCGTCGCCTCGACGAACTGCGGATATTTCTCGATGCCGAGGTTCGGATCGCCGAGCAGCTGGATGCGCAGGTTGCGCTCCTGCTGCTCGAGCAGCTCGAGCTGCGTCTTGGCGGCGATCATCGCCATCCGCGACTTGTCGAGATCGGACGGAGAGGTAATGCGGCTGTCGGCGAGTTGGGTCTTGCGGTCAAAATCAGCCTGGGCTGCGGCGAGGCTCTGGCGCGACAGGTCGACCTGGGTGGTCAGGCTGGCCAAGTTCGCTTTGAGCGTGGTGAAGTCGGTCTTGACACGCACCAGCTTCGCCTCGGCCTCCTGCGCCGCGAAGCGTAGGGCACCGGATCGATGGCGAGCAGCTCCTCGCCGGGCTTCAGCAGCTGCCCCTCGACCACCGCGATGCTCACGACCTTGCCCGACACCTCCGGCGTGATCAGCACCTTCTGCGCGCCGATGTAGGCGTTGTCGGTCGACACGTAGCGCCCGCCGAGCAGGTAGAAGCCGAGAGCGACGGCGGCCACTAGCGCCGGCAGCACCACCAGCAGCACGAAGCGCAGCGGCAGCCGCCGCGCCGTTTCCGAGGCGCGACGACGCGTGCGTCAGCCACGACAGCCTAGCCAGCATGGCGCGCCCCGTTGGCCTGGCGCCTGCCGGCCCCGTTGCCGGCCGGGGACTTGCGCAGGTTGCTCTTGATGCGCAAGAGCTGCTTCAGCAGCGCGGCCGCCTCGGCCTCGTTGAAGGAAGCCAGCACGTTGCCGGAAATCTGCCGGCCGAGGGGGACCAGCCGCTCGAGGATGGCGCGCCCCTTGGCCGTCAGGTAGAGCCGATTGGCGCGACGATCGCGCGGGTGCGGGCGGCGCTCGACCAGTTTCTGGTCGCACAAGCGGTCGAGCAGGCGCGCCAGCGAGATGGGCTGGATCTCCAGGGATTCGGCCATTTCGGCCTGCATCATCCCCTCCTCGCGCTCCAGCCGCAGCAGCACGCCCCACTGAGCGCGCGTCATGCCGTGACGGCGCGCGCACTGGTCGACGTAGGTGCGCATGGCACGCGCCACGTCGTTGAGCTGGAACATGATTTCGCGGCGCAGCGCCGGGTTGCGCGACATCGAAGATGAGCCTTTCTGCAAGCTCATCATAAGCAGGCTTATAATATCGCGCCGCCCGATTATTTGCAGGGCAGCGTTGCGGACCGGTCGCAGCGCCCCCTGGCTGCGCCCGGTCCGGGACGATATCCGGCCGATAATTGCCGCTTGTTAACCAGCCCGGGCGCGAAGGGCTGGTGCGATCAGAACGTGACCATATCGATCCTGGTCAGGGTCACATTCGGCCCGACGCCGCCCGGCCCGTTGGCCAGATGCCACGCGGTGTACTGCTCCGCGTAAGGGTCGGCCGACATCGCATCGACCGGCAGGACCACCTTGAAGCCCAATAGCGCCGCGGCAGCGGCCGTGTTGAGGACGGCGCCATGTGCGGCAGTGCCGGTGACGATCACGGTGGTGATCCCGTTGTCCCGCAGGATCTTCTCCAGCTCGGTGCGCAAGAACTTGTTGGCGCCGGCGGTGACGATCGACTCGTTGTCGAGCGGAGCGATCAGCAGGTCCGCCTTGGTGGCCTGGCCGAACAGGCTGTGCACCACCAGGACCTTTTTGGCCCGCGCCGCGGCAGCCATCTTCTGCACCTTGGGCACGCTGGCGACGCAGCGCGGCCGCACACCGCAGTTCTGCTTGCCGAAGTCGAGCAATAGCAGGGCGGTCTTGCCGTCCGCGGTCACCGGCTTCAGTGCGGGCGGCGCCGGTGCCTTCACGGTATTCCATTCCTCGATGATGGTGTCGGCCGAAGCCGGGGTCGCGCCGACGACCAATGACACGGCGACCAGAAGGCCCGCGAACAGTGCACTCGCCGCGAGCGGCATCAAGCGTTGGCAACGACGGCTCTGTGTCATGGACGGCTCCCTTGAAGGTTGCAGCTCAGCGGCCTTGCGTTGGCTTCGCCGAAATTGAGCAAAGGTCGGCGAGTGGGCGCTCACTATCCCGGGCAGCGCTAGCACGGCTTGCGCGGCAAGCCTGAACATTTATTGTCCTCCCCGTCCTGTAGCTTTCTCAACAATTAGGCACGTCCGGGCGAACCATGGCAAGCCGAGCGATTACCACCCGCGTGCTCATCGTGGGCGGCGGCCCGGTCGGGCTGACGCTGGCCATGGACCTGGCGAGCCGCGGCATCGACGTGGTCGTCGCCGAGCTGCGCCACGTCGGCGAGCCGCCCAGCGTCAAGTGCAACCACGTCTCCGCACGCTCGATGGAGATCTATCGCCGGCTGGGGCTGGCGCGGAAGCTGCGCGACGCCGGGCTGCCGGCGGATTTTCCCAACGACGTCGCCTATCGCATCACCACGACGCGGCCCCGAGCTGTCGCGCATCTCCATCCCCTGCCGCCGCGACCGCTACACCGCGACCGGCGGCCCGGACACCTGGTGGCCGACGCCCGAGCCGCCGCATCGCATCAACCAGATCTACATGGAGCCGGTGCTGTTCGAGCACGCCGCGGCAGATGCCGCGGGTGACGATTCTCAACCGCACCTCGGTGAGAGCTTCGGTGAGCACGGGGACGGCATTCTCGCCGAGGCCGCGCGACCTGGATACCGGCGAGACCCTGACGATCGCGCGCGACTATCTGGTGGGCTGCGACGGCGGCCGCTCGATGGTGCGCAAGGCGATCGGCGCCAAGCTCGCCGGCACGCCGGTGATCCAGAGCGTGCAGTCGACCTACATCCGCGCGCCGGGCCTGCTGGCGATGATGGGCGCAGCCCGGCCTGGATGACGCTCTCGCTCAATCCGCGCCGCTGCGGCACCGTGGTCGCCATCGACGGGCGCGAGACCTGGCTGATCCACAACCACCTCAATCGCGCCGAGGAGACCTTCGACTCGGTCGACCGCGACTGGTCGATCCGCAACATCCTGGGCGTCGGGCCGGAGTTCGAGTACGAGGTGCTGAGCAAGGAGGACTGGGTCGGCCGGCGGCTGGTGGCCGACCGCTTCCGCCAGGGCCGCGTCTTCATCTGCGGCGACGCCGCGCACCTGTGGATGCCGTACGCCGGCTACGGCATGAACGCCGGCATCGCCGATGCGGCCAACCTCTCCTGGCTGCTGGCCGCGGCCCTCGACGGCTGGGCGAGCCCCGGCATTCTCGACGCCTACGAGGCCGAGCGGCTGCCGATCACCGAGCAGGTCTCGCATTTCGCCATGGACATGGCGCTCAAGGTGCTGAGCCAGCGGCGCAGCGTGCCGCCCGAGATCGAGACGCCCGGCGCTGAAGGCGATGCGGTGCGCGCCCGCGTCGGCCGGGAGGCGTACGATCTCAACGTGCAGCAGTACTGCTGCGGCGGCCTCAACTTCGGCTACTTCTACGACCGCTCGCCGATCATCGTCTACGACGGCGCGACGCCGCCGGCCTACACCATGGGCGAGTTCACGCCTTCGACCGTGCCCGGCTGCCGCACGCCGCACGTGGCGCTGGCGGACGGCCGCTCGCTCTACGATGCGCTGGGCCCCGGCTATACGCTGCTGCGCTTCGATCCGAGCGTGCACGTGGAGCCGCTGCAGCAAGCGGCCCGCCATGCGCGGGTCCCGCTGGCCATTGTGGACATCGAAGGCTGCCGCAGGCCGGCGAATACGACCGCAAGCTTGTGCTGGTGCGTGCCGATCAGCACGTGGCGTGGCGCGGCGATAGCGCTGCCCGGCGACATCGATGCCATGCTCGATGTACTGCGCGGAGCCCGCGTGGCACACGCGGCGCGATAGTGCTATGCACCTGACGCGGATCACATGCTCGCTGCGGGCATAGGTCGGAACGATTGCATACCGATGCTCGACAGGTGGGAGCGAGGCAATGACACGACTATTTACTGCTGGGTTGGCTGCCATGGGCGTGGCGTTCGCCGTGGCGAGCGCGGCAGAAGCCCAGTCCAAGGACGGGCACGACCGGCGCGTGATGATCATCAATGACCGGTCGTCGGACATGCTGCGCCTCTATGGCTCGCGCACGACAACGGGCGAGTGGGAGGAGAACATCTTCACCACGCCGCTCAGGACGTGGCGCCAAGCGCGTGATCAATTTCGACGACGGCACGGGAGCGTGCCTGTTCGATTTCCGCGCCGTCTTCCGGGACAACCAGACGGTCCACCAGTGGAGCTTCAACGTCTGCCGGGAGGAATACTGGCGGGTGGTGGACTAGAGGTTGCAACTACAGGCGCCGTGGCGGCGGCGCCTCCCAACGATCACTTGGCTGAAGGCAGCACGCTTGTTGCCCGGCCAGGGGTCACACCGTCTTCACCAAGCCGTCACGTTGGCGCCGATGCCGCACTTGGCCCGCGGCTAGCTCGGACGCTAGCATCCCGCCCGTGTCGAACACGATCCTAGTTGCGGGTGGGGCCGGGTATATTGGCAGCCACTTCTGTCATGTGGCGGCCCGGCGCGGGTTCTCCCCGGTCGTGGTCGACCGCATCGGGCCCAGCACGGAGCGCGTCGCCGCCTACCGGCGCTCCATTGGGCGCCACTTCCCGGTCGAGGTTTGCGATATTTCCGACGAGGCGCGGGTCGCCCGCTTCATCGAGCGCCACACGCCGGTGGCGGCGGTGTGCTTCGCCGCCCTGATCGAGGTCGGCGAGTCGGTCGCCGACCCGCCGCTCTACTGGGACAACAACTACGTGCGCGCGATGCGCTTCTTTCGCACGCTCGCCAAGGGCGGCATCCGCCATCTGGTGTTCTCCTCCACTGCGGCGGTCTACGACTTCACCACCGGCGCCAAAGCGCTGGCTGAGGGACATCGGCTCGCGCCCGCCAGCCCCTACGGTCTGACCAAGCTCGCCTGCGAGCTGGCGCTGCAGGGCTCGAGCGGCTCGCACAACGTCGCGCAGGAGGTTCGCTTCGGCCCGCTCGCCGTCGACTGGCCGCTGCTGCCCACGCTGCCCGCGGCCCCGGCCCCGCACGCGCCGGCCTCCAGCCTCGTCATGCGCTACTTCAACGCCGCCGGCGCCGATCCCGCCGCAGGCCTCGGCGAGGTGCACGAGCCCGAGACGCATCTGATCCCCAATGCGCTTTGCGCCGTGTTGCGGGCAAGCCGGGGCGGAGATGGCGCCGTCCTCACCGTCAACGGCGACGACTACCCGACCGAGGACGGCACCTGCGTGCGCGACTACGTGCACGTTCTCGATCTCGCCGAGGCGCATGTGGCCGGGCTCGAGTATGTGCTCCGTGGCGGCCCCAGCGACGCCGTCAACCTCGGTTGCGGGTCGGGCTACAGCATCCGCGAGGTGCTGGCTGCCATCGAGAAGGTGAGCGGGAGTGCCGTGCCGATGCGCATCGGCCCGCGACGGCCCGGCGACTCCGACGCGCCTCGTGGCGGACGTGAGCAAGGTGCGCGACCTGCTCGGCTGGCAGCCGACCCGCGGCCTCGAGGAGATCGTCGCCTCGGCGCTGGAATTCCACCGCCGCCACGGCATGTAGCTTCGCGCAGCGCCTCGTCCTGAACCGGTCTACTGTGTCGTATTGCGCGGATCGGGCGGCGGCAATTTTGCGGGCTCCCTGCCGCGCCACTGCCGGTCATAGACGGCCCACTTGCGCTCGTCCGTGGTGAACGAAGCGTAGATCGCAACTCCGCGGAAATGCTGAGGAACGGTTTGGCTGCCGAGCCCGGCGATGAGCCCCGCGAGACTATGCTCGATCGTCTCAACGTCGGGGCGATGATAGCCCTTGTCGTCGTCGTAGGTCGGCACGCCCATCAACCATTCGCAACCACCCTCGGCGGGCGGCGGCAGGGTCGCGGCAAGCTCGACCGTCCACTTCGAGATGAGGTCGCTGAAAACTGGCGGCGATCTCACCGCGGTGTCGTAGCCCATCACCGCCAGCTCGTCCGCCGCGATGCACACGTCCCGCAGGAAAGGCAGCTCCCAGTGCACGTCGGGAAAGGGATGCAAGGGCGTCGGCGGCGGGTAGGCGGCGATGGAAAGGGTGTGATCCCCGATGGCTGCCTTCACCTCGCGCAACAGCTCCAGGAAGCCGGGCTCCCAGCTCGGCAGAGGCTCGACGTTGAGGTGCACACCGTCGGCGCCCAGCTCGACGATGCGGCGCATGTGCTCCACGAAGGCGCGTCGCTGAGCCTCGTCCTTTAGCCGCACGTCCATGTCGAGATTGCCTCCGGTCCAGGGCATCACCCGGATTTCCGGCGCAATGCGCTTGATATGGGCGAGAAACGCGCCGGCACGCTCGGGCACATACCGCACCAGCCCCGCCTTCGACCGCCAGCCTGGCCAGCCGTTCGCGTCCATGGGCCCGAGAAAGGGATAGATGCGGCGAATGCCGCGTGCGCGCAGGCTCTCGACCAGCTCGGCAATTGCCTCCGGCGTGGGCCCCTCGTGCATCCAGTGCCGACGCAACCAGATCGCATTGTCGCTGCGATCGAACTGGCCGGTCGGGGTCGATGCAGGCGACTGGCTCCTTCCGAGCCCCGCGGCGATCACCACAAGGCCAGCAAGGAACACCACCGGGAAAAGGAACCGTACCGCTCGCACCAACATGACCTGCTGCCGCAATCATTCGCTTAAATCGGCGCACTGTGCGCGCGGAATGTGTCGGCATGCGGGTGCCGACGTTCAAGATGCCGAAGCAGCAGCATGAGCTCGCAGGCTCGCCCTGTCACATGGGCAAGCGCCCCTTCACCGCATTGGCACGCCCGCTGCGGGTGATGCGTCCGTCCACATCGGCGGGCAGGCGAGCGCGCACTCGCTCCTTGAGCTTGTCGGCGTCGCCGGGAGCCATCGTTGCGATGGTGGCTTTGATCGAGGGGCTATTGAGGTTGGTGGTCCAGAAGTCGTCGAAGTTGGCGAACGTGCGCTCGACTGTGATCTCGCGCGTCTCCACCGCCTCGAGACCCGCGCCAGTCCACAAGTCTCGCAGCGCCTCCATGCGCGAGGCGGCGAGCTGCGGCGGCCCCGCCGGCGTGACGCCCATTGCCCGCATCTCGGCAAGAATTGGCTCCGGCGGAAATCCGCCGCCCAGCATGTCCCACATGTAGGCCGCGACCGTGCCGTCCGCGCGGACCACGCGCACCATTTCGCGGACGCCCTTGGCTGGATCGGGAACGAAGACGAGGACCAGCGCCATGACCGCGACATCGAACCGGTCGGCTGGGAAGGGCAGCGCCATCGCGTCGCCCAGCTGGAACTGCGCCAGGCGCGACGCCGGTCGCGTGCGCGCAAAGGCGAGCTGGGCTTCGGAGGGATCGATGCCCTGAACCTCAACAGGCGCGCATCGCTCGACGATGAGCTCGGTGAACGCGCCGTTGCCGCAGCCGACGTCGACCCACTGCAAGCCTGGGGCCGGAGCCAGCCAATCGAGAAAGACCTGGCCGGCGAGACGGCTCCAGACCCCCATCATGCGCTCGTAGGCCGCGCCGTCGTCGAAGCGAATTGTCTGTTGGGTCACCGGAACCTCCCGCGACATCTAGGTGTGCGCCGACTGCCGAGTCGAAGCGGCAGCTTACCTTTTCGCCGGTATGCACGAAACCGGCGGCGAAAACCGTCAGGCGAGCGCCACCGGGACCGACAGGAACCCGCGGAAGCGGGCGCGGCCGCCACGCTTGGGCGCACCCGCCAGCCGGTCCCCGGCCGGAGCGTCTGGACTTGATCGACGATCAAGTCCAGGGCGCACAGAGCCGGGGCCTTACTGGGTCTTCGAGAAGCACCATCGGCAAATCCAAACTGCGGCAGGTCCCGGATAGTCTCGGCCTGCGGCCTCGGCTTCCGGGAACGCATTGCGTGGCACGCGCGGCATCACTTAGCTCCGGCCCAGCACCCGGCCCGCCACCGCATCGAGCTTGGCGATGAGCGCCGGATCGCGCGCCGCGGACGGCGTGATGATGGCGACCTCCAACGCCCGGTCGGAGCCGACCGGGCACGGCGGATGCTCGCGCGGGAAATCGCGCGCGAGGCGCTCGATCAGCTTGTGCGCCTTGTCGACGTTGGCGGTGAGCACCCTGATGATCTCGGCCACGTCCACATCGGCGTGCTCGTGGTGCCAGCAGTCGTAGTCGGTGACCATGGCCACCGTCGCGTAGCAAATCTCGGCCTCGCGCGCGAGCTTGGCCTCCGGCATGTTGGTCATGCCGATCACCGCGCAGCCCCAGCTGCGATAGAGGTTGCTTTCCGCACGCGTGGAGAACTGCGGGCCCTCCATGACGAGATAGGTGCCGCCGCGCGTGTTGGAAATCTGCTCGGAGTTCGCCGCCTGCTCGATGGCATCGGCCAGTAGCGGGCTGACGGGATCGGCCATGGAGACGTGCGCCACGCAGCCAGGGCCGAAGAAGCTTTTCTCGCGCGCGAAGGTGCGGTCGATGAACTGGTCGACGATGACGAAATGCCCGGGCGCGAGCTCCTCCTTCAGCGAGCCGCAGGCGGAGATCGAGACGAGGTCGGTCACGCCGGCGCGCTTCAGCGCGTCGATGTTGGCGCGATAGTTGATATTGGTGGGGGGCACCCTGTGGCCGCGGCCGTGGCGGGGGAGGAAGCGGATCGGCAACCCGTCGATCTCGGCGAACAGCACCTGGTCGGAAGGAGTGCCCCAGGGCGTATCGATGTGCTCCCAGTGCACGTTCTTCAGCGCGGGCATGTCGTAGAGCCCGCTGCCGCCTACGATGCCGAGCACGGATTTGGTCATTGCGTCCTCAATCGTTGCTTGGAGGCATGCTTGACCCCCAACTATTGCAGCTGAGCGTGCTCGGCAGCCGCCGTCGCGTGGCGCCGGCGCATCCAGGCTTCGAGAGCGGCGATCTCGCCCTCGCCCATGTGCAGTCCAAGCTTGGAACGGCGCCAGACGATATCGCTCGCAGACTTCGCCCACTCGTGCTCGACCAGATAGCCCACCTCAGCCTCGGTCAGCGTCGCCCCGAAGCCGGCACCGAGATCCGCCATCGACTTGGCCTTGCCGAGCAGCACCCATGCCCGCGTGCCGTAGGCGCGCGCGAGGCGGGCAGCGTGGGCCTTGCCGAGGAACGGGAAGGTGCGTGCCAGCCGCACCGCCAGGGCGTCCTCCCCGTCCATGTCGAATTCGCCACCGGGTAACGGCGTCGTGCCGGTCCAGCCGGGCGCCAGCCCGGAGCGCTCGGGCAAGTGCGGCGCCAGCTCAGCCATCGCTGCCTCCGCCAGCTTGCGGTAGGTCGTGATCTTGCCGCCGATGATCGACAACAGCGGCGCCTCGCCTTCCGCCGCTTCGAGCTCCAGCACATAGTCGCGCGAGGCGGATTTGGCCTCGCTGGCGCCGTCGTCGAACAGCGGCCGCACGCCGGAGTAGGCCCACACCACATCGGCAGGCGCAACTGGCCTAACGAAGGCGCCGCTGGCGGTCTCGCACAGGTAGGCGATCTCCTCGGGCGCCGCGCGCGTCGCGGCCGGGTCGCCGGTGTAGTCGCGGTCGGTCGTGCCGATCAGCGTGAAGCGGCCCTCGTAGGGAATGGCGAACACCACGCGGCCGTCGGGGTTCTGAAACAGATACGCACGATCGTGGTCGAAAAGTCTCGGCACCACGATGTGCGCGCCCTCGACCAGGCGTACGCGCCCGCGCGGGGCCCCGCCGAGGCGGCCGCGCAGGACCTCCTCGACCCATGGACCCGCCGCATTGACGAGGCCGCGGGCGGCAATCGCCTCGCGCCGGCCGTTCGCCACGTCCTCCAGGGTCACATGCCACAGCCCGCCCTCGCGCACGGCACTGACAGCGCGCGTGCCGGTGCGCACCACAGCGCCGCGATCGGCGGCGTCGCGGGCATTGAGGACCACGAGCCGGGCATCGTCCACCCAGCAGTCGGAATACTCGAAGCCGGTGGAGAATACGCCCGGCTTGAGCGGCGTGCCGGCAGGATCGCTCGCGAGATCGAGCGCGCGAGTGCCGGGCAGCCGCTCCCGGCCGCCCAGGTTATCATAGAGGAACAACCCGACGCGCAGCATCCAGGCGGGGCGCAGGCCGGTGCGATGCGGCAGCACGAAACGCATGGGGCGCACGATGTGCGGGGCGATGCGCCACAACACCTCGCGCTCGATCAGCGACTCGCGCACGAGGCGGAAATCGAAATGCTCCAGATAACGGAGCCCGCCATGGATCAGCTTGGTCGAGCGGGAGGAGGTGCCGCTGGCGAGATCCGCCATCTCGCACAGCAGGGCCGAATAGCCGCGTCCGGCTGCATCGCGCGCTATCCCGCAGCCGTTGATGCCGCCGCCGATGATCGCCAGATCGTAGACATCGTGCATGGCCCCCGCCTCCGGCTGATCAATCGAGCCGGTCCGGAATCTCGATCCGGAACGTGGTGCCCCGCTCGGTGTCGAGCAGGTGGATGCTGCCGCCGTGCGCCGTCACCAACTCGTGCGCGACGGCGAGCCCGAGCCCCGTGCCGCCGGCGCGCGCCGAGCCCTGGAAGGCCTGGAACAGATGCGCGCGCGCCTTTTGCGGCACGCCGGGGCCGTCGTCGGCCACCTCGATGGTGACGCGCCTGCCGTTGCGCCTGGCGCCGACTCGGATCGTACCCCTGGGCGGCTCCTGCTGCTCGATGGCCTGCAGCGCATTGCGGCACAGATTGCTCAAGACGCGGAACAGCTGATCGCGGTCGGCATCGACCCGCAAGACGTCGTCCACATCGACGCCCCAGGCGATCGCATCATCGCGCGGCAGCCCCAATCCGTCGCCGACCTCCGCCACCAGCGCACGCAAGTGCGTCGGCTCGCGGCGCGGCGCCGGCTCCTCGGCCCGGCCGAAGCGCAGGGTGCTCTCCGAGAAGTTGATGGCCCGGTCGAGCGAGGCGATGAGCTTTGGCGCGAACCGCTGCACAGACGGGTCGGGCAGGCTGCCCAGGCGGTCGGAGATCAGCTGCGCGCTGGCGAGCATGTTCCTGAGGTCGTGGCTGATCTTGCTGACGGCAAGGCCGAGCGCGGCGAGCCGGCTCTTCTGCTGCAGGGTCTGCGTGAGCTGTCCCTGCATGCGGGCCAGCTCACGCTCGGCGGTGCCGATCTCGTCGTGGCGCTGCGACGGCACGATGACGCGGCTCGCATCCTCCGGGTTCTCGCTGAAGCGCAGGATATAGCGGGTGATGCGCATCATCGGCTGCACGAAGAGGGTGTTTAGGGCGAAATAGACGAGCGCGGCCGTGATGACGGAAATGATGATCGACAGTCCGAGGACGTTGAGGCCGTAGCGAACCATGGCGGTCCTCAGCGCCGCCTCGGGCAGCACGATATCCATCTGGTCGCCTGCCACCGGCTCGCCGAGCACGCGAATGATGCGGTCTTCCCTGGCGAAGAACACCGCCAGCGCGTCCCAGATCAGCCGCGCGCGCAGCGCAAGCTCGCCTCCAACCCCGCCGGAGCGCGCATTGGCGCGAAAGTCGTACACGGCGTCGATCTCGGCCGGCACCGTGGGCGGCAGCACCATGTGCCGCTCGTTGTTGCGGATCCACGACACCGCGCGCACCTGCACGGTACGCAACAGCTCGATGCGCAGCGCTTCGGGAACGTTGCCGTCGCGGGCGGCCTGCGTGGCGAGCGCCGCGAGCCGCGCCGCCGTCAGACGATCGGTGAGCCAGGTGATGCGAAAGTTGGCAACGGAGGGAACGAAGATCAGCACCTCCGCCAGCATGACGAACAGCAGCGTCAGCAGCAGGAGCTTGGCGGACAGGCCGAGACCCCGCCGCTCGGCGGTCGCCGACAAGGGAGAGCGCATCCTACCTGCGCGCTCCCACAGCCTCGTCGTCCAGGCGCGCACGCCGGCGAAACGGATCGCACTGATGTGCCCCCATAGCCGTCCGGGCCAGGAAAGGGCCTCATCGATCATATCGCGGGGCACACCAACCTCGCTGCTATCCAAGCCGCATAAGCCACCCAATCACCTTGCGTACCAGTGGCTTGGCGGCGGCCGTAGCATAATAGCCGAAAGCGGCGCGCTTGTTTATCTCCGCCAGCGTCGGATAGGGCGAAATCCAGTTGGTCATGGCCTTGATATCGAGCCCCTGCGACAATGCGAGCGACCACATCTGGATGAGCTCGCCCGCCTGCCGCCCGGCGATGCTGGCGCCCTTGATCCTGCCATTGCTGTCGGTGACGACCTTGACGAACCCCTCGGTCGCCCGCTCGGCCTGGGCACGGTCGTTCTCGTGGTAGGGCCAGCGGTAGACGCGCACCCGGCCCAGCGCCTTCCGCGCGGCCTCCTCGGTCAGGCCCACATGCGCCAGCTCGGGGTCGGTGAAGGTCACCCAGGGGATCATGCCGCTGTCGACCGTCGCCG
The DNA here is from genome assembly GCA_963832445.1 of uncultured Alphaproteobacteria bacterium. Taxonomy (GTDB): domain Bacteria; phylum Pseudomonadota; class Alphaproteobacteria; order Rhizobiales; family Hyphomicrobiaceae; genus AWTP1-13. The sequence continues at coordinate 78,825 of CAWHUM010000014.1, forward strand.
CCAGACGGAACAGCACGCGGCGGATGACGATGCCGGCGTGATAGTTGGCGACATGGGTGAAGGGCGGTCCGCCGGTCACGTCGCCGATGGCGAACACCCGCCGGTTGCTGGTCTGCAGGGCCTTGTTAACTCGGATGCCGCCCTTGTCGTACTTGATGGCGGCGCCTTCGAGGTTGAGGCCGGCAACATTGGGCGTGCGCCCGGTGGCGAGCAGCAGGTGCGTGCCTTGCACCACCGATCTGGTTTCGCCCTCCGCGATGTGCACATCGATGAGCCGCGTGCCGCCGCTCACGCGTTCCACGACGGTGCCCTGGCGCAGATCGAGCCCTTCGGCGGTAAGGTGCTTGATCACCACCTCGGTCATCTCGGGGTCGTCGCGGCCGAGCGCGCGCTGCGCTTCGATGACGGTGACGCGGCTGCCGAGCCGCAGGTAGGCTTGCCCGAGCTCCATGCCCATCGGACCACCGCCGACGATCACGAGGTGGTCGAGCTTATCGCGATGGTCGAAGATTGTCTCATTGGTGAAGTAGGGCACGCGGTCGAGCCCCGGGATCTGCGGAATGGCAGGCGACGACCCAGTGGCGATGACGAAGCGGCGCGCCTTGACGCGATACTCGCCGGCCTGGACGGTGTCACGGGCAACGAAATAGCCGGCCGCCTGGATTACGGACACGCCGAGACCGGTGAAACGCTCTACGGAGTTGTTGGGAGCGATCGCCGCGATCACCTCGTGCACATGCGCGTGCACAGCGGCCGGATCGATCGACGGGTTGACGGGCCTGATGCCGAACGGCGCGGAGGAGCGCATGAGCTGCGCGCGCTGGGCCGCGGCGATCAGGGCTTTGGAGGGGACGCAGCCATAGTTGAGGCAATCGCCGCCCATCTTGTGCTTCTCGATCAGAACCACCGATACGCCGAGCTGGGCCGCCGCGGCGGCGACCGATAGTCCTCCCGAGCCCGCGCCGATGACGCACAGATCGACCCGCAGCTCGTTGGGGGCTGCGTTGCCCGTGATGACCTTGCTGTAGGTTGTAGTGCCGGTCCCAGCGCCGTCGGGACCGAGCCGCATCAGGCCGGCGGCCCGGTCATTTGGCTGCGCCATGGGTCTTTCTCCATGTCTTGAGGCCGACCGGTATCAGCGCCACCAGGCCGAGCAACACGAACGCCAACAGCAGCTCCTTGGTGAGCAGGGAGCTGGCGTGGATCTGCATTTTGCACGCGTCCAAACCCTTGAGCGCCACGCAAACGGCGTAGTCCTTCTTTGCCGCCATGACGACGCTGTCGAGGCCGGCGCCTGCCGACGCGAACGCAAAGGTGGCCGGAATAATACCCAAGATGGTGCCTATGACGTAAGTGGTGAGCGGCACGCCGAGCAATGCTGGAGCAATGTTCACCAGCCAGAACGGAAAGGCGGGAACCAGCCGCAGAAACAGCATGTAGCTCAGGGCGTTCTCCCGGAAGCCTTCGCGTAGCCTGCCGACCCAGGGCCCCAGCCGCTCGTTCAAGGACTCGCCGACGGTTGTGCGGGCAATGAGAAAGATGATGGTGGCCCCGGTTGTGGCCCCGACGACAGCGGCGATCGCGCCGACCAGCCAGCCGAACAGCAGCCCGCCCGCCACCGTCAATACCAGGCCGCAGGGGATCGAAAGCGTCACGGCCGTCGCGTAGATGAGCACATAAGTGAGCACGGCAAGAGAGAAGTGCTCGGCCAGAAGGCCGTGGAAGCGGTCGCGCTTGCTAACGATGTACTCGAGGGTGAGCAGTTCGTGGGCGCCCAGCCAGAACACCAGCGCCATGGCTGCCGCCACGCCGATCAGCGGCCAGAAGCGCTTTAGCGCTTCTTTCGTCGACAAGCTGGCGGCGGCAGGACGCATGTCAGAATTGGTCTCCCGCCCGCTCAGGCCCGCACGGGGCCGGCGAGGGCCGTATTTGTCGGCCCTTTCGCCGTGTCCGCAAAGAGAGTGCAGCGCAAGCGCCCAGATTTACAAACAAGTATAAGCTTTCGCGAAGCCGTGCGGGGGCACCGTCAAGTACACGTGAGAAGAAGCGAGAAGAATTGATCGCGCTGCTTCAAGCCCTTGGCTTGGATTGACTTGGCGTAGGCGCAACCCTATAAGCGCCAGCAATTCCGGCCAGATCGAAGGCGGACTTTGGCGTTTGCGGACAGCGCACGAGCGTACCGCAGGTGATCCCCAGCTACGCACAAACCGGTGCTTGAACACGGAGGCCAGACGTGAAGCGTACCTACCAGCCGAGCAGGCTTGTTCGCAAGCGGCGGCACGGCTTCCGCAAGCGCATGGAGACGGCCGGTGGCCGCAGGGTTCTCTCGCGCCGCAGAGCCAAGGGCCGCAAGCGCCTGTCGGCCTGAAGCGGCATAGCGGGCGGGAGCATGGCGAGAGCACAGGCAGAGGCGCAGCGGGCCCCTACCAAGCGCATTGCCACCCTCAAGCATCGCGCCGAATTTCTGCGCCTGCGCAACGGTGCGCGCTGCGCCACCTCGGGCTTCGTGCTGGAGGGCAAGCCGCGTGCAGCCCTTGGCGAGGCGGCGATCGCCGGCACGGCGCGGTTCGGCTTCACCGTGAGCAAGAAGGTTGGCGGTGCGGTCGAGCGCAATCGCATCAAGCGGCGGCTGAGGGCGGCGGTGCGTGACGTCGTTAGCGAGCACGCGCGCACGGATTTCGACTATGTTCTGATCGCCCGCCGTCCAGCGCTCGATGCCGTCTACGGCACGCTGGTGGCAGACCTGGCGCGGGCCTTCGGACGCGTTAACGCCGCTTCGGCTGGAAAGCAGCCGGGTGAGCGGCGCCCCCACAGAGTGCAACGAGCCTAACCGCGCACCGCCAAAACCGAACTCGAGACACCCATGCTGCAGCCCGACCAGGAAAACCAGAAGAACCTGCTTCTCGCTATCGTGCTGTCGGTCGCCGTCCTGCTCGCTTGGCAGTTCCTCTACGCCGGGCCGCGGCTGAAGGAGGAACAGGAACGCCAGGCGCGCATCCGCCAGGAGCAGGTGAAAGCGCAAGAGCAGGCGCCGCCGGGCACGCCCAAGGCAAGCGCCCCGGATGCCGTGCCGGGCAAGCCGGGCGTGGCGACCACTCCGCCGTCGGGGGCTCCGCTGAGCCGTGACACGGCGCTGAGCGTCGGCCCGCGCGTGGCGATCGACACGCCGAGCGTCAAGGGTTCGATCGCGCTGAAGGGCGGGCGCATCGACGATGTCGTGCTCGCCAAGTATCGTGAGACGGTCGACCCAAAGAGCGCGAACGTCGTGTTGTTCTCACCCTCGGGCTCGCCTCATCCCTACTATGCGGAGTACGGCTGGATCGCCGGCCCCGGCGTGGCGCAGGCGATGCCCAACGCGGACACGCTTTGGAAGGCCGAGAAAGATGGGCCGCTGACGCCCAGCTCGCCGGTGACGCTGGTGTGGGACAACGGGCAGGGCCTCATATTCCGCCGCACCATCTCGGTCGATGCCAACTACCTGTTCACCGTCTCCGACGAGGTGGAGAACAAGACCGACAAGGCCGTGGCGCTCTACCCATACGCATTGATCTCACGGCACGGCATGCCGAAGGTCGACGGCTACTACATCCTGCACGAGGGCATGATCGGCGTGATGGGCGGCGCCGGCCTGCAGGAGATCGCCTACGCCGACGTGCTGAAGGAGGGCGGGGCCAAAACCTTCAAGCAGACCGGTGGCTGGCTCGGCTTCACGGACAAGTATTGGGCTGCGGCACTGATCCCCAACCAGACCACGGCCTACGAAGCGCGCTTCTCCGGCGTCAAAGCCGCCAAAGAACTCCTTCCAAACCGACTTCTCGGGCGCGCCAGTCACCATCGCGCCCGGTGCCAAGCAGACGATCACGAGTCACCTGTTTGCCGGTGCCAAGGATGTCAATCTCATCGACACCTACGGCACCCAGCTCTCGGCGCCGCGCTTCGAGTTGATGATCGACTGGGGCTACTTCTATTTCATCACCAGGCCGCTCTACAAACTGCTGCATTGGCTGGGCCTGCTCTTCGGCAACTATGGCCTCGCCATCCTGGCCGTGACCGTGCTCGTCAAGCTCGTGTTCTTCCCGCTCGCCAACAAAAGCTACGAGTTGATGGCGAAGATGAAGATGCTGCAGCCGGAGATGGAGAAGCTGCGCGAGCGCTACAAGGACGATCGCGCCAAGCAGCAGCAGGAGCTGATGACGCTCTACCGGGACAAGAAGATCAATCCGATGGCGGGCTGCCTGCCGATTGTGGTGCAGATCCCGGTGTTCTTTGCGCTCTACAAGGTGCTGTTCATCACCATCGATATGCGGCAGGCCCCCTTCTTCGGCTGGATCAAGGACCTCTCCGCGCCCGACCCCACCTCGGTCTTCAATCTGTTCGGGCTGCTGCCCTACGCCGTGCCGGAGTTCCTGCACATCGGCGTGTGGCCCCTCGTCATGGGCATCACCATGTGGGCCCAGATGCAGCTCAACCCGCAACAGCCAGACCCCATGCAGCAGAGGATCTTCAACTGGATGCCGGTGATGTTCACCTTCATGCTGGCATCGTTCTCGGTGGGGCTGGTGATCTACTGGGCCTGGAACAATGTGCTCTCGATCCTCCAGCAGTACACCATCTTGCGCAAGAACGGCGCCGAGATTCACCTCTGGAAGAACATGGGGGTGGACGGGCTGATCGCCCGTGTCCGCTCCGGCCAGGGGCTAGGCGCGGGCGACGCGGTGGCCAAGGGCAGCGCTGCGCTGCGGCGCGGTGCCGAGCAGCTCGGCCAGCGCTTGTCCGACCTCAAGCAATTGGCGGCTCCCGGCCAATCCCGGACGAGTGCGCCCCCGTCCGAGGACAAAGGTGCCGCGGCGCCGCAGCCAACTGGTGCGCGAGCCGCCGCCGCTCCGAGCACCGACATGACCCGCGAGCAGGCGCTCAAGACCTTGGGGCTCGAGCCCGGCGCCACCGAGACCGAGATCGACGATGCCTACACACGCCAGGCCCGCAAGAACGGCAGCCTGAACGGCTCGGAGAAGCTGAGCCGGGCGCGCGAGGTTCTGCGCGGCAAGGAGGGTGCCTGAGGGGGGCGCGCTCCTCGCGGCCAGCCCATGCCCGCCGGCAGCTACACGACTGAGGAGATCGATGCGGGCGAGGCCCTGTTCCGGCGCCCCTGCCGTTTCATCAAGAGCGTGCCGAGCCTGGAGTTCCTGCCCGATCCCGACCGAGCCGAGATCGCTTTCGCCGGCCGCTCCAACGTCGGCAAGTCGAGCCTCATCAACGCGCTCGTCAACCAGCACGGCCTGGCGCGCACCTCCAATACGCCAGGGCGCACGCAGGAGCTGAACTTCTTCGAGCTGCCCGGCATCGACCTTTTCATGGTCGACATGCCGGGCTACGGCTTTGCGCAAGCACCCAAGGTCAAGGTCGAGCAGTGGACGGCGCTGGTGAAGAACTACCTGCGCGGACGGCCGACGCTTGCCCGCGTGTTCCTGCTGATCGACGCGCGGCACGGCCTGAAGCCCGCCGACCGCGACGTGATGGCGCTGATGGACGAAGCGGCGGTCTCCTATCAGGGGGTGCTCACAAAGATCGACAAGCTCAAGCCTACGGAGCTCACCAGCGTCGAGCGCGCCACCGCGGAGGAGCTGGCCGGGCATGCCGCCGCCTACCCGACGCTCATTGCAACCTCGTCGCAGACGGGAGCAGGCGTGCCCGAGCTGCGGGCCGAGATCGCGCGCATCGCCAAGGCTTGAGGCACAGCGGCGCTGGGCCCGCGGAGATCAACTCTCGTGTCTGCGCCTCTTACAAGGGTCGCGGGACTTTGCCGCGAGCGCCTGATGCAATAGGCTGAACGCAACAAACAAAGATCGGGAGGGAAACATGCGTTGCCATCGCGCGCTCAGCGTGCTCGCAGGTCTTGCCGGATTGGTCCTCGGCCTTGCGCCGGCCGTTGCCACCGCGCAGGACTTCACGAAACCGGTCAGGATCATTGTGCCGTACGCGCCGGGCGGAACGAGCGACATCCTGGCGCGTCTGATCGGCCCGAAGCTGCAGGACGCCATCGGCCAGCCGGTGGTGGTCGAGAACAAGACCGGCGCCGGCGGCAACATCGGCGCCGATTTCGTCGCCAAGGCCGACAAGGACGGCCACACGCTGCTGCTGCTCGACGTCAGCACGCTTGCCATTTCGCCCAACCTGCTCGCCAGCATGACCTACAGCCCGACCAAGGACCTCGCGCCGGTGGGGTTGATCTCGTTCTCCCCATATGTGCTCGCCGTGCACCCGAGCGTGCCCGTGAAGACCGTGGCCGAGCTGGTGGCCCATGCCAAGGCCAACCCGGGCAAGTTGCCGTTCGGCAATGCCGGCATCGGCGTTGCCAATCACATCTCGGCCGTGCAGCTCGAGAAGACGTGGGGCGTGACATTCAAGCATGTGCCCTACCGGGGCGGCGCCGATGCCATCAAGGGCACCGTCACGGGCGAAAGCCAGGTCATCCTCAACGGCGCTACGGCAACCGCTCCGTTCGTCGCGCAAGGCCAGTTGAAGGGGCTGGCCGTCTCAGGCGACAAACGCGTCGAAAGCATCAAGGACCTGCCGACCTTCAAGGAACTCGGCGTCACCCCGACCGATGTCGGCTCCTGGCAGGGCCTGCTCACCACGGCCGGTACGCCGGCTGCGACGCTGGCGCGCCTCAACGCCGAACTCAACAAGATCCTCGCCATGCCCGATGTCGCCAAGCGCATCCAGGATCTCGGCACCGAGCTGAAGGCCGGCCCGGCTGCGGCTCTGGCCAAGTGGATCGAGACGAACACGGCGAGCTACGCGACCATCATCAAGAACGCCGGCATCAAGGTGCAGTAGCCAAGCGGAGCAGCGCCGTGCTGCGTCGGGGCGATGTCAAGGAGCTGGCGTTCGGGTTGTTCCTGGTCGCGCTGGCGCTGGTGGCTTTGGCGGCCACCCGTTCCCTGAACGTCGGCACAGCCGCCGACATGGGCCCGGGCTTCGTGCCACGCGCCTTGGCTTGGATCATCCTCAGCTTCGGCGCGGTCTTCTGCCTCACCGGCCTCCTCAAGGGTGCCGAGCCATTGCCTGCGCCGGCTTGGCGGCCACTGGCCGCGATCTTGGCCGCAATCGCCGTGTTCGCGGCGCTGTTTTCCACCCTCGGCCTGGTTGCCGCCTGTATCGGTTGCGTGCTGGTGGCGGGAACCGCCGCGGGGCCGGTGCGCTGGGGCCGGCTCATGCTGTTCGGCCCGCTGCTCGCCGCGTTCTCAGCGCTGCTGTTCGTGAAGGGTCTCGGCTTGCCGTTCAAGCTGTGGCCGTCGTTCCTGACGCCGTACTGGCCCCAATTCTGGCCCCAAGTCTGGCCCTGGTGAGGAACCGAGGTGGAGCTGTTCGCCAATCTGGCCCTCGGTCTCGCCACGGCGGCGAGCTGGCAGAACCTGCTGTTCTGCTTTGCCGGAGTGATGATCGGCACCTTGGTGGGCGTGTTGCCCGGCATCTCGCCGCTCACCACGGTGGCCATGCTGCTGCCCTTCACGTTCGGCCTGCCGCCGGCTTCGGCCATGATTATGCTGGCCGGCATCTTCTACGGGGCGCAGTACGGCAGCTCGACGGCTGCCATCCTCGTCAACGTGCCGGGCGAGACTTCCTCGATCGTCACCTGCATCGACGGCTACCAGATGGCGCGCCAGGGCCGCGCCGGCTCGGCGCTGGCGATCGCCGCCATCGCCTCGTTCTTCGCCGGCACGGTGGCGACGCTGGTGATCGCCATCCTCAGCCTGCCGCTGGCCGCCCTGGCGCTGAAGTTCACGGCGGTGGAGACGGTGAGCCTCGTCATCCTCGGGCTGCTCGGCGCAGTGGTCCTGGCGCACGGGTCGCCGGCCAAGGCCATCGCCATGATCATCGTGGGGGTGCTCGTCGGGCTGGTTGGCGTCGACGTGAACTCCGGCGCCCCGCGCATGACGTTCGGCATCCCCGATATCAACGATGGCGTCAGCTTCGTGCCGATCGCCATAGGCTTGTTCGGCATCGCCGAGATGATCCGCACGCTCGAGCAGCCGCAGGGTCGCGAGCTTCCCCGCATGCGCATCTCCAACCTGGTCCCGAGCCGGGCCGAACTCGCCGCCGCCTTCCCGGCAATGGTGCGCGGCACGGCGGTGGGGTCATTGCTGGGTGTGCTGCCGGGCGGGGGCGCCGCTCTGCCGCCGTTCTCGGCCTACGCGCTCGAGAAGAAGATCGCCGCCGATCCCTCGCGCTTCGGCAAGGGCGCCATCGAAGGCGTCGCCTCTCCCGAGGCTGCCAACAATGCCGGCGCGCAGACGAGCTTCGTGCCGATGCTGACGCTCGGCCTGCCCACCAACCCGCTAATGGCCCTGATGATCGGCGCGCTCATGATCCAGGGCATCCAGCCAGGCCCGCAGGTGATGACCAGGCAGCCGGACCTGTTCTGGGGCGTGATCGCCTCCATGTGGATCGGCAACCTGATGCTGATCATCATCAACCTGCCGCTGATCGGCATCTGGGTGTCGCTGCTGCGCGTGCCCTACAACCTGCTGTTCCCGGCCATCGTGGTGTTCTGCGCCATCGGCGCCTACAGCATCAACAGCAGCTTCTTCGACTTGTGGCTGATGCTGGGCTTCGGCCTCGTCGGCTACTTCTTTCTCAAGGTCGGGGTCGAGCCGGCGCCGTTCGTGTTGGGCTTCGTGCTCGGGCCGATGCTGGAGGAGAACTTCCGCCGCGCCATGCTGATCGCCTCGGGCGACATCACGGTGTTTGTCCAGCGCCCGATCAGCGCGGTGCTGCTCGCCTGCTCCGCGCTGCTGCTCGTGGCGCTCCTAGTTCCTGAGGTGCGCCGCAAACGCGAGGCTCTGCAGGAGTGACGGCCTCGGTACGTGGCGTGGGGCAGCCGAGAAGCAATTTACCGCTTTACGAACGTTCCCTGAGTAATACAGTGGCCGAGCACGTCGAGACGCGCCGAGGTCAGCGTGCGGGCCAACGTTGTTGATGCCGTCGGCAGGCACGCCTTATTTGCGTTGACCGTTCTTTTTTATGCGGTCTGCGGGTCCACCAGGCAATGCGCTCGAACCTCGATTGCGAGGGCGGGCGCGGGGCATTGCAAGGGGAGCATTCCAAAATGATCGCACGTGCTGCAGCGGCCGGTGTGTCGAGGCCGAAAGCGGTTCTCGTTCTGTTAGGGGCAATTGGCGCGATTGCGGGCGCCCAAAGCGCTCAAGCTCTTACGATCGAGCAGGCTCGCGAAAGCTGCAGGGAGTTGGTCGGCAGACCAACTGTTCAGCAATGCATGCACAGCCACGGCTACGGCAAGGGCAACAATTCCACTTCGGCAGCGGAAACTCAACGCGAGGCATGCCGGGAGCAGGCAAGACCGAAGGTGAAAGCCTGCATCGAAAAAATGATGGCCGCCGCCCATGGGCGCTCCAACACGGCGGTTGCGCTGCCTGTCGAAAAGGTCGATCCGAATCTCATTCTGATGGCGCCTGCGGCCACCTTCGTGGCGCCGCCGCGCACGATCAGCGACATCACCGCCATACTGGACAGCGAGCGCCCGGACCCGGCCAAAATCAACGAGCTGAGGGCCAAGGCCGACGCTCCGCCGCCGGCCGGGCTTTCGCAGTCGGACCTCGCGTGGTTCTACAACCAACGCGGCAACGCACGCGCCCAGCTCGGCAGGAGCAAGGATGCCATTGCCGACGCCGAAAAGTCGATCGAGGTCGGCCGGGGTGCGGTTGACGCAAACAGGATGGGCCGCCTGGTGAATTTTGCCGGCCTGCAACACGGGTTGGCGGGCAACCCACGACAGGCGCTGGCGATCTTCCAGGGCCAGCTCCAAACCGCGAACGTAAAGAACGCCAAGGGCTACCTCTTCAGCGCCTACCGCAACATAGCGGCCGTCCTTCTGCAAATGGGCGACATCGAGCAGGCTGATGCCTACCTGCGGCGCAGCTACACACTTCTCCAGGAGGCCAGGACCAGCGGCATGCCCGGCTGGCGCACCAGCTACCCCAAGTTTGGACAATCGTGGGAAGCCGACTACGAGGATGTTCGCGCAATGATCTTCGAGGCACGCGGGCAGTTCACCGAGGCCGAGGCCGCCTATCGGCTGGTCGAGGCACGACGGCGCGCCTCCGTAGCAGGGGTGCTCAATCAGAAGAACGCACCGTCCGAGACGCAGATCCTGACCGGCGCCGACTGGGCGGTAGCGAGCGTGGCCCGCATGAAGATGCGCCAAGGACGCCTTGCCGAGGCCGAGGCGGAAGCGCGCCGGGCGTTGCTTGGACGCTTGAAGGACGGGGGCAAGTATCAGACGATCATGCCCAGGTTCATCTCGATGTTGGCACAAGTCCTGGTCGAAGAGGGTCGTCACTCCGACGCTGAACTTCTCGTGCGGTCCGCAATCGACATTTATGGCGAGATTGGCATACCCGACGACGCCGCATGGGCGGTGGGCATACGATCGAACCTGGCCAGCATATTGACCGCGCAGCGCAAGCACGCTGAGGCAGCAGAGGTCTATGCCGCCATCGACAAGGCTATCGCCGGTTGGGAACCAGGTCGCCGCGAAGCGCTCGAGCTCAACGGCTCGCGAATACAGAGCCTCTATGCCTCTGGACAGATCGAGGCCGGAATTGCCGCCGCTCAGGCCCTGGTGAAGCGCAACACGGCCCGGTTGGGTGAAAAGCATCTGGATACCGCCGCTGCGCGGGGCACCCTGGCGGTCGGCTACATGAGGGCGCGCAAGTTCGCCGAGGCGGTGCAGGAGTTCCGATCGGCAATCCCATTGTTGGTGGCTGCGGTGCGTGAGAGCTCCGACGACGACGGCTCGGCGCTGGTCGCGAACCGCAACCTGCGTCTGCAATCGATAGCCGAGGCGTACATAGGGCTGCTTGCCCGCGATCCGCTCGCCCAAAGCGACGTGGCCGGCGAGACGTTCAGCCTCGCCGACACCATCCGCGGCCAGTCCGTGCAGCAGGCGCTGACGGCATCGACCGCGCGCATGTCCGCCAAGGATCCTGCGCTCGCCGAGCTCATCCGCCAGGAGCAGGACCTTGCCAAGCAGATCAACGCCCAGCTCGGGGTGCTCAACAATGCCCTGTCGCTGCCCGCCGGTGAGCGCGACGAGCTGGCTGTGAAGGCGCTGCACGCGGCAATCGCCAAGGCGCGGCAGGAGCGTGCCCAGGCGCGCGGCGAGATCGGCCGTCGCTTCCCAGCCTACACGGACCTTGTCGACCCGAAGCCGCCGACTGTGGAAAGCGTCAGAGCGGTTCTGCGCCAAGACGAAGCGCTGCTCTCATTCTATTTCGGGCGAGACGCGAGTTTCGTGTGGGCGGTGCCCAAGCAGGGGCCTGTGGCGTTCGCACGGATTGCCCTCACCGCAGGTGAGCTGGAGACCAAGGTCCACAAGCTGCAGGAAGGTCTCAGTCTGAATGTGTCGACCATCGGCCAAATCCCGCAGTTCGACGTGGCCGGTGCCTACGACCTCTACCGTCAGCTGCTCGAGCCCGTGCAGGCCGGCTGGCGCAGCGCCAAGAGCCTGATCGTCGTGACCAACGGGGCGCTCGGCCTGCTGCCCATTTCTTTGTTGCCCACGGCTCCGGTCACCATGCCGACGACGGAAGAGGCGATCTTCTCCTCCTATCGCCAGGTGCCATGGCTGGTCCGCACGCACGCGGTCACCACCGTGCCTTCGGCGGCCGCCTTGCGGTCTTTGCGCCAGCAGCCCCCAGGTTCTGCCACCCGCGAGCCGATCATCGGCTTTGGCGATCCGTTCTTCAGTGTCGAGCAGGCGGCGGAGGCCGAGCAGCAGGCAACCGCAACGCCATCGATCAAAGTTGCCGAGATGACCGCCCGCAACGTGCCATTCCAACGCCGCGCGTCGCCTGCAACGACGAAAGTGGACAGTGCCGATCTCGCCCAGCTGCCGCGATTGGCCGATACAGGCGACGAGCTCAAGTCGATTGCATTGTCGCTCGGCGCGGATCCGGCGAAGGTCATCCACCTCGGCAAGAGCGCCAACGAGCGCAACGTGAAGCAAACCGATCTGTCCCGCTTTCGCATCGTCGCCTTCGCCACGCACGGCCTGGTTCCTGGCGATCTCGATGGCCTGACGCAGCCGGCGCTGGCGCTTACGGCTCCCAATGTTGCCGACGTGGACGGAGACGGGCTGCTGACCATGGAAGAGGTGCTGCCGCTCAAGCTCGATGCAGATTGGGTGGTGCTTTCGGCGTGCAACACTGCAGCCGGCGCGGTGAGCGGGGCCGAAGCCGTTTCGGGATTGGGCCGGGCGTTCTTCTACGCCGGCACCCGCGCCCTGCTGGTGACGAACTGGCCGGTGCATTCGCAGTCGGCACGCGAGCTGGTCACCGATATTTTCCGGCGGCAGGCGTCGGACGCAAGCCTGACGCGGGCGGAAGCGCTGCGCCAGGCCATGGTGGGCATTTTGGACGGGCCGGGCTTTGCCGAAGACGGCAAGACGATCTACACCTACGCCCATCCCGCGTTCTGGGCGCCCTATGCTCTGGTCGGCGACGGCGGCGGGCAGTGAGCTGCGGATGATCTAGCCTGCGACACCGCCGGCTCAACCGGCCTGGGTCAGCGTCCTGCGCACGCACGCGCGAACTTGCGGGGCCGCTCTTTGACGGCACGCCTCCAGGTCCGGTATCCCCTGCGGGCCGGCGCCGCTTGTCATGCAGGCGTTGACGGCCGGGCGGCCGACACTTTGCCGGCACCGCTCTATCACGCCCTCGACCTTGGGCCAGCCGAAGGCGGTGATCATTGCTCTCTGCACGCAGGCCCGGACGCGGGGCGAAGCCTTGGTCCGGCATGCCGCAAGAGCAGCGCCCTTGAGATCGGCCGTTTCGGTGCGCCTGTCGGCCATGCAGGCCTTGACGATGGGTCGCCCCACGGTTTGACGGCAGCGCTGAATGGTTTCGTGGAACGAGAACGCCGACGCCGGTTCCGCCCCGATAGCCAGAGCGACCAAACAGAACGCCAGCAGCGCTGCGCACTGATGATACCTGCAGGGAAGAGGGCTGTTCGCCGCTGTGGTCATGTCGCTGCTCCGCAATTGGCCAACCAGCAATGCTGAAGCAATACCATCCCACTGTGCCATTTGCCCGAGACGTCCGGAACAACAGATTTGGTTTTTTCTGAGGGAAACGCCTTTGCGGTCGGGTGGCCGGCGCCGATCGGTCGATGGCTCCCAAGTCCACAATTTCTGCCGCGGACCGGCCGGAGCCAGTCAGCCGATGAGCCTTTTCAACATGGAAGTGCCAAGCGTCCAGAGCTCGTTGGCGAAGCGGCCCAGCCCCATGCCGAGGAGCAGCACCGCCAGGAGCCCGAACCAGCGCATGAGCCGGCGCAGCCTGCCGCCGGTCACGACGACCTCGATGGTGCGGTCGGGCGGCGCGGTCTCGGTGGCGAGGCCGTCGTGCCCCACGGTGCGCGCGGTGACGGCGAGCAGCAGCCTGCCGCGGCCGCGCCACTGCGGCGTCACCGTCCAGCGCCAGCTCACGAACTCGTCGTGCTGCAAGCCCGCCCCCGTCTCCACCCATTGCGTCTCCGGTGAGCCCGGCTCGACGGCGAAGCCGCCGTCGGGCGCGCGCAGACGCACCGACAGGGCGCGGGTGACGAAGGCGTCGGGCCGATGCGCCATGCCGCGGCCGCTCATCAGCAGCAGGATGAGCCCGTCGATCTTGTCGCGGGCGATGCGCACCTGCGCGGAGGAGCCTTTGCCGACCCGCATGCGGCGGGGGATGGTCTCCACAAGCGGCCCACCGCCCTGCCCGCCCGTGTGCTGACTTGGGCGCTGGCCGGGGCGCGGCCGCGCGGGGGGTTGGAGCGCGGCATCGGGCCCCGCGCCGTTGGCGCCCGGGGGCGGCCGCGCCGGGGCCCCAGGATACGGACCAGGATGCGGGCCGGGAGGAGGTCCCGGCTGGGGCGGGGGGGGCCACGGCACCTGCTGGGGCCGGCTGCCGTAACCCGGCGGCGGCCCACCCTGCGGCGGGCGGCGTCCCTGCGGCATCTGTGGGCGCGGAGGGCCCTCGCCTGCGGTCAGCGGACGGCTTGGCGGGCCTGCCGGCGGACGCGGGGAAGGCGGCGGCATGCGCCCCGGCGGCGACTGAGCCGGTTGCGGCGCCGCCGGCGGCGTCCAGCTGGAGCGTGCCGGGGATGGTGGCTGGGGCGGCGGCGGGCCTGGTGACGGCGCGGAAGTTTGCGACGGCGGTTCGCTCCCGGCTTTCGGGCCGTCCAGCGAATCCTCGGGCTCCTCAGCTGGGGTGGGTCGCCCAGGCGGCGCCGGCGTGCCCGACGTCAGGGCCGAGAGTGGCAGCGGCCCGGCCTCGGCCGCAGGTGCGGGAGCCGACTGCTGGGGCGCCTTTGCTTCAGGCTTGGCGACCATGGCGGCGGTGCGCTGCTGGATGCGCGTGCGCGCGGCCGCCAGGATCTCGTCGACGGACTGGGGTGTCTGCGCAGCCTCCTCGCCAAGCGCGGCGAGTGCGGGCGACGCCCCTGGCTCGACCGCAGCAGCAGCCGGAGGACTGGCGGACTGTGGCGCAGACTTCGCCGGCGCGGCGTAAAGCTGGGAGCGCGCCTTGGCGTTGGCCGTGGTGGTGGCCTTCTGCAGCGCGCGGATGGCCTCCTCGAAAGTCAGACCGTGCGCCTTGAGCAGTCCGGCTGCCGGGCTCTTGCCGTCCCCGACGATGGCTGCGAGCACAATCGCCCCGTCGATCTGGCGCCTGCGCGACTGTTGTGCCGCCTGTCCAGCAGCCTGCAGCACGCGCAATAGTTCAGCGTCGGCCTGCGGCTCGACCCCGGCAGGCGCACGCATGTCCTCTAGCAGGCGGCCGAGATAGCCCGACGCATCGGTGCCAAGCCGCACCGGATCGACGTTGCACACCTGCATCACGGTGGCCGCGTCGGCATCTTCGGTCAGGGCCAGAAGCAGATGCTCGAGCAGCACGGCGCGATGCGACTGCTCGCGCGCGAACACCCGCGCACGCTCCAGGCTCTCGCTGAGCTTGGGCGAGAACTGGATCGACCTCAATTCGTCCGCAAACGGCTGCGGCATCGACTACTCCCGCCCGGCGGCGCACGTGCAAGGCCTTAGCACACGAGTTCCCCTGCTCAACGCCGCCAAGGCGATCCTTGTGCCTGACCAGGGCGAACCTTAGCCGCCAGACCTGGCGGCATCATGGCTCGATGCCCAAGATCCTGTGCGCGACCGGAGCCATGAACCCGGCGCAAATTCCGTTGAGCGGGCCGCGCGGGCCGCTATAAGTGCACTCCGCCGCCCAGGGCAGGCCATGGCAGGCGAATTGCCGCGCGGGGCGCGCGCGAGGTGGACGACATGGGAAAGCGGCAGACAACCAAAGCGGAAGCGGCGACACCTACGGTTGCATCGGCAGCGCCCACCACCCCATCGCCACCGACCGCGGCCGAAGCAGCCCAGTCGCAGGCCCGCATCCTGGCCGAAGCCCTGCCCTATATGCAGCGTTACAGCCGCCAGACGGTGATCGTCAAGTTCGGCGGTCACGCCATGGGGGATGCCGCGCTTGCCGCCGCCTTCGCCCAGGACATCGTGCTCTTGAAGCAGTCCGGCGTGAACCCGATCGTGGTGCACGGCGGCGGCCCGCAAATCGCCGGCATGCTCAAACGCCTGGAGATCAAGAGCGCGTTCGTGCACGGCCTGCGCGTCACCGACAAGCCCACCGTCGAGGTGGTCGAGATGGTGCTGGCCGGGCTCATCAACAAGGACATCGTCACCGCCATCAACCGCCAGGGCGGCAAGGCGGTGGGCATCTCGGGCAAGGACGCCAACCTGATGATCGCCCGCAAGATCACCGAGATGACCGACCCCGAGTCCAATCTGATGAAGGCCGTCGACATCGGCTACGTCGGCGATCCCGCCGAGATCAACCCGCACATCGTCGAAGTGATCTCCGGCTCGGATCTGATCCCGGTCATCGCCCCGGTCGGCATCAGCCGCGAAGGCGAGACGCTCAATATCAATGCCGATACGTTCGCCAGCGCGCTGGCCGCCCGCATGAAGGCCAAGCGCTTGCTGCTGCTCACCGACGTCGCCGGCGTGCTGGACAAGGACAAGCGGCTGATCGAGCAGCTGACCGTCGAGGAGGCGCGCAGGCTGATGCGCGACGGCACCATCACGGCCGGCATGATCCCCAAGATCGAAGGCTGCATCGAGGTGGTAGAGGCGGGCGTGGAGGCCGTCGTCATCCTCGACGGCCGCGTGCCGCATTGCGTGCTGCTGGAGCTCTTCACCGAGCACGGCGTCGGCACCTTGGTCGGCCGCAAGGTGAAGAGGGCCGCGTGACCCAATCTCCCTCTCCCCGCGCATCGTCTCCTTCTGCGCATTCGCCATCAGCGCAGGGAGAAGGAACACGCGCGGCCGTCCGCGGCTTCGAGCGTACCGAGGCCTGGATCTTCGACCTCGACAACACTCTCTATCCCGCGGACTGCAACCTGTTCGCCCAGGTCGACCGGAAGATGGGCGAGTACATCGCCCGCTATCTCGGCGTGCCGTTCGCCTACGCGCGCCACCTGCAGAAGAGCTACTACCGCCAGTTCGGCACGACGCTGTCGGGCCTGATGCAGGTGCACCGGATGGACCCGCAAGCCTTCCTCGACTACGTGCACGATCTCGACCTGTCGGTGGTCGCCCAGCACCCAGAGCTCGCCGCCGCCATAGCCGCGCTCCCCGGCCGCAAGTTCATCTTCACCAACGGCTCGCATGCGCACGCTGAGCGCGTGGCGGGCAAGGTGGGCATCCTTCACCTGTTCGACGGCATCTTCGACATCGTCGCCGCCGACTACGTGCCGAAGCCCGTGCCGGCCTGCTACGACATGTTCTTGACGCTGCATGGGGTCGAGGCAGCAGCCTCCGCCATGTTCGAGGACATGCCGCACAACCTGGAGGCGCCGCATGCGCTGGGCATGACCACGGTGCTGGTGCGATCCGACTACGACCACGACCACCCGGTGCAGAAGGCCATGCGCGCCTGGCGCGAGCCGCCGGAACATGTGCACCACATGACCGATGATCTGGCCGTGTTCCTGAAGGGCGCTGTGCCTTGCACCAATGCCGGCTCCCGAAACGAACTGCCGGCAACGCGCGACTGATTCTGCCGCAAATGCACCTGCCCCTCACAGGTCCGGCAGGGCGTCGGCAAAGCATTGGCCATGTGCGGCAAAGCTGCTCTAGTGTAAGGCCGTCGCGATAATGGGCCGCCGATGAGAGCCGACCTGAAACAGCTGGTGCTGGCGGAGGCGCGTGCCGCGGGCTTCGATGCGGCGCGCGTGACGACGCCGGCTGCCGCCGGCCCGGCCATGGCCGAGCGGCTCGAGCTATTCCTGCGCGAAGGCCGGCACGGCGACATGGCTTGGATGGAGACGACGGCAGAGCGTCGCGGCCGTCCCACCGCCATGTGGGCCGAGGCGCGCTCGATCGTCATGCTGGGCATGAGCTACGCGCCAGACAGCGATCCGCTGGCCGTGCTGGGCGAGCCGGACAAAGGCGCGATCTCCTGCTACGCGCAGTGCAGCGACTACCACGACGTGGTGAAGTCGGGGCTGAGGCGGGTGGCGGGCGCCCTGGCGCGGGAGAGCGGCGCCGACGTCAAGGTGTTCGTCGACACCGCGCCGCTGATGGAGAAGCCGCTGGGCCAGGCGGCGGGGCTCGGCTGGCAGGGCAAGCACACCAACCTCGTCTCGCGCGAGTTCGGCTCGTGGCTGTTCCTCGGCGCCATCATGACCTCAGTGGAGCTCGAGCCCGACGCACCCGAGGCCGACCGCTGCGGCAGCTGCCAGCGCTGCATCGAGGTGTGCCCGACCGACGCCTTCCCGGCGCCCTATCAGCTCGATGCGCGGCGCTGCATCGCCTACCTCACCATCGAGCACAAAGGCCACATTCCGGCGGAGTTCCGCGCGGCGATCGGCAACCGCGTGTTCGGCTGCGACGATTGCCTCGCCGTTTGCCCGTGGAACAAGTTCGCTGCTGCCGCCCATCACATGAAGCTCAAGGCGCGCGAGGAGGTTCGCTCGCCGCCGCTTGCTGAGCTTTTGGCGCTCGACGATGCCGCCTTTCGCAAGCGCTTCGCCGGCACGCCCGTCAAGCGCACCGGGCGCGATCGCGTATTGCGCAACGCGCTGATCGCGGCCGGCAACTCGCGCGACGCCACGCTCGTGCCGCACGTAGAGCGCCTACTGGAGGACGATTCGCCGCTCGTGCGCGCCATGGCGGTGTGGGCGTTGCGGCGGCTCGCTTCTCCCGCGCGGTGGCACAACGCTCGGGCCAGTTGTGTTGCGAGCGAGACCGACGCAGCTGTGCGCGCGGAGTGGCAAACGGAGGCCTAGTGTGATGATCGAGAAGTCCGCACCATCGCGTGAGGCCAGTTTCGGGAGCGGACTTCTCGATCTGAATCACACTAGCACCATGATCTTGCTAGTGTCCTTCAGATCGCGAAATTCGTACCGAGTTCGCGGCACAGTGAGACGAATTTCGCGATCAGGACACTAGCTGATGCGCCTCTTCTGCTTCGGCTACGGCTACTCGGCGGAGGCGCTTGCGCGGCGGCTTTCCCCGCGCGATGTCACCGTTGCAGGCACCCGCACCAGCCTGCCGGCAGAGCCGGAGCCCGGCGTTACGCTCGCCGCCTATCGCGGCGACGGGCCCGCGGCGGAGGTGCGCGATCTCCTCGCCGGCACCACGCACATCCTCGTCAGCGTTCCGCCCGATCTGGAAGGCGACGCCGTGCTGCGGCACTACTGCGAGGATATCGCCGCGCTCCCCGTGCTCCAATGGATCGGCTATCTCTCCACGGTCGGCGTCTACGGCGACCACAAGGGCGCCTGGGTCGACGAGAATAGCGCCACCGAGCCTGTCGCCGAGCGCAGCCTGCGGCGGCTGGAGGCCGAGCGGGCCTGGCTGGCGTTCGGCGCCGAAACCGGCCGCCGGGTGGAGATTTTCAGGCTTTCCGGTATCTACGGACCGGGACGCAGCGTGATCGACAATCTGCGGGCCGGCACGGCCAAGCGCATCGCCAAGCCGGGCCAGGTCTTCAACCGCATCCACGTGGACGACATCGCCGTCGTGCTGGCCGCCGCCATCGGCAAGGCGACGGGGTATGCTGTCTACAATGTAAGCGACGACGAGCCCGCCCCGCCCGAGGATGTGGTGGCCTACGCCGCGGAGCTGCTGGGCTTGGCCGTGCCTCCGGCCATCCCCTGGGAGCAGGCGGGGCTTACCGGCATGGCGGCGAGCTTCTGGGCGGAGAGCAAGCGGGTGCGCAATTCTCGCATCCGCCGCGATCTTGGCGTGGGGCTGATCTATCCGACCTATCGCGAGGGCCTGCGCGCGCTGGCGGCGTGAGGCTATCCCCGCAGACCAACCGCATTGTGGTTAATACTGATCGCTGTATTGTTTCACGTGAAACAATTGCGGGGATAGCGGGCCGGCGTGCGCCGAGCCGGCGAGCAGGCAACAGCTCAGGGCCGTGCCGCAGCCTTCAGAAATTGCGCCGCCCCGGCGCCGATCAGGCGCGGCAGGTGCGTGTAGACGTAGCGGCAGCCCTTGCCCAGCACTTCGGGCAATGCCTCGGCGGTGGCCGGCAAGCCGGGCACCCTGCCGGCGGCGACGATCTTGGCCAGCGTCTCCTCGATAGCCTTGGCCACCGGCGGCGCCTTGGGATTGCCGGGAAAGCCCATCGACTGGGAGAGGTCAGACGGGCCGATGAAGAACACGTCGACGCCCTGCACGGCGAGGATTTCCTCCACGTTGGCAAGCGCCTCGGCGTGCTCCAGCTGGACGCAGACGAGCGACTGCGCATTGGCTGCGGCCACGAAGTCGGGCATGCGCGCGCCGAGGCCCCAGTCGTCCGCCCGCGTGCCGGCGGCAAGCCCGCGCGCCGCGCCAGGCCCGAACTTGACGGCGGCAACCGCGCGCCGCGCATCCTCGGCGCTATTCACGTGCGGCACCTGCACGCCCGTCGCGCCGCGGTCCATCACGCTTTGAATGTCGGCAGCCGAATTGCTCCGTGGCCGGGCGATGGGCGTGATGCCGACAGCGTCGCAAGCCATGGCCATCAGCTCCACGTCGGCGAGGCTCGCCGATCCGTGCTCGCAGTCGATCAGCACCCAGTCGAAGCCGGCATGGCCCAGCATCTCCACGACCTGCGGGGAGGAAAACATCACCGAGCAGCCGAGTGCCGCTTCTCCCCGCGCCATCTTCTCCTTCATGCGGTTCGGCTTCATTCGGCGGGGCTCCTGTGGACGGCAGAGGCGGGCGGCGCCGTCTGGCGCAAGGTGGACCGCTCCCGGTGCAGAGTATAGAGGCCCGCGGCCATCACCAGCCCGATGCCGGCCCAGGCCAGCGCGTCGGGAATGTCGCCCCACCACCAGTAGCCGATCAAGATGGACAACGGGGCCGCCACGTAGCGGAAGGGCGCGACGACGGCAATCTCGCCGGTGCGCAACGCGTAGATGATAACCGTGTTGGCGATGAGCTGGCACACGGCGGAGGCCCACAGCCAGGTCCAGGCCTCTGACGTCGGCATGGTCCAGGGGCTGTCGAACGCCGCCACCAGGACGCCGCCGAGTGTCACCACCGCGGTGCTGGCGGCGGCGACGAAAATCGAGGGAATGCCGCGCTCGAGCCCGCGCGTGGTGAGATCACGCATGGTGGTGCAGGCGAGCGCAGCAAGCACGACGAAGGCAGCCACGCCCAGCTCGGCATTGCCGGGCTGGACGATCAGCAGCACGCCGAGGAAGCCGGTGAGGGCGGCGAGCCAGCGCCGCCATCCGACGTGCTCGCCGTAGAAGATGGCGGCCCCCGCCGTCACCAGCAGCGGGGTCACCTGCAGCACCGTGTTGACTGTCGCCAGCGGCGCGTAGCGCAGCGACAGCACGATGAACACGGTGCCCGCTGCAGCGGCGAGGAGGCGCGTGGCCATCATCGGCGTCGCCAGCACGGACATGGGCCGCCACGCGCCGAGGGCCAGCACGCTCACGGCCAGCAGCAGCGTTGCCAGCGCACCGCGGACGACGATGATCTCGCCCGAGGGCAACTCGGCCGTCATCAGCTTGACGATGGCATCGTTGATCACGAATGCGGCGGAGCCCGTCAGGATCGCCAGTATGCCCTTGAGGTTCTCCGTCATGAGCGCGCCGCCTTCGCCAGCCGGTGCTCGCGCAGGAAGGTGTAGAGGCCCGCCGAGGTGAGGATGGCGATGCCGGTCCAGGTGGCGGGGTCGGGCACCTCGCGCCACACCAGGAAGCCCGCGACGATCGCCCACAGGATGATGGAATAGCGGAAGGGCGCGACCACGGCGATGTCGCCCGAGCGCATGGCGGCGATGATCCAGTACTGGCCGCCGAGGAGCCCGACGGCTGCGCCCACCAGTGCCAGCGCCGCTGCCGGCGAGGGCCACCCCCACTCCTCGAACAGAAGGAAGCCGAGGCTGGCGAAGGAGACGGCCACGGCGGAAGTGAGGGCGATCAGCAGGGCCGGCACGTGGCCGCCGAGCTGGCGGGTGAGAAGGTCGCGCGCGGCGATGAAGCCGATGGCGAGCAGGGCAAGCAAGGCGTAGGGGTTGAACGCCGAGGCGCCCGGGCGGATGACGATCAGGACGCCGATGAGGCCGACCACGGTGGCGAGCCAGCGCCGCCAGCCTACCGGCGCACCGAGAAACAGCGCCGCCCCCGCGGTGATTGCAAGCGGCGTGAACTGCAGCACGGCGGTGGCGTCGGCGATCGGCATGCGCGTCAGCGCGCTCAGGTAGAGCAGGGTGGCGACGACGTCGGCCAAGCAGCGCGCGGCCATCTTGCCGCTCGCAAGCTGCGGCAGCGCGGCGAAACCGTCGACCGCGAGCAGCAGGCCGGCGAGCAGCAGGCTCGCGACTACTCCGCGCAGGAAGATGGCCTCCCCCGTCGGCAGCTCGGCGGCGGCAAGCTTCACCGTCGCATCGCTGACGATGAGCGAAGCCATCGCCGCCATCATGGCAGCGATGCCGCGCAGGTTGTCGGAGGCAGCGTGGGCGGAAATTGGGGGCTCGCTGGGTGGGAAGGGATCTCCCCATACGCGCTGGCCCCCGCCGCGGCAACCCCTCAGCTTCGCTAGCGCGTTTGCAAGTCTCGCCGCGGCGAGAGGGTCGAGGCTGCCCTCACCTTCGAGCAGGCCGCCCACATCGCCGCGGCGTGGTCGCTGGTGCACGGCTTTGCCATGCTGCCGCCTAGCGCCGACGCCTTGCTCGACGCCATCTTGAGCGGCGGACCTCACACGCGCTGACGGTATGGCTTGATGAACAAACCCCACACGACTAGCGAGAATGGCCGAACTGCCTAGGCGGCCGCTTTAGCCCTGGTGGGCAGCTTCTTGATCTCGGCGCCGGCCTGCGCGATGGCGACATCTATTTCGTAGGAGGTCTGCAGGTTCAGCCAGAATTGCGGGTCGGTGCCGAACCAGTGGGCCAATCTCAGTGCCGTGTCGCCGGTGATCGACCGTTTGCCCTGAATGATCTGCGTGATGCGGTTGGTCGGTACGGCGAGCTGGCGGGCAAGTTCTGTAGCAGAAATGCCGAGCTCCTCTAGTTCTTCGCCCAGGATCTCGCCGGGATGGATGGCGGGGCGGGCTCTTGCGCGAGGCATGCTTTGCTTCCTCAGTGATAGTCGACGATCTCTACGTCCACAGGACCCGGCGAACCCTTCGGCCATTTGAAGCAGATGCGCCATTGGTCGTTGATGCGAATGCTGTACTGGCCCGACCGATCACCCTTGAGCGCCTCCAGTCGGCTGCCGCGCAATGCGCCCAGCACCTGGAGGCTGTTCGCCGCCTACAATATTCTCAGCCGCTTCCACGCTTGGCGTTCGATGCTGCGAAACGCCGGTACGTCTTCTGGGTTGGCGAACGCCGCGGTCCGCTTGTCCCGATAGCTCAGAATCATTCCTCGGATCAACAATATTACGCGTGACGTAACGCGTCAAATATCTAGTGAAATATCACCCGCCCGTCACGCTCATGTGGCGTGCCACCGCCGGCTGGCGCGTGCGCCGGTCGATGATGAAGTCATGGCCCTTGGGCTTGCGCGAGATCGCCTCGTCGATCGCCGCCAGCAGCGGCCCATCGTCGGCGCTGACCCGCAACGGCGCACGCAGGTCGGCCGCATCGTCCTGACCGAGGCACATGTAGAGCGTGCCCGTGCAGGTGAGCCGCACGCGATTGCAGCTTTCGCAGAAGTTGTGCGTCATCGGCGTGATGAAGCCGATGCGCCCGCCGGTCTCCTTCACGTGCACGTAGCGCGCCGGCCCGCCGGTGCGGAACGGGATATCCTCCAAGGTCCAGCGGTCCATCAGGCGCGCGCGTACGATCGACAGCGGCAGGTACTGGTCGGTGCGGTCGCCATCGATGTCGCCCATCGGCATGGTCTCGATCAGGGTCAGATCGAAGCCGCGATCGTGCGAGAAGCGGATGAGATCGTCGAACTCGTCCTCGTTGACGCCTTTGAGCGCGACCGCATTGAGCTTGATCTCGAGCCCGGCCTTCTCAGCCGCGTCGATGCCGGCCATCACCTGGGCGAAGTCGCCCCAGCGGGTGATCGCCTTGAAGCGGTCGGGCTTCAGCGTATCGAGCGAGATGTTGATGCGCCTGACGCCCGCATCCTTCAGCTCCTGTGCGAACCGCGGCAGCTGACTGCCGTTGGTGGTCAGCGTCAGCTCGTCGAGCGCACCGCCATCGAGATGCCGCGCCAGCGCGCGGAACAGCCATAGAATGTTCTTGCGCATGAGCGGCTCGCCGCCGGTGATCCTGAGCTTGCGCACGCCCTTGGCGACGAACGCCGAGCACAGCCGATCGAGTTCCTCCAGCGTCAGCAGATCGCGCTTGGGCAGGAACGTCATGTGCTCCGACATGCAGTAGGTGCAGCGGAAGTCGCAGCGGTCGGTGACCGAGACGCGCAAATAGCTCACATGCCGGCCGAACGGGTCGACCAGCACCGGCTGTTGCGCGCGCGGAACAGAGATTTCGGTCATCCAGCTCCCAACTGCGGCAGGACCGCCCGATCCCCGCCATCTTACGCCTGCCGACGGGTCTTGGCAGGCCCCATCTAATGTCGGCATCTACCATGCCACGGACAAGGGACAAGCTCTAGACTTGCCGAACAAGCCGAGACCGGCTCCGGTATTGCACCGCAACAGAGGCATCGGGGAGCTTCCCCGAGGAGGACAAGATGGACGACGACAAGTTCAACATGTCGCTGCGCAAGTTCCTCAAGCAGGTGGGGGTCACGTCCCAACGCGAGATCGAGCGTGTCGTGCGGGAGAAGAAGCTGAGCACCGGCAAGCTGAAGGTCAAGGTCGTGCTCACCGCGGCGGGCACGAGCCTCAATCACGTCGTCGAGGACGAGATCGACCTCGGCTAAGGCAGTGCGCCCCCGCCATTATTCGACAAGCGGCGCGGCGGCGGCCCCGGCTTGCCGGGCCAACCCGACAGCGCCAACTATGAAGTCGGCAATGCCGGCTACATCGTCGAGCGTGAACACGGGCAGCGCCCCGGCATCCACCGGGTGGTCCGTTGCAATGGCGATGACATGCGGGTCGGCGTCAGCCAGCGATCGCTGGCTCGCCGCATCGCGGCGCCGCAATTCGATCTTGGGGATCGGCGCCGCCTTGTAGCCCTCGACGACGATGAGGTCGCAGGGGCCCAGCCAGGAGACCACCTCCTCCAGGGGGGGCTCCGGCACATCCTTGAGCTCGTTGATCAGCGCCCACCGCTTCCCCGACACCACCGCCACCTGCGCCGCGCCGGCACGGCGATGCCGCGCGCTGTCGGTTTCCTTGTCGTCGATCTGGAAGTCGTGGTGGGCATGCTTGACGGTCGCGATCCTGAGGCCGCGAGCCGTTAGCTCGGCAATCAGCCTGGTCACAAGCGTCGTCTTGCCCGACTTCTTCCAGCCGACAATGCCGATGATCGGGGTCGTGTCAGCAGGCCGCCTCATGCGCGCGACTTTGCCAGCAGGGCCCTGAGCTCGTCCAGCTCTTGCGGCGTATTGGCGTTGAAGAACGGGTCGACCTCCACGCCTCCCATACGGAGCATGGGAAAATCCACCGCCACGGTGCCATGCCGATCGGTCCAGTGCAGCACCTTGCGCACACCGGAGCGCAGCTGGTCTTCGAGGTCCGCGGCCAGTGCCACCGGCCACAGCCCGATCACGGGATGCAGCTCGCCGGCCGACTTGGCCAGCGCAATGGCGCCGTCGCGGTCCGCAACGGCGGCGGTGAGTCTCGGCCACCAGGTCCGCCGGCAGCATGGGCGCGTCGCCTGCCGCCGTGACGATCCAGCGCGCTTGGGGAGCGTTGGCGGCCGACCAGCGCATGCCGGCCAGCACGCCTGCCAGCGGCCCGGCGAAGCCCGTGATCGTGTCGGCGGCGACGGGAAGCCCGAGCCCGGCGAAGCGGGCCGGATCGCCGTTGGCGTTGATGACCATGCGCCCGACCTGGGGCGCCAGGCGCTCGATGACATGGGCCAGCATCGGCTTGCCGACCAGCTGCAGCAGCCCCTTGTCGCCGCCGCCCATGCGGCGCGACTGGCCGCCGGCCAGGATGACGCCGGTGACGGATGAAGCTGCGATGGTGCTGCCCATAAGCGCTAGTCCATCGCCTCCGCAAGACCGCCCTTGCGCGCGTGCCTCTTGTCCTCCTCGTCGGCCGCCTTGGGATCGGCGTCGAACACCAGCCGCTCCAGGCCAGCTAGCGCCACGAACCGCTTGCCGCGCGCCCGGCCGATCAGGGTGAGGCCCGCCTTTTGCGCCAGCTCCACGCCCCAGGCCGTGAAGCCCGAGCGCGACACCAGCACCGGGATGCGCATCTTGACGGTCTTGATCACCATCTCCGAGGTCAGCCGGCCGGTGGTGTAGAAGATCTTGTCGTCCGCCGCGATGCCGTTGAGGAGCATGTAGCCGGCGATCTTGTCGACCGCATTATGCCGGCCGACGTCCTCCATGTAGATGAGTGGCTTGTCCTCCCGGGCCAGCACGCAGCCGTGAATGGCGCCGGCCTTGAGGTAGAGACTGGGGGCCGTGTTGATCTTCCGGGTCAGCTGGTAGAGCCAGGACGTCTTCACCCGGGCATCGGGGTTGAGCCGAATCGCGTCGAATTCCTCCATCAGGTCGCCGAACACGGTGCCCTGGGCGCAACCCGAGGTCTGGGTCTTCTTCCTGAGCTTGTCCTCGAAGCTGGTCTGGCGCGTGGTGCGGACGACGATGGTGGCGATGTCCTCCTCGTAGTCGATAGCGGTGATCTCGTCGTCCGCCTTGAGCATGCTCTGGTTGAGGAGGTAGCCCACGGCCAAAAGGTCGGGCCGGTCGCCGATCGTCATGAGGGTGACGATTTCCTGGGAGTTCAGGAACACGGTGAGAGCGCGTTCCGTGACGACCTCGGCCGCCACTGGCTTGCCCTCATGATCGATCCCCGGCACGGTCACCGAGAGCCGCGGGTCGTCGGGGTCGGGGCGAACTTCGAACTCTTTCACGCGCGCGGGCTCCGGGTTGGTTAAGGGCGATTTAATCTCAGCCTCCCGTGGCCGCAAGGCCGCCTTGGCGGTATGGTCGATGATGCCTTGCGGAAATGACGGTCGAGACCCGCGAAACGGGGCCAAGGCGGCTTGGGTGCCGGTAGAAGACCGCCTATGATCCAAGGCGAAGCTAGTGAGCGTAACGGTGCGACCAACGGCTGTCTCGGCGTAGCCGCGCAAACGATGCTATGAATTTCTGCGGCCTTGGGCTGGGTCCGAGAGGCAAAACGCAAGGGGGCTAACCCAGGCAGCCCGGCCGAGCCTTGCATGAGGCAGGCTCAACACTGAGGAGAAACGCCAACATGGCACGCATGACACGGCGCAGGTTCATCAAGAACGCTGGCGTCGCCAGCGCCACCGCTGCCGCCATCGCCTCGCCGGCGATCGCCCAGTCTGCGCCTACGATCAGGTGGCGGCTGACAGCGAGCTGGCCCAAGTCGCTCGATGCCCTTTACGGCAGCGCGGAGCATTTCGCGAGATACATTGCCGAGGCGACGGACAACAAGTTCGTGATGCAGACGTTCGCGGCAGGCGAGATCGTGCCTGCCCTGCAGGCCACAGATGCGGTCTCCACCGGATCGGTGGAGGCCTGCCACACGGCCCCCTACTACATGTGGGGCAAGGATCCCACCTTCGCGCTCGCTTGCGCCGTACCGTTCGGCCTCAACGGCCGCATGCAGAACGCCTGGTGGCGCGAAGGCGGCGGCGAGCAGCTGATAAACGCCTTCTACGCCAAGCACAACATCGTCGGCTTCCTGGCCGGCAACACCATGGCGCAGATGGGCGGCTGGTTCCGCAGGGAGATCAACACACCCGACGATCTCAAGGGCGTCAAGATGCGCATTGCCGGGTTCGCGGGAGCCGTCATGGCGAAAGTCGGCGTCATCCCGCAGCAGATCGCCGGCGGCGACATCTACCCGGCGCTGGAGAAGGGCACGGTCGACGCGGCGGAATGGGTCGGGCCCTACGACGACGAGAAGCTCGGCTTCTACAAGGTCGCCCGCTTCTACTACTACCCGGGATGGTGGGAGGGCGGGACCATGATCCACGTCCACATCAACAAGGCGAAGTGGGACGAGCTGCCCAAGTCCTATCAGACGATCGTCAAGGCCGCGGCCGCCGAGGCGAACAACTACACGGTAGCTCGCTACGACGCCGGCAACCCGCAGGCCTTGAAGCGGCTGGTTGCGGCCGGCACGCAGCTCAGACCATTCTCCGAAGCCACTCTCGACGTGTGCCACCGGGCGGCCAACGACATCTATGGCGAGATCAGCGCCAAGAACGAGGACTTCAAGAAGATCTGGGACTCGATCAAGGCCTTCCGCCTCGACCAGTACCTGTGGCTGCAGGTGGCCGACGGCACCTACGACAACTACATGATGACGCAGCACCGCAAGCAGGCGCTCTGAGCGAGCTTTCGCTCTAGAGCAGATTCCGATCATACGGCATCGTATCCTGCATCGATGAGATAGTTGCGGCATTCGTGGGCGGTGAGGCGCGTGAGGGCGGCCGCGATCGCGCGCCAGAGGTCTTGGAGGGTGCGGGCGGCAGCCTTTTTCAGGATCGCCTTGAGCTTGGCGAAGGCCATCTCGATCGGGTTGAGGTCGGGCGAGTAGGGCGGCAGGTAGCGCAGCTCGGCCCCAGCCTGCTCGATGGCATTGCGGACCTTGTCCGGCTTGTGGGCGGGCAGATTGTCCATGACGACGATATCGCCTGGCAGCAACGTCGGCGCCAGCATCTGCTCGACGTAGGCCAGGAATGCAGCGCCATCCATGGCGCCGTCGAGGACCATCGGCGCGGACATGCCGGTTTGCCTCAGCGCACCGACGAACGTCGTCGTCTTCCAGTGGCCGTGTGGAATGCTGGCGATGCAGCGCGTGCCGCGACGCGAACGGCCATAGAGCCGCGCCATCTTGGTCGTGGCTCCGGTTTCGTCGATGAAGACCAGGCGGGCAGGATCGAGGTCACGCTGCGCGGCGTGCCAGACCTGCCTTGCGCTCGCCACGTCCGCCCGTTCCCGCTCGCTGGCGTGCGCGGTTTTTTTTGAACGTCTGATCGTGGCGATCGAGCAAGCGCCAGATCGTGCTCGGCGCAAACCTTTCGCCGTGCTCCCGTTCCAGATGCTCGGCGATCTCGGTCAGCGTGATGTCTACCTGCCCGGCGATCAGGGCCCGGATCTCCCCGGCATGTGCCTCGATCCGCCCCGAGCGCCTGTCGCCGCCTTGCCGGCGCGGCGCCAAGGTGCCTGCATCACGCCAGCGCCGCACCAACTTCACCGCGGTCGAGGCGGCGACCCCGAACCGGCCGGCGGCAGCCCGACAGCTCATCCCGGCAGCAACCGCGGCGATAAGGCGAGAGCGCAGGTCATTGGAAAGAGGTCTCGTCATGCGGGCTGGCCTCCTCCACCAGCCCGCAGCATGAATCACTGTTCGCGCCAAATGTGAATCCCCTCCGATTCCGTCAGATGGGAAAATGCTCTAGCTGAAAAATGGCGAACCCCCAGACCCTGTCTGGGGGTTCTTTTCGCGGCCCAGGTGTTTCAGTTTTTCGGATTCTCAGAGGCAGGAGAAGGTGTCACGGCCGATTGCGGTTGCGGGGCCAAATCCGGGGGCAATTGCGGGGACGCATCCGATTGGGGCTTCGGCGCCGGTGCTGCGCTTGGCTGCGATGGCGCCACAAGATCGGGTGGCAACAGGTTTACCGGCGGCGCCGGGATCTGCGGCGCCGGGATCTTGAGATCGCCTGGGACGCCGAACGGCGGCGGTCCGCCTGGTCCGCCGAAGCTCGGAATGCGGATCTCGATCTTGCTCGGGTCGACCGTCGGCGCCTGGCTCTTGTAGTGCATCACCATCTGCGGGAATGCGATTACCAAGCCCACCATGATGCACTGGATGAACACGAAAGGCACGGCGCCCCAATAGATCTGCCCCGTTGTCACCGGGTCCATCGTCTGGCCAGTGACACGGTCCTTGTAGGGCTCCCTTGCGGCGACCGAGCGCAGATAGAAGAGGGCAAAGCCGAACGGCGGATGCATGAAGCTGGTCTGCATGTTCACGCCGAGCATCACCCCGAGCCAGATCAGGTCGATGCCGATCTTCTCTGCCGCCGGACCGATCAAGGGAATCACAATGAAGGCGATCTCGAAGAAGTCGAGGAAGAAGGCGAGCAGGAACACAAGGATGTTGATGAAGACGAGGAAGCCCACATGTCCACCGGGCAGCGAGGTGAGCAGGTGCTCGACCCAAACGTGCCCGTTCACGCCGTAGAAGGTGAGCGAGAAGATACGTGCGCCAACTAGGATGAAGACCACGAACGCCGACAGCTTGGCGGTGGCTTCGACCGCCGACTTGAGCAAGGCCAGGTTGAAGCGGTTGGGGTTTCTGTCGAGCCAGCGCTTGAAGATGGCGAGCAGGATCGCTCCGCTGGCGCCCATCGCGCCGCCTTCGGTCGGAGTCGCGACACCGATGAAGATTGTGCCGAGCACCAGGAAGATCAGGAACAGCGGCGGCACCATCACGAAGGTGACCTGCTGCGCCAGGGCGGACAGAAAGCGGAAACCCGTGATCTTGCTGATGACCCAGTTGAGCACTGCCACCGCGAAGGCGAACAGGATCGAGACCGCCATGGTCAGCACCACGAAATCGGCACCACGGTAGGGCTGAGTGCGGATTGCCAGGTAGCCTACCAGCCCGGAGACGACGGTAAGAATGGCCAACGAGATGAGACCGCGGCTGCCGTTAGGCTCGCGAAAGCTGACCGCGTCCGCCGGCAGCCCGGGCGCTGCGTTCGGCGCGATCTTCGTGACGAGAAATATATAGCTGGCGTAGAGCGAGGCGAGCACCAGGCCGGGGATGAATGCGCCTTCGTACATGTCGCCGACCGAACGGCCGAGTTGGTCGGCCATGACGATCAGCACCAATGACGGGGGGATGATCTGTGCCAGCGTGCCCGAAGCGGCGATCACCCCTGTCGCAACGCGCCTGTCGTAGCCGTAGCGCAGCATGATAGGCAGCGAGATGAGGCCCATCGAGATGACGGACGCGGCAACCACGCCGGTGGTCGCGGCGAGCAGCGCGCCGACGAAGATCACCGCATAGGCCAGGCCGCCGCGGATGGTGCCGAACAGCTGGCCAATGGTATCGAGCAGGTCCTCGGCCATGCCGGACCGTTCGAGCACGAGCCCCATCAGCGTAAAGAACGGAATGGCCAGCAGGACATCGTTGTTGACGATCGCGTACAACCGATGCGGTAGCGACCCCAGAAGCGGCCATGACAGCGTGATGGTGCCATGCGAGAGCGGTGCGACCTCGACGCCGATGATGAAGAAGATGAGCCCACATGCCGCGAGCGAGAAAGCAACGGGGTAGCCGATCAGCAGGAACACGACGAGTGACGCAAACATGATCGGAGCCATGTTTTGCGCAATGAATTCGGCCATTCAGGTGCTCCAGCGGATCGAAGTGACTAACGGCATGGCGAGGCGTTGTGCCCTGGCTCAACTGCGGGCGCGCTGCTCCGCCTCTTCGCGAGCAACCTGCAACAGGCGCTCGGCTTCGGCTTCCGCCGCCGCATGATGACCACCGCCGCTGACCGTGTCCTGCAGGTCACCTCGCATGATCGCAATGCGCTTGATGAGCTCTGAGAATGCCTGCACCAGAAGCAGCGTGAAGCCGAGGGGTATCAGCAGCTTGGAGGGATAGACCGGCAGCCCGCCGGCGTTGGTGGACTGCTCATTCTGCGTCAGCGACAGCCAGAAGAACGGCCACCCCAGATAGACGATCAGCGCCGCGGCAGGGAGCAAAAAGAAGATGTGGCCGAACACATCGATCCAGTCCCGCACGCGCTTTGGAAAGAAGCTGTTCACGATGTCGATGCGGATGTGCTCGTTCGACAGCAGCGTCCATGGCGCGCAAAGCAAGAACACGACCCCGAAGAGAATCCACTGCAGCTCCAGCCATGAGTTGGAAGAGACGTTGAAGACCTTGCGAACGATCGCATTGGCTGCGCTGACCAGAACGGCAATCAAAATTGCCCAGGCCACCAGCTGGCCAATCCTGGTATTGAAGCGGTCGACCGCACGGCTGAAACCCAACAGGCCTTGCAAGCATTCCTCCTTTTTCCTGCGAGGCAGACGCTGCGCCGATAAAGCGCTCCCGCCATCCCCGCTTGTTGGCCATAGCTTATAGATTTGCCGCGACGTGACATACAGCAAACCGTCTGCCACTATGTTCTAGGGTCGCAGTCTGGGCAGAGGTTCGACCCTGCACCAATGCGACCGGTGCGCACGGTAGCCTGCAAAGCTTCCCTGCAACGCTTCCAAAGAGCATCTCATGGGCCTTAGCAAGGAACAGATCCTAGAGCGGCTGCGCCAGGTCAAAGGGCCGGACCTGCAGGGCAATATCGTCGATCTGGGGCTGGTGTCCGAGATTCTGCTGAAAGAGGGGCGGGTATCCTTTTCCATTACCGTGCCGCCGCAACGCGCCTCCGAGCTAGACCCCTTGCGGCAAGCGGCCGAGAAGGTCGTGCGCGAGATGCCGGGCGTTGCGAGCGTCGTCGCCGTGCTCACGGCGGAACGATCGAGTGCGAGCGGCAACGGATCGGGGCAAGGTAGCGGCCGGGCTCCCGAAAGCGCCAGAGTGCAGCAGGCGCGTGCCCGCAGCGGCGGCATGGGCGCACCTCCTCCTCCATCGGGGCCTCCGGTGCAGGCCCACGCCGGTGCGCAGCGCCAGACCATCCAGGTGCCCGGTATCAAGCACATGATCGCGGTGGCGTCCGGCAAGGGCGGCGTCGGCAAATCCACCACGGCCGTTAACCTTGCGCTCGGATTCCAGGCGATCGGACTCAAGGCCGGCATCCTCGATGCCGACATCTACGGCCCCTCACAGCCGCGCCTGCTCGGCTTGAGCGGCCGGCCGCAGGTCGCCGGCGGCAAGCGGCTGCGCCCCATGGAGGCCTACGGGCTCGAGGCCATGTCGATGGGCTTCCTGGTGGACGAGGGCACGCCCATCATCTGGCGCGGGCCGATGGTGGTCTCAGCCCTCACCCAGATGCTGCGCGATGTGGCCTGGGGCGAGCTCGACGTGCTGGTGATCGACATGCCGCCCGGCACGGGCGACGTGCAGCTCACCATGGCGCAGCAAGTGCCGCTGGCGGGCGCCATCATCGTCTCCACCCCGCAGGACCTGGCGCTGATCGACGCGCGCAAGGGCCTCGCCATGTTCCAGAAGGTGGACGTGCCGGTGCTCGGCATCATCGAGAACATGAGCACCTTCATCTGCCCCAAATGCGGAGAGCGCTCCGACATCTTCGGTCATGGCGGCGCCGAGAGGGAGGCAGAAAAGCTCGGCATCCCCTTCCTCGGCGGCGTTCCGCTCGACATGGAGATCCGCATCCGCTCCGACGAAGGCCGGCCGATCACGGCCACCAGCCCCGACGGACCGCATGCCCGCATCTACCGCGACATCGCCGCCAAGGCCTGGGAGGCCTTGCAGGGAGGCGCAGACGCCCGCGTCAACCCGCCCACGCTGGCGCTTAGCCCCGACAAGAGCGAGCTGCACGTGGGCTTCGAGGGCGAGGACGCATTCACCCTCCCCGCCGAGATGCTGCGCGTCATGAGCCCGTCCGCGGAGGTGCAGGGCCATTCGCCCGAGCAGCGCGTGACGGTGGCGACGCAAGCGCAACGTCAAGATCAAGGCGCTCAACCCCGTCGGCAACTACGCCGTGCGCATCGGCTTCGACGACGGGCACGACACGGGGCTGTTCACCTGGTCCTACCTGCAGACGCTGCACAAGGAGCGCGACAAGCGCTGGGCGGAGTATCTCTCCGCGCTGGCCGTCAAGGGCCTGAGCCGCGGCTAGCTCGCGCGCAGGCTGCGATCGACGGCTCGCGCACCAGCTGGGTCATCGCCACCACCTCCGTGCGACACTTGCATGACGCTCCCGACGTGGAGTGCCCTGCCCACGCGGGCGAGGTCTGGAATTGCCGTTGCGGAAGCAGAGTCGCTTTGCTATTGGCACTGTCGTCGGTACTGGGGAAAGCACAGCTTTCGAGTGCCGGGGGATGGCCTAGCCAACATCGGATTTCTGCGAGAAGATTCATGTCGTTGCTTGAGTTTCTTTCTAGTCTGCCCATGAAGGGGGAAGTCGTCCTTGGAGTGCTAGGTTTTCTCCTTGGAGTGCTAAGTTTTCTGTTTGGAGTATGGACCTACCGCCGACAGCAGCGTCGGCTCATAGAGGTGCAAAAGCAGCAGACCTATCAGCGGCTGGAGCTGGCCTCCAACGATCTTTTCCGCTTCACCGCGAGCAATGCAGAAACGCTCGTCAATTTCCAAGATCCAGTGAAGGAGCCATCATACAATCCGAGCGCCAAGGATATGATGATAGCGGACAATCATATCTATCAGACGCTCAATCTTTTCGAGATGGCTGCACGCCTTCGGCATGCGAATTTCTTCGACGACGAGGTCTTCGGCAGCTGGGTGATTTGGTACTACGAGATGCTCGCCTCGTGGTATTTCCGCCAGAGGTGGAACGAGATCAGGCACAACTACACGAGGGAGTTGCGGTTAGTTTTCGATGAACAAGTCGCTAGTTTCGACCCTCGAGCGGACGACGCGGTGAGGAAACAGAAGTTCTTCGACCATGTCGCCGCTCGGCTCGGGTGCCGTCACGTGAGAGGATGGCTCAAGGCATAGCCTCGCCCGAGCCGAACGAACCACGCGGCAACCTCCGTCACGGTCCGCGCACGGCGAGATCGGGCACATCGGTGGCCCCCCTCTTCACGGATCTCGACTGCAAGCCGAGCTTCGCCTGTTAGGAGGCGAACAGCTTCGCAAAGGCACGCGGCTTTCGTGCCCGCCAATGGCCGCGGTGGTAAGCGTCGCTGGCAAGCAGGGGCAGAACGGAGCCCGCTTCCGCGTAGACCATTTGCTCGAACGCGGTATCCACCTTGCCCCAGGAACTGGCCTCCTTGAGCGTGGAACTGGAGCACGCCCCATCGCGGACATCCGCGACCGTGATCTGAATGGCGTACTTGTGCATATCGACTTCGTGGCCCAGCACCTCCGCGCAAACGACCGTGTCTTGCGCGAAGTTCTTGGGCACCCCGCCGCCGATCATCAACAGACCCGTCGTACCCGCTTCGATCTTGATCTTCGTGAGCTCGCGAAAATCCCGGATCGAATCGATGGTCAGGTGCCGCTCGGGGTTGTCCACCTGATGCTTGACCAAGCCAAAGCCAGCAGATGAGTCCGTGAAGGCCGGACAGAAGATCGGCACATCCTTCTCATAGGCGAGCTGAACGAGCGATTGCGGCTTCTTGGCGTTGCCCTCGCTCAGCCAGCGGCCCATCTCGCGAATGAACTCGCGGGAGCTATAGGGTCGCGGCGGCAGCGAATTCGCAATCTTGCAGATTGCATGGTCGCAGGCTTTCAAATCGTCTTCGTCGATGTAGGTGTCGTAGATGCGGTCGATATGCAGCTCGCGCAATTCGTTGTCATCGATGAACTGGGTACCCCGATAGTGCTTGAAGCCGAGCGCCTCGAAGAAGTCCATGTCCACGATGCTGGCACCGGTCGCGACGATCGCATCCACCATGTTGTATTTGATCAGGTCCGCGTAGACCTTCATGCAGCCGCCCGCGGATGTGGAGCCTGCCATCGTCAGCATGATGGAACAGCTCTCGTCTCGCAGCATGTTGTTGAGGATCTCCGCCGCACCCCCCAGGTCGCGGGAGGTGAACGACATGCTGGCCATGCTCTGCACGATGGGGCGCGCATCGAAAGACGTGAAATCGATGTGCTCGATTTCCCGGCTCAGCAGACTTGCCTTGATGTTGGATGCTTCCTTCATACTCGTCAGCTCCATTGATGTCGGGCCTCGCTCACATCGATGCCCGCAATGCATCCAGGGGTCCGTCTCATAGGCGCATCGAAGTGCCTTCCCTCGGCGGGAAGATACGATAGCCGCGAGACATTGCGTTGACGGTTCGACGGCGCGCCCAACGAAGCTGCCCCCCGGCAGCCTCGGCCAGGGGCCGAGGCTTCCGAGTTGTCTGGCGAGGCGGCGGCCGGCTCGCTAGGCGGCGGCCTGTGCCTTCTCGCGCGCAGGAACTCGCTTTGGCACCGCCCGCAAGGCGCGCTCCCGCGCCGTGCCGGCTCGCAGGTGCTCCTTGACGACCACCCGTGCCGGCTTGAAGGCCTGCTTGGCGATGTCGATGGCCAATTCCGGCTTCGCATCGCGCCCCATGAACGCATCGAGCGCCAGGTAGCCCGTTTCGGGCCAGGTGTGCACGCTCATGTGGCCCTCGGCCAGCACCGCGGCGCCGGAGACGCCGCCCTTGTCGGTGTGCCGATGAAGATGGATGTGCAACAGGTTCGCGCCTGCCGCCTCCACGCACCGCCTCAGCGTCTCTTTGATGTGCTTGAGATCGTCAAGCCGCTTAGCGCCGTACAGATCCACGATGAGATGGGTGCCCGCACATCGAACCCCATCGCGTTCTATGAAGAAGTCTTTCCTCAACTCGGGCGCTACAAGCGCGCTTTGACCATGATCTTCCTTTTGGGCGGTGCTTGAACGGGTCAAGTCCATCCCCAATTGGAAGAGGGCGTCGGTATAAGCCATGGGACCCCTCCCCAACCAGTAGACAGCCAACCCGCTGCCCCACGAGTCACCTTGACGCGCGGGACAAACGGAGACGCGTCATATGAGGCCAAAGGCCGCTGGGTGCAAGGGTAAAGAAGGGCTTGCGACGAAATATTCCCACGCAAGCTGCGCCGATCGAAACAAGCGAAGAGACGCGATCGGAGCGTCACCCTTTTTTAGGAGGAACTGGGGCGGGATTTCTTCGCCTGCGCGCGCACTCTCCGCCCGTAGCGTGACGCGCGCCGAGCGCCTATCATCCGCACCTGCAGGAGGTTGAATGCGTTCCGCACGGGTGTTGCTGATAGTGGCGGTTGCGATCTCGGCGCTGGCGTGGCCGGCGCGCGTTGCGGCACAGGTGGCGGATCGCTGCTTTGCCGTCTCACAGGCGCCAGCCTTGGTGCAGCCGGCCGCGTGGCACCTGGCGTCGCTGGGCCCGGCCGAAGCGCGGCTTACCTTCGTCGGTCACGCCACTTGGCTGATCGAAAGCAGCGGCGGCGTGAAGATCGCCACCGACTACAACGACTACATCCGCCCGCCGGTGGTGCCTGACATTGCCACCATGAACCGCGCCCACACGACGCACTACTCCCTGTTTCCCGACCCAGCCATCAAGCACGTGCTGCGCGGCTGGAACCCGGAGGGCAGCGGCCCGGCCAGGCACGATCTGACCGTCGGCGACGCGCGCGTGCGCAACGTGGCGACCAACATCCGCGATTGGGCCGGCGGTGCCATTGCCCACGGCAACTCGATCTTCATCTTCGAGGTCGCCGGCATGTGCATCGGCCACCTGGGCCACCTGCACCACACGCTGACCGAGCAGCAGGTTGCGCACATCGGCCAGCTCGACGTGGTCATGGTGGCCGTGGACGGCAGCTACACGATGGATGTGGAAGGAGTGATCGAGACGCTGAAGACGCTGCGGGCGCGCCTGATCCTGCCCATGCACTACTTCAACCCCTACACTCTCTCGCGCTTCCTGGAGCGCATAGGCAACAATTTTCCCGTCGAGAGGGCTGCTGTGCCGGAGATCGTCGTGTCGCAGGCCACGCTGCCCGGCGAGCCCAAAATCCTCGTGCTGCCAGGCCAATAGCCAAGCCTGCGGGCAATGCAGAGCGGCGCGGTGCCGCTTCAGATGCCGGCGTTTTGAAGCTGCAGCAGCAGATCCTTCAGTTCAGGCTCTTGCACCGCTGCGGCCGCCTCGCTCGGCGTGAACCATGCCCGCTGCCGCAGCTCGGACTCCGGCCAGTCGTCGAGCTCCTCACGCACCTCAAGCACGTAGACCGACACCCTGACCGGCACCGCGCCCGTCGGCCGCTGCTTGTCATACGTGAAGGAGCCGATGCTGACGACGCGTGCCTCGCCGAGCACGCCCGCTTCCTCGCGCGCCTCCTCGGCAGCCGCGTCGCAATCCTGCTGCCCGGGCCACGGCCAGCCCTTCGGGATGATCCAGCGGTGCGACTGCAGCGTTGTAACGAGCAGCACCAGCAAGGTGCCGTCGGGCGCGCGGCGGACGGGCAGCGCACCCACCTGTTGAGCCAATTCCATGGCCGCCTATCTGGCTGCGTTGCAGGTGCGTGGCAAGTCCCTATGTACGGGCTGGGGGGAACATAGTTGAGGCGTATTGCACTGCAGCAGCGATCGGGGCGCCTCACGACCCATACAGCTTGGCAAACTCGCGCTCCGCGTCGCTCTTCCATTTGCGCGAAGCAGCCTCGTACTCGGACCCGTCCCAGGCGCGATGCTCACCCCGTGCGTAGGCCAGCGCGTTGCGATGGTAGAGCATGGCGTTGATGCGGTTGGCGACAAAGCTGTTCGCTTGGCGCACAACCTTTGCCGGCGTGCCCATCACAACCGAGTTGGCCGGGATGATGCTGTTGTCGGCAACGAAACTGTGCCCAGCAATGATGCAATTGTCGCCGATGACGGCGCCTTCCATCACGGTTGCGCCAATGCCGATCAGGCAGTTGTCGCCGATCGTGCACCCGTGCAGCACAACGCGGTGGGTGATCGAGCAATAGTCGCCGACAATGGTGGGCGAGTGGTAGCCAACGTGCAGCATCACGTGGTCCTGCAGGTTGCTGAAGCGGCCGATCCGCACGAAGGCGCTTTCGGCCCGGATCACGGCGTACGGCCACAGGCTGGACCCCTCGCCGATCTCGATCCTGCCGAACGCCCGCGCGGTCGGATCGATGTAGGCAGCTGCCGGGAAGCGGCTGTTGACGTCGCTGGACATTGCGGGCTCCTGGCTGTGAGCAACCTGCCTAGCACGAGCCTGCCGCCTTGACAGTGGCGCCGCCCGCGGGCCAAGGGTCGCCCAACAGCGCAAGAATGGAAGGATGGCAGGCATGGCCGCCGCAAGCCCCGCCAGGCTCCGCTTGATCGAGATCGTGCGCAAGCGATCGTTTTCGAGCGGCGGGGATACCAAGCTCGTGTCGGGGCGCACCTCCAACTTCTACTTCAACATGAAGCCCACCATGCTCGACGCGGAGGGCGCGCACCTGATCGCAACCCTCATCCTGGAGGCGCTGGAGGGCGCAAGAGTGGACCTGATCGGCGGCCTGGAGATGGGAGCCGTGCCGCTGGCCACCGCGGTGGCGGTGGCCAGCCACACCAAGGGCCAGCCGCTGCAGGCGTTCTTCGTCAGGAAGCAGGCCAAGGAGCACGGTGCCAAGAAGTTGGTCGAGGGCCTCGCGCCCAACGAAAGCCTCGGCGGCAAGCGCGTAGCGATCCTGGAGGACGTCACCACCACCGGCGGCTCGGCCATGAAGGCGATCGAGGTGGTGCGCGCCGAGGGCGGCACCATCGAGCGTGTCGTCACGGTGGTCGATCGCCTGGAAGGCGCAGCCGACTCGTTCCGGGCCGCCGGCATCCCCTTCACCGCGATCCTGACCGCCGCCGACTTTCGCTAGGCCGGACTGCGCGCTGCCGCGTCGACCTGGGCGGCCAGGTCATCGTCGATCCCGAGCGCCTGCGCGAGTTGCTTCAGGAACTCGTGCTCCGCACCGGTGTCGACGTCGATCGCCACCCGCGCCGCAGTGTAGACCTGCACCGCATCGGCTTGCGAGGTCGCCGCGGCCGCCAGGTCTTCCACGCTGGTGGGGTTGTTGATCTCGTTCGCCAGGAACTGCTGTGCGGCTCCGTCGAGCCCTGCCTGCCGCAGGTTACCCACGATCTTCTGCTGCTCGGCGGCATCGATGCGCCCGTCGGCCGCGGCCGCTGCAATCATGGCGCGGATGTAGAGCACTGCCTGATCGTGGGTCACGGCCGCCGGCTCGAAGCCGGAGCCGGCGGGAGCGGCCACCAGTGCCTGCCCGGAAGGCGACCCGGCACCCGTCAGCGGCGGCAAGCCCTGCTGATAGTTCTGGTAGGCCTTGTAGGCGAGCCCGCCGATCAGCGCCAGGCCGCCGAGCTTGGCGGCGCTGCTCGCCAGCGAGCGGCCCACGCCGGTGCCGAGGATCAGGGCTCCCAGCCCCCCAAGCGCAGCGCCGGCACCCAGCTGATTGTTGGCGATCAGCTGCTTGATCTTGGCAATCAGCTCGTCGGGCGATTGCCCGGTCGCCTGGCCGACGGCCTCGCGCGCGCGGCTGGAGGCGCCGGTCATCTCATCGAGCCGGCCCGCGCCTTCGCGCACACCAGATGTTGCCTGACCCAGCACCTGCCGCAGCACGTCCAAGACCGCGCCCGGTCCACCTTGACCCGGCCCGCCTGGGCCTTGCCCGCCCTCGCCGACCATGCGGTTCATGGGTGCGCCCTGGGGTCCGCTCTGGGGACCGCCCTGGCCTCCGAGCAGGTCGCGCAGAATGTCCTGCAGGTTGCCAGCACCGGGGCCGCCCTGGGCGCCCTGGCCGCCGCCCAGGATGCTGCGCAGCAAATCCTCCAGGCTTCCGCCACCCATCTGCCCTTGGGGAACGTTTTGCTCGCCTCCACGCGGCATGGGCCCGCCAGGCCTGCGGTCATCGTAGCCCAAGGGCCGGCCGCCACGCGGCGGCGGCTCCTCGTACTCGTCTTCCTGGCTTGGGGCCATCCGACCCGACGGAGGTGGCGGGCGATTTCCTGCCTGAGGCGCGCCGCCCTGTCCCGCGAGCTGGCCTAGCAGATCCCGAAAGATGTCGGCTCCAGCTCCGGGGCCCGTGCCTTGGGGCTGCCCTGCGCCCCGCACCAGCACGTCGAGAATGCTTCTGGCGTCGAACATCTTGGGTCCTCCATTGCAGGCGGCCCCCCGCGTTCACACTAGGCGTGCCAACGGGATGTCGCAACCAGCGGAACAAGTGCGGACAACACTGAGGCGCACGGTATGCGGCTAGTGTCCTGTCTCCGAATTGCCTTCTCGTTTGCCGGCTTGGTGTTAAGGCAATTCGGAGACAAAAGGACACTAGGAACCCATGATTTTAGTGTGGTTCAGTCTCCGAAATGCCGAAGGTAGTCCAGCCGCGAAGGGTGTCGGCATTTCGGAGACACCACACTAGTGTAGCAGAGCTACTCCGCGGCTGCCGGCAGCCGATGCACGGTGCCGGGCGGCACGACTGGCCCCTGCGCCTCGTCGCTGGGCCCCACGAACCGTCCGAACAGACGCCAGATCGCCTTGCCGATGTCGTCCATCACCGCGAACACCGCCGGCACGAACACGAGTGACAGCAGCGTCGAGGAGATGAGCCCGCCGATCACGGCAATCGACATCGGCGCGCGGAACTCGCCGCCGGAGCCGGCCGCGATCGCCGAAGGCAGCATGCCCCCGATCATGGCGATGGTGGTCATCACGATCGGGCGCGCGCGCTTGCGTCCCGCATCGACGATGGCCTCGGTGCGGGTAGCACCGCGGCGCATCTCCTCGATGGCGAAATCGACCAGCATGATGGCATTCTTCGTCACGATGCCCATCAGCATCAGGATGCCTATCACCACCGGCAGACTGATCGACTGGCCGGTGATGGCAAGGGCCACGATGGCGCCGCCGATCGAGAGCGGCAGCGAGAACAGAATGGTGATGGGCTGCAGGAAGCTGCCGAACAGCAGCACCAGCACCGCGTACACCATCATGATGCCGGCACCCGTGGCCTGGGCGAAGCTCTCGAACACCTCGCGCATGACCTCGGCGTCGCCGAACTGCTTGAGCTCGACGCCGGCAGGCAGGTTCTTGGCCGCCGGCAGCGCCAGCACCCGGTCCACGGCCTGGCCGAGCGGCGCGCGGCCGACGAGATCGGCGCCGA
Source organism: uncultured Alphaproteobacteria bacterium (assembly GCA_963832445.1). GTDB lineage: Bacteria > Pseudomonadota > Alphaproteobacteria > Rhizobiales > Hyphomicrobiaceae > AWTP1-13. The sequence continues at coordinate 120,246 of CAWHUM010000014.1, forward strand.
TGAGCACGCGGCGCATGCGGTCATAGCGGTCGATGGCGGTCGGGCCCTGGCCCAGCTCGAACTTCGCCACCGCGGAGAGCGGCACGGTCGCGCCGGAGGTGGTGGCGACCTTGAGGCCCTCCAGGATCTGCCGGTCGCCGCGGGCGCCTTCCTCGAGCTGCACGCGGATCGGCACTTGCCGCTCGCCGACGTCGAACTTGGCGAGGTTGGCGCCTATGTCGCCGATGGTGGCGATGCGCACCGCCTCCGATATGGCCTCGGTGGAGACGCCGAGGTCCGCGGCGATGTCGGTGATCGGCACCACCCTGAGCTCCGGCCGATCCAGCTCCGCCGTCGACACCACGTTGGCAATCAGCGGGATGCGCTTGGCCTGGCTGGTCATCTCGGCGGCGACGTGGGTGACTGCGGCGGCATCGCGGCCCGAGACCACCAGTGCGATCTGCCGCTGGCCGTTGTCCTGCAGGAACCAGAAGCGGATGTCGGGGACCTGCGCCAGGCTCTGGCTGATCTCACCCTTGATCTGGGCCTGGCTGAGCTTGCGCGTCTCCTTGGGGACCAGGTTGATAACGAGCGTGGCCTTGCGCACCTCCGCGCCGCCGGTCAGGCCCGGGACCTTGCCGCCGTTGACGAACACGCTCCTGACGTCCGGCCGGGCGAGGACGTGGCGGGCGATGGAACCGGCCACAGCCTTGGTCTCGTCGATGCGCGAGCCGGGCGGCAGCTCGATGGCGAGCAGCGTGCGCCCGGTATCCTCGGCCGGCAGGAAGCCCGAGGGCAGCAGATAGAAGCTGCCGATCGAGGCTGCGAAGATCGCGAGCCCCAAGCCTACGGCCTTGTAGTGATGGCCTACCGACCAGCGCACCAGCCACGTATAGGCCCTGAGCACCCAGCCTTCCTTGTCGGAGTGCGGCTTGCTGCGCATGAAGTAGGCGGCGAGCAGCGGCGTGACGAGACGCGCCACCAGCAGCGAGAAGAACACGGCAAAGGCAACGACCAGACCGAACTGCTTGAAGTACTGCCCGGCAATGCCGCCCATGAAGCTCACGGGCACGAACACGGCGATGATGGTGAGGGTAATGGCGATCACGGCAAGGCCGATCTCATCGGCGGCCTCGAGTGCTGCGCGATAGGCGCTCTTGCCCATGTGCATGTGGCGCACGATGTTCTCGATCTCGACGATCGCGTCATCCACCAGAATGCCGGTGACGATGGTGATGGCGAGCAGGCTGACGAGGTTGAGGGAGAAGCCCGCCGCATCGATGGCCCAGAATGCCGGTATGATCGACAGCGGCAGCGCGATCGCGGCGATCACCGTTGCGCGCAGATCGCGCAGGAACACGAACACGACGATGATCGCCAGGACGGCCCCTTCGATCAGCGTCTTCATGGTCGAGTGATAGGCACCCAGGGTGTAGCTGACCATTGTGTCGATGAGCTTCAAGCCGACGTCGGGGTGCGCCTTCTGCAGCTCGGCGATCTTCTTGGCCACGTCGGCGGCGACTACCGTGTCGCTCGCCCCCTTTGCGCGCGATATGGCGAAGGCCACCACCGGCGCGCCGTCGAGCGCGGCGAACGTGCGCGGCTCGGCTGTAGCGTCCGTGACGGTGCCCAGCTGGTCGAGGCGCACCTTGCGGCCCCTGGGCAGCGTGATCATGGTGGCGGCGAGGTCTTCTAGGGTTTGCTTGCCGGCGAGCGTGCGGATCGCCTGCTCGCGCCCGCCTATGTCGCCGCGGCCACCGGCGAGATCGACGTGAGTTGCCCTGAGCTGGCGGTTCACGTCGCCGGCGGTGATGCCGTAGGCGAGCAGCCGCTGCGGATCCAGCGCGATGCGGATCTCGCGGTCGACGCCGCCGATGCGCTCGATCTGCGAAACGCCTTTGACGCCCTGCAGGGCGCGCACCAGCGTGTCGTCGACGAACCAGGAGAGCTGCTCCGGCGTCATGCCCGGCGCGCGCGCCGCATAGGTGACGATCGGCAGCCCCTCCACCTCAATGCGGGTGACGATCGGCTCCTCGATGGTGCGCGGCAGCTCGGTGCGGATGCGGGCGATGGCATCCTTGACGTCGTTGACTGCGCGATCCTGGTTGGTCTCCAGGCGGAACTCGATGGTCGTGATGGAAGCGCCTTCGGTGATGGCCGACGTCTGGTGCTTGACGCCGTTCACGCCGGCTATGGCGTCCTCGATCTTCTTGGTGACCTGCACCTCGAGCTCGGAGGGCGCCGCGCCCGCCTGGTACACGCGCACCTGCACGATCGGCACGTCGATGTTGGGAAAGCGCGTGATCGGCAGGTCGCCGAAGCTGAAGAAGCCCAGCGTTATCAGGACAAGGAACAGGACGAGCGCGGGCACCGGCTGGCGGATCGACCAAGCCGAGATGTTCCAGTTCATTGCGCAGCCTCGCTCAGCTTGTTGGCGCCAGCCGGCACAGGCCGCACCGCATCGCCCTCGCGCAGGAACGTGCCGGCGCGCGCCACCACCAGATCGCCGTCGCCGAGGCCCTCGCGCGCCTCGACCAGCGCGCCCGCCGCAAGCCCGGTCTTGATCCTGCGCGTCTCGACCCGGCCCGCGCGCACCACCTGCACGCTCGGCCCCTCCGGGCCGTAAAGGACTGCCGAGGCCGGTACAGCCAAGCCCTTGCCGTTGGCCGTGACGATGGTGCCGCGCGCGAACGCACCGACCCTGAGCCCCGGATTGTCGCCCAGGAAGATGCGCACGCGCCCGAGCCGGGTGGCCTTGTCCACCTCAGGCGAAACCAGGCGGACAGTGCCGCTGACAGTGCCGAGGCCGGCAACTTCCACGCGGGCGATCTGGCCCACGGCAATCGAGGCCAATCGCGTCTCCGTCACCTCCGCGTCGAGCTCCACCTCCGCCTTGGCAACGATGCGGAACATCGGCTCAGCGGCGCCGGCCGCGTATCCGCCCACGCGGGCCATGCGGCGGCTGACGATGCCGTCGGCAGGTGCCGTAACCTCCACCCGGCCGCGCCGCCACATCAATTCGCGCCGCTGGGCCTCCACCTGCGCCTTCTCTGCCAGAGCCAGGTTCAACCCATCCTTGGCCGCCGCCAGCTGAGCGTCCGCCGTGCGTGCCGCCTGCTCGCGCTGATCGAATACGGCCTCCGTCATGTGTCCGGCCTGACGCAGCGGCTTGGCACGCTCGAGCGCATTGTTGCTTTCGACGAGACGCGCTTCCGCTTGCGCAATCGACGCCTTGGCCTGGGCTATTGCCGCAGCGGAACGGGCGAGCCCGGCATCGTTCTGGGCCAGCTGGGCATCGAGCGTGTCGGCCACCAGGCGTGCGAGCACGTCGCCCTTCTTCACGCGTGAGCCTTCGTCTGCCAGCACCTCGGTGATGCGCAAACCCTCGACCTCGGGCCCCACGAGGATTTCCTCGCGCGGCACCAGCGAGCCGGTGGCGAGCACGGTCTCGGTGAATTCTGCAGGCGTCACGCGCGCCACCGTGACCACAGCTGCGATGATGTCATCGGCTGGTGCCTTGGCGGCCTTGCTCTCGTCGGGGCCGGTCGGCCGCGGCAGCGACATGCCGACCAGCGTCAACGAGATCATGACGAAGGCGACGGCGAGCACGATACCGATCAACAGCTTTCTCATGACGCGTTTCCGTTCTGCTGATTGCTTGCTGCGGCAGGCTCAGGTCTTGGGTAGGGCACGGGGAGCAGGCACAGGCTTGAGCAGCCCGCCGATCACCTGCAGCACCGCAGGCACCAGCTTGCTGCCGTCGAAGGCGGGATCGACGGCGCGCCGCCAGAACAGGCCGTCGCCGATCACCAGGAAGGTCTGGGTGAGCATGGGGATGTCGAGATCAGGGGCGATGCGGCCCTCATCCTTCATCCGCTGGAAGAGTTCCTCGAAGCCCTTGGCGACGAAATCGTCGACATCGCGAAAAATCGCCCCGACCCGCTCGTTGCGCGTGGACTCGAGGCCGATCTCGATGCACATGCGCCGCCTGTAGGCTGGGTCATGCACGAAGTAGTGCTCGCCCAATTCCTTCAGCGCCTGGAGAAAATCGGTAGCGCCGGCGAGCGCGGCGAGGCGCTCGGCGAATTCCGCCCGGTCGCGCTCGGCGATGCCGGCGATCAGCGCTTCCTTGCTGTCGAAGTAGACGTAGAGGGCGCCCGGGCTGACCCCGGCTTCCTTGCAGATGTCGTGCATGGTGGTGCGGTGGAAGCCGGCACGGGCGAAGCACTGCTCGGCCGCTTCGAGGATGTGCTCGCGGCGGGCGCGCTGGATGTCAGGTTTGAGCTTCGGCATTGACTTCCCCTGGCCCTTGCATGCGGGCGGCGGTTCCCTACTTGGACGGTAGTGCTGCGGCTGAGCGGGTTGCACCTGCCGCCGGATGCTTGCCGCGCCTGCCACTCCCCTCGATCACTCATCGCACTGCACAAAGAAAAACGAACGACCGTTTTATTTGTGGAGAAGGCGGCCCCGTCAAGGCGGCAATATTGCTGAACCGTAAAGCTCCGATCACGACCGCGTGATCAGCAAGCTGGGGCCCTGATCGCGCCAGCGCTGTCTGTTTCAGCTGGTGATGGCAGGCAGCAAGGGCTGCTCGGCTCTGTATCGTGCTCCTCAGGACGGCCGGGGTCCGCTGGAGGTGCGTTGCATCATTGGACCCGTGCCGCGGCCCGTCCTCAGTCTCGGCAACCGTTGCCCTAAGTGCATCCACGCCACCATCCTCCCCGAGCTGCGTCCAGTTGGACGGGCGCGATCTTGTGCAGGTGCGGTTTCCGGCACTTCTCAGCGGGGTAAAGTTTCGTAAAGCGCGCCCCGCTCCAGCCGCTCGGCTGGGAATGACTTTGGGGCTTCGCCGGCGCGAACTTGGTGTGTAGGCGGTGCGGCAACCGCCGTGTTACGGAGAAGCTTCTCTCGCTCCCGCCACGGCACGCTCAATGATCCCCCTGCTCAAAGGCCTGCGCATCCTCGATCTGACTTCGGTGATCCTGGGCCCCTACGGCACACAGATACTGGGCGACCTCGGCGCCGAGGTGATCAAGGTCGAGCCGCCGGAGGGCGACAGCATGCGGCCCGTCGCACCCGTGGCGGTGCCGAGCCTCAGCGCCATCTTCGCCAACTTCAACCGCAACAAACGCTCCGTCGTGCTGAACCTCAAGACCGAGGCGGGAAAAGCAGGCTTGAGGAAGCTGCTGCCGACCGCCGACGTATTCGTGCACAACATGCGCCAGGAGGCGATGGACAAGCTGGGCTTCACGTTCAAGGCCGTGCGCGAGGTGAGCCCAACCATCATCTACGCGGCCGCCGTCGGCTTCGGCCGGCACGGGCGCTACGCCGGCAAGCCCGCCTACGACGACGTCATCCAAGCCGCATCGGGATTTGCAGGCCTGTTCCAGATGCGGGACGGCACCCCGCTCTATGCGCCCAGCATCGCCGCCGACAAGGTGTCGGGCATCCACCTGGCCTACGCCGTCATGGCGGCGCTGCTCTATCGCGAGCGCACCGGCGAGGTGCCGGGCTATCTGGAAGTGCCGATGTTCGAGCTGATGGCGGCGTTCAGCCTGTCCGAGCACATGAGCGCGGCCACCTTCGAGGAGAACGGCAAGGTCGGCTACGTGCGCGTCATCTCGCCCTCGCGGCGGCCCTACAAGACCAAGGACGGCTGGGTCGGCGTGCTGCCCTACACGCAGCGCAACTGGACCAAGATCCTCGCTGAGATCGGCCGGGCCGACGTTGCCGAGCTCGACTGGTTCAAGGATGCCACCCAAAGGAGCGCGCGCGTCGACGAGCTTTACGACATCCTGGCCGGCGCGCTGACGTCGCGCACGACGGCGGAGTGGCTGGCAACGTTCGAGCGGCTCGACATCCCCTCGCAGCCGGTGCGGCTGCCGAACGATCTCCTGCACGACCCGCACCTTGGCGATGTGGGCTTCTTCACTGCCAACTTTGCTTCCGCTACGCCGGTGAAGCGCACGCTGCGCCAGGCGGTCAACGTGGAGAACGTGGAGGCCGCTCCCGATCTCCCGCCTCCGCTCCTGGGCGCCGACACCGCCGATGTGCTGCGCGCGGCCGGCTGCAGCGAGGCGGAAATCTCGGCGGTCCTGCAGGCGAGCAAGACCTAGCCGACAGCTTCCGGCCGCGCTTGTGGTGGCGGCTCGTGCCTGCGATATGATGCGCTGATGGCGGCGACAACCAAAGTCAAGATCTGCGGCCTGAAGACCGAGGCGGCGCTGGAGACGGCGCTTGCCGGCGGGGTCGATTACGTGGGCTTCGTTTTCTTTCCGCCGAGCCCGCGTAACATCACGCCGGAAGCAGCGAGGCCCCTCGCTGCCCGCGCGCGTGGCCGCGCCAAGATCGTCGCGCTACTAGTCGACCCGGACGATGCCCTCGTCGATGCGGTCGTTACTGGCGTGAACCCTGATCTCCTGCAGCTGCACGGCGAGGAGACGCCCGAGCGCGTGCGCGAGGTACGGCGGCGCTGGGGCAGACCGGTGATGAAGGCCATCAAGGTTGCGAGCGAGGAGGACGCGCAAGCGGCACTCGACTATGCCGACGCTGCGGATCTGATCCTGTTCGACGCGCGCCCGCCCCGTGACAGCTCGCGCCCTGGCGGCCATGGCACGGCCTTCGACTGGCATATTCTGGATGGCATCAAAGCCCGGCTGCCGTTCATGCTTTCGGGCGGGCTGACGCCGGACAACGTCGCCGAGGCGATCAGGATCACCGGCGCCCCCATGGTGGACGTGTCTTCAGGTGTGGAGCGTCACCCCGGCGAGAAGGACCCCGAGCTGATCCGGCGCTTCCTTCGTGCGGCAAAGGCGTAGCGGGCCTGATGCTGGCGAAGAAGCGATTCGCTGCTTCCAGCAAGCAAATTATCTAAAACGCGCGACCTTGTTGAGGGTGATCGCCGCGCCATATCGAAGCCTGGGCGCTGCGCGACCGCGGCAAAGACGGGCAAGATCATGCCAGGCTATCGTCGTCAACCTGACACACCGGCTGATGTTGAGCGAACTCTTCGACAAGAGGCTGGGTTCGGATGTGCTCGATGCGGGCACCCGTACATCGAATACCATCACATCGTTCCCCGCAGGGAAGAACTACACTTCAGGTCTGAGGACATGGTCGCCCTTTGCGGGAACTGCCATCCGCCAGTTGAGAAGATGGGCAGAGATCGGCAGTACGCAATCAAGGCCAATCCCAAGAACGTGCGCGAGGGAGTGATGCGGGGTGCCCTCGATTTCGACAAACGCGATTTGACTTTTGTAGTTGGAGGCAACCTCTTCACCAACACTCCGATCATTCTGCGCTACAGGCAGACGCCCATCATCTCGTGTACCGTGCAAGATGGCCAGGCGAAGGTTTCGATGAACCTTCTTGGCCCGGATGGTCAGACAATGCTGGCAATTGTCGACAATGACGTGACCTTCCGGATCGATGATCTGTGGGACTTCGAATACAAGCACAATCTTGCCACTGCTCGCTATGGCCCGCGCGATATAGCCCCCCGCATCGACCTCCGGGAACAGGCATCGAAGATCGAGGGAAAGGTCTGGCTAGGAGGCCACCAGGTCGCCCTCAGCCCCAGCCAGGCGACGCTCCCGCGAAAGAACCGCATCATCGGATGCCAATTTGGAGGCCTTGCGGTCGGCATTCAGGTTGGCGAAGGTTCCTCAATCGGGCCTACTGCGATCGCGGTCGCCGAATAGGTGAGGCTCGGGCGCGCGCGTGCGCTCTTAGTGGATTGATTCTTGACGCGATTTGATGTGCCACCTTCCTTCGTGCGGCAAAGGGGGTATAACGTCATGCCCGTGTAGACGGGCATCCACGCCACTGCGGTCGTCCTGCAATCTGAGAGTTGCATGGGTCCCCGCCTGCGCGGGGATGACGTCCATTGCAAGGTTGCGGCAGCATGGCAACGAAGAAGAAGAAATCCAAAGAGCCCAAGCTCAACACCTATCGCGGCGGCCCCGACGAGCAGGGCTTCTTCGGGCTGTTCGGCGGGCGCTTCGTCGCCGAGACCCTGATGCCGTTGATCCTCGACCTGGAGAAGGCGTACGCGGAGGCAAGGCGCGATCCCGCTTTTCAGAACGAGATCAAGACGCTCAACACGCACTATGCCGGCCGGCCGAGCCCGCTCTACTTCGCCGAGCGGCTCACGCAGCACCTCGGTGGCGCCAAGATCTACTTCAAGCGCGACGAGCTCAACCACACCGGCAGCCACAAGATCAACAACTGCCTGGGCCAGATCCTGCTCGCCCGGCGCATGGGCAAGACACGCATCATCGCCGAGACGGGAGCCGGCCAGCACGGCGTGGCGGTGGCTACCGTGTGCGCCCGCTTCGGCCTGCCGTGCGAGATCTTCATGGGCGCCGTCGACGTGGCGCGGCAGAGCCCCAACGTGTTCCGCATGAAGCTGCTGGGCGCCAAGGTCAATGCCGTCACGTCCGGCGCGCAGACGCTGAAGGACGCCATGAACGAGGCGCTGCGCGACTGGGTCACCAACGTGCGCGACACCTACTATCTGATCGGCACGGCGGCGGGCCCACACCCATACCCTGAGATGGTGCGCAATTTCCAGTCGGTGATCGGCAACGAGGTGCGCGAGCAGATGCAGGAAATGGAGGGCCGCCTGCCCGACACGCTGGTGGCCTGCGTCGGCGGCGGCTCCAACGCCATCGGCCTGTTCCACCCGTTCCTGGACGATGAAAGCGTCAAAATCTACGGCGTGGAGGCGGGCGGCAAGGGCCTCGAAGTAGAGAACGGCCACTGCGCCTCCATGACCGGCGGCAAGCCGGGCGTGCTGCACGGCAACCGCACATACCTGCTGCAGAACGCCGACGGACAGATCCTGGAGGGGCATTCGATCTCGGCGGGGCTCGACTATCCGGGTGTGGGGCCGGAGCACTCCTGGCTGAAGGACTCGGGCCGCGTCACCTATGTCGCCATCACCGACAGGGAAGCGCTCGAGGCGTTCCAGCTGTGCACCAGGCTCGAGGGCATCATCCCGGCGCTGGAGCCGGCGCACGCGCTGGCCTATGTCACCAAGCTGGCGCCGACATTGCCGAAGGACAACCTGCTGGTGATGAACATGTGCGGCCGGGGCGACAAGGACATATTCGCGGTTGCCGAGCATCTTGGGATGAAGATGTAGGAGGGCAGGGAATAGGGAGTAGGGAATGGGGAATGGGGAAACTGCCCCTACTCCCTACTCCCTACTCCCCACTCCCCCAGTTCATGACCAAACCAACACGCATCGACCGGCGCTTCGCCCAGCTCAAAGCCGAGGGCCGCAAGGCGCTGGTGACATTCATCACCGCCGGCGATCCGGACTACGCCACCGCCAAGGCCATCCTGTTCGGCCTGCCCGAGGCGGGCGCCGACGTCATCGAGCTCGGCATGCCGTTCTCCGATCCTATGGCGGACGGCCCTGCCGTCCAGGCCTCCTCGCTGCGCGCGCTCAAGGCGGGCCACACCATGCAGCGCACGCTGGATCTCGTTCACGCCTTCCGCATCGAGGATCAGGATACGCCCATCGTGCTGATGGGCTACTACAACCCCATCTACGTCTATCCGCGCGAGCGCTTCCTCGACGAGGCGGTCGCTGCCGGCGTCGATGGCCTGATCGTGGTCGACCTGCCGCCTGAGGCGGACGAGGAGTTATGCCTTCCGGCCGCCGAGCGTGGCTTGAGCTTCATTCGCTTGGCCACACCCACCACCGACGCCAAGCGGCTTCCCGCCGTGCTCGCCAACACCTCGGGCTTTCTCTACTACGTGTCGATCACTGGCATTACGGGGGCCGCCGCGCCCGACGTCGGCGCTGTTCACGCAGATGTCGCACGCATCAAGAAGTCGACCCCGCTTCCAGTTGCGGTGGGCTTCGGTATCAAGACGCCGGAGCAGGCGCGCGCCATCGCCGCGGGGGCGGACGGCGTCGCGGTGGGCTCCGCCCTGGTCGAGGCGATCCGTAACAGCCTAGGACCAAAGGGGGAATCAACTGGAAAAACGGCCTCAGCGGTCCTAGATCTGGCGAAAGGCCTAGCGCAGGCTTTGCGTCACCCCTAAAGCTTGCCCAGATAACGCCCGTCAGGGCCGGCGGGGGCCGTTAACAAAGGCGAGGTACGCTCCTGCGCGAGGGTCCAGGAGCGGTGCTATGGAGCGTTCGACGTGAACTGGATCAACAACTTCGTCCGTCCGAAAATCCGCGGCCTGCTGCCGTCGGGCAAGCGCGAGGTTGCCGAGAATATGTGGGTCAAATGCCCCGAGTTCGGGCAGATGGTTTACTACAAGGACCTCGAGGCCAATCAGTTCGTCATCCCGGGCTCCAACTACCATATGCGGATGACCGCGCAGCAGCGGCTCCAATCCCTCTTCGACAACGGCGAGTACAGTAAGGTCGCGGTGCAGGAGGTGGCGCACGACCCCCTCAAGTTCCGCGACGGCCGCAAGTATGCCGAGCGCCTCAAGACGGCGAAGGCCGAGACCGATCTCGACGATGCGGTGGTGGTTGCCGAGGGTCCCCTCGAGGGACAGGAAGTCGTGGTGACGGTGCAGGACTTCCGTTTCATGGCCGGTTCGCTAGGAATGGCGGCCGGCGAAGCGGTGATCACGGGCATGCTGCGGGCCGTGGACAAGGGCGTGCCGTTCATTCTGTTTGCGGCCTCGGGCGGGGCGCGCATGCAGGAAGGCATTCTCTCGCTCATGCAGATGCCGCGCACCACCATTGCCGTACAGCGGCTGCGCGAGGCGCGGCTGCCCTATGTGGTGGTGTTGACAGACCCGACGACCGGTGGCGTCACGGCCTCGTACGCCATGCTCGGCGACGTGCACATTGCCGAGCCCGGTGCGCTCATTTGTTTTGCGGGCCCGCGCGTGATCCAGCAAACGATCCGCGAGCAGCTGCCCGAGGGCTTCCAGAAGGCCGAGTATCTCCTCTCGCACGGCATGATCGACATGGTGGTACATCGCCATAAGATGCGCGAGACCCTTGGAAGGCTGTGCCGGCTGTTGATGCCTAGCGCCATGGTGGCCACGACGGCAAGGCCGGCAGTGACAAGCGAACGGGGCTATCTCAACGGCAGCGCTGTCGATGGCCGTACCATGGAGACGCTTGCCAGGGCCCCTGACATCATCGAGCCGGAAGCTGTCGACGAGGCGGAGCGGTTCGAAACGCGCCAGGGCGGTAAGCGGGAGGGCGACCCCAAGACCTCATCGCCCCCCCGCGACGGGGCGCGCAGCTAACAGCCGGCTCCTCCACAGCAAAAAAGCCCAGTCTCCGGGCCCCGATCCGCTTGTGAAGCCTGCGGGTCGCGCCGGGTCAATGTTTGTGTGTTACGAAAAGCGATGCGCACCAGCGAAGATATCCTGGCCGAGTTCAAGAGGCTGCATCCGCGGCTCATCGACTTGTCGCTTGGACGCATCGAGACGCTGCTCGCCAAGCTGGGCAGGCCGCAGGACAGGCTGCCGCCTGTCATCCACGTCGCCGGCACCAACGGCAAGGGCTCTTTCACGGCCTTTCTGAAGGCGATGCTGGAGGCCGCCGGCAAGCGCGCGCACACCTACACCTCGCCGCACCTGGTGCGCTTCCACGAGCGCATCGAGCTCGCCGGCGCCGACGGTCGTGCGCGGCCCATTGCGGAAGGTGAGCTGGTCGAACGCTTGCTGCACGTCGAGCGCATCAACGCGGGTGAACCGATCACCTTCTTCGAGATCACGACGGCCGCGGCATTTCTGGCCTTTGCCGAGCATCCGGCCGACGCATTGATCCTGGAGGTGGGGCTCGGCGGACGGCTCGATGCGACCAACGTGGTCGCGCGCCCCGCGCTCAGCGTGATCATGCCTGTATCGATCGACCACACCGATAAGCTGGGCTCGACCTTGGAACAGATCGCAGCCGAGAAAGCGGGTATCCTGAAAGCCAGGGTGCCGGCCGTCGTCTCCGCCCAGCCGCCGGAGGCGCTCGACGTAATCACCGGCGTCGCGCAGAGGCTGGGAACGCCGCTCTCGGTCTGGGGCCAGGACTTCGAGGCTTTCGAGCAGCGCGGGCGCATGGTCTTTCAAAGCGCGGAGCGGTTGCTCGACCTGCCGCTTCCGGCGTTGATGGGCCAGCACCAGATCGGCAACGCCGGCACCGCTGTCGAGGCAGCGCTGCAGCTCAAAACCCCGGCGATCGGCAGCGAAGCCATCGAGCGCGGCCTGCTGGCGGCGCGCTGGCCGGCGCGCATGCAGCAGTTGAGCAACGGGCCTCTCTCTCGTCTGCTGGTACCTGGCTCGGAGCTGTGGCTCGATGGCGGTCACAACGTGGCAGGCGGGCGAGCGATTGCGCAGACGCTGGCAGAGTTGGAGGAACGGGCGCCCAAGCCGGTTGGGCTGATCCTCGGCATGATGGGCCAGAAGGATGCGGGCGGTTTCGTCGAGCAGTTCAGGGGGCTGGTCCGCCGCATCGTGACCGTGCCGGTTCCGGGCGGCCCCGAATCTGCGCATGAGCCCGAGAAGCTCGCGGCCCTTGCGGCCTGGGCGGGCTTCAACGCCGAGGCTGCCTCAGACGTGGAAACTGCAATCCGTCGCTTGCAGGAGCGGGAGCAGCAGCCGCTGCGCATCCTGATCTGCGGCTCGCTCTACTTGGCAGGCCAGGTGCTGGCGCTGCAAGAAGGTGTGCAGCCACAAACGAACTGAGCGCGAAGCCTTTGGACCTCGCGCTCAGAAAGTAGGTTGAGTCAAGCGCAGCGCAGACCCAACAAATTCCGTTAGCGGTGGAAGTGTTGGGTCATCGCTGCCGCTCGACCCAACCTACGAAGATCTCTCGCGCTGCAGCTCAGATCGCGCCCTTGATCCAGTCCTCGATCTGCTTCTTCTGCACCAGCGCGCCGACGCGCTGAGCGGCAACTTGCCCGTTCTTGAAGATCATCAGGGTCGGCATCGCCTGTATGCGATACTGCTGAGTGACGGTGGGGTTCTGATCGACGTCGAGCTTCACCACCTTCACCTTGCCCTGCATCTCCGCCGCCACCTGCTCGAGCGCCGGCGCCATGGCCTTGCAGGGACCGCACCACTCGGCGAAGAAATCGACGAACACCGGTTCGGACGACTGCAGCACCTCCTTCTCGAAGGTGGCATCCGAAACAGCCTTGGTTGCGACTCCGCCCATGAACGGCCTCCTGCTCTGCCCGGCTTCATATCGGGCACCGACAAATAGGAAGGTTGCTGTCAAGCGTCAAGGTTGACCAGGTCGAGTTGCCAGAGCTTTTGTTCATATTCATCCAGCACTTGCGCCGCGATCTCCATGATGCGCGGACCGTGTGTCCACAGGATCGCGGCCCGCACGCGAAGCCCGGGGAAAACTTGCGCCACGCCAAGGCGGTAAGCCGCAAGCTGCAACAGGTAGGCCTCGGCAACTCCATCCGCGCTGGCGGGCGGCGGGCGGTTGGTCTTGTAGTCGACGATCATTACCGATTGGCCATCCTGCACAAGGCGGTCGATCTTGCCGGTGAGGCGTAACACCGTGCCCGGCCGCACCGGATGCGGCACCTCGGCCGCGATTGCCACCTCGGCGCGGCTCCGAGGCCCGAACAGCGATGACAGCGCGGCGTCCCCCAGAACGGCCAGCGTCTCGGCCGCGATGTCCTTGCGCGTCTCGGCCGGGAGCTGGGTGGCGCGGCTCGCGAGAAAGGCCTCCGCAGCTGCTCGCCAGCTGTCCTGCGGCAGGCCCGGCAGGTGCTCGAGCAGGGCGTGGGTGAGCGTGCCGCGCAAGAAGCGCCAGTCTTCCGTCACGACCGCGGGCGCGAGGATCGGCGGCTCGGCCGGCAGGCGCCGGGGTGGCGTGGCGGGCACATTGTCGGCCTCCATCTCGAGCGGGGCGAGACGCGATGGCACGAGCGGCATGGCGAGCACCGGCTCGCGCGGCGCCTTCCTGGTCGCCCACCCAGGCAATGGTCCCTTGCCGACCAGCGCGCCTGCGCTCGATCGCGCAAGCTCCGGCTTGGCCGTCTGCTCGCTGGCGAGGCGAAGAACAACGCGGCCGTCGGGCTCCCTCACTTCCTTCAGGGCGTCGCCCAGCCCCGCCTTGATGAGGTTGTACCAGCAGTCCTGCGGCGGCGCCCGCTTGCCCTCGAATCCGGCGACGTAGAGCCGGTCGCGCGCCCGCGTCATCGCCACGTAGAGGAGGCGGTTGCGCTCCTCGGTCTCGCCGTCGGCAATGCGCGCCTTCGCCCGCTGCACGGCGTCGACCTTGCTTGTGCCTTTGACCGGCCACAGGAAGGGCGGCGGCACGGTGCTCGGCCGCGCAGCATCGTCTAGCACCAACAGGCCGTTTGCCGGCCGCGCCGACCGGGTCGTGCAGGTATCGGGCAGGAATACGATGGGCGCCTCCAGGCCCTTGGCGCCGTGCACGGTCATGACGCGCACCTCGTTGCGGCCCTGCTCCATGTCGCGCTTCACCTCGCGCTGCCCCTCCCGCAGCCAGGCGAGGAATCCTTCCAGCGAGGGCGGCGCACCACCGTCGTCGTGGGCGATCGCCAGGTTGAGAAACTCGTCGATGGCATCGGCCGCCTCGCTACCGAGGCGCGCCAGAATGCGCGCCCGGCCGCCTTCGCCGTCGAGCAGTCGAGAGTAGAACTCGAAGGGTGCTGTGCGCTCCGACTGCACCTGCCAGCGCTGCAAATTCACAGCGGCATCCTTGAAGCGCGTGTCCTCGGACGCCCGTGCGCGCAGCTCGCTCCACAGGGACCCCTTGCGGCCATGGGCGAGCTTCATGAGGTCGTCGTCGTCGAAGCCAAACAGCGGCGACTTGAGCACGGAGGCGAGCGAAAGATCGTCCTCGGGGAGACACAGGAAATGCCCCAGCGCGACGAGGTCCTGAACGGCAAGCTGCTCGGTCAGGAGCAGGCGGTCGGCGCCGGCTACCTCGATGCCGCGCGTCTTCAAGGCGGAGACCATCACCGGCGCGAACGGCGCACGCTTGCGCACCAGGATCAGGATGTCGCCGGCGCGGATCGGCCGCCCCAGCGATGGCAGCATCTCGTAGTTCTTGATCCAGCCGTCGATGGTTCCGGCGATGCGCGCGGCCAGGCGTACGAGGGACGGCGATGCGCCGACCTCGGCTAGCGGCGACCAGGGCTCCGAGGGCTTGGCCGCCTGGAAGGGTTCGAGCGGCCAAATCTCGACGAGGCCGGCGTGCCCTGTGCGGTGGGCGGCGTGGCTTACGGCCTCGCGCGCCGCCGTCAGCCCGGGCGTGCGGCCGGGATCGGCGAAGATGCGGTCGACGGCCGCCAGCAGCGGCGCCACCGAGCGGAACGAGAGCGTGAGCGGAATGCGCTGCCAGCGCATGCTCGCCTGGCCGGCGCGGTGGGCGAGCTCTTCCCCTGCCGCTGCGAACATGGCGGGCGCGGCGCCCTGGAAGCTGTAGATGGACTGCTTCTCGTCGCCGACGGCGAACAGCGTGCGTGGTCGGTCGCTGGCGCCGTCGCCCGAGAAGAACTCTTCGGCCAGCGCGCGGATCACCTGCCACTGCGCCGGGCTCGTGTCCTGCGCCTCGTCGACCAGGATGTGATCGAGCCCGCCATCGAGCTTGTAGAGCACCCACTCGACGGCACCAGACGAGCGCAACAGGCTCGCCGCCCGGCCGACGAGGTCGTCGAAGTCGAGTGCCGCCTGCCTGGCCTTGGCTGCGCCATAGCGCTGCATCACGGCATTGGCGAGCTGCACCAGGGCCAAGGTTGCATCGAGGATTTGCAGCTTGCAGCGCTGGTCGTTGAGCTCGGCGAAGCGCTGCTGGGCTCGCGAGAGCTGCGCTGCGGCGTCGGGGTGGTCGGCCGTGAGCCTCTTGGTCATGAGCGACTTGCGCGGCTCACCCTTGCCGGTCAGGAAGAACTCGCCCAATGCCTCGATGCGCACAGCCGGACCGGCGGCCGCCAGCGCTGCGGCCAGCTTCTCCGACCCCTCGATGTCGCTGTTGGAGCCGGAGGCAAGCAGGTCGCGCAGGCGGGCCAGCTCCGCTTTGGGGAGGACATCCGCAAGGGCGGCAGTGGTGGCATCGAGGCTCTCGCCGGAGCCGAGCCCGAGGGCCAGCCGGTAGAGCTTGTCTGCTTCGCGAAGCCTGTCCCCGTCATCGTCGTCGAGCCGCACGGCGGCGCTGATCCATTCGTGCTGGCGCAGCGCTTCGGCAAGCACGTCATCGAAATTGTGCTCGGCGGCGAAGCCCACCACCGACGCCAACGCTCGGCGCAACGGCACATCGGACCTCGCCCCGGTGGCTTCGCTCAGCGTGGCGTCGACAGCCTCCCGCAGCAGAGCAGCGCGACCCAGATCGTCGAGGATGGCGAACCCCGGCGGCACGCCCGCCTCCAACGGAAAGCGCTGCAGAAGGCGCTCGCAGAAGGCGTGAATGGTTTGCACCTTGAGCCCGCCCGGCGTCTCGATGGCCCTGGCAAACAGCCGGCGCGCGCGCAGCATCTCATCGCCCGACGGCGCGCGGTCGAGCAGGTCGGTGAGCTTCGGCTTCAGGCTTGCGTCGGGCGCCGTCACCCATTCGGCGAGGCGGGCGAATACACGGGCCGACATCTCGGCCGCGGCGGCCTTGGTGTAGGTCAGCGCCAGGATACGCTCAGGATCCACGCCATCGAGCAGCAAGCGCAAGATGCGCATGGTCAGCACGTGCGTCTTGCCGGTGCCGGCGTTGGCCCCGACCCAGGCGGAGTTCGCAGGGTCGGCGGCGGATGCCTGCGCGCGCCGCGTCTTCTCGCGCGCGGCCGTCAGGGCGGCGGTGTCGCCGGAGCCGAACAGCCTCATGGCGCGTCCTCGTCGCCGCTGTCGACCTGCCATTCGCCGACACGAGCAAGATGGGCGTAGTCATCGTAGTCGTAGGTGAAGCGGGCACGGCGCACGGCGCGATAGGGCGTGCCCGGCTGGTCGAACTGCGCAATGAGGCGGGTGAGGCCTTCGCGGGCCGAGCGCGCCAGGGCCGCGACATCGTCGACCTTGAGCGCGATCTCCTGGCCCGGCGGCTCCCCGCCCGAGGTGGAAATGTAGCGCAGCAGCCCAACCGGGCCCGGCGGCACGCCGGCAAAGCCGTTGGCGGCAGCGATGGCGGCTTCCAGCGGCAGCTGCGGCGCTTCGCCGGCGGCGGCGCGGGACGCCAGCTGTTGCAAGTTCTGCTTGGTCTTGTAGTCGGTGATGGCGAGCCCGCTTCGGCCGGCATCGATGCGGTCGGCGCGGGCGGTCAGCGTGAAGGGCCCGGCCGGCCCCGCGAGCACCAGCTTGCCGTCGACCTCGGACAACGTGCGGGAAATGCCGGTGCGGCGGGCCGGCTCGGTGGCCGCGAACCAGGTGGCAAAGCGCTCGAGCCGCGGCGCCCAGAACGCCGCCACGCGGGGATTGCCGGTATAGTCGGCCAGTACTTCCCGGGCGATCGCCATCAGCTCCCCGGCGATATCGCCCGGCAGCTGCGCCGGAAAGCGCTCGCCGAACCGGCGCAGCGCGTCGTGCACGATTTGGCCGCGCAGAGCGGCTGCCGGGCGCGCACCAAGCAGCGGCAACGGCTCCAGGCGCAAAATGCGTCGCGCGAACACCGCATAGGGGTTGGAGATCCACGTCTCGACGCCCGTGACGCTGATCTCACGCGGTCGCATGGCAACCGGCGGCCGCGGCTCTGGTGCACGCACCGGCCGCGCCGGGCCCGCGGTCAGATTGCGCGCTTTGGCCCACGCCAGCCACGGCTGCTCGGCCTGAAGCGACAGTCCCATACCCGTGACCAGCGCCTGCAGCCGCAACACCCAGCGTGACGCCACGGTAGGTGCGCCATCGACCTTGGCTGCACGCGTCAGCACCACGCGCTCCGCCCCGGCTTGCCAGCTGAAATCGTATGCCGCTGCGCCTAAGACTTCTTCGGGCATTGGCATGCCGAGGGCCTGGCGCATCGCCCGATTGAGCCAGGGGCCCGGATCTGCCGCTTGCGGCCAGATACCTTCGTTGAGCGCGCCCAGTATCACTACATCTGTGAGCTGCAGGCGTGCGTCGCGAGGATCGCGGATTGCGATGCGGGGGTGGCCGGCCCGCGGGGAACGGATGCGCTTGCGGGCGACCATGGTGCGATAGAAGGCGGGATAGTCGAAAGCCGCAATGTGGGGCGCCGGCATGCCCTTGTCGATGAGGCTGGCGAAGAACTGTGCGGCCCATTCCCCGGCCTCCCCGCGGCGGAGCGCGCTGCCGTCGTCCGTGTCGCTGGTCCTCGCCAGCGCTTCGGCGGTGGCGAAGTGCAAGCGGGCAAGGTCCTGCACCGGAACGTGGCGGGCAGACGCGAAGGTTTCCACAATCGGCTGGAACATTGCTTTCAGTCGCCGCACAAGCTCGCGCGCGGCCTGCCAGTCCGCCGCTCCCAGCCGGCGGGCCGCTGGGTGGCTTCGCGAGCGCGCCTGCGCACCCTCCAAGGCCGCCTCGACACCGTCCAGCCCCTTACCGAAATAGAGCGAGCGGAACGCCGCGAGCTCGACGGCGCTGATCCCCCGGCGCAAATCGCTGGCCGGCATGCCGGCGCGGCAGAGCGGGTGCTTGAGGAGCGCCATCAGCGTGACGGGTTCGAACTCCTTCTCGACCGCCGTGGCCGTCAGATCGAGGAGCATACCGGCAAGCGTGGTGCCGAACGGCTGGCCGGCCGTGTCCTCGGCGTGGATGTCCCACGTCTCGAGCCGCGCGGCTACGCGCCGCGCGAGGCTGCGATCGGGGGTGATCAGGCTGGCGGTGCGACCGGGGGTCTCCACCGCCTCGCGCAGCATGAGCGCCACGGCCTCCGCCTCCTCCTCGGCAGTAGCCGCTTCGACGAGCAACATGCCTGTCAACGCCGCCGCCATCTGCTTCTTGTCGGCGTCGCCGGCGAAGCGATGCCATTGCTCTGTGGTGGCGGCGGGGCGCATGGCCTCGCATACGAGCGACCAGCGCGCGCGATGGGCGGACGTGCGCTCCGCGCCTGCCAACGGCTGAATGTCGGCGCGCGAAAACCCGAGCGCATCGATCAACTTCTTCAGGCCGAACTGCGGATGCTCCGGATGGTCGCCGATCGACGCCCAGCTTTCCTCGTCGAGGGTGCGATCGAGCGGCGGCAGCACGAGAGCGCCGTTCGGCAGGCCCATGACAGCCTGGATCAGGTCGAGCCCGGCCGGATCGGCGCGGGTGAGGCCGGCGACGATGACAGGTGCCTCGGGCGGCACCGCCCGCAGCCGCTCCGCCGCGGCCTGCATCAGGCGCTTGCGCCGCGCTATGGCCGACACGAGGCCGTGCTCGGCGAGGTGCGCCGGCCAGAACTGCGTCACGATCTGCAGGAAGGCGAGCGTGCCCGACCAGTGCTCGGAGAACTCCTCCGGCACCAACTCGGTGAGCCGTTGCGCATCGATGCCCTCGATCTCCAGCTCGTCGATCAGGCGCGCCAGCTCCTGGGCGAGCTTGACCGCCTGCGCCGGAGTCCTGGCGCCTGCGGCGGCAAAGGGGAGAATATCGTCGCCTGTGCGGGGGGGCCGGGCGGCCGATTGCGCCCACCGCAAGACCAGCGAGGTCAGCGTGAGCTGCCGCTCCAGCTCGCTCATGGTGCGCGAGGGCTGATCGGCGCCGTCGGCAAAATCCGCCACGCTGGCGATCAGCTCCAGCTCGTCGCTGCCTTCCGCGATCGCCTTGATCCGCGGCAGCAGCAGCGCGCGGCCGCCCGAGACCTCGAGGAACGCCTCCTGCAGCGCGCGCGTCGCCCGTCGCGTCGGCAGATACAAGGTCGTGTCGGCCAGCTGCAAAGGATCGGGCCGCGGTCCGCCAGGCACCGGCAGGCTTCCACCCGCCAATGCTTCCGCAAGCGCGTGCAAGAACGGCCGTCCGGCGGCCACCGCGTACACGCGAGGGCGTCCGCTCAGTGCGGGCTCGGCCCGCTTTCTACCTAAGAATCTCACGTGCGAGTTGTTGCCCGGCCTGCGCCAGCGCGTCGGGGCTGCCGACGTGCATCCAAATGCCTTCCATGCGCATGCCGTATGCCCGCCCTTTGGCGATTGCCGTGTTCCACACGGCGTTGAGCGAAAAGGTGCCCTCGGGACTGCCGGCGAACAGGCGCGGATGCGCAATCGAAACGCCAGTGAACGCGAACGGTACGATCTCCTGCTCGACGCGGCGCCGGCGAATGCGGCCATCCGGCTCGAAGGCGAAGTCGCCTCGGCCTTGATAGCCGAGACTGTGCGAGGCCAACGCCAGCATCAGCAGGCAGTCCATGCGAACATCGTCCCAGGTCTGCATCAGGCGGACCAGATTCGTGCCCACGCCCTCGATCCACACCGAGTCGGCGTTGTGAATCAAGAACGGGCCTGATCCGAGCCGTGGGAGGGCCTTTTTCACGCCGCCCCCTGTATCCAGCAATTTGCTCCGCTCGTCGGAAATCTCGATCGCGGGACGGCGCCTGCCCTCGAGGTGCGCCTCGATCAGATCGGCTTTGTGGTGCACGTTGACGATTGCACGCTCGATGCCGGCTTCGCCATGACGGTCGAGGACGTGATCGATCAGGGCCTTGCCGTGCAGTTGAACGAGCGGCTTGGGCAGCGTGTTGTTGGCGGGCGCCATACGCGTGCCAAGGCCGGCGCTCAGCACCATTGCCGTTGTGATCCTGGCTGGCATTGCGGCTCGCTTCGCCCCCCTGGCGCGGCTAGTGTCCTGATCGCGAAATTCGTCTGGTTGTGCGGTGGGCTCGGTACGAATTTCGCGATCTGAAGGACACTAGCAACATCACTATTCTAGTGTGATTCAGATCGAGAAGTCCGCTCACGAACCTAGCCTAGCGCGCTGTAGCGGACTTCTCGATCATCACACTAGACCTGCGGCAGCCGGCTTCTGAGCGTAGCCGGGAAGTGCGTTTCATACCACGCTGCGAGCGATGCAAGTGCAGCATGCCGCAGGTTTCGCTCCAGGTAGCGCCAGGTGCGCGGCATGTGTTGCAGGTATTGCGGTTTTTTGTCCCGCCGCAGCAGGCGCACCCACAGCCCGAGCAGGCGCGTATTGCGCTGGGCACCGAAGTCGGCATAGGCGGATGCGAACGCTGCCCGATCGAAGGCGGGCTCCTGCGCTGCAATCTTGGCGCAGTAGTAGTCGAACAGCTCGCGTTCCAGCTCCTCGGCTACGTCGACCCGGGCATCCTGCAACAGCGAAACGAGGTCGAAGGCAAAGTGCTCGTTGAGGGCATCCTGGAAGTCGAGGATGCCGACCCTGCGAACCCCATCGCGCTCGGGCAGCCAGATGAGATTGGGCGAGTGGAAGTCGCGCAGGAACCAGCCGGCAGGCAGTGCCAGCAGCCTGTCGATCACGGGCGTCCATAGGGCTGCGAACTCGGCACGCACGTCTTCCGGGGCGGGGGCGCCTTTCAGCTCGGGCCAGAGCCAGTCGAGCAACAGATCGATCTCGATCTCGAAGGCCGCCCGATCGCGCCGCGGCAGGCGATAGCTGGCACCGCCCGGCAGGGGCAGCACTGCCGGCACCGGCACGCGGCGCAGGTGGACGAGGGCATCGACGGCGGTGCGCCACATCTGCGCTTGCGGCGTTCCTGCCGCAATCTCGGGGCCAAACAGGCGATCGCCGAGGTCCTCGACCAGCAGCAGGCCATGCGGCAGATCATGGGCCAGCACCTCGGGTGCGCTCAGGCCGGCTGCACGCAGGGGCTGGGCGACGGCCACGAACGCGCGCGCCATGTCCTCGGCCAGGTGTGCGATCTGGCTGTATGGCTTGCCATCGCGGACGGGTGGGCCGTCGGGCTGGCGCGGCGCATCCATCAGCAGGGCGGTGCGGCCATTGCGCGAGAGCCTGGCGTAGCTGCGGGTCGAGGCGTCGCCCTGCAGGTAGGCGATCGTGGCCCCGGCCCAAGCGGGCTGGGCGTCGAGAAACTCCATCACCTGGGCAATGCGGGTCGCGCGCGCGCAAGCCGCGTCCAGGCCCCGCATGGTGACGCGGCGCACGGCCGGGTCCTTGGTTTCGGAAAGCAAAATCTCGAAGCGGCTCGCGGGCAGCAGCGCAGCGACGCGCTCGGGCCATTCGACGATGGCCACACCGTCTTCGACCGCATCCTCGAAGCCCAGCTCCCGCGCCTCGTCGGCGCCCGACAGGCGATAGAAATCGAAGTGATCAATTCTCAGCCGCGCGCCTGCGTACGACTGGCGCAACGAGAACGTGGGGCTCGGTATCTCGGCGTTTGCCTGCTGCAGCACCGCTCCGATCAGGGCTCGCGCGAACGTGGTCTTGCCCGCGCCCAGCTCGCCGCTCAGCGCCACGACATCGCCGGGGTAAAGCTTCAGCGCCAACAGCTCGGCCAGCCTGACTACGCCCGCCTCGTCGAGCTCACGCGTCCACTCTGAGATCATGCACTAGCCGCTTGCGCTTGCCCACTGTCGGCCTCGCGCACGCCGTTCTCCGGGAAGCGCACGGTCACGCGCGTGCCGCGGCCGGGCTCGGACTCGAGCGACATGGTGCCCCCGTGCAGCTCGACCAGGCTCTTCACGATCGACAGGCCCAAACCCGCACCGCGATGCTTTGAGCCCTGGCTGCGACTCTCGAACCGCTCGAACACGCGCTGCTGCTCGTCCTTGGGGATGCCGACACCCCGATCCTCCACGGCAAAGGCCATCATGCCAGCCTCCCGCCAGACGCTGACATGTACGGCGTCGCCGGGCGTCGAGAACCCGATCGCGTTCGACAGCAGATTGTAAAGCACCTGACGCACCCGGGATTCGTCGGCGATGAACTCGTGCGCATCGTCAGCGATGCGAATGTCCACATTTAGGCGCGCGCGGGCGGCGCGGTCGCGCACGCCCAGCACCGCCCCGTCGACCACGCTCGCCACCTGGACCGGCGCCAGCTTCAGCTCGAGAGCGCCCGCATCGATGGTGGTGAGATCGAGGATGTCGTTGATGATGGCCAGCAGCGTGCGCGAGGAAGCGGAGATGTCGTTGAGGTACTCGCGCTGCTTGTCGTTGAGATCGCCGGCGCGCGGGCTGATCATCAGCTCGCTGAAGCCGATGATGTTGGTGAGCGGGGTTCTCAGCTCATAGGAGACATGGCTGATGAACTGGCTCTTGAGCCGATCTCCCGCCACCAGCGCCTCGTTGCGCTCGATCAGAGCCCGCTCGTAGCGCTTGGAATCGGTGACATCGGCGAAGGTAATGAGCGTGCCGCCGTCCGGAAGCGGGGAGACGGCAAAGTCGATCACGCTTTGATCGAGCCGGGTCATCTGTCCCTCGATCGGCTGGCGGCGATCGGAGATGCCGGTGACGGCGCGGCTCATGCGCGCCCAGGTCGGCAGATCGTCGCATAGCTTGACGCACTGGGCGATGATCTCGTCGATGTGCGGCCCTTCGCGCAGCGTGCTGGGAGGCAGCCGCCAGATTTGCGTCAGCGCCGAGTTGTGCAGCTTGAGCCGGCCGTCGGTAGCAAACACCGCCACGCCTTCCTTGAGGCCGTCGAGGGTCTCGCGCTGCACGTTGATGAGGGCGTTGTAGCGGCTCTCCAGCGCGAAGCGCTCGGTCAGGTCGTCGTAGAGGTAGGTGAGGCCGCCGTCGGGACGCTGCGAGGAGGCGACATGGATGGTGCGCCCGTCGAGCAGATGCCACCAGTCCTCGTACTCGGTGCCGGTCTTGTAGCCGGCAAGGATCTTCGCCTTCCAGTCGCGGTAGTTCACCACCTCGGGCAGGCGCGAGAGCTCGCGCAGCCGGTCGAGCAGCTGCGCGTCGGTGGGCTTGGTCGCGAGCCAGTCGGCGTCGAGCAGCCACAGCTTGCGGTAGGCCTCGTTGAAGAATGCTAGGCGCTGGTCCGGCCCGAAGATGGCGACCGCCGTGGCGACCCGGTCCAAGGTGCGCTCGTAGGCGGCGACGTGGCGGTTGAGCTCGCCCTGCGCCGTCTCGAGCGCGGCAACGTCGATGGCCGCCCCCGCGACCGTCCCATCGAGCGGCAGCACGACGATGTCGTGCGCCTTGCGCGCACCGCCGCTGATGATGTGCAGGCGCTCGCGAAAGGGCTGACCCTTGTGCAACGCCGCGGTGATGGCCTCGCGTTGGCGCATCTCCAGCAGCTCGATCTGGCGCTGGCGCACCTCGGTCTCGCCGCTGGCCTCGACCGCCTTCACATAGGCCTCGTTGACCCACTCGATGCGCCCGTCGTCGCGGCGGAACCACACCGGCATCGGCAGGGCATTGAGCAGCGCCCGGCCGGACTGGGTGTTGCGCACGAGCAGGCGATGTTGGTCCAGGATGCGCGACAAATCCCGCTTGCGCCCGGTCACCTCGCGCAGACGCAGAATCGCGCGGCCGCCGGCGGCGCGGCCGTCCGCTTCCACATAGCCCCCCGCACTCGTCTTGAGGAGCTGGCTGAACGGCCGGCCGTCGGCAAACAGGGCGTCGAGGCCCCGCTTCAATTCCTGCGAGGACGCGGCATCGAGCCAGGCGCCGAACTTCAAGAGTTCCGGATCGCGTGCAGGCAGGCCGGGGACGCCGGACAGGGTGTGCACCATCACCCGCACGCCGCGGCCCTGCTCCCAGAACACCAGCACCTGCGGCTCGGCCTTGATAATGGCTTCCACCGTGAGCAGGTTCTTGCGCAGCTCCGTCGTTTCGTCGCGACCGAACGGTCCGCGGCGGTCGCGGCGCAGCATGCCGGCGACAGCCATCGCAGCCGCCAGCAGGGTGCCGCCCGCCGCCACGCTCAGAACCAGGATGAAGGTAGTGTGCCACGCTCCCGACGCCATCGCCGGGCCGGCAGAGGCGGCAATAATCAGTGCAAACACGGCAAACAGGCTAGCGAGCAGCAGCAATGCCAGCTCACCGCCCGGCCTGCCCAGCTTGCCGTTAGCGTCTGCCAACCACATGAATATCGAACGACCCAGTGTCGGCCGACACGCTCACCGGCGTGACCAACTACCCCCGATTGGCGCGAAGACCGTGCTGCCCAGCTTTACGAATCAGCAAGCATTATGTGGGCCTTCGCTGCACAAGACCAGAGCAGGGAGGGCACAGCCGGAGCGCCGCCCTCGATGCGTGGGTGCAAGCCGGAGCAGGCGCTCAATAGCGGTAGTGGTCCGACTTGTAGGGGCCCTGCTGCGGCACGCCGATGTAGGCGGCCTGGTCGGGGCGCAAGGTCGAGAGCTTGGCGCCGATCTTGGCCAGATGCAGCCTGGCGACCTTCTCGTCGAGGTGCTTGGGCAGCGTGTAGACCTTCTTCTCGTACTTGCCGGGGTTGGTGAAGAGCTCGATCTGCGCCAGGGTCTGGTTGGTGAAGGAGGCCGACATCACGAACGAGGGGTGGCCCATGGCGTTGCCGAGGTTCACCAGGCGGCCTTCGGACAGGAGCACGATGCGCTTGCCGCTGGGGAAGGTGATCTCA
The DNA here is from genome assembly GCA_963832445.1 of uncultured Alphaproteobacteria bacterium. Taxonomy (GTDB): domain Bacteria; phylum Pseudomonadota; class Alphaproteobacteria; order Rhizobiales; family Hyphomicrobiaceae; genus AWTP1-13. The sequence goes on from CAWHUM010000014.1 coordinate 145,590, forward strand.
TCCACCTGCGGCTTGATGTTGGTCCACTTGAAGTTGCGCAGGCCCGCGACTTGGATCTCGTTGTCGAAGTGGCCGATGTTGCAAACGATGGCGCGGTCCTTCATGGCCCGCATGTGGTCGACGGTGATGACGTCCTTGTTGCCGGTGGCGGTGACGAAGATGTCGGCGCGCGGCGCGGCATCCTCCATGGTCGACCACCTCGTAGCCCTCCATCGCCGCCTGCAGGGCGCAGATGGGATCGACCTCCGACACCAGCACGCGGCAGCCGGCCTGGCGCAGCGAGGCGGCCGAGCCCTTGCCGACATCGCCGTAGCCGGCAACGAAGGCGATCTTGCCGGCCATCATCACGTCGGTGCCGCGGCGGATGCCGTCGACGAGCGACTCGCGGCAGCCGTAGAGGTTGTCGAACTTCGACTTGGTGACGCTGTCGTTGACGTTGATGGCGGGCCACAGCAGCGTGCCCTTCTTCTGCATCTCGTAGAGCCGGTGCACGCCGGTGGTGGTCTCCTCCGACACGCCCTTGATGGCGCGGCCGAGCTCGCCGAACCAGCCCTTGGGCTTTTCCTTCAGGGTCTTCTTGAGGAGGGCGAACAGCACCTCCTCCTCCTCGGAGCCGGCCTTGTCCAGGAAGGCCGTGTCGCCGCCCTCGGCGCGCACGCCCAGATGCACGAACAACGTGGCATCGCCGCCGTCGTCGAGGATCATGTTGGGCATGCCGCCGTCGCCCCACTCGAACAGGCTTGAGCGTGTAGTCCCAGTAGTCCTCGAGGCTCTCGCCCTTGATGGCGAACACCGGGGTGCCGCCGGCGGCGATGGCGGCCGCGGCGTGGTCCTGGGTGGAGTAGATGTTGCAGGAGACCCAGCGCACGTCGGCGCCCAGCGCCTTCAGGGTCTCGATCAGCACCGCCGTCTGGATGGTCATGTGCAGGGAGCCGGCGATGCGGGCGCCCTTCGAGCGGCTGCTTGCCCGCGTATTCCTCGCGCGTCGCCATCAGGCCCGGCATCTCGGTCTCGGCGAGCGAGATTTCCTTGCGGCCCCAGTCGGCCAGGCCGATGTCCTTAACGATGTAGTCGTCGCGCGCCATGAGAGCTATCCTGTTGATTTGCTAAAAAGATTCTTGTTGGCAGCGATGCACTGCCCATGCGCCGTGCCGGTCCACGGCCCGCATCGAGGCACTCTATAGCTGGCCAGCACGGCCAGGGCAATAAGGACATAAAGAAGTCGTTATATGTGCTGGACACCAGACACCCGGCGTGAAACACCGGGCAGCACCAGGGGACCCCCAAGGACCGCCCCATAAGCAACGCAGGGAGGCCAAACCAATGTGGTTACTGAAAGACTAGGATGGAAAGAACAATTCGTCTCAAATGACCAATAGTTCCAAGAATACTTGTAAATGTTGTCTGACATTTTCGAGCAATTTCTTCATAAGTCGGAAACTGTTCAAAGACTAGGCTGCCTGAACCGCGCGTCCTCGTTCACGGGAGCCTCGTATGTTTGCGTTCTTCCACCCAGTCCTCGCGAAGGCGACGGCGGCGCTCGCTGCCGGCGCGGCGTTTGCCAAGCGTCTGCACCGTGACCGCGGCGGCAACGTCGCCATGATGTTCGTCTTCATGGCGTTTCCGCTTTGCGGCGCCATCGGCTTGGCGGTGGACATGGGGCGCGTCTACCACGTCTCCATGCACACGCAGGGCGCGCTCGACTCGGCAGCTCTGGCGGCCGGCCGCGTGGCCCAGCTCGAAAAGACCGATACGCTCAACAAAGCGTCCAAGTCCGCTACGGCCTACTACGACCAGGCCAAGCCCGCCGATGTGGTGGTCACGAGTATCCAATTCTCGCCCAATGCCCAGCAGACGGAGTTCACGGTCACGGCCACCTCGTGGGTCCGCACGCCGTTCCTCGGCATACTGAAGTTCGTCGCCAGCCACGACTCGCCGAGCGACGCGCCGCCTGCATGCGCGGGCAACTACTTCGGCTGCGTGAAGCTGGTGTCCAAGGCCACGGCCCAGATCTGCCTCAACTGCAGCGACGTAGGCGGCGGCAACGCCGACGACGGCACCAACCTCGAGATCTCATTGATCCTCGACGTCACCGGCTCGATGGCCGACGCGACCGAGGGCGGCTCCACGAAGATCAAGGACCTCAAGGCGGCGGCCAAGGACCTGGTCGACATCGTCGTGTGGGGCGACCAGAGCAAATACTATTCCAAGGTCGCCATCGTTCCCTACGCCAACGCCGTCAATTTGGGTGAGTATGCGGAAAAGGCGCGTGGTCCGGTCACTCCTCCTGCCGCGATCACCGGCGCTACAAAGGCCAATCCCGTGGTGGTCACTGCCAATGGGCATGGCCTGTCCAACGGCGATGTCGTGTACATCACGGATGTCGCCGGGATGACGCAGCTCAATAGCAAGGAGTTCACTGTCGCCAGCGCGACTACCAACACCTTTGCGCTGTCCGGCGTCAACGGCTCGAAGTACTCGGCCTACACCTCGGGCGGCAAGGCTTACTGCACCAAGTTGGGCTGCGAGTTCTTCAAGTTCCAGAATCCGTCGGGTCAAAACAAACGCTATCAGGTCAGCACTTGCGTGAGTGAGCGGACCGGGCCCGACGCTGACACCGATGCCCCGCCAAGCACCAAGCTGCTCGGGTACAACTACCCGGTGACAACCAACCCCTGTCTGACGAACACGATTGTCCCACTCTCGAAAAGCCCGGACGTGCTGAAGGAAAAGATTGGTGCCCTCGAGGCCGGCGGCTCAACGGGAGGCCATATCGGGGTGGCTTGGGGCTGGTACGTTCTGTCGCCTGAGTTTGGCGACCTCTGGCCGGCGGGGAGCCAACCGGCCGCGTACGGGGCGGCGAAGACCCAGAAGATTGCGGTGCTGATGACCGACGGCGAGTACAACAGCTCCTATTGCAATGGTGTGATCAGCCAAGACTCGACGTCGGGCAGCGGCTCCACCAACGACCATATCAACTGCAACGCGCCGAATGGCCATGCCTTCGATCAGGCCCTCAATGTCTGCACCAAGATGAAAGCGAAGCTCACGGTCTATACGGTCGGCTTCAAGGTCGTCAACGACCAGCGGGCGAAGGACCTGATGACGAAGTGCGCGACAAGCACCAACCACGTCTATCTGGTCGACTCCGGCGAAGGCTTGAAGGCGGCGTTCCGCGACATCGCCTTGAAGATCTCGAAGCTGCGCTTGACGAACTGAGCAGACACTCAGGCGGGGGAGCGAAGGGCGCCGGCGCCGGCGCCCTTCTTTTTTTGCACTGTCGGCCGCGGTCCACGGGGGCCAGGAATTCACAGGTCTGTCACAGGATAGGCGATTGCGCGCGCGCCGGCCTTGGGATACGCAGCGCTGTCGGACGAGAGCCGGGGGGCAAAGCTATGCGTGTGCAGGCCCGCAAGGGCATTGCCTGTGCGTGTGCGTGCTTTTGCCTCGCGGCCCCGGCGCATGCGGCGGGGCCGTACATCGTCGATGACGCGGCCATCGGCAAGGTCGGCGAATGCCAGATCGAGTCGTGGGCGTCGTTCTCGAGCAGCGGGGATTTCATTGGATTCTCGCAACCTGCCTGCGTCGTGAACCTCGGCATCCCCGTCGAGATCACCGCTGCATTTTCTGCCGTTCGCTTCGAAGGCGACTGGGCAACGCTCACGGGACTGCAGGGAAAGTTCATCCTCCTCCAGTTGGGTTCCGTTGCCGTCGCGCTGTCCATCAACACGCTCTTCGATGTCACCAGGGGCGAGAACGCAACGTCCGTGAACGTGCCCGTCACCATCAAGGTGCGCGACGATTTCCGGTTGAACGTGAACGCCGGCATGCTGTTCGACACAGTGCACGACACCAGCCACCTCACCTGGGGTGGTGGTATCGAGTGGGATTTCCAGCCGCAGTGGACGGCCATTGCCGAGGTTTTCGGCCTGACCGGCCATCAGAGCGAACCGCGCGTGCAGGCCGGCATCCGCTTCGCCCCGACAAAGTCGATCGACCTCGATATCGTCTACGGCCACAACATAGTCGGCGAGAGCGCCAGCTGGATTACCGCTGGGCTGACCGTGCGCTTCCCCAACTAGCCGATAGCGGGCCTCCAGCTCCAGGCGGGTTCCCCTAGGGACTAACTTCGATGGTGCCGGGCCTTTTGCAGCCATTGCGGGCGCGCCATATAGTAGGCGCAGCTTTGGCTCGGGCCCCGTTCCATGCAACCGTTCCGCATATCGCTTACGATCGTTTCATTCCTGGCGTGCGCCGGCATGGCAGCAAATGCGACTGCGCAACAGCAGCCAGCACCGCGTCCGCAACCGGCACCGCGAGTGATCCTCCTCGACCCGAACTACAACCGCGCGCCGCCTGTGCCGCACGAGAGGCGGTACGTGGGTCCAGGACCGGCGCTCGCGCCGCCGATGGAGCGCGTCACCCCCGTCGCACCGCTGGCCCAACCGCCAATCCGCTGACGATCGCCGGGCTGCAATCTTTCAAGGCGACGCTTCCGGTTTGCCGCAATTTAACCACGAGCTATGGCGCACACTGGTGTTCGTGCGGTGTGAGTTGCGGGCCTGGCACGCGAGGAACCCAAGCGGCGGGATTGCCGTTTACCTCCGAGCGCCACGAGAAACCTGGGATGCCACACCATGTCCAAGCGCCCACCCTATATTGAGATCATCGTAACTGCTGCAGTGATGGCGTTTCTTACGTTCATTGTCATTGGCGGGTTCGACACGCGCAACGAGAGCCCCGGCCAGGTCACTATGCGCGCGGACTAGCGCCGCGTACTCAAATGCGCCGCCTCCCGTAGCCGAGGAAAGCCCGCGCAGAGCTACACTGGAAGGCTTGATCGCGCCGCTCGACGTGGCACCGCGGAAGGTGGACTGACAGCGAGCAGGCAGGAACGCAAGGTTTCGACCTCGGGACAATCGGCCGTACCGAGCGGGCCTATCAAAAAACCGCCTTCCAGGGGCTCGCAGCGGTAGCCCGGATGGCGCCGCAGGCTGCTCTCGATCACCACATCGACCTTGCCGTCGAGCAGCTCGTGCAGGCCTGCCGGCTGGCTGAGGCGGACGGCGACCTGCGGCTGGGTCCGGCGGAACTGCGCCAGGCGCGTGCGCAGCCGGTCGACGTCGAAACCGGCATGCACCCCGATATGCAGCAAACTTGCGATGCCCACGGGCCTAAGCTCCGCCGTCGCGTCGGCGAGGCGACGAAATGCCTGACGTATCGGCGCCAGATAGGCTTCCCCGGCAGGGGTCAGGATCACCTGCCGCGTCAGCCGCTCGAACAGCTGCACCCCCAGCCGCTCCTCCAGCAGGCGGACTTGCTGGCTGACTGCACCGGCAGTGACATGCAGCTCGTGCGCGGCCTGCTTGAAGCTGAGATGGCGGGCCGCCGCCTCGAAGGCGCGCAGGGCATTGAGCGGCGGCAGTAGATAGGTCATGGCGGGCTCCGGCCTATGGGGTGCGGGCCGCAAGAGTGCATGAGGTCCGCTCGCGCGACAAAGGAGAAATCCTGCTTTGTCGCTGACGAAGCCAACCCGTACGGATGGGCAACTTGCCTAACAAGAGCCTCGGGGAACCTCCCGCCAAAGGACTCGGCAGTGCCGTCCGAAATGCCATCGATCGAGACCTCGTATTCCTGGATCCGCCTCATCGTCTCAATCACCCTCAGCACACTGGGCTGCGTTGGCCTATGGTCTTTGGTTGTCGCGCTGCCGGCAGTGCAGGCCGATTTTGGCGTGCATCGGGCCGGCGCTTCTCTGCCCTACACGCTCACCACCATCGGCTTCATGATCGGCGGCATCGTGGTCGGCCGGTTGGCGGACCGCTTCGGCATCTTGCCGCCGTTCGCTGGGGGCACGATCCTGATGAGCGTCGGCTACATCGTCACCGCCTTCGCCCCCACGCTGCCCGTCTTCGCGGCCGTCTCTGCCGTTACCATCGGGCTCGGCAGCGCGGCAAGCTTCGCGCCCTTGGTGGCCGACGTCTCCCTGTGGTTCGACCGGCACCGCGGCCTCGCCATATCGCTGGCCACCATCGGCAGCTCTCTTTCCGGTGTGGTCTGGCCGCCGATCCTCCAGCATTTCATCGCCGAGGTCGGCTGGCGCCAGACCCATATCGGCATCGGCATCTTCTGCCTCGCCACGATGCTGCCGCTCGGCCTGGTTCTGCGGCGCCGGCCTGTCTTTAACAAGCCGACCCTGGAAGCGGCGAGCACCGGCAGTGCCAACGAGGCCATCGGGCTGCCGCCCAATGTCACCCACGGCCTGCTGACCCTCGCTGGCCTTTGCTGCTGTGTCGCGATGTCGATGCCGCAAGTGCACCTGGTCGCCTACTGCGTCGATCTCGGATATGGCCCAGCGCGCGGCGCCGAGATGCTGTCGGTGATGCTCGGCTTTGGCGTGGCCAGCCGTCTGATCTTCGGCTGGGTACTGAACCGCATCGGCGGCCTGCCGACTCTGCTCCTGAGCTCGACCATGCAGGCCATCGCCCTCGCCCTCTATCTGCCTTTCGACGGGCTGATCTCGCTCTACGTCATTTCCGCCGTCTTCGGTCTGGTGCAGGGCGGCATCGTGCCGAGCTACGCGGTAATCATCCGCGAGCTGTTCCCGGCGCAGGAGGCCGGTCTTCGCGTCAGCCTCGCCATCTCGACTACGCTCGCGGGCATGGCGCTGGGCGGCTGGCTGGCCGGCGTGATCTACGACTGGACCGGCTCCTACACCGCGGCGCTGGTCAATGGCATCGCCTGGAACCTGACTAACATGGCGATCGCCTTCTGGCTGCTGCAACGCAAGCGCCGCGTGCTGTCGGCGCCCTCGCCGCCACTCCGCCGCCCATACCCGCGCTAGTGAATGTTCACCGGGCGCCATCCCGCGGCTAAGGCTTCGGCCTCCGTGCAGAACCAGCGCCTGCCCCTGTGGGGATCCATCTTGATCTGTGCGTACCAGGGGCTCCACGGCATGTGGTAGATCTTGCCGTTGACTGTGACGTTGCCCTTGATGGCGCAGCCTTTGGGCGCTTCCGGTTCGGCCCCGGCCCAGCGCTGGGCGCGATACTCCCAGGCCGGCTGCGCCTCGCCCTGCCAGATGCCGATGCGGCGGGCGCGGGCTTCGGCTTCCTCCCTGACGTAGCTCGCCGAATACCTGGTGAAGGCCCATGCATGGCCTTCGCGCACCATCCAGGCATTGATGTCTTGCCGGTCGAGAAAGCAGACGCCGAGCACGCGGCCGTATTTGTCGAGCCCGCGCAGCTTGCACTCGACCGGCCTGCCGCCAATCAGAGCGGCCAGGGCGTGCGTCGCTTCCGTGCCGCAGGGCCAAGTTCCGCCGAGCGGCCGCCCGCAGGTCTGGCCAGCCTCGGGAGCGTCGATGCCCTCCAGGCGCACCCTCGTGTCGCTGACAACAATGGTGTCGCCGTCCACTACTCTGGCCACCCCGGCGATGACCCCATTGCGGGGGCTGTCATGGGCCGATGCCACCCACACTCCAACGGCCACGGCCCCGCAAGCCAGCAGAGCCGCAGCCCACCGAGAGGTTGTATAGGCAGGAAAAGAATCGCGCATAGGTTGAATGTGCGTGATTCGCATGTTCTGCGCGAGGCAGAACTGTGGCCAAATGCCAGCTGGCGAAGCTTCAACTGTGCTGTGCCGTGATCAATCCATTGATATGAAACAGGAATGGCACGACTTGTGGGGACTTGACCGGGAACGATAAGGCTGTTCTCAATTGTCATCTGGTTGTGCACACGACTTTTTGTGTCTGTCACAAATCCCAGGTCCGTCGTCTCAAAACCTTTACAGTAGGGAGTAAGCGGCATGTCGAAACCTCTCGTGCATCAGGTTGCAGAGCGCGCGCGCGGGTTCATTGCAGACCCACGCAGCTGGACCCAGTTCGCCATCGCCCGGACGGGCAACAATCGTCACTGTGAGCCGACCGACGCCAAGGCGGCGCGGTTCTGCGCCTATGGCGCCATCCTGCGGGCTGCCCACGACGTGGCAGCGGCGGACGATCAGGCCCAGCGCCTGGCCGATCAGACCGCCATGCTGATCATGGAGCGTGACAGCCCATACAGCGCTTTCGAAGAATTGATCGCCATCAACGACGGCCAGCGCTCGGCAGCGCGCAAGACCCTGCTCGGCCTATTCGATCGGGCGCTGGAGAAGGTCTGACGACAGCCACACGCCCCACCCGGGGCATGGCAGGAACCGAGCGGCGGCGCTGGCACTCAGCGCCGCCGACGTTTATGTATGGTGCTGCAAACCTTCGCCGGCTGCGCCTCGTTGCGCCCCGCGGCCCCAAAAAATCGAGCTTCGAGCACCATGTCCGAGCCCCAGCGCTCCACCCCACTGGTAGCGACGCACGACGTACTTTCCGCCGCCCGCAGCTGGCTCGATGAGGGCGGCCGGGTGGCGCTGGCGACCGTCGTCGGCACGTGGGGGTCGGCACCCGTGGCGGTCGGCGGGCAGATGGTGGTGGCGCCCGACGGACGTTTCCAGGGATCGGTGTCGGGCGGGTGCGTGGAAGGCGAGGTGATCGCGGAAGCCGAGGACATCCTGGCCGACGGCAAGCCCAAGACGCTCAGCTTCGGCGTCGCCGACGAGACGGCCTGGCGCGTCGGCTTGCCCTGTGGCGGCCAGATCAAGGTCTACCTCGAGCGCCTGGACGCCGCGAGCGGTCCGGCGCTTCTCGATCGCGCCATCAAAGCTCGCTCGACCCGCCTCGGGTTGGTGATCAGGACGCATCTCAACGATGGCCGGCGCGAGTTCTTCGAGCGCGGCGAGGCAAAGGGCGACGCCGAGATCGAGCAGCACTTCGCCAGCGGAGAAAGCGAACTGCAGGAGACGCCCGACGGCGAGATCTTCCTGCAAGCACTGGTGCCGCCGGCGCGCGTGCTCATCATCGGCGCCACGCATATCGGCCAAATCCTGGCGCAGCTCGTGAAGCTTGCGGGCTACGAGGTCATCGTCATCGACCCGCGCACCGCGTTCGCGGCCGAGGCGCGTTTTCCGGGCATCCGCCTCGACACGGAATGGCCGCAGGACACGATCCCGAAGATCGGGCTCGACCCCTACACCGCGGTGGTGGCGCTGGCCCATGTCGGTCACATCGACGACGAGGCGCTGAAGCTCGCCATGCGCTCGACTTGCTTCTACGTCGGCGCGCTCGGATCGAAGCGCAATCACGCCAAGCGCATGCAGCGCCTCAAGGACGCCGGCTTCTCGGACGCGGAGATCCAACGCATCCATTCGCCGATCGGCATCAACATCGGCGCGCAGAGCCCGCCGGAGATCGCCATCGCCATCATGGCGCAGCTTGTGCTCGCGCTGCGCGGGGAGCGGAAGTTCAGGCCCGCCTGAGCCGTTCAAGCCGTCTCGTTGGAAGCACTTAACAGGGTTGGGGAGAAGCAATGCTCGAAGCCTATATCTACAACGGCCTGCGCACGCCGTTCGGCCGGCACTCGGGAGCGCTGTCGCGCGTGCGGCCCGACGACCTGCTGGCCGGTGTGATGAAAGAGGTGGTGGCACGCTCGGGCTTCGCGGTGGAGACCATCGACGACGTGTCGATCGGCTGCGCGTCGCAGGCGGGCGAGGACAGCCGCAACGTGGCGCGTCACGCGCTGCTGCTCGCGGGTCTGCCCGTCGAGACGCCAGGGGCCGTGCACAACCGCCTGTGCGGCTCGGGGCTCAACGCGCTCATCGGAGCAGCGCACGCCATCACTTGCGGGGAGGCCAACGTGTGCGTCGCAGGGGGCGTGGAAAGCATGACGCGGGCGCCGTTCGTCGTCGGCAAGGCCGAGCAGGCGTTCGCCAAGGACTTCCGCGTGTTCGACTCCTCTCTGGGTGCCCGCTTCCCGAACCCCAAGATCGAGAGCCTGTTCGGCGCCGACACCATGCCCGAGACTGCCGACAACCTCGCCCGCGAGTATCAGCTTTCGCGCGAGGAATGCGACCTGTTCGCGCTCAACTCGCAGAAGAAGTATGCCGCCGCCGTCGATGACGGCTTCTTCCAGAGCGAGATCCACGCCGTCACTGTCCCGCAGGGCAAGGGCAAGCCCGACCTGACGGTGGCGGACGACGAGCATCCGCGCCCCGAAACCACCATGGACACGCTATTGAAGCTGCGGCCGCTGTTTCCGCAGGGCGTGACGACGGCCGGCAACGCCTCGGGCATCAACGACGGCGCAGGGGCCATGGTGGTGGCGAGCCGCGATGCCGGCGACAAGGCCGGCGTGCCGCCGCTCGCGCGCATCATCGCCTCGGGCGTTGCCGGCGTGCCGCCGCGCATCATGGGCTTCGGCCCGGTGCCGGCCGCCAAGAAGGCGCTGGAGCGCGCGGGCCTCACCCTCAAGGACATGGACGTGATCGAGATCAACGAGGCCTTCGCAGCGCAGGTGCTGGCCTGCCTCAAGGGCTTCGGCATCCCGCTCGACGACAAGCGCGTCAATCCCAACGGCGGCGCCATCGCTGTCGGGCATCCGCTGGGTGCTTCCGGCGCGCGGCTTGCGCTGACTGCCGCGCGGCAGCTCAAGCGCACGGGCGGGCGCTATGCCCTCGTCTCCATGTGCATCGGCGTCGGCCAGGGCATCGCCGTGGTGCTGGAGCGGGTGTGATCCAAGACCCGCTCGCCGTGCGCGCCTGCGTCTTCGACGCCTACGGCACGCTGTTCGATTTCGCCTCGGCGGCCGCGCGCTGCAGCGACGTGCTGGGCGACAAGGCTGCTGCCGTCTCGGCGCTGTGGCGCGACAAGCAGCTGCAATACACGTGGCTGCGCTCGCTGCAGGGCCTGCATGCCGATTTCTGGACGGTGACGGGCGACGCGCTCGACTACACGCTCGACACGCTGGGCATCGCCAACGACCAGATCCGCGACCGCCTCATGAACCTCTATCGCACGCTCGATTGCTTCCCTGAGGTGCCGCAAGTCCTGCAAGACCTGAAGAAGGCGGGCTTCGTCACCGCCATCCTCTCCAACGGCTCCCCGGCGATGCTGGCGGACGCAGTTGCCGCCGCCAGGCTCGGGCACCTGCTGGACCACGCGCTGTCGGTCGAGGAGATCGGCATCTTCAAGACCGACAGGCGCGTCTATCAGCTGGCGGTCGACCGGCTCGGCATCCCGGCGCGCGAGATATCGTTCCAGTCCTCCAACGCCTGGGACGCCTACGCAGCCTCCGCCTTCGGCATGCGCGTGGTGTGGTGCAACCGCTACGGCCAGCGGCGCGAGCGGCTGCCGGGAGCGCCCGATCGCGAGGTCAAGACGCTGGCCGAGCTGCCTGGGCTACTGGTGCGTGCGTGAGCGCCGCTGTTCCTCAGGTCTTCTCGCGGTCGTAGTAGCCGACCGTGCTCTCGGCGCGGAACATCTTCCGCAGCCCTCGCTCGCCGCGGTTGCCGGTCACGACGAGTATCTTCTGGGAGTCCGGGTACTCGCACGTCTCGACATCGACTAGCGTCGAGAGCGCCAAGTAGCGCATCGTCGTCGTGCCCGTGTTGATGATCTGGTGCGCCACCTCGTGACCGCCGGGCGGGCATGCGATGACGTCGTGCTTGCGGATGGGGTAGCGCTGGTCGCCGAAGCGCAACTCGCCTTCGCCCTCCAGAATCAGGAACATCTCCTCCTCGCCATGATGGCAGTGGAAGGGACACTGAGCCTTGCCGGGCGGCACGACCGTCAGGTTGTAGCCCAGCTTCCTGGCCCCGATGTGATCGCTGATCTGGCCACGGCTGGACGTGTAGAGGCCGTTCTCCTCGATGTCGTCGAATGCGACCTCATCGAGGCTCATGATGGGCTTCACCACGCGCTTCTCCCATGATCTGGTTGCGGGATGGGGGTCGAGTGGATGCATTGTACGGCTGGTATGGCGCGCAGTTGTGACGCGAGGTTCGGCAGCTGTCGGTGAGCGGCGTGCCCAGTTCGGCGAGACGCCTCTTCTTTCGTGCCGCCACGCCTGGCGTGCGGGATCGCAAGTGGTCCTAGCCGACGGATGGCGGATACGTGGGCACGTACTCAAGTACGCGATGCGGTCGTGCATGTGCGCGAGGCCATGCCACGCTACGGCAGTTGACGCCCCGGCAACGGACGTGGGCGGCAGTCGGGCCACACGGGGCAAGAGTGCCACGAACTGCCGTGAGCTGGCGCCTGATGAAATCTCGCTCGGGGCCGTGGCAGCTCATGTACAATGCGATCTCGATCGGTCGCAGTTACGAGGTTAGATTCATGGCCGTCGATGACAATGCCCAGCTCCTTGCACGGGAATGTGCCGATGCAATGTGGGCGACGGATCGCGCGAGCCAGGCGATGGGACTGAAGGTTGAAAGCGTGGCACCCGGCAAAGCGACCATCTCGATGACGGTACGGCCTGAAATGATTGGGCCAGGCGGCGTGTGCAGCCGCGGGGCCATCTTCCTGCTTGCCGACAGCACGCTGGCATTCGCAGCGAATACCCGCGGTCACATGGTGGTCGCCCAACACTGCGACATAGTGTTCGACAATACGGTGGGCGTCGGCGAGCTGCTCGTGGCCGATGCGAGCGAGCGGCACACCTCTGGGGGAAAGGGCGTGTATGATGTGCGCGTCCAAACGCGGGCCGGAAGGGTCGTAGCGGAACTGCGCGGACACACGCATACCCTTGAAGACCGCTTCGTCGAGCGGGTTCGTCAGCCGAAGCTGTGATCGATCGACGCCATGCGCTAGCGCCTGCCGCCGCAGCCGGCGCTCGAGGAATAGCTATGAATCCGTTGCTTCGACGCCAGGTCGGCAAGACATCGTTCGAGGTCACACAGCTCGGCATGGGTGGCGCAAGCCTCGGCGACATGCGCGAGAGCATCCCAGAGGCGCAGGCGACTGCCACGTTGGAGGCTGCCCACACGGCCGGCATCGGCTACTTCGACACCTCGCCGTGGTACGGCAACGGCAAGAGCGAATTGCGCTTTGGTCATGTGCTGCGCACCAAGCCGCGTGACAGCTTCGTGCTCTCAACCAAGGTGGGCCGAGTGCATGCCCGCCCAGCCGACCCGGACAACTACAAGCATCCGGCCTGGGCCGGCGGGCTGCCCTTTGAGCCGCGCTTCGACTACACGCGCGACGGCATTCTCAAAAGCTACGAGACGAGCCTCGCGCGCCTAGGCCTCAACCGCGTCGAGGCGTTGCTCATCCACGACCTCGACCCGCGCTTCCATGGGTCGGAGGAGGGCGTCGCACGCGGGCTCAACCAGCTCGATTCCGGTGGCGGATATCAGGCCCTTGTCGACCTCAAGGCACGCGGTGAGATCAGGGCCATCGGCGCAGGCATCAACATGGTCGGCATGATCCCGCGCTTCCTGGAGCGCTTTCATCTCGATTTTTTTCTTGTTGCCATGCCCTACACGCTGCTTGACCAGCAAGGTCTCGATGAGTTGCAGATGTGCGCCGAGCGGAGCATCTCGGTGGTGATCGGCGCGCCCTACGCTTCGGGCATTCTTGCGCAGGGGCCCAGGCCCGGCGCCACCTACCGCTACGCGCCCGCTAAGCCGGACATCATTGCCAAAGTGGAGCGCATCGCCGCCGTTTGCAGGCGTCACGACGTGCCGCTGGCGGCGGCGGCCCTCCAGTTCCCGCTCGCGCATCACGCCGTCGCTTCGGTGATTCCTGGGCCGGTTACGCCCGAGGAAGTGCGCCAGAACATGGCCTGGCTGAGTCGCGATCTTCCCGACCCGATGTGGGCCGAGCTCAAGCAAGAAGGCCTGATCGTCGCCGAAGCGCCAACGCCGCGCCTCGCTCCATCCCGTTGAGGTGACATCCGATAGGCGCGATGACGTGGCCGCGTCGCCCGTCGGATCGGCCCGCGCGGTGTCGTGGCTGCCTATTCCGCCGCCTCGCGCACGGGAACGGGCCCTTCGTCCACGGGCAAGCCGAGCGCGCGCCGGATGGACTTGTGGTAGTGCGCGAGCGCAGGCTCGTTGCGGCCGTAAACGATATGGCTCTGTGCGCCTGAGCGGAACCCGATCTGCATGGTGCGGCCCGCAGGGAAATCCTCAGTCGTTATCACCTTGATGGCCAGCGCCAGGTTTGCGTCCCAGTGCCGCTTCTCATCCGCGCTCTCGACGGGCTTGGGGATGTAGAGCGCTGTCTCCATGACCGCGCGATCCGTTCGGCCATCCACCGGGAACATGCGGAAGATCTCCATGTGGTCGCCCTGCGGCGAGAAGATGGTGTTGGCGAACATCGAGTAGACGATGGTTGTGTTCCACATCAGGTCCCACTCGCTTTCCGGCATCGCTTTCAGCCGGTCGAGCTTGGTGCGCCCGAATACGAGGCGAAAGTTCGGTCCGAACGGAGTGAAATCGCCGACGTTGTGAACCAGGATGACCTTCAAGCTCTCCTTGTGGAGGAAGCCGAAGTGGTAGCCCTCGTGGAAGGTGTCGACGAGTAGCTTCCAGTTCATCTCCTCATGGTGCACATGCCGATCGTGGAAGTGGTAGGTATCGAGCTTCCAGGATGCGAGATCGTCCTGCAGTCCTTCGAGCCACGGATCGATGTCCAGGTGCGGCGAGCGGTCGGCGGCTGGCGTCGGCAGCACCCAGACCATGCCGTACTTCTCGGCCAGGGGGAGCGGCGTCAGCCCCGGCCGCTCAGCTCTGATGCCTGGGAAAGCGGTTGCCTCCTCCGGCAGCCCGCGCAGTTTGCCGTCGTTGCCGTAGGTCCAACCATGGTAGGGGCACGTGAACGCGCCTGCGCTGCCGCATCCCTGGGCCACCTTGGCGCCGCGGTGCCGGCACACATTGAGGAAGGCCCGCAGCTTCCCATCGCTTCCCCTGACGCAGAGAATCGGAACGCCCGCGAAATCGTCAGTGCGGTAGGCACCCGGCCTGGGCCAGTCGCAGGACAGCCCCATCACGAGGGGCCGCTTTCTGATGAGGACCTCCTCCTCCCGTTTGTGGCGGTCAGGACAGGTGAAGGCCGTAACGTCGTTGCGCCAAGGCGCATCGGCCATGCTGGTGGTCTTGGTGTCGATATAGTCGAGCAACTTCTTGAGCAGACGGATTTCGGCTGCGCGGTCCATGCTTGAGGCTCGCCTTCGCTAGTGCGCCATCAACGCGATAATCCACGGCAGTGAGAAGTTCAGCAATGGCCACGTTTGTTGCAGCGCAAGCGCCGTGCTTCCGGGCGACAACTACGGGTCAGAACCGGTAAGTCTATGAGGTAGCACAACCTTTCCGATGTACATCCAGCAACAGACGTTGGGCCCCAACCAACCCGTGCGGTCCAGGCAAGCCTCTGGGGCGGTCCACACGGATCGAGTACACGGCCTAATAAGCGATCAGCAATGAGCGCAGCCCATGGGCTAGGATCCTCCATCGCCTACGATCGAGTAGGGTGCCCAGAACAGCGGATGACCGTAAGAGTACAGCGTCTTGCCGCTCTCGTCCTTCGCCACCCCGCTGTCCAGGATCGACATCATGGCCTGTCGCAGCGCTTCTGCACGGGTCAATCCCGGGTTGCTCGCTTGGCGGCGAAACACATCGCTCACAAGGTCTCGTGCCGATTGCGAATGGACCGGCCAGTTCGTGACCAGAAGAGCCCGACTGCCGGCATACAGGAACGCCCGTCCAAGCCCGGAAATGGCTTCGGCGCCCTCTCCCTGCCCAGCCGCGGTATTGCAGGCGGACAAAATGATCCAGTCGGCGTTGAGCTTGAGCTGGAGGATCTCCTCGGTCGTCAGCAGGCCATCGCCGTCGATGTCGGCGACGCTGGGGGCCGTCAACGCCAGCGCCGGCTGCGTCAAGCCGTCGAGGTCACCCGGCACCAAGCCGTGCGTTGCAAACGCGACGATGCGATAGGACGCCAGATCGAGGGTTGCCACCGTCTTCTCGTTCGCGGCTTTCCCCAGGTGGAGCACCTTGGCCGGGTCCGCCTGAAGTGCGGCGGCGACGGCGATCAGCTCATCGGCCGTGTCCGGCAGCCTAGGCAGCATGCCGAGGTCTGCGTTTCGGGTGGGGTCCAAGCGGACTGAGGCTCTGAGCTTGATCCTGCCGCCGCGGGCGCCTTCAGCGAGTGCGAGCTTCGGCTCCGCCGGTGTTGGCTCGGCGGCCTGCTCGGCACTGAAGATGGGATCGCCGAAGCCTATGAAGCTCTGGCGTTTCGCCGGCGGCGCGGCAGCCGTTCTGAGAATGCGCAGTGCCGAGGCCGACGGCAGGTTCACGACCGCATGCGTGCGCGCCAGCCACGGGATGCGGCGATACCAGACAAAGCGCGTCTCACCCTCTTGCTTGGCCGTCACGTACTCAGTCGGCAGCAGACTGATCGGAAGCTGCCCGAGCGCCCCATTGGTGACGACAATCAGCGTCTTGGCAGGGCGCCAACCCTCCTTCACAGGCTCGAGGAGCAGCCGGTAAAGCTCATGCGCGGCTGCGACATCGAATTCGGGAATGCCGTCGAGCGAGGTGGCGGCAGGATCGAGGGCCACGCGCAGCGCTTTGACTTTTTCCTCGAGCTGCTTTGCAGTCACGGGCAGAGCTGCAAGCTGCAGCGGACCGGTCTTTGTCATTGCCCAGACGAAGCTCCGGCGACCGCCGAAATAGAAGGAGACCAGGGCTTCGTCGTCCCTGAGGGCAGCGCGAATGCTGTCGGCTGTCGCCGGTTGCGGCCTGACCAGATTGGAGTACTCCGGGAACCGACGCGCGATCTCCTGGCGCGCCTTGCGTCTCTCGACGCGAAGACGCTCCAGCTCCTGGCGCAGCTCGTTGAGCCGGGCGCCCTGACGCTCCTCGGGCGACTCGGCCAGCGCATTGTTGACAAGCCCGGCCTGCGCCTGGATTTGCTTATCCAAGTCCTGCTCCTTGCGGGCCACCTCGGCCAGGGCTGGCGTGCGGGCCGCCGCCCGCGCCGCCGCAGCCGCCAGGGCATTTTGCACGGCTCGACTGCGGATGGCGTCCGCGATCCGCAGACTTTCCTCGGCGCGATTGGGCAGCGACGAACGCGCCAGAAGCGTGATGTAGGTCCCGAGGTTGAGCTGAAGCCTCCTTTCCGCCGCCGTGGTCGAGGTCGGATCGTCATCCTGCTCCGCGCTGACGATCAAAAGTTGCGGCACAGCCGCGCTGAACTCGCGCAGTGCCTCCTCGTCGCGGCCAGCGAACGTCAAACCCGTCGCCAGCATGGCCCGCGTCATGGCCGTGTTGTAGTGCTGCTCGCCCAGGTGCGTTAGCTGCCTGGCAACCGCTTCGCGAGCGATGCCGATGCCTTTGTCGACTTCCCCCGTGAAGTAGTGGGCGAATATCCGGGTCCAGCTCAACCGGAAGAACGCGGTGCGGTCCGGATCCCAGGACCTGGTAGCCTGCTCCATCGCCACATAGAGCTCTTTGAGCTCAGCGTAACGCTGCAAATTGTAGAGGGCGGTAGCGAGTTGCTGGAGGGTAAAAATGTAAGGCCGTGCATCCTCGTCGTAGCCGAGGGCCTTGAAGATCTCGATCGAGGCGCGCCCAATCCTCTCGCCGTCAGCATGCCGAGCCTGCTGCTGCAAGATGCTCGAGAAGGTCGCCAGACCGTTCGCAACGTCGGTATGGTATTTGCCCACGGCCTTCAAGCGGCTGAACAGCGCTTGACGCACGTCGATTTCCGCCTCGGCCAAGCGTCCTTGCGCGGCTTTCTGCGACGCGGAGAAGGTAGTCATGTAGAAGATGAGGCCGTCATAGTTGCAAGGCGTACGGATCGGCCAGGCTGGGCACTTGACCTGCGCGTCCCTGTACAGCGTGCGGGCCCGCAGATACGCGGCCTCGGCCTCGGCGTAGCGCCCGCGCGCAGCCAGGACCCGGCCCCTCGCCTCCTCCACCTGCGCCTCCCAGTTCGAAAGATAATACTGCGCGCTGTTCCAGGAGCGCGCTTCGGCAAGGAGAGCCTGGCTCTGCTTGACAACGCTGTCGGCGCGGTCGACTTCCGCAAGGAAGACGAGATTTCTCACTCTCCCCAGATTGATGGGGAAGGTCCGCCCTCTGTTCGTGTTCGAGATATCGAGCTTCCGAGCCATCTCCTCCAGCACGGCCAGGGCACCTCTGTAGTCGCCTCTTTGCCGCAGCAGCAGTTCCCGCAACTGGTCGATGCGGCTACCGTCTTTCACGTAGTCGTCGGCGTTGGCTGCGGCCTGCTCGCAGTCGGCAATGGCTTGCAATTGGCGTCCGAGCTCGGCGCGAGCCCGCGCACGGGCCCAGTAGAAGTCCTTGAGGGCTACGCGGCTCGCCCCCGACGGCGGCTCCGCTGCAGCAGTGGCCTCCAGCGCGGCCCGCTTGGCCGGGTCCTGCTTCTCCTGCTCGAGGAATGCGGTGACGTCCGAGACCGTGCGGGGAGGCGCCACGAAGACCGGCTTCTTCTGCACGGGCGCCTTTTGGCTGGTCGCCTTCTTCGGTTGCTTCGAGTCTGCAGGAGACTGCGCTTGCGCCTCCATGCCCCGGGGCATGAGGAGCAAGAGAAACACCAAGAAGGCCAGCCTGTAGGGAAATAGCGCTTTCATGAGAATTCCAAACGCAAAATTGGCGGAACGCAAGCCGGGGCGGCGCCTTGGCAAATTCAGCCGCCTGAACCACAATATCAGAAGGGCCACTCACACGACATGGCCAAAGAGATATCCGGGCGGTTCGGCATTGCAAGTTGCGCCGTGTATGGCGCCTGACCATGCGGGTCGTGTGGTGCAACCGCTACGGTCAGCGGCGCGAGCGGCCGCCGGGAGCGCCCAGCTAACGATCCAACAACGAGCTCCCCGCGGGGCCAATGTGCCGTTAGCTGCCATTCGCAACGCGCAAGAGACCCTCCGATAGCGGACCAGATCTCGACGAGTTGGAAAGGGAGGATGCAATAAGGTCAAGCGACGGCTGCACGCAACCGCCCGACCAGCGCCTGAGTAGCCTTGCTGGGCTCGCTTGCTGGTGCGTCAAGGAGGGGCTCTGTTGCTTCGCGGGCGCGGGCAAAGGCGAGGGCGTCCGCAGCTACAGTCGGGCGTGCGAACACATAGCCCTGGGCCAGATCGCAGCTGAATTCACGAAGGATCTCGACCTCCCCGGGTTTCTCGGCGCCTTCCGCGACCACTGCCATGCCAAGGCCGCGCCCAAGGGCGACAATGCCTTTGAGGAGTTCGCGCGCGCGGTCCGAGTCGGTGATGCCGTCGACAAAGATGCGGTCGATCTTGAGCTTGTCGAAGGGCAATTCGGTCAGGTAACCCAGCGATGAATAGTCGGTGCCGAAATCATCCAGCGCCAACGTCACACCAAGGCCCTTGAGCTCCTTCAGCACGGTGCGGACACGACCCTCCGCATTGTCGGCCAACAAGCTCTCCGTCAGCTCAATGCAAAGCAGATGCGGAGGCAGCCCTGTCTCCGCCAGCACACCTGCAACCTCACGCACTACGTCCGTGTGCAATATCTGCGCGGGCGAGACGTTGACCGAGACCTCGCGCGGTGGCTCTCCAGCGTCAAGCCACGCCTTGGCCTGACGGGCGGCCTGGCGCAGGATCCACAGGCCGAGATCGCAGATCAGGCGTGAACTCTCCGCGACTGGAATGAACACGGACGGTGGGACATTACCGAGCGTCGGGTGGTTCCAGCGCATCAACCCCTCAAACCCGACCACACGGCCCGTCGAGAGGTCGATCTGGGGCTGATAGTGCACCGTGAGCCCGACGTCCTCGCTGACAGCGCTGCGCAGATCGCGCACAAGCGCAGTCTTGTACTGGACGGCGGTATGCATGTCGGGCTTGAAGAACACGAAGCGGCCGCGCCCCTCCTCCTTGGCTTGGTAGAGAGCGAGGTCGGCATTGCGCAGGACATCATTCGCGGTGGTGCCGTCGCGCGGGAACAGCACGATGCCGATACTGGTTTCGACGGCGACATCGCCGCGCTCGAGTGTGATCGAACCGGAGACCGCAGCAATCACCTCGCCCGCGAGGCGCTCGATCGTAGACCGATCGCCGCATTCCGGAACCATGATTGTGAACTCGTCGCCGCCGAGGCGGGCGAGGAAATGGTCCTTGGCAAGAACGCCTCCGATCAGTTGCGCAACCTTGATGAGAAGCTCGTCACCGGCGGCGTGGCCGAGCGTGTCGTTGACCTCCTTGAAGCGGTCGAGATCGAGCAGGAGGAGCACGCCGTCCGTGCCTGCGCGCTTGCAACGGCCGAGCCCATCGTCCAACGCGCGGTGGAACAGAGTACGGTTGGCGAGGCCTGTAAGGGGATCGTAGTAAGCGAGCTTCTCCAGCTCGCGGTCACGTTTGCGAATTTCGCTCAACGTCTCGTTGAAGCTGTCGACGAGCCGACCGACCTCGTCGTCGCTGGTCGCCTCGATCCGAGCGGCGTAGTCGTGGGTCTTGCGGATCCGCTCTATGGCAAATGTCAGGTCTCGCAGGGGAGCGGTTATTCCCCTTTGCAGGCGAGCGGCCACCGATAGCCCGATCGCTAGAGCAAACAGCGCACACAGGATCGTCAGGCGCAGCGTCTGAAGGAGATTTTCCGCCAGATCGGACGCGTCACCTACGAGCACGAACTCGCCGACAGTGGCCCCCGATTCCCGTATCGGGACGGTGACCTGCACGGACCGGCTGGCGAGTGTTCGCCACAGTGATATTTGCCCGCTGCCATCGATCCTCAGATCGCTGTCGAGTTGGGCGGCAACGCCCATCTCCGTCAGCGTGCTGCCATCCGGCATCTTGATCCGAGCGTGCTGCATTCCGGCTATCTGCCCGATAGCCCTCATCGCGCTTCGCGCCGCGACGGGATCGCGCGCCGCGGCCGCACTTGCGGCGGCAGACGCAAACACCTGCGCAACTGCCTGCAGCTCCCGCTGCTTGGTTGCGAGATACCGATCGGTCTGCAACCAGATCGACAGCGTTGCCGCCGCAAGCAGCCCGACCCCCACCGACGCCAGCACGAGCAGGAAAAGCTTACGGCTTATCGACCAACCTGGACGCATCTCACACCTATTGCCTCCACCAGAAGACCGCAAAATGGTGAGCAATGCGTATGCATTGGTCTTTACCAAGAGTTAACGTCCTCCTCTGCGATGCAGTTAAGAACGAGCGTAGACCCCATCTGATGAGGACAAACCCGCGAAGTCGTACGTCGCGGATGACTGGCAGGTTGCGTTTTGCTTCGGAGCAACCCCATAGGATCTGCCATCCGCCTTTCGGCATCGGCCCGCACAAACGGAAATTTTACGCAACCCGGCTAGCTTCCACCGCCGCCAAAGGAGGCGATGGTGTGCTTGCCGAGTAAGTTCGCTCGCGATCGAGCGGGCGGTGTAGCCGTCGCGTTCGCGCTGGTCTTGCCAGTTCTGCTCGCAGCGGTGGCGATTTCCGTCGAATATGGTCTGCTCGTCCACCGGCGCGATCAGCTGCAGAATGCCGCTGATATGGGTGCCCTTACGGGCGCACGCGAGCTGAGCCTCGCAGCTTTCAGCACGGACGGGACAGCAGGGCTGGCTCGTTCGGTCATCCTCGCCTCCCTCGCCAATGCGACTGGCGTATCCGTTGACGTTTTGATCAACGGCGCAAGTGTCGAGGTCACTGTCCGCGAAACAGTCAACCACCACTTCGGAGCGGTTGTGGGAGCTGCGTCCAGCCTGCTGGAGGTCAGAGCCGTCGCACGCATCGCATCGACCCGCCTCTGCCTGCTGGCTTTGGAGCCGGGCAAGCGTGGGGCGATCGACATGAACAAGAGCGCCAGCTTGACGGCTTTGCAGTGCTCCGTCTTCTCCAACTCGAAAGACAAGGCTGGCATCGTGGCAGCCGACAGCGCGCGTATCGATGCCGAGAGCGTCTGCTCGGCAGGCGGCATCGACGGCAAGACGAACTTTGTCAGGCCGCCGACCACCGACTGCCCACAGATTGCGGATCCTCTTGCAGCCAGAACACCGCCGGCTGTCGGCGGATGCACGTTCTCGAAGACCGTCGTCAAGGGCGGCAGGCAGCACCTGCAGCCTGGTGTGTACTGCGATGGGCTCAAAATCACGGACGGCGCAACGGCAATACTCTCCCCCGGAATCTATATCATTCAAGGCGGCAAGTTCCTTGTCGACAAGGGCGCGGTTCTCGAAGGGGAGGATGTCGGGTTCTTCCTTGCCGGCAAACAATCGACCCTCGAATTCAGCTACGACACGACGATCAACCTGGCCGCGCCCAAAACGGGCGATATGGCGGGCATCTTGATTTTTGACGATCGGGGCGAAAAATCCGACAAGCACCGAATCTACAGTAACAATGCACGCAAGCTCCTCGGCACGATCTACATGCCCAATGGCGCCCTCTACATCGACGCCAAGAGACCCATCGCAGATAGGTCCGCCTATACCGTTGTGATCGCGCGCACTGTGGAGATCTTCGATGGGCCGGATCTTGTGCTGAACTCCGATTACAGGGCGACCAGTGTGCCCGTGCCCAAGGGCGTAGGGCCGGTCGGATCGACTGTGCGCCTGGTAAAATAGCTTCTGCGGCCGTGTGGTCAGCTGCGATCGCTTCGTATTGCTCGCCCAATATCCGCTGAGTAACCCTCAACTGTTGCGCCATTCCCATGCCACGCGGCCACACGCACCCGTAGAGGGCATCGTTCTCGTAAGCCTTGCCTCATCAGGGGCGCACAACGCACGCCGGCAATACTCGGGCAGAGCAAGCAGTTCTGTTGCGACCCAAGCAACCGACAGCCGCGTGCTACTTCCCCCGGCGCACCGGGTCGCTGCCGTCCCAGCCGAGCGAGGCCAGGTACATCTCGGTGTATCTGGCTTCGAGCGAGGGCGTCAGCTCCAGCAGCTCGATCATGCCGGGCAGATCGCGGGTGGTGTCCATGTAGACGACGCGGAAGCCGCGCGGCGAACGGTCGGAGAAGGCCACCTCGTAGCCCTGGGCGCGGTGCTCCTCCACCGCGCGATCGAGGTCGGGCGCCGCCACGCCCCAGTGGTGGAAGCCGTAGCCGCGCGCCTCCACGATCTCGCGATAGACGGAAGGCGCGTCGTTGTGCTGCTCGATCAGCTCGAACGACATGTGGCCGCAGAAGCCGACGGCGAGCGTAAGATTGATGTCGGTCGGCTGGCCGCGATAGCGCCCTTCCATCGGCGTGAATGGCCCGGTCACGAACCAGGGGCCGATCCTAAGGCGCCTGGTGAACTCCTGCATGGAGCGCTCGATGTCCTCGACCACGTAGGCGACCTGGATGATGCCGCCCAACGGCTGGCCGAAGTTGAGGAGCGGCATTTTCTTGCGTTCTGCCTCCTGCAGGCTCGTCACTTGCCTACGCCGCCGCCGGCTCGGCTGTCAAATCATGACGTCTGTTATACGGACATCGATCTTGTCCCGGCTTCGCCCAAGCCGAACTCATTCGACAAAGCCTCTTGCCAGATGCGCGCCGGTGTATTCCTCTATGTGGACCCAAGGAGGCATCGGTGCGGCCCAGCGAGCGACTGCGGGCAAGAGCGCTGTTCGACGTGGAAGGCTTCACCGCGGTCGTCACCGGCGGGGCGGCGGGGATAGGGCTCGCCTACGCCGAAGTCATGGCCGCCAACGGCGCCAACGTCACGCTTGTCGACGCCGACCGCGCTGCGCTCGATGCGGCGGTTGCCGGCCTCGCGCGGTGGGGCACCTCCGCCACCGGTATCGCCATCGACGTCACCGATCGGGATGCCGTGCGCGCCGCGATCGCGCAAACGGTTGCGCAAACGGGCCGCCTCGATGTGGTGTTCGCCAACGCCGGCATCACCGCCGGCCCGGGCTTCCTTGCCACAAACGGCGTGCGCGACACCGAGGGCGCGATCGAGAACATCCCTGGCCCGCTTTGGGACAAGGTTGTCGCAACCAACCTGACCAGCGTGTTCACTACCGTGCGCGCGTGCGTGGCACCGATGCGCGCGCGCGGCGGCGGCAGCATCATCGTCACCACCTCGATTGCGGGCCTGCGGCCCTCCGCGGTTGTCGGCACGCCGTACATGATCGCCAAGGCCGGTGCTGCGCACCTTGTGCGACAAGCGGCACTGGAGCTTGCCGCGCTTGGCATCCGCGTTAACGCCATCGCGCCGGGGCCGTTTGCCACGCGCATCACCTCGCCCGAGCTGACCGCGCTCTGGAGCCGGGCGCTGCCGCTTGCGCCGCATCGCCTCCACCGACGAGATCAAGGGGCTGGCGCTGTATCTGGCGTCCGGGGCATCCGCTTTCGTTACGGGCGCGCAGTTCGTGATCGACGGCGGCTCGCTGCTCGGGCAGGGCTGACTGACATGAACCGCATCGTGCCGAGGGCCCGCAATACCGCCGGCGCGCAGACCGTCGACCGGGCCTGCCTGCTGCTCAGCGAGATCGCCCGCTGCGGTCAGGCCGGCGCCCGCCTGATCGACCTCACCCAGCGCTCCAAGCTCAGCCGGCCGACCGTGCACCGCATCCTGCAGTCGCTGTCGGCGGCGCGGTTCGTGCACCAGGATCCGGCGACGCGCCGCTATCGCCTGGGCGTGGCGCTGCACGAGCTGGCGCTGGCCGCGCCGAGCCCGCTCGAGCAGCTGACCGATCTCAGGCCGCTCCTCGACGGCCTCGCCCAGCGCACCGGCGAGACCGCCTACCTGATGTTGCGCCAGGGCGACGAGGTGCTGTGCATCGCCCGCGCCGAAGGCGCCGCGCCGATCCGTACGCTGCTGATCGAGGTCGGCGCCTATCGCCCGATCGGCGCCGCGCTCGCCGGGGTCACCATGCTGGCGGCGCTCGACGACGAGGAGGTGGAGAGCATTCTCAAGCGCACCGCCGCCGCCATGGCCCGCCACCGCAATGCAACGCCGGATTATGTGCGCCGCCACATCGCCGAGGTGCGCCAGCACGGATTTTGCGCCAGCAAGGCGGTGCTGATCGAGGGCACCACGGGCATCAGCGCCGCCGTTCCCGTCGAGGATGGACGACCCTACTTGGCGGTGAGCCTGTCGGCGGCCTCCTCGCGCGTGCCCGAGGCCCGCGTCAAGCCGCTCGCCGCCGATCTCACCCGCACCTGCGCCCGCATCGGCCAGCTGCTGGCGCGCCGCGGCGGTGACCGGGGGCGCTGAGCTTCGTGTTCGCTATCCGGACAGATCGGGCGATTGACATGCCGAAGCGGGATCAGACACACTTCGTTTGGTACATGCGCAGGGTCCGCAATACGGACGCGTAGCGCTGGCGGTGGCGGTGGCGACCGCCGGCACCCGGGGGAAACCGGTGAAGGCGGAACAGCTCTTCGACGTCGACGGGATCGCAGTGATCGTCACCGGCGCCGCGAGCGGCATCGGCCTCGCCTGCGCCAAGGTGCTCGCCGCCAACGGCGCCCGCGTCACCCTGATGGACAAGGATGAAAACCGGCTGGGCTCCGCGCTCGGCGAAATGCCTGAGGGCAGCCAAGCGCGCACCGAGCTGGTCGACGTCACCGACCGCGCTGCGCTGGAGCGGGCGTTCGATGCCGCCGCGGCAGCCCACGGCCGCATCGACGTGGTCTTCGCCAACGCCGGCATCGGCGGCGGCCCCGGCTTCCTCGACCTCGAAGGCAAGCGCCGCCCGGAGGGCACCTTCGAGAGCATCTCCGACGAGCGCTGGGACGCCGGCATCGCCGCCCATCTCACCTCGGTGTTCTGGACCATCCAAACCGCCGTGCGCCACATGAAGCCCGCGGGCGGCGGCCGCATCATCGTCACCACCTCGATTGCCGCGCTCAAGACCGAGGCCGTCATCGGCGCGCCCTACATGGCGGCGAAGGCCGGCGCAGCCCACCTCGTGCGGCAGGCGGCGCTGGAGCTCGCGCGCTACAACATCCTCGTCAACGCCATCGCGCCTGGTCCCTTCCGCACCAACATCTCCGGCGGCAGGTTGAACGACCCAGCTGTGCGCAGGCATCACGAGCGCGCAACCCCGCTCAAGCGCATGGCCGAGCCCGAAGAGATCATGGGGCTCGCGCTGTTCCTCGCCTCGCCGGCGTCGAAGTACATTACCGGCACGCAGATGGTGATCGACGGGGGCAACACGCTGGGGATGGCCGACTGACAGCAAGGGATCGACCTGCCGAAACGCGAACCGACAAGCCGGAGCCAGCCGGCACGACGCCAAGCAAGGAGGAAACCAGATGAACCACTATCTGAAACACTTTGCAGTGCTCGCGGGGTGCTGCCTCGCAGCTGCCCTGTGCGCGCCTGCGTCCGCTCAGACCATCGAGCTCAAGCTCTCGCATTGGGGGCCACCGACCCACGTCAACCAGAAGGTCTTCCTGCCCTGGGCGGAGATGATCGAGAAGAAGTCGGGCGGCAAGCTGAAGGTCGTCGTCTTCGCCGGCGGCGTGCTCGGCAAGCCGGCGGACCACTGGGACATGGGCCAGAACGGCGTGGTCGACATTACCTGGGGCACGCACAACTACACCGCTGGCCGCTTCCTGCTGACCTCGGCCATGGATTTGCCGTTCCTGATCAACTCCGCCAAGGGCGGCAGCCGCGCGCTGCACGAGTACTATTTGAAGCACCTGCAGAAGGAGCATGAGAAGGTGAAGGTGCTGTGGCTGCAGTGCCCGGCACCCTTCCAGCTGCACATGACCAAGAAGGCTGCGCTCACGCCAGATGACCTGGCGGGCGTGCGCATCCGCACCGGCGGCGGGCAACTCTCCGAGATCGTCAAGGCGCTGGGCGGCGTTCCCGTCGCGCTGTCGGTGCCCGAGACCTACAACGCGCTGGAGCGCGGCGTGGTCGACGGCACCATCCTGCCGTACGAGGCGGCAAAGGCCTTCAAGCTCAGTGAGGTGACGAAACACGTTGTCGCCGTGAACATTTTCACGGCCAGCCAGTTCACCATCATGAACTTGGAGAAGTACAATTCCCTGCCTCCCGACCTCAGGAAGGTCATTGATGAGCTGAGCGGGCCCTGGGGCGCCGAGTTCGCCGGCACCGCCTGGGACAAAGCCGAGGACGAGGGTCTCGCGGCAATCAAAGCCGCCAACATCCAGCACCACAAGCTTACCGATGCCCAGCGGGCTGTTTGGCGCGAGAAGACCAAGAGCGTCGAGGAGGAGTGGGTGCGCACCATGGAGGCCAAGGGGCTGCCGGCCAAGCAGGCGTTGGCCGACCTCAAGGAGCTGCTCAAGAAGCACGACCCCCCAAGCACCCAGTAGGCTGGTCGGCGGTCCCATGATTGCGCGTGTCTTTCACGCAGCCTCGGTGGCGGCGAGCGCGGTGGCGGTCGCCGCGCTCGGCGCCCTTGCGCTCGTCACGGTGTTCGACGTCGCGGGTCGTTACCTCTTCAACAAGCCGCTGCTTGGCGCCATCGAGATGAGTGAATTCTTGATGGTGTTCTTGAGCTTCGGAGCATTGGCGCTGGCCGAGCTCAGGCGAAGCCACATCAGCGTCGACTTCTTCATTGGCGCGCTTCCCGAGCGTATGCGGACGCTTCTGGACGCCGCGGGCGCGCTCCTTGGAATCGTTTTCTGGTCGTTCGTGGCGTGGCGCGCAGCCGTGCATGCTCTGCGCGTTCGGGAGGTTGGTGAGGTGTCGGCCAATCTCACCCTCCCGACCTGGCCGTTCTACCTCGTCGTCACTGTCGGCTGCGGTCTTCTCGCTCTGGCCCTGATCGGCCGCGTGGTTCGCTGCCTGCGCGCTGGATTAGCTTGATGGACACCACCACCATCGGCGTCATCGGCTTTGCCGCCATGCTGGCGCTGATGTTCCTCGGCTTGCCCATCGGCGTCGCCATGGGCGCGGTCGGCTTCTTCGGCTACGCCTGGGTGATGGGCTGGAATTCTGCCCTCAACATGCTCTCGCTCGCCCCCTATAGCGCCGTCGCCACCTACGTGCTGACCGTGGTGCCGCTGTTCGTGCTGATGGGCCATATCGCGAATGAGACGGGCATCGGCCGCGAGCTTTACGCCACCGCGCAGATCTGGCTGAGGCACCGTCGGGGCGGGCTCGCCATGGCCACCGTCGCCGCCTGCGCAGGCTTCGCGGCCATCAGCGGGTCCAGCGTCGCTACCGCCGCCACTATGACCACGGTGGCGCTGCCGCAGATGCGCAAGCTCGGGTATGACCCGCGGCTCGCCACGGGCTCCGTGGCCGCAGGCGGCACGCTCGGCATCCTCATTCCGCCGAGCGTGATCTTTCTCATCTACGGCTTCCTCACCGAGCAGTCGATCGGCAAGCTCTTCCTTGCCGGCATTCTCCCGGGCATCCTGCTCACGCTACTGTTCATTGCCACCATCGCCATCGTCACCTGGCGCGACCCCAAGCAGGCACCGCAGACGCAGGCCCGCGCCACGCTTGCCGAGCGCCTTCTCGCTTTGCGCGAGGTGTGGGCCGTGGCCGCGCTGTTCACCCTGGTGATCGGCGGCATGTACGGCGGCGCCTTCACCGCCACCGAGGCCGCCGGCGTCGGCGCCTTCGGCACGCTGCTGGTGGCGCTGCTGCGCGGCCGCCTGACCCGGGCCGGGCTGTGGCGGGCGCTCACCAACACAGTTGAGACGGTCGCCATCGTCACCGTGATCCTGATCGGCGCGGTGGTGCTCGGCTACTTCCTGGCCGTCACGCAGCTCCCCATGAAGCTCGCGCAGACACTTGCCGGCTCGGGCCTGTCCGCCACCAGCATCATGCTCATGATCATCGCCGCCTATCTCGTTATGGGCGCGTTGATGGACGAGCTGGCCATGATCCTGCTCACCGTGCCGATCCTGTTCCCGGTGGTGCAGACGATCGGCTACGACCCGATCTGGTTCGGTGTCATCATCGTCATCGTCTGTCAGGCCGGCATGATCGCGCCCCCCGTGGGGCTCAACGTGTTCGTCATCTCAGGCATGGTGAAGGACGTGCCGATGCAGGACATCTACCGCGGGATCATGCCCTTCCTGGTGGCTATGGTGGTGATGCTCGGTATCTTGATGGCAGCGCCGGAGATCGCGCTCTACCTGCCGCGCACGATGAAGTAGGCAAGCTGCATTCCTCCACCTGCGTTCCCGGAAGCCGAGCCCCGGCCCTTGGGCCGAAGGGCGAGGCTGTCCGGGACCTTTCCCGGGCCGTCAATCGAGTGGCCGGCCAATCAGCTGCGCGTCTGCCACAGCACGAAGGCATAGATGTCGGCGGCTTCGCCATCCACCTGCGACTTGGTCGAGCCAAACCCATGTCCCTCGTCAAAGGACACGCGCAGCAGCACGGGCTTCGACGAGCTCGTCGCCCTCTGCAAGCGGGCCGCCATCTTCGCCGGGTCCCAAGGGGCAACGCGGGAATCCGTCATGCCGACGGTCAGCAGCACGGCCGGATAGGCGACACCGTCTCTCAGCGCATGATAGGCATCCATGGCTTTGAGCGCGCGGAAGCCCTCCTCCTGCGCAATGCTGCCGAACTCGGCGACGTTGTTCGGCCCATTCGGCGTGAACTCCGACCGCAGCGTGTCGAATACCCCCACGCGGCCGATGACGACGGCGAACAGGTCCGGGCGCTCGGCCAGCGCCATGCCGACCGTAATCCCACCCGCGGACGCACCATCGATCGCCAGCCGCTGCTTCGACGTCCACCCTACGCGGATGAGGTACTCGCAAACCGCGATCAGGTCGCGCCAGGTGTTGGGCTTCGTCTGCTTGTACCCGGCCTGCCACCAGGTCTTGCCGTACTCGCCGCCGCCCCGCACGTGCGCCGTTGCAACGATGCCGCCCCGCTCGAGAAAGGCGATGGAGCGCGCGTCGAAGGCGGGCCGGCTCACATCCTGGTAGGCGCCGTAGGCGGTGACGATGGTGGGGTGCGAGCCGTCCCGTTGCAGCCCCTTCCTGGCCACGATGGACACCGGGATCCTGACGCCGTCGGCTGCCTCGGCAAACGCCTGTGTGGCTTCGTAGCGGCTGACATTGATCCTCGGGCGGGAGGACAGCCCCGTCTCGACCATGGCACTGCCCGACCGATAGCTCCACACCGACGACGGTTTGAGCCAGCTGCCCATCGTCAGCAGCACGCCATCGCGCGTCGTCTCCGCGCCGAGCCCGAAGATTGATCCCTGGAACGGCAACGGCACCGGGCTCGGCGCACCGCCGTACTCGAGCCGGCGCAGGCTGCCATACCCGCCTTCCAGGCTCGCGATGTAGAGAGCATCCTTCGCTGGTGCCACGCCCTCGATGACCGCCGGCCCCTCGGCAAGCACGGTGCTGGCCGTGGCGAGGTCCGGCCGCTCCATCGAGGTCCGCACGAGCCGGCCGTTGGGCGCGCCCCGGGTGGTGAGCAGAAACAGATCGTCGCCCTTGAAGGCGAACGAGACCACCTCGTCCTCGACGTCGCACACCTTGCGCCATTTGGGCCTGCCGGCGACCGCATCGGCGAGCCGCGCGGTGTAGAGCGGATTTTCGCGCCGCACGCCGCCGTAGAGGCCCGCCACCACGCAATCGCTGGTCGGGTCGGCCCACACGCCCGGCGCTTCGATCGGATCCACCGGGACGCTCGCGTCGAGACCGCGCGCGAGGATGCGAACATCCGCGCTCGCTTCAGTGCCGAGCCGATGCAGCCAGCACACGGTGTCCTTGTAGTAGTCGATGGAGCCGCGGGTCACGCCCTCGGCCAGGCGGTTGTAGAACACGCCGGCCTCGTCCGGCAGCCACGCGGGCGAAGCGTACTGCGTCCGGTCGATGCGCTCCGGCAGGACCTGCCGCGTATCGACCTCCATGAAATGCATGACCGAATCTTCCGACCCGGCCGGGGAGAGGCCGTAGCACACCCATCGCCCGTTGGGCGATGCCGCCCACCAGTCGAGCGCAACGCTCTGCCCGCCCTGCCGCATCCGGCCGGGATCGATCAGCAGCGTCTCCTCGTCGCGGCCCTCTCGCCGCACGAACAGCCGCGATATCTCGGCTCCGCGCGGCCGCCGCTCGTAGAAAATGCGCTCTCCCGTCCGCTGCACCTTCTCGGCGCCCGTCATCTCGGTCGAGAGCGCAGCGATGCGGCGGGCCAACGCGGCTCGGCCCGGAATGGCGTCCAGCACCTGCCGCGCGTAGGCACCTTGCGCGCGCATGAACGGCAACCAGCCGGGATCGGCCGCATTCTCCATCCACCGGTACGGATCGACGATCACCTCGCCCCACAGCGTGTCGCTGATGGGAGCAACCCGCGCAGCAGGCGGCATCCGCAGCCGCCCGGCAGGGCGCGCCTGACCGAACCCCGGCCACCCCACGGCAAAGCCCGTAGCACCCAGGCCGGCAAGCGCCGCGCGCCGGCTGATCGAGGATGGCGCCATCGTCAACGAGCTCCCGCTGTTGCAGGGCGGCACAGTGTCTCCGGCGGGCTCCGCGCGCAAGCCACAACACGGCAGCGCCTCGCCGCGGCTCATCACGCAACGCTGATTGGGCTCCCGCGCGCCGTCACAATACTATGCGCGCCGGTTCCATCATGGTGGGAGCGCAAGCATGAAGGCGCTCGTCTGCGCGGCCCTGGGCGCGCTGTTGGCGGCCATGTCCAGCCCATCGCACGCGGCAGCGCTCGACGGCGCGCCCGCCTTGCGCGGCCATGCCAGCACCGCCGTTCACCAGGTGGCCGACAAGCGCTGCACCAACAGGCAGGTCGGACGCCACTGCCGAATCCCAGTGCCGCGGCGCGCGCCCGA
This sequence comes from uncultured Alphaproteobacteria bacterium, assembly GCA_963832445.1. Taxonomy (GTDB): domain Bacteria; phylum Pseudomonadota; class Alphaproteobacteria; order Rhizobiales; family Hyphomicrobiaceae; genus AWTP1-13. The sequence continues at coordinate 177,125 of CAWHUM010000014.1, forward strand.
AGCCAACCAACACGGCTACGGCTACGCCTACGGTGCGCCCAAGGCCGAGTTCTACCCGACGGGCTCCTCGGCGTGGTGGCAGGCGATGGAGCGGGAAGGGCGCACGGGCATCTCCCCGGACTAGGGCGGGCGATTGCCGCGGCATCCCTGCACGTTAGCATCACCACGGCGCAGATCGCGGCGCACGTCGCCAAGCGGCCCATGCACCCCAAAAACCTCCACTGCATGGGCGGGCGGCGTATTCATGGTCGCCGGCAAAATCATCGCCCGCAAAGCGCAGGTCAGGCCGGGCATGCCGTGAGCGGCTAAGCCGTCAAGGCCGGAGTCATCGCCGCAATGCCGCGACGCTGGCTCCGGCCCCGGTCCAGACAGCAATCACCGGCGAGCCTCGATGATCAGGTTGAACGGCGTCTCGGCCGCCCGCCGCACCGTCCCAAGCCCGGCCGCCTTCAGCACGTCCTCGAGCTGCCGCGGCCCCGCCTGCGCACCAAGCACGTGGGTGCCATTCTCCGAGATGGCGTGGGCGCAGCACATCGTGGTCGACGCGGAATAATAGAGGCGGCCGACGGGATTGATGTTGTCCTCGACCCGGTCGCTGGCAAAAGGCTCGATCAGCATGAGGGTGCCGTCCTTGGCCATGGCGTTTGCCGCGTGCCGCACCGCGTCGACGGGCCGGCCCATGTCGTGCAGGCAGTCGAAGAAACAGATGAGGTCGTAGCCGCGCTTGGCATAATCGTCGGCACGCGCGACCTCGAAACTGACGCGATCGGTGACGCCGGCCTCACGCGCCACTTGGCGGGCCGCCGCGATCGACGCCTCGTGCACATCGAAGCCCCAGAACTGGCTCTTGGGGTAGGCCTTGGCCATGAGCACGGTAGAGTGCCCGTGCCCGCAGCCGACATCGGCCACTCTGGCGCCGACCTGCAGCTTGGCCGTGACGCCGTTGAGCGCAGGCAGCCACTCGCTGACAAGGCTGGCGGTGTAGCCGTTGCGGTAGAGTGCGGCGACGCCGCAGAACAATTGCTCGTTGTGATCGCCCCAGCTGACACCTTTGCCGCTCTTGAAGGAGTCGAGCGCCTTCGCCTCGTCCGCCCACATCGATGAGACCACCTTCCAGCCATGCGGCAGGAACACGTGGCTCGATGGGTCGGCCAATATGGCGGCCTGCTCCGGCGTCAGCTCGTAGGTTGCGGAGGCCGAGTGGTAGTCGACATAGCCGCCCGCCACTTGGGCGTTGAGCCACTCGCGCACGTAGCGCTCTGCGCAGCCGCTGCGTCTCGCAACCTCAAGGGAGCTCATGGGACCCGAGCCGGCCATCGCCTTGTAGAGGCCGAGCTTGTCGCCGAGGCTCACCATTACGCCGCCGTAGCCTGCGGAAAGGTCGGCGAACAGGCGTCCATAGAGGGCTTCGAGCTTCTGCTGATCGAGGGTGGTCATGGGGTTGGATCTCCTTTGCGTTGCCTCACGCACGACGCGCGGGTTGGTTCAGGGGAATTGAGCAAGCGCGGCCGCCGTGCGGGTCTCGGCAACGGTTTGTCCGATCGACGCCAGCTCGCAGCGAACGAGGCCAATGTCCTTCAGGGTGCGATCGTCCAGGGCGGCCAGCTCGCGGTAGGCCTGCCGCGCCGCGCGCCGCAGGACGGCCGAGGCAATGGCCAGGTGGGCGAATTCGGTCAGCTTCGCGGCTGCTCGTGGTAGCCCGCGCCCGCCCGGCACGGTTACCCGTGCAAGGGCCGGTATGGTTGTGCCCATGATCTCTCTCCTCGTTGGCCCGGTCTCGGCGGCCGGCGCGGGAGAGACATGCGCCTTGGCTTGCCCCTTCGTGAGTGCGAAACTGGCCAGAGACGGTTCATTCATGCCAAGAGGCGCTGTGCATGCTGGGACAGACGCGACGGCTCCACGTCAGCCTCGTCGCGATCCCCGATGCAATCGTATCGACGCTGACCGGCATCTACGACGTGCTGGGCTCGTTCCGCATGCTGTCCGGCATCGAGCCGTCGATCCCCGAAAAGCCGCCGTTCGCGGTCGAGATCGTGTCTGCCTCGCGCGGCAGCGTGGCACTGGTCAGCGGCATGCCCGTGGAGGCTCGCCGGGCAGTCGCCGAGGTCGAGGCGACCGATATCGTCATCGTGCCGTCGGTCGTGCTCGGCTGCCGATGGTTGGAAGATCGGGCGGTATCCAGAGATCGTCGAGTGGACCTCCCGCATGCATGCGAAGGGCGCGCTCTTGTGCTCGGCCTGCTCGGGCGTGTTCCTGCTCGCGGAGACCGGTCTGTTCGACGGCCAGGATGCGACAGTCCACTGGGGCTATGCCGACGTGTTCGCGAAGACCTTTCCGAACGTTCCCCTGCAGCCGGAGCGCGTTCTCGTCGTCTCCGGCGAGCGCGAGGAGCTTGTGACGTCAGGCGCGTCGATGACCTGGCACGATCTCGTGCTCTACCTGATCGCCAGGCACGTCGGCGCGACGGCGGCGCAAACGGTGGCGCGCTACTTCGCGCTGCAATGGCATCACGATGGACTCGCGCCCTACATCGTTTTCCAAGGCCGGCAGGATCACGGCGATGCTGCCATCGCCTCCGCGCAGGCCTGGCTGTCGACGCACTTCTCAGTCGGGAGCCCGGTCGAGGAGATGGTTCGCCGCTCGGGGCTCGCCGAGCGCACGTTCAAGCGGCGCTTCAAGGAGGCGACGGGCTTCGCGCCCATCGACTACGTGCAGCGCCTCAGGATCGAGGACGCCAAGCGCCGGCTCGAGCGGACAGACGCAGCCGCCGACGAGATCAGCTGGCAGGTCGGCTACGAGGACGCCGCGTTTTTCCGTAGGCTCTTCAAGCGCACGACGGGATTGACCCCCGGTGCCTATCGGCGGCGCTTCCAGGTGCCGGTCTTTGCCCGACCTCGACGCAGGTGAGCGGCGCTGGTCCAGAATGCCTGGTGGCTGCGCCGGCTCGGCGCGCATTGCAGCGGGTGCTGAACTCGCCCGCTAGGCCGCGGGCAGGAACACGGGCTCCGTCGGCGTCACACTATCCTGACCGGCCAAACCCCACTGGATGACGCGCAGCTCCGCATCGTGCGTCTCAATCACGGCCGTGCAGCTCTCCACCCAGTCGCCGCAGTTCAAGTAGTGCATGCCTTGGAAGTTGCGGTCGCTCGCATGGTGGATGTGGCCGCAAATGATGCCGTCGACGCCACGCCGCCGCGCCTCCGTCGCCACGGCCTCCTCGAAGGCACCGATGAAGGCCACCGCCTTCTTGACGCGGTATTTGAGATAGGCCGACAGCGACCAATAGCCGAGACCCAAGTGGCGGCGCACCCAATTGAGCGGACGGTTGAGCCACAGCGCGAACTCGTAGCCGCGGTCGCCAAGAAAGGCCAGCCACTTCGCCGAGCGCACCACCACATCGAACTCGTCACCATGCATCACGAGGTAGCGGCGGCCGTGGGCCGTCGTGTGCACGATATCGCGATGAATCTCCAGCCCGCCGAACTGCATACCCGTGTAGTCGCGAAGGCACTCGTCGTGATTGCCTGGAACAAGAACGAGCCGCGTGCCCTTGCGCACCTTGCGCATCAGCTTCTGCAGGACGTCGTTGTGCGCCTGGGGCCAATGCGGACCGCGCCGGACCTTCCAGAAGTCGATGATGTCGCCGACCAGATAGATCTCGTCGGCTTCGCAGCACCTGAGCAGGTCGAGGAGGCGCGCGGCCTGGGCAGTGCGGGTTCCAAGATGCACGTCCGAGACGAACAGAGCTCGCACGCGGAAGCTCGAAGACTCGAAGTCGTCGTTGGTGTCCTTCATGCTCGCACAAAAATGATTGGTGTCTGCATCGCGCGACAGCGGTGCGGGGGAAAAAGCCAGCCAGCGACTCGTGGCCAGCGGGGCGAGGCCTACGCAGTCACCGGCTGGCCAGGTACCGGACACCGCACCAAGGGCCGGGCGGGTCCGATCTCACGAGCTGACCAGGTGGGGAAGATAAAACGAGCATACATGCTTGTGCGGCCAGCTTGTTGCATCTTTGCTTGCATGTGTATCGGCACCCAAAGATTGGCAGAAATTGACGACGGTCAGATGACGGCTCGACCAGTGGAATACTGAAAACGTGTGCCTATCCGGCATTCAGGCTGTAGCCGGCGCCGCGCACCGTGCGGATCGGATCGGTCTTCCACGCCTGCAACAAAGCCTTGCGCAGCCTGCCGATGTGCACGTCGACGGTGCGATCGTCGATATACACATCGTCTCCCCACACGTTGTTGAGGAGCTGCTCGCGCGAGAACACGCGGCCTGGCGCCTGCATCAGGAATTCCAGCAGGCGGTAGTCGGTGGGGCCCAGGTGCACCATCTGGCCACGCCGCTTGACCACCATGGCCGCGCGGTCGAGCTCGATGTCGCCGACGTTGATGACTTCCGCCAAAAGCTGTGGATTGGATCGCTGCAGAAGTCGGCCGGCGCGAGCGACCAGCTCGTCCACAGAAAACGGCTTTACCACGTAGTCGTCGGCGCCGGTCTCGAAGCCGCGCACGCGGTCGGCCTCCTCGTTGCGCGCCGTCAGCATGATCAGCGGCAGGCGCTGGGTGTGCGGCTTCTGGCGTAAACGCCGGCACAGCTCGATGCCGGACAGCCCCGGCAGCATCCAGTCGAGTATCAGCAGGTCCGGCAATGCTTCCTTGAGCCGTGCCTCCGCCTCGTCGCCGTGCATCACGGTCTCGACCACATAGCCGGCGGCGACGAAGTTGTAGCGCAACAGCTCGACGAGGGATTCGTCGTCTTCCACGATCATCAAGCGCAGGGGCATGGGTCCTCCGAACGGAGATCAGGCTAGCGGGGGACGCAAATTGGGATCGAGGGCACTGGAGTCATCGGCCTTCGGCCGCTCGCCGGCGAGCATTTCACCGGTGATGACGTAGTGCGCGGTTTCGGCGATGTTGGTCGCGTGGTCGCCGACCCGCTCGAGGTTCTTGGCGCAGAACAACAGATGCGTGCAGAAGCCGATGCTGCGCGGGTCCTCCATCATGTAGGTCAGCAGCTCGCGAAACAGCGACGTGAACGAATTGTCGATAGCCCCATCGGCCTTCCACACCGCGATCGCCGCAGCATCGTTGCGATCGCGGTAGGCGCTCATCACCTGCGCCAGCTGCTCACCGACACGGACCGACAGCGTTCCGAGCCCAGAGGTGACGTTGACCGGGGACGCCTGATCGCCGATGGCGATCACGCGCTTGGCGACATTCTTGGCGAGGTCGCCGATCCGCTCCAGGTCGTTGGCAATGCGGATTGCCGAGACGATCTCGCGCAGATCGACGGCCATCGGCTGGCGCCTGGCGATGGTCGTGACCGACCACTCCTCGATGTCGTGCTGCAGCACGTCGATCACGCGGTCGGCCGCGATCACGTCTTGGGCCAGCTTTATGTCGCGCTCCAGCAAGGCCTTGGTCGAGTCGGCAAGGGCGCGCCCGGCGCGGGTGCCCATGTCGTTGATCATGCCGGCGAGCTTTTTGAGATCGTCGTCGAAGGAGGAGACAGTGTGCTGGTTCATGACAGACGCTTTCCCATTCTGGGGGACCGTGCGGGTCAGGAAACGCGACAGAAAGCTCACCCGAACCGTCCGGTGATGTAATCCTGCGTGCGCTTGTCGCGCGGTGCGGTGAAGATGTTCTGCGTTTCACCCGACTCGACCAGCGTGCCGAGGTACATGAAGGCGGTGAAATCGGATACGCGGGCTGCCTGCTGCATGTTGTGGGTGACGATGACGATCGTGTAGTCCTGCTTCAGCTCGTCGATCAGCTCCTCGATCTTGGCCGTCGAGATCGGGTCGAGCGCCGAGCAGGGCTCGTCGAACAGGATCACCTCGGGTTTCACTGCCACCGTGCGGGCGATGCACAGGCGCTGCTGCTGGCCGCCCGAGAGGCTTAGTCCGTTGACGTTGAGCTTGTCCTTCACCTCGTCCCATAGCGCCGCGCGCCGCAGGGCATGCTCGACGCGGCTATCGAGCTCGCTGCGGGGAAGCCGCTCGTACAGCTTTATGCCGAACGCAATGTTGTCATAGATCGACATGGGAAACGGCGTCGGCTTCTGGAACACCATGCCGACGCGCGAGCGCAGCAGGTTGAGGTCCTGCTTGGGAGACAGGATGTCCTCGCCGTCGAACTTGACCTCGCCCTCCGCGCGCTGGTTGGGATAGAGGTCGTACATGCGGTTGAGCACCCGCAGCAGAGTGGACTTGCCGCAGCCCGAGGGGCCGATGAACGCGGTCACCCGGTTCTGGTAGAGGGACAGGGTGATGTCTTTGAGCGCCTGCGCCTGCCCATAGTAGAAGTTGAGGTTGTGAATCGAGATCTTGGTGACGAGGCTCGCCGGATCGATCTGCGGGCGGGCGACGGCCGGCGCGACAGTCTGTGGGGACAACATGTTCATCCGGTCTTTCTCGACGCTGAAAGTACGCGCGCAACGATGCTGAGCGCGAGCACAGCTACGGTAATGAGCAAGGCGCCCGTCCAGGCGAGCTTCTGCCAGTCGCTGTAGGGCGACAGCGCGAACTGGAAGATGACGGCGGGCAGGCTCGCCATCGGCGCGTTCAGATTGACGCTCCAGAACTGGTTGTTGAGCGCGGTGAAGAGCAGCGGCGCCGTCTCTCCGCTGATGCGCGCGACGGCCAGCAGAATGCCGGTGATGATGCCGGCGCGAGCCGCGCGGTAGGCGATCCGCCTGACAATGAAGGCACGCGGCAGGCCCAGAGCGGCAGCGGCCTCGCGCAGAGCATTGGGAACGAGCAGCAGCATGTCCTCGGTGGTGCGCACGACCACTGGGATGACGATGATGGCGAGCGCCACTCCGCCGGCGATGCCGGAGAAGTGCCCGAGCGGCCGCACCATCACCTCGTAGACGAACAGACCGACGACGATAGAGGGTGCGCTCAGCAGGATGTCGTTGATGAAGCGGACCACGCTCGACAGTTTGCTGTAGCGCCCGTATTCGGCCATGTAGGTGCCCGCCAGGATACCGATCGGTGTGCCGATCGCCACACCCAGGCCCGTCATGATCAGGCTGCCGATGATGGGGTTGAGCAGACCGCCGTCTGAGCCCGGCGGCGGCGTCATCTCGGTGAAGACCGCGAGCGAGAGGCCGTTGAAGCCCTGCCAGAGCAGAGCACCTAGGATCAGAGCCAGCCAGCCGATGCCGAACAGCGTGGCGGCACAGGCGAGCGCCATCATCATGAAGTTGCGGCGCCGGCGGCCGCCGTAGAGTGGGCTGATCGCAGCTTGGGCCATGGCGCTATCCGATCCGACGTTCGATGCGCAGCAGCATGTAGCGCGCCGCGGCGAGCACGAAGAAGGTGATGACGAACAGCACGAGGCCGAGCGCAATCAGCGCCGAGGTGTACAAATCGCCGACCGCCTCGGTGAACTCGTTGGCGATGGTGGCCGAGATGGTGGTGCCGGGCGCCAGGATCGAGGCCGAGATCCTGTGAGCGTTGCCGATCACGAAGGTGACCGCCATCGTTTCGCCAAGCGCTCGGCCGAGGCCGAGCATGACGCCGCCGATCACGCCGACGCGCGTGTAGGGGACGACGACGTTGCGGAACACCTCCCACGTCGTGCAGCCGACGCCGTACGCCGCCTCCTTGAGCACCGGCGGCACGGCCTCGAACACGTCGCGAGAGATGGACGTGATGAACGGCAGCACCATGATCGCAAGGATGAGCCCGGCCGTGAGCATGCCGATGCCGTAGGGCGGGCCTGCAAACAGCACCGATAGGACGGGCACCGGGCCGAAAGTGCTGATCAGCAACGGTTGCACGTGCTGCTGCAAAAACGGTGCGAACACGAAGAGGCCCCAGATGCCGTAGATGATGCTGGGGATGCCCGCCAGCAGCTCGATGGTGATGCCGATCGGCCGGCGCAGCATCGGCGGGCAAAGCTCCGTCAGGAACAGGGCGATCAGCAGCCCTATCGGCACCGCGATCACCATGGCGATGATGGACGTGACGATGGTCCCATAGATGGGGGCGAGGCCGCCGAAGGAATCGGTGACGGGATTCCAAACTTCGGTGGTAACAAAGCCGATGCCGAACTGCTGCAGCGCCGGCAATGCACCGATGAACAGTGCGATGATGACGCCGCCGAGCAGCGCCAGCACGGCCAGGGCAGCTGAGCGCGTCAATATCCGAAAAACCGCATCGCTCAGGCGCAGCTTCTTCAACACCGCCGCCCGCGCCTTCGTATCGCCGGGCGTTGAATCAACTCCCCGCAGCGCGATATCAACCACCTGTTTTTCCTTACATGCTCACGGCGCGGACGTCACAGACGGCCCGCGTCCAGGTTCGCCTGCCCCGCCATTGTCGGCGGGCCGACCGCGGCGAGGCAAGCTCTTGTTCCCGATAAGCAGTGGGCACAAGAGGCGCCGCGCTGGCGCCTCTTGCCGAACAACCTTCAATGGGCAAACACGGGCTTGCCACTCGCATCCTTGATCTCAGCTGCCCAAGTCTTCTGGATGTCCGCGACAACGTTTGCGGGCATCGGCACGTAGTGTAGATCTTCAGCCATCTTGGCACCGTTCTTGTAGGCCCAAGCGAAGAACTTGAGGGCCTCCGAACTGGCGACGGGATCTTGCGGCTGCTTGTACATCAGGATCCAGGTGGGCGCAGTCATCGGCCACGACTGGTCACCGGGCTGATTGGCCAAAAGCACACCGTAGCCGGGCTTCGATTTCCAATCCGCATTGGCAGCCGCGGCCTGGAAGGTCTCGGAGGTCGGAGCGACCGTCTTGCCGGACTTGCTGATCATCTTGGTGTAGGTCAGCTTGTTCTGAAGGGCATAGGCGTACTCGACGTAGCCGACTGAACCCTTGGTTTGGGCGACGTTGTTGGCGACGCCCTCGTTGCCCTTGGCACCGATGCCGACCGGCCATTGCACAGACGTGTTGAACCCGACCTTCGACTTCCACTCGGGGCTGACCTCGGACAGGTAGTAGGCGAAGTTGTAAGTGGTGCCCGAGCCGTCCGCGCGATGCACGACGGCGATGGCTTGGCTCGGCAGCTTGGCGCTGGGGTTGAGCTTCTTGATCGCCGCGTCGTCCCAGGTCTTGATTTCGCCCAGGAACATCTTGGCAAGGGTGGGACCGTCGATCACCAGCTCGCCGGCCTTGATGCCTTCGAGGTTCACGACCGGCACGATGCCGCCCATCACCATTGGAAACTGCGAGAGGCCCCACTTTTCGAGGTCCTCGCCTTTCAACGGCGCATCGGAGGCGCCGAACGTCACCGTCTTGTTTTGGATCTGCTTGATGCCGCCGCCGGAGCCGATCGACTGATAGTTCAGACCAACCCCGGTATCCTTCTTGTAGGCATCCGCCCACTTTGCATAGATCGGGTAAGGAAAGGTCGCGCCGGCGCCAGAGATGTCGGCGGCATACGCAACAGTGGCGGCTCCCGCGAGGACCGCCGCGGCCGCCCAGCGGGCAATGAACTTGTTGTTCACGCTAATTCTCCCTTTGTGATCGGCGGCCCTCTGACCGCCAGCTGACAATGCATCTGTCATCAGCGCTGGCGTGATAACAGACGACAGTAACAGCCGTGCGACGAGTTAAGCTGCTGAAAAAGCTCGAATGTCTCGCTGCGCTCGGGTTGCTGCAAAAATTGCGGTGCGCGGCGCGACGTCGGCGAGTTGCGCGTGCGCAGTTCTCGACTATCCTGTCGCAGCGCCGATGCGGGCGCACCACATAGCGTTGTTCTTTGTTCTTGGTTGAGGGTAGCGGGATGAGCGGCGTTGCGAGTCGTGAGCTCAAGCTTGAGCTCACGCCCCAGGAATTGCAGCGGGTAGGTGCACATCCGGCGCTGGGCGATCTGACCGTCGGCAAACCGGTGACGCGGACGCTGCGCTCCATCTACTTCGATACGCCCGATCATCGCCTGCGCGCGCAGGGCATCTCGCTGCGGCTGCGGTCTATCGGCGATAGTTGGCTGCAAACGATCAGGGCCGGGCGCAGCCTGAAGAACGGCGCAGTCAACGGCAGCCGACCCCGATGCGGTCGAAACGGTGTTGGTCCGGCCCGAGCCGGATCTCGGTGCGATCAACGACAGGACGGTGCGCCGCCAGCTCGAAAAGGCCCTCAAGTCATCGACGCTCGAGCCGCAGTTCGAAACCGTGGTTACCCGCACAACGCGCAAGCTCCATTCCGACAAGGGCGATCTCGAGCTTGCCCTCGACGAAGGCGTAATTCGCGCGGGGGCAGTTGAGAAAAAGCTGTGCGAGGCCGAGCTGGAGCTGAAGGCAGGATCGCCCGAGTGCCTTCTCGAAACCGCCGCGGCCTTGTTCTCGACCGAGCCGATCCGGCTGGCCGAGGCGAGCAAGGCCGAACGGGGCTACAACCTCATCCTGCGGCGTCATGACGCGAGCGTTGCTCCACAGAAATCGCGCCATGTCACTCTCAAGGGCGGCGAGACCTGCGCTCAGGCTCTCGCCTTGTTCCTGGAGTCGGCAACCGAGCAGATCGCGCTCAACCGGCGGGCGCTGCTGGAAACGGACGATCCCGAGGCCGCGCACCAGTTCAGGATCGGACTGCGGCGCTTGCGCAGCGCGCTGCGCATGTTCCGTCCGCTGGCCGATGCGCCCGCCATGCGCGAGCTCGAGCAGTACGCGCGCGAGGTAGGGCTCGGGATCAGCGATCTGCGCAACGCCGACGTCTTCATCGAGAACATCTATTCGCCGGTGGCGGGAGCCATGAAGGGCGAGCCCGGCTTCTGCGAGCTGCGCGAGGCGCTGCTGGCGCACCGGGCCGCACAGCGCGACGCGGCCCGCGCCGCCCTCGCGGGCGATCACTGGTCCAAGCTGCAGCTCTACCTGCTGCTATGGCCGCGCACGGTGAATGGGAACGCGAAGCTGCACGTTCCGGTGCGCGAGTTCGCAGCTACCGCGCTTGGCAAGGCCTGGAAGAAGATTGCCAAGCAGGCAGGCGACGTTACCAATCTCTCGATCGAGCAACGCCATGACCTGCGCAAGGCCCTGAAGGGATTTCGCTACTCCGCCGAGTTCCTGGGCTCCCTCTACGACAAGGCAAAGGTCGATAGGTTCGTCAAGGACCTGAAGGCACTGCAGGACGTGTTCGGTTACGTCAACGACGTGGCCACGGCCAAGGCGCTGAATGGCATCTGCCACGACCGGTGCGCCGAGAGCACGGAGGCGCAGCGCGCGGCGGGCTACGTGCTCGGCTGGCATGACGTCAACGCGCGTCAGGTTTGGGAGCGCGCGCCGAAGGAATGGCGGCGCCTCAACAAACGTGCACCGTTCTGGGAGCAAAGGCGCCCGGCACGCCGCGCCCCGGTGCGCAGCTGATTGTGAGTCCTCCGGGGCAGTCGCCCTGAGCCGCTGGCCGCCCACATCTTGCGTATCGCGACTTCGGGACGCGCATGGACGCGGCACCCGAGACGCCACTTGTCGGCTAGTCCCAGCCCGCCGGGCCTAACGCCGCCTTTCAGGCGATCCACACTCTCTCTGACGCGGCCCTTTCGCCGGTGCCACCCGTCCAGCGGTTGCAGCCTCTCTTGGCGATGCCATCTACCTCCTCGGGCCCTTGTGTACTTCCCGCGCGCCCTTGACGAAGCCCCCGCAAGCTGCCATCTATGTAAATGTTATATACATTCACACTGGATCATGACCTCTGGAGGACGACGGCAATGTCTGAGGTAGTCGCTCGCATAGACGACTTCGGGAGGCCGGCCTGGATCGCGCTGATGGTGCTCGGGTTCATCGTGTTCTGGCCCATCGGTCTGGCGATCCTGGCCTACATCATATGGAGTGGACGGATGGGATGCTCGGCAAGATACGGCGACATGCAGCAGTGGCGCGACCGCGCGTCGGAGCGCTGGGAGCGTAAGCGCGAGCGCTGGGAGCGCCGCATGCAGCGCTGGGGCGGCCATGGCAGCGGTCTGGGCGGCTTCGCGCCCAGCGGCAACCGCGCCTTCGACGAATATCGCAGCGAGGCGCTGCGCAAGCTCGAGGAGGAAGCCGCCGAGTTCCGCGCGTTCCTGGAGCGGCTGCGCATGGCCAAGGACCGTGCCGAGTTCGACGAGTTCATGCAGGAACGGCGCAACCGCCCGGCCGGCTCGGGCGAAGGTCCCCAAGACCCGGCGCCGCAACCGCAGAGCTGACCATCGCATCGAGAGACCCGCTCAGCCCCTCCGACACGTTCGGAGGGGTTTCTTCATTGCTCCGGGGCTACAGCAGCTTATTGAGTTCCGCCCTGAGCGCCGGCGCGAGGTCCTTGCGCGCCAGCGCATAGGCGATATTGGCGGTGAGGAAGCCGATCTTGGAGCCGCAGTCGTAGATCGTACCGTCGAAGCGCAAGGCGTAAAACGGCTGCGCTTTGGCCAACGCAATCATGGCGTCGGTGATCTGGATCTCCCCGCCCGCGCCGCGCTCGCCCTTCTCCAGTATTGTGAAGATCTCGGGCTGCAGGATATAGCGCCCGGAGATGTGCAGGTTCGACGGCGCCGTTCCGGCCTTCGGCTTCTCCACCATGGCCGTGATGCGCGACGTCTTGGCCTTGGCGTTTTCCACGCCGACGATGCCGTACTGATGTGCCTGCTCGGGCGGCACCGGCGCCACGGCGATGTAGTTGGCGGGGTTGGCAGCGTGCGCCTCCATCATCTCGCCGATGCAGGGCTTCGCCGCGAAATGCAGCACGTCGGGCAGGAGAAGCGCGAACGGCTCGTCGCCGACGATTTCACGCGCGCACCAAACCGCGTGTCCGAGACCCAGCGCCGCCTGCTGGCGCGTGAAGCTTGTCTGCCCGGGCTTCGGCAGCTCGCGCAGTAGCTCGTCCAGCTCCGCCTTCTTGCCGCGTGCCTCCAGCGTGCGCTCGAGCTCGAACTGACTGTCGAAGTGATCCTCGATCACCCCCTTGTTTCGTCCCGTGACGAAAATGAAATGCTCGATGCCGGCTGTGCGCGCCTCGTCCACCACATGCTGGATCAAGGGGCGGTCGACCACCGTCAGCATCTCTTTCGGCATCGCCTTGGTGGCTGGCAGGAAGCGGGTGCCGAGCCCCGCGACAGGAAATACGGCCTTGCGGACACGCTTAGGCATCAGCAGATGCCCTCCTTCTCTCAATTGCGCTGCGCTAGGGTCGAGCCGACGCTGGCCCGACGCAAGCTGCCGAAATATAGGCTCAAAAACAACCTAGTCTGCCCGCGAAAGGGCAATAAGGGATGATACGCGCGGGGATAATGTGGTGAATTTCCACACATGCGGACCTAGATCAGTGCTGGCCACTGGGCGCACCAGCGGCTGGCCCAAGTCGCCGATCGTCGCGATGTCTGCAACGTTAGTCTGGGTCGCTTTGCTTGTGCTCACCCCGGCTGCGGCGGCCCAAGGCAACGATGGCTTCCGCCAGGTTGTCGAGAGCTTGCGGCCGGAGGCCGAGGCGATGGGGGTGTCGCGATCCACCTTCGATGCCGCCTTCGCAGGGGTCGAGCCTGATCTGTCGCTCCCTGATCTGATCCTGCCTGGCAAGACCGCCAGCGACGTCAAAGGTCAGTCCGAGTTTACCAAGACGCCCTCGGAGTACCTGAACGCCGGCTACATCGCCAAGCTCGCCGACCAGGGCAAGACGCTGCTCGCCAAACACAGCAGCGCGCTCGAGAAGATCGAGCGCGAGCTTGGCGTGCCCCGCCAATTCGTGCTCGCCATCTGGGGCCGCGAGACCGCCTACGGCAGCCACCGCGCTTCTTACTACGCCATCCAGGCACTCGCCACCCAGACCTGGCTCGGCCGCCGCAAGGAGATGTTTCGCAACGAGCTCCTCCACGCGCTCAAGATGCTTCAGGACCGCGTCCTCACTCGCGAAACCATGAAGTCGTCGTGGGCCGGTGCCATGGGCCTCACGCAGTTCCTGCCCTCTGAGTACAATTCGCTGGCTTACGATCTCGACGGCGACGGCCGCAAGGACATCTGGAACTCGATACCCGATGCCCTTGCCTCCACCGCCAATCAGCTGCGCTACCGCGGCTGGGTTACTGGCCAAGGCTGGACATACGAGGTGCGGCTGCCGGCGGGAACAAATTGCGCAATGGAGGGACCGCCCAATGCGCGAACGGTGCGCGAATGGGAAATGCTGGGCGTCGCGCGCACCAATGCACAGGCGTTCCCGCCCGCAGCCCTGGATGCGCAAGCCTTCATCCTCACTGCCGGCGGTGCCCATGGCCCGGCATTCCTGGCACTGGAGAACTTCATGGTGCTCAAGCGCTACAACATGTCCGACCTGTACGCCTTATTCGTCGGCAACCTCGCCGACCGCATCGCCGGAGGCGGCGGCTTTCAGACGCCATGGGCCGACGTGCGCCAACTCTCTTCCCGCAGCATCGAGGAGATCCAGCAGCGGCTGCAGGCCCGCGGCTATGCGATTGCCAAGATCGACGGCAAGGCCGGCATGAACACGCGTGCGCTGATCGGGGCCTACCAGCAGGCCAACGGGCTCAAAACGGACTGCTGGCCGTCCGAGGCTCTGCTCGCGCATCTGCGCCGCAATGCGGCGACAGCGAACCCCCGGTCGGCCGCTGGAGAAGGCGTGCGAGGAGCGCGATAGCGCGGGCCTTGGGGACCCGAAAACTCATTGCGCGTACGGCCTGGAGGCACTAAGACACGCGCTCAAGTCGCCCGGCCGGGCATGCCGTGGCGGCTTTTCATGCTTTCGACAAACTGGCTTGCGGCCAACACCTGGTCGGCCGCGAGCGATAAGATCAAGGAGAAGCAAAATGCCCAAGCTGAAGACCAAGAGCAGCGCCAAGAAGCGCTTCAAGATGACGGGTACCGGCAAGGTCAAGGCGCAGGCCCAAGGCAAACGCCACGGCATGATCAAGCGCACGGCCAAGTTCGTGCGCAACGCGCGCGGAACCATGGTGCTCTCCGACAGCGACGCCAAGATCGTCAAGAAATACATGCCCTACGCCCGCTGACCGAAACGATCAGCGACCCAGTCATCTTCTAGCCTGACGGAGTACGAGCCATGGCACGCGTCAAGCGCGGCGTTGCCGCCCATGCCAAGCACAAGAAAGTTCTGAAGAAGGCCAAAGGCTATTACGGCCGCCGCAAGAACACCATCCGGGTGGCCAAGCAGGCGGTCGAGAAGGCGATGCAGTACGCCTACCGCGACCGCAAGAACAAGAAGCGCACCTACCGCGCGCTCTGGATCCAGCGCATCAATGCCGCCGTGCGCGGGCACGGGCTCACCTACGGCCGATTTATCGACGGCCTCGGCAAAGCCGGGATCGAGATCGACCGCAAGGTGCTGGCGGATCTGGCGGTCAAGGATGCCGCAGGCTTCAAGGCGCTGTGCGACCAGGTTTCCGCCCGGCTGAAAGCAGCGTAGCTCACGCTGCTGGTTCGCCGCGGATGTCATCCCAGGGCTTGTCCCCGGGATCCAGCCGTCCAAGAATGCGGCCGCAGCAGTGGTGTGCGCGACTGAGCCGCACAGAGTACGTTGATCCATGGATCCCGGGCATGCACCCGGGATGACTGTTGAGGATGCGGCGCGCGAATGCGCCATTGAGGCGCAGCCGAAGGTCATGACCGACAATACCGACATTTCCGCTCTCGAAAGCGCACTCCTCGCCGAGATCGCTGCAGCGGGCGACCTCGATGCCATCGAGCGCGTGCGCATCGCCGCCTTGGGGCGCAAGGGGCGCGTGCCTGAGCTGATGGCCACGCTCGGCACGCTGCCGCCGGATCGCCGCAAGGCATTCGGCCAAGCCGTGAACGGCCTAAAGATGCGCGTGAGCGAGGCGCTCGAGGCGCGCAAGAGCGACCTCGAGGGCGGCGCCCTCACCGCCCGCCTTGCCACCGAGCAAGCCGACGTAACGCTTCCCGTCCGGCTAGGTCCCCTCCACCAAGGGCGCATTCACCCCGTCAGCCAGGTTTTCGACGAGGTGGCGGAAATCTTCGCCGACATGGGTTTCGCGGTCGCCGAAGGGCCCGATATCGAGACCGACGATCTCAACTTCACCAAACTCAATATTCCGCCCGAGCACCCTGCCCGGCAGGAGCACGACACGTTCTACATGGCGGGATCGGGGAAAGCGGGAGACAACAACCCGATCAAGGTGCTGCGCACGCACACGAGCCCGGTTCAGATCCGCACCATGATGGCGCAGAAGCCGCCCATCCGAATTATCGTGCCGGGCCGCGTCTATCGCATGGACAGCGATGCGACCCACACCCCCATGTTCCACCAGATCGAGGGGCTGGTGATCGACGAGTCCACCCACCTTGGCAATCTCAAGTGGTGCCTGGAGGAGTTCTGCAAAGCGTTCTTCGAGGTGGACGAGGTGCGCATGCGCTTCCGCGCCTCGCACTTCCCCTTCACGGAGCCGTCGATGGAAGTGGATGTCGACACCGCCGCCATCGGCAAGCCTGGGGGGTGGATGGAAATCTTGGGGAGCGGCATGGTGCACCCCAACGTCATCCGCAATTGCGGGCTCGATCCTGACAAGTATCAGGGCTTCGCCTTCGGCATGGGCCTCGATCGGATCACCATGCTCAAGTACGGCATCCCCGACCTGCGTGACATGTTCTCGGCCGACCTGCGCTGGCTGAAGCACTATGGCTTTCTGCCGTTCGACGTGCCGACCCTGGCCGGCGGACTGTCGGGCTGAAGCGGGAGCGGGCGATGAAGTTCACCCTGTCTTGGCTCAAGGATCACCTCGACACCGCCGCGTCGGTCGAGGAGCTGGCCGACAAGCTCTCGGCAATCGGCCTCGAGGTCGAGAGCATCGATAAGGGCGGCGAGAAGCTTTCGCAAGCCTTCACCATTGCCCGTGTGCTGGAGGCCAAGCAGCACCCCAACGCCGATCGGCTCCAGGTGTGCAAGGTCGATACGGGTAAGGGCATCGTCGAGGTGGTGTGCGGCGCGCCCAACGCGAGGGCCGGCATGATCGGTGTGTTCGCGCCCGTCGGCACCTTCATCCCGGGCAGCAACATCACGCTGGAAGCTCGCCCCGTGCGCGGCGTCGTCTCGGCCGGCATGCTGGTGTCTGAGAAGGAGCTGAAGCTCTCCGAGGACCACCAGGGCATCATCGAGCTCGACGAGAAGCTCGGCGACAGGCTGGGGCAGCCCTACGCCGACGTGCTCGGGCTCGGCGATCCCGTCCTCGAATTGAAGCTCACCCCTAACCGGCCCGATTGCACGGGCGTGCGCGGCATCGCCCGCGACCTCGCCGCCGCCGGCCTCGGCAAGCTGAAACCCGAAAAGAAGATCACGGGTGTCGAGGGCGACTACGACTGCCCCATCGACATCAGGCTCGAGTTCCCGAAGGAAGCCGCCAACGCGTGCCCGTGTTTCGCCGGCCGCTATATCCGTGGCATCAAGAACAGCGCTGCGCCCGACTGGATGCAGCAGCGGTTGAAGGCGGCAGGGCTCAGGCCGATCAATGCGCTGGTGGATGTGACGAACTACATCAGTCTCGACCGCGGCCGCCCACTTCACGTCTACGACGCCGACAAGCTCAAAGGCGCCATCCGTGCGCGACTTGGCAAGAAGGGAGAGAAGTTCGCCGGCCTCGACGGCAAGACCTACGAGGTCGACGAGACCATGTGCGTGATCGCCGACGATCGCGCGGTGCTGGGCTTCGGCGGCATTCTCGGCGGCGATGAGACCGGCGTCACCGCCGACACAAAGAACATCCTGATCGAATGCGCCTACTTCGATCCGCTGCGCACGGCCGCGACGGGACGCAAAGCCGGCGTGCAGAGCGACGCGCGCTATCGCTTCGAGCGTGGCGTCGACCCAGCCTTCATCCTGCCGGGCCTCGATCTTGCCACCGCCATGATGCTCGAGGTGGCCGGAGGAAAGCCGTCAAAAGCCCGTATCGCCGGCGCCCCGCCGCTCACCCCGCGGATCATCAGCTTTCCTGTCAACCTCGTGGAGAAGTTGGGGGGCATTAGGCTACCCGAGGCGCAAATCCGTTCGACCTTGGAAGCGCTGGGCTTCGCCATCGAGGGGAGCGCCAACGTCAAGGTCACGGTGCCGAGCTGGCGCCCCGATATCCATGGCGCCGCCGATCTCGTCGAAGAGGTGGTCCGCATCGTTGGCCTGGACAAAGTGCCGTCGGCTCCCCTGCCGCGGCCCAGCGGTGTCGCGCGACCGGTGCTGACCGAAGGCCAGCGCCGTGCTCGCCGTGCCCGGCGGACGCTGGCCGGCCGCGGGCTTGTCGAGGCCATCACCTGGTCCTTCATCCCTTCCGACAGCGCCAAGAGCTTCGGCGGCGGTCAGGAGGCGCTGGAGCTGGCCAACCCCATTTCCAGCGAAATGTCGTCGATGCGGCCGAGCCTGTTGCCAGGCCTGCTGACAGCGGTGGCGAGGAACCGCAATCGTGGCATTGCCGACGTCGGCCTGTTCGAGGTGGGGCAGGCATACCGCGGGGCGGAACCCGAAGAGCAGTTCGTGGCTGCTTCGGGCGTGCGCGCGGGCGCCGCGATGCTGGTGGGTTCGGGCAGGCATTGGTCGGGAGCAGCCAGGAGCGCTGGCCTCTTCGACGCCAAGGCCGATGTGTTCGCGCTGCTGGCCGAACTCGGCTTCGATGCGGCCAAGGCGCAGGTCGTGCGCGACGCACCCGCCTGGTTCCATCCGGGCCGCTCCGCTGCTCTCAAGCTTGGCCCCAAGACCACGCTTGCGCATTTCGGCGAGGTTCATCCGCAGACGCTCAAGGCGATGGGCGTTGTGGGCCCAGTGGCGGCCTTCGAGGTCTTTCTCGGCGCCTTGCCGCAGCAGAAGCGCAAAGGCCTCGCCAAGAGCGCGTTGCAAGCCGCTGATCTGCTGCCGGTGCGGCGCGACTTCGCCTTCGTGCTGGATTTGCAGGTGCCGGCTGCCGATGTCCTGCGAGCAGCGTATGCCGCGGACAAGAAGCTGATTGCGGATGTCAGCGTGTTCGACCTTTTCGAGGGCCAGGCTCTCGGCGAGAACAAGAAATCCCTGGCGCTGGAGGTGACCTTGCAGCCGAGGGAAAGAACTCTGACGGATGCCGAAATCGAAGCGGTCGCCGCCAAGGTCATTGCCGAGGTGAAGAAGGCGACGGGCGGCGAGATTCGCGGATAGGCTCAGCGGCGCGATTTGCCGGGGGCCGTTTTTGCGACGCTCTCGGTGTAGGCGTCGACCAGCTCCGCGAACTCCGTCTGGCGCTCTGAGCCCAGGTCCTTCAGGGCATCCTCGGCGACGACGTCGGCCACTGTTCCAAACGGGTCGCCCTGTAGCCTATGAAACAGCTTGGCCGTATCTCGCTTCATCGCCAGCGGATCGGACGAGCCCTTGGCGCGCGCGCGGTGACGGTGCCGCACAGCAACGACCTCGGACGCCAGCCGCCAGGCCAGCAAATCCCTGTGGCGCTGCCCGGCGTCCGCCGGACTGCCATTCTCACCACCCGTGTCCTCAGCAAAGGCAGGCATGGCGTCGCCGCCTCCGGATTCCGCAAATCCGAGGAGCGCGTTCGGCGACACGCGCAAGATCTCGCACATCTTGTGGATCAGCGTGAGACTAGGCTCTACTTCCGCACGCTCGTAGCGCGTGTAGCGGTTTTCTTCTATTCCCAGAGATTTGGCAAAGTATCGCGCTCGCACGAATCCGCTCTGAATGCGCATCTCCTTGAGGCGCTTGGCGAACTGCGATCGCACTTCCGGAGCGAGCGTCTTGGCCATGGCGCTCGCGGTTTCGCAGATTTTGCACAGAGTAGCATCGCACTAATCCGCAAATCATCGATGTTAATCTTAATATTTGTTATATAAACGAAATTATGTAAGTCTCCGGAGCTCAAGCGCTGCCGATCAGGACGCCCGCGCCGAACACGATCAATCCGCCCACCACAACCTCGAAAACAGCGCGGAGGAATTTCGTGTCCATGTAGCGCGACCTGATCCACGCGATTACCCACAGCTCCACCAAGACGACGACGACGGCAAGCGCGGTCGCGGTGCGGAAGTCGGCGATTAAATAGGGCAGGGTGTGGCCGACACCGCCGAGAGCGGTCATGAGGCCGGTGATCGTGCCGCGCAGCCAGGGGCGGCCGCGGCCCGTGAGCGTGCCGTCGTCGGAGAGGGCCTCGGCGAAGCCCATCGAGATGCCAGCGCCAACCGATGCCGCCATGCCGACCAGAAACGTTTGCCAAGTGCTGTGCGTGGCGAACGCGGCGGCGAACAGCGGCGCCAGGGTCGATACCGAGCCATCCATCAGCCCGGCCAGCCCAGGCTGTACCACCTGCAGAACGAACACCCGCCGCCGCGTTTCTTCTTCGGCCTGGCGGGCGTCACGATGGAGATGGACCTCACCCAGGCGGTGGGCGAGGTCGGCGTGCTCGCGCTCGGCGGCAGCGAGATCGCCGAGCAGTTTGCGGATGCCGGCATCGGAGGCCCGCACCAGGGCTTGCTCGTAGAAGCGGCGTACCTCGGCCTCCATCGTCTCGGCCTGGGCCCGCACCTTGTCGAGGCCCAGCGGCCGCACCATCCAGATCGGCTCGTGCTTGAGGAAGCCGCGCACGTCCTGGCGCCGGATCAGCGGGATGTGCTCGCCGAACTTCGTGCGATATAGCTCGATCAGCCAGCGGCGGTGCTCGTTCTCCTCCGCCGCCATTTCAGTGAACATCTTGGCCGAGGCCGGATAGCTGTCCTTCAGCCCGTCGGCATAGTCGGCGTAAATACGCCCGTGCTCCTCCTCCAGCGCGATGGCGAGCGCCAGGATTTCTCGTTCGCTCAGGTCACCGAAGGCCTTCACCGGGGTCGCTCTCCATGTGGCCGGGTCCCGCCAGCCAACCCTTTTGAATTAGAATTGTTCTAATAAGAGGGCAAGAGAAGTGGAAGGGGGAATCGGCGTCGCGGGGCCAATGCGGCTGATCATGCAGGTGGGCCTAGTCTAGTCGGCGGGAAGCCGTGCCTGACGAGCGCAAGGCGCAATAAGCGCAGCGTGTTGCGCCGTTTGCCTACCTCGGCGCGATGCGGCTGACACCTATTGCCGCCTGCGAGCGGCCAGCCAGTTTGATCCGCGCTCCGGGGGTGCTAAGCACCGGCCCCATGACCGACATCGGCCTGATCCGCAACTTCTCCATCATCGCCCACATCGACCACGGCAAATCGACCTTGTCCGACCGGCTGATCCAGCTGTGCGGCAACGTCTCGGACCGGGAGATGAAGGAGCAGATCCTCAATTCGATGGACATCGAGCGCGAGCGCGGCATCACCATCAAGGCGCAGACCGTCCGCCTCGACTACCGCCACAAGGACGGCAAGACCTATCAGCTCAACCTGATGGACACGCCGGGGCACGTGGACTTCGCCTACGAGGTCTCGCGCAGCCTCGCCGCCTGTGAGGGCGCGGTGCTGGTGGTGGACGCGAGCCAGGGGGTGGAGGCGCAGACGCTCGCCAACGTCTACCAGGCAGTCGACAACAACCTCGAAATTCTCCCGGTCCTCAACAAGGTGGACCTGCCGTCGGCCGACGCAGACCGGGTCAAGCAGCAGATCGAGGACGTGATCGGCATCGATGCCTCTCACGCCATTCCGATCTCCGCCAAGACCGGCCAGAACGTCGCCGCCGTCTTGGAGGCCATCGTCGAGCGCCTGCCGCCGCCCAAGGGCAACCGCAACGCGCCGCTCAAGGCGCTGCTGATCGACAGCTGGTACGACGCCTACCTGGGGGTGGTGGTGCTGGTGCGCATTGTCGACGGCACACTCAAGAAGGGCCAGAAGATCAAGCTGATGGCCGCCGGCACATCGCATCAGGTCGAGCGCGTCGGCATCTTCCGCCCCAAACAGGAGATGTTGCCCGAGCTTGGGCCCGGCGAAGTCGGCTTCTTCACCGCCGCCATCAAGCAGGTGGCCGACACCCGCGTCGGCGACACGGTGACCGATGACAAGAACCCCACCGCCAGCCCGCTGCCCGGTTTCAAGCCGGCGCAACCTGTGGTGTTCTGCGGCCTGTTCCCTGCGGACGCGGCCCAGTTCGAGGACCTGCGCGAGGCGATGGCGCGGCTGCGCCTCAACGACGCCAGCTTCTCCTACGAGACGGAAACCTCCGCCGCCCTGGGCTTCGGCTTCCGCTGCGGCTTCCTCGGGCTGTTGCATCTCGAGATCATCACCGAGCGGCTCGAGCGCGAGTTCAACCTCGACCTCATCACCACGGCGCCGAGCGTCATCTATCACATCTACCTGACCAACGGCTCCAGGCTGGAGATGCACAATCCCGCCGACATGCCCGAGCCCGACCGCATCGAGCGCATCGAGGAGCCGTGGATCGAGGCGACCATCCTGGTGCCCGACGAGCACCTGGGCGGCGTCTTGAAGCTGTGCCAGGACCGCCGCGGGCGGCAGAAGAACCTCACCTACGTCGGCTCCCGGGCGATGCTGATCTACGAGCTGCCGCTCAACGAGGTCGTGTTCGATTTCTACGACCGGCTCAAATCCATCAGCCGGGGCTATGCCTCCTTCGACTATCACATCCGCGGCTACGAGCCTGGCGACCTCGTCAAGATGTCG
Organism: uncultured Alphaproteobacteria bacterium; assembly: GCA_963832445.1. Lineage (GTDB taxonomy): Bacteria > Pseudomonadota > Alphaproteobacteria > Rhizobiales > Hyphomicrobiaceae > AWTP1-13. Next base: position 199,624 of record CAWHUM010000014.1, read on the forward strand.
ATCCTGGTCAACGCCGAGCCGGTCGATGCGCTGTCCATGATCGTGCACCGGGCGCGCGCGGAGAGCCGCGGACGCGCCATGTGCGAGAAGCTGAAGGAGCTGATCCCGCCGCATCTCTTCCAGATCCCGATCCAGGCGGCGATCGGTGGGCGCATCATCGCGCGCGAGACCATCCGCGCGCTCAGGAAAGACGTGCTGGCAAAGTGCTACGGCGGCGACATTACGAGAAAGCGCAAGCTGCTCGAGAAGCAGAAGAAGGGCAAAAAGAAGATGCGCCAGTTCGGCCAGGTGGAGATCCCGCAGGAGGCCTTCATCGCCGCCCTGAAGATGGACGAGAACTGACGTTGCGTCTCAAGCAGCGGCGCGTCGGCCGAACAAGCGCGCGAAGAGCCCCGGCTTTGGCGCCGACCCTTCCGCCGCAGCACTCTTCATGACATTGGCCAGGGTCGTGTAGGCCTCGACCCACGCGGCCTTCACCGGCGGCGTGAAGGCATCGCCCAGGCCCTTCTCCAAGGTCCAGATCAGGGCCTCGCCGACCGGCTTGTAATGATCCGCCGTCACCTTGTAGCCGGCGTGGCGCCGGCCGAGGTCCTGCACGGCGGGAACGATTTCGCCGATCTTGTGCAGGTTGACGACGGCGGTGCCGAGCATGGCCATCAGCTTGCGCTTCTGCTCCGTGAGGTCCTCGGGGAACAGAGCGCGCACCTGCGGAGCGATCTCGAACAAGCGGCCGTAGAAAAGGTCGGCGGCCTGCGGCGCAATCGGCTGCACCTTCTTGAAGCTTTCCTGCACCAGGGTGACTTGCTCGGGAGTCATGACAACCTCCGTGAACGCGATTTCGGGAGGCGTCTCAAGTTTCATACCAACCGGCACCGGCTCAGAAACCGCCTGCTATTCCAACATGTTGGGGCTGCGAGGGCACAATGTCCTCCGCCCAGTAGCGCAAGCGAGCGGCAGCATCCTGGCGCCAATCGCGGCAATCCACGGCAGTGATACGGGCCGTTGCGCGGCGATACTCTGGCCCTGATCTTGCTAAACCTCTTGTCGGGCAGCTTGAGCGAAGGAGGCCCGTATGCCGACCGCGACGATCGAGGCCGAGCCGGCTCCAATCACTATCGATCTTGCGAGGACTGCACTCGTCATTATCGACATGCAGCGCGATTTCCTGGAGCCCGGGGGCTTCGGCGAGACGCTGGGCAACGACGTGGCGCGGCTTGCAGTTGCGGTCGGGCCGTGCCGCGCGGTGCTGGATGCTGCACGCCGGCGCGGGATGCTGGTCATTCACACACGCGAGGGCCACCGGCCGGATCTTTCAGACGCACCGCCCACCAAAGTGGAGCGCGGCGTGCCCAGCCTGCGCATTGGCGCGCCGGGTCCCATGGGCCGCATTCTCGTACGCGGCGAGCCGGGCCACGACATCATCCCGGCGCTCTATCCCGCCGCGGGAGAGCCGGTGATCGATAAGCCGGGCAAGGGGGCCTTCTACCAGACGGAGCTGGAGCTGATGCTGCGCAATCGCGGCATCGACAATCTGCTCGTGTGCGGCGTCACGACCGAGGTGTGCGTCAACACCACCGTGCGGGAGGCGAACGATCGCGGCTACCGCTGCATCGTGCTCGGTGACTGCTGCGCTTCATACTTCCCAGAGTTCCACGAGGCTGGCCTTGCCATGATCAAGGCGCAGGGCGGCATCTTCGGGTGGGTGTCCGGATCGAAGGCCGCGCTCGCGGCGCTCGCCTGACGCAACGCGAGCAAGCTGCCTCGGTCGACGCCAGGCGCGGCCGCTGAAAATTTGTGCAATCCCCGAACCCTCGGCCGGGCTGCGGCCGCCCGCTGGGGTGGCGTCGCGAGCGCAGTAGCCTGATCAGGTTGGACAATTTGCGGCTAGGCGTGCCCACGTTGGGTTGCCTCTCCGTTGGCACGCCTCTTGCGCCATTCCGCTCCTGACAGAGTCGCGAGGGGGAAATCGCAATGACAGCGACGACAGCACGCGTGGAGAGGCCCGCGCTGTGGACTCCCGGTGACTGGAATGCCTTCTTCGGCTTCGGCACCAACATCCTCGTCAACATGCTGGTGCTGACCGGCCTGCTGCGCTTTGTGCTGAAGATGCCGGACAGCCTCGTGTTCGGGCGCATCCTGCCGGCGCTCGGGCTGATGATGTGCCTCTCCACCCTCTACTATGCGTTCCTGGCCTATCGCCTGGCACGTCGGACCGGCCGCTCCGACGTGTGCGCGCTGCCGTCGGGGGTGAGCGTGCCGCACATGTTCGTGGTCACCTTCGTCATCATGCTGCCGATCACGCTGAAGACCGGCGATCCGATCAAAGGCTGGCAGGCGGGCCTGGTGTGGGTGTTCTTCCAGAGCTTCATCCTGATGATCGGCGGCTTCATCGCCCCCTACATCCGCCAGATCACCCCGCGCGCCGCGTTGCTTGGCACGCTGGCGGGCGTGTCGGTGACCTTCATTTCCATGCGGCCGGCGCTGGAAATGTACATGACGCCGATCATCGGCATCCCATGCTTTGCCATCATTATGGTCGCCTGGTTCGGTGGCTTCCGCTACCCGAAGGGCATCCCCGCCGGCCTCGTGGCCATCGCCGCTGGCATGCTGATTGCCTGGGGCTCGACCCTCGTCGGCCTAAACTACGGCGGCTTGAGCGTGCAGAAGCTGGCCGCCTCGGTCTCCAATTTCGGCTTCTCGGTGCCGCTGCCCGCGCACAACGAGGTGTTCGCCGGCTTCGAGTTTCTCGGCATCATCCTCGTCACCGCCATCCCGTTCGGCATCTACGATCTGGTCGAGGCCATGGACAACGTGGAGAGCGCGGAGGCGGCTGGCGACGCATTTCCCACCACCCAGGTGCTTACCGCCGACGGCGCCGTCAGCCTGATCGGCTGCCTTATGGGCAACCCGTTCATCAACGCCGTCTATATCGGCCATCCCGGCTGGAAAGCCATGGGCGGACGCATCGGCTATTCCGCCGCGACGGGGCTGATGGTCATCCTGCTGTCCTGGTTCGGCATCATTGCCGTGCTGCTGTCGCTGGTGCCAGTGGTCGCCATCTCGCCGATCCTGCTCTACATTGGCATGCTGATCGGCGCCCAGGCCTTCCAGGAGACGCCGAAAGCGCACGCGCCCGCTGTGGTGCTGGCGCTGGTGCCGCATCTGGCCGCCTGGTGCAAGACTCTGATGGACGGGGCATTGACGGCCGCCGGCACCAGCGCCCACGCCGTCGGCTTGGACAAGCTGGGTCAGGTGGGCGTGCTCTATCAGGGCCTGGAGGTGCTGGGCGGCGGCGCCATTCTGACCGGCCTCGTATTCGGTGCCGTCGGCGCCTTCATCATCGACAAGAAGTTCCTGGCGGCTGCAGCCTTCGCGGCGGCGGGCGCGGTGCTCACGTTCTTCGGCTTCATGCACGGCGAATCGGTCGGGATCGCGGTTACGCCGACGGTTGCGATAGCCTATGCCGCCGTTGCGGCGTTCCTGTTTGCGCTCAGCCGCACGGCAGATGTGGCGGAGTCGGCGGTTAGCTCCCCGCAAACGGCTCCTGCGCCGGCGGAGTAGGCAGTACCCGCCTCACGTGCGCACGACTGGGCGGTAGTGGCGCTCACTGAGGCCATAGGTCCAGGCAACGCCCTCGCGCGGCGTGCGCACGGTTGGCGGCACCTGCAGGAAATAGCGCTTGTAGGTGCCGTCGGGCTCGGGCGTGCCGTTGATGACCTCAACGGCCGCCCAGGCCTCCCAGCGCCAGCGCTGCCGCCACAGGACGCCCGAGTCGTCCTCGGCCACGCGGTAGGCCCCGCCGTGCTCGATGAAGCGCTGCGGAGTCATAATGTCGATCATGCAGCGGCGGATGTGGGGATCGGTCACTATCTCGATGCTACGCACGTCGATCCTGTCGCGTTGCTCGATCAGGTGAGGCGGCAGCAGGATGCCCTTCCAAGCGTAGACCTTGCAGCCGTCGGCGTAGCCCAGGGCCGGCCCGTCAGGCGCGTGCAAGCGCCCGTTGGGATCGGTGCGAATGAACTGGGGCCGCTCCATCAGCCAGCACACCCCCGCGTGCGGGACCATCCAGGAGGCATGGCGAGCCATCTCCCACAGGCCCACCAAGGGCTGGGTATGGCGCACGAGCCCGCACACCTCGTGCACGCATTCCATCATGCCGAGCCAATGCGCCGAGAGCGGGCTGAAGCTGCTCGCGGCGAAGCCCAGCCTCCCGCGGCGCCGCGGGAAGAAATCTGAAAACCGCAGGCGCAACCTGGGCAGCGCCCGCTCGCTCAGACGCAGGATCGCGTCGTCGATGTTGACGCAGAACTCGGGCGCGCGGGACAGCCCGGGAACGCCCGCAAGTGCCATGCGCACATGCAGCGACATGGCCCGGTCGACGGCGTGCTCGGCCCTACGCCGCACCGCGTCAACCAACACGTCGCGTACGTTGTCGCCGGCGGTCAGCCGCCGCTTGCTCCACGCGGCGAGCAAGTCTGCCGGCCCTTGCTCCCAAACGATATGGTTCGGCGGCTCCAGCCCCGCCGCAGCATAGGCTCTGTGCACGGCCGCTGCTGCGGCCACGTGATCGGGAGGCAAGGTGGCGCGCCGCAAGGCATCCCACCGTGCCCCATAGGCTGGGAGCTGGGCCCGCTGAACGTCGGAGAGCGCGGAAATCTCAATCCGCGACAATCACGGCGTCCTTGGGCTCGAGCTCGCGCTGGCGGCGCACGCGGTAGGTACCTTCGCCCAGCGCGATCGGCGCATGCTCCTGATGGCGAACCGTGGCGGGGCCGCCCTCGACCTTGACGTGTCCGATGTAGAGGCCGGCTGGGATCTCGCGGGCAAGGGCATCGTCGCGAAACATCGTCACGCGCTCGAAGATGGCGTGACGGTGGCCGCTGAACTCGCCTTCGGCAAGCACCAGGGCACCAGTGGCATCGGGCAGGATCATGGTGCCCGTGGGCTCCACGTCCTCGACGCGCTCGATCAGCAAATCGCCTTGAGCATACATTTCAGTCATGGCATGGCTCCTGTCCTGACATGGCAGCTTAGGACCAACCATCCTCGGTTCGTTTCTATTCCTCCCAGTGTTTTATTCGCCGCCCGGCACTATGCTGGCAGTGGCGTTGAGCTTCGACCGCCGGGGCCCGAAAAGACCGGGCAGCTCCCGGTGGCAAAACCTCCGCGGTCCACAACGCAAGCATAGAGCCTAAGGATGCGTTGGCCCGGATGGGAAGTTGCAAGCAATCCAACATATCATGGCAAGTTTGTGGAGTGGCAAGCCTTTGAGCGCGTGTGCCATGCGCTATTCGCCAAGATCGGCCCAAAGCGAGCAGCCGTTAAGCACCACGCCCGGCATGCCGGTTGTGATTGCCCGAAAAGTATGCGCTGATCACCAGCGCGTGATTGAATGATGCTGCGGGTAAGGGTTACACGGTTGAACAACTCGTCCGACACTGTAGATAGGGCCCGCCACAAACCCGAGGCACCACGCATGCCATCAACGGCCGTCGCCAAGCGCAAGCCGCGGATCGCCAATGCGGCCCCGATAGCGGCATTGCGCTCGGCCGCCCGTACCCTCGATCTCGAGTGCGAGGGCTTGCAGGCCTTGCGTGGCGCCCTCGAGCATGAGCTCGCAGACGCCTTCGGCGAGGCGGTAACCATATTGGCCGCGGCGACAAAGCGAGCAGCTGACGGCCAGGCCCAGGGACGGGTCATTGTCACCGGCATCGGCAAGAGCGGACACGTCGGCCAGAAGCTCGCCGCTACCTTCGCATCTACGGGCACGCCGGCCTTCTTCGTGCACGCGAGCGAGGCGAGCCACGGCGACCTCGGCATGATCACTCCCAAGGATGCGATCGTGGCGCTGTCGTGGTCGGGTGAGAGCGTGGAGCTCGGCAACATCCTGACCTATTCGCGCCGTTTCAAGGTGCCGCTGATCGCCATCACGTCGAGGGCCAACTCGGCATTGGGCAAACAGAGCGACGTGGTGCTGGAGCTGCCGCGCAGCAAGGAAGCCTGTCCGCACGGCCTCGCCCCCACCACGTCAACTACCATGCAGCTCGCTCTCGGCGATTGCCTGGCGATCGCGCTGCTGGAACACAAGGGCTTCACCGCACACCAGTTCAAGGTGTTCCACCCGGGGGGCTCTCTGGGCGCCAGCCTCAAGTTCGTCGCCGACGTGATGCACACCGGCGAGCGGTTGCCGCTGGTCAGCGAAAATACTCCCATGAGCGCAGCGCTGGTGACGATGACGCAGAAGTCGTTCGGCTGCCTGGGGGTGATCGACAACAAGGGCAGGCTCGCCGGCGTGATCACCGATGGCGACCTCAGGCGTCACATGGGCGCCGATCTGCTGACCGCGCGCACGGGCGACATCATGACGAAGAAGCCGAAGTCGGTCGCGCCCGACATGCTTGCCTCTGCGGCGCTCGAGGTGCTCAACGCCTCGCGCATCACATCGCTGTTCGTGGTGGACAAGGGCAAGCCCGTGGGCATCGTGCACGTGCACGATCTGCTGCGGGCGGGCGTGGCGTGACGCTCTTCGCGCAGCAATTGCATTAATTCGACGCAATCTGAGGCGCATTCCCCGGCGGCACCGACAGGTGGCGCCGGCCATCGCCGTTAGGCTGGGCAATGGCTCGCGTCGGGCCCAAGCAAGAGGAACCTCGCATGAACTTGAAACTCCCTGGACTGCTGGCGGCAGCCCTCGTAACTGCCGCAGTGCCGGCGGCCATCGCCATCGCGCAGGCCCCCGCTCCCGGCGCCGAGCGTCCGCGGCTGTCGGCCGAGACGAGAGCACGCCTCCTGGAAGGCCGCATCGCCATGGCCAAGACCGCACTCAAGCTGACGAATGAGCAGCTAGGCCTCTGGGCGCCAGTCGAGAAGCACCTGCGCACAGCGGCCGCGGAGCGCGAGCGGCGGTGGCAGGAGCGCAGGCAACTGCGCGAGAAGATGGGGCAATCGGGCGAGGCACGTCAGCGGCCGTCCCTGGCCGACCGCGTCGACCGCGCCAGCGAGAGGGCGGCGCGCCGTGCCGAGCGCCTGAAAGCCTTCGCGGAGGTATTCAAACCCTTCCACGCCTCGCTCAACGACGAGCAGAAAGCCGTTGCGGGTGTGGTGCTGCGGCAGGCGCGTGGCGCGGGTTTCCGAGGGCACCGTGAGCGCTGGGCGCTGCGGCGGGGTACGTCGGACGATCCGGACGCATCGCAAGTGCCGCAAGTCGCGCCGAAGCGGTAGCTCTGCGCTTGTCTCAACCGGCCGCCGCGCGACAGCGTCGCGGCCGGTCCAAGGGGCACCCGAGCACCCAGCCCCCCTGCCCGGGTGCCCCACTATCATCCATGTTGGCAATCAGTTCTGGAAAACATCCGCCCAGTCGGGGTGCTTGCTGCGTTCCGCATTCACGAACGGGCAGAGCGCGAAGATCTTGACGCCCTCCTTGCGCGCGTCCTCGACCATCCGCGCTGCCAGCAGCCGTCCGATTCCCTTGCCGCGAAAGACGTCCGGCACCTCGGTGTGGTCGGCGATGATAAGCTTGTCGCCCGAGCGGCTGTAGGTGAGCTCGGCTTCGGCATCGATGCCGTCGACGCGCGCCACATAGCGGCCCTTGGTCGGGCCGACCTCTCGGGTAATAGTGGGTTCGCTCATGCCTTTGCCTCATCGCCTGGTTGCCCTGATATTGGCTTCGGGCTGATCGAGAGCAAGCCCGAGATCAAACCGGCTCAACCCTTAGCACCGTACCTCGGGCTTCGGTGACACGTACCTGCGCACCGGCCGGCGCATCGGAGCCCTCCACCACCCACACCGTGTCGCCAATGCGCGCCTTACCCCGACCGTGCACGATGGCTTCCTCGAGCGCCACCACGCGGCCCACGAGCTGTGCGGCGCGCCGGTTGAGGTCGGGCTGATCCGTGGCGAGAATGGCGGGGTGCGCCCAGACGAAATCGATCAGGGCATCGGCGATTAGCATGAGACCGGCAGCGGCGAGATACCACCAGCCGCCAGGCTCACTCCTGGCGATGCGCCAAATGCCGATCAGGCCGACAACGGCGGCCAACCACGGCAGCAGCAGACTGATGAAGGCCAGGAGCCAGGCAAATGCGCCCGGGTCCTGATCACGCCGTTGCACGCTCCACCACGAGCACGGGTCCCTTGGCCCCGACGACCGTCACGCGCGCACCGGCCGGAGCGTCCGGCCCTTCGACCGCCCAGACACCGTCGCCGACACGCACCTTGCCGCGCCCGTTCTGGATCGCCTGCTCCACCACCAGCGAACGGCCGATGTACTGGTGCCCGCGCTCGTTGAGGTCCGGCTGGTCGCTGATCGCCACATCGGGGCGGGCGTACTTGCGGACCCAGAACACCGTCAGCACGGAGAGAAGGCCGAAGGCCAGCATCTGCCACTGCCAGGTGATCCCCGTCAGCAACCCGAAGAAGCCGATCACGATCGCCGCAATACCGAACCAAAGAAGATGCACGCCAGGGATCATGGTCTCCAGGATCAGCAGCGCGGCCGCGACGATGAACCAGTTCCAGGGCCCAAGGCTATAGAGCAATGCGGAAAGGCTTTGCATCGAGGTCCTCCCCTGTCGTCTCCAGGCGCGGCCCGCCTCAGGTCTGCGGCACGCTGCCGGCGGACCGCGTCACCGCGCGACCACCAGGCGCAGCGCTGTTCCTGCCGAAGGCCTCGCTGGTGATCTCGGCGAGACCGGCAAGCGAGCCTATCACGCTCGAGGCCTCCAGCGGCATCATCAGGATCTTCTGGTTGGGCGACTTTGCGATCTGCCTCCAGCGCCTTGACGTAGTTGTTGGCGACGAAATAGTTGATCGCCTGCACATTGCCCTTGGAGATGGCAAGGCTCACCATCTCGGTCGCCTTGGCTTCGGCCTCAGCGAAGCGCTCGCGCGCCTCGGCGTCACGGAAGGCTGCTTCCTTACGGCCTTCGGCGGCGAGCATGACGGCCTGCTTCTCGCCTTCGGCCTGCAGGATCGCGGCCTGGCGGTGGCCTTCGGCCTCCAGCATCTGGGCACGCTTGTCGCGCTCGGCCTTCATCTGGCGGGCCATGCTGTCGACGAGGTCGCGCGGCGGGGCGATGTCCTTGATCTCGATGCGGGTGACCTTGACGCCCCACGGCTCGGTGGCGGCGTCCACCACCTGCAGCAGGCGCGCGTTGATCTGGTCGCGGTTGGCGAGCAGCTCGTCGAGGTCCATGGAGCCCATGACGGTGCGGATGTTGGTCATCGTCAGATTGACGATGGCGCCGCGCAGCGCTTCGACCTCGTAGGCGGCCTTGGCGGCGTTCAGCACCTGGTAGAAGTTGACGCCATCGACCGTCACCATGGCGTTGTCCTTGGTGATGATGTCCTGCGAGGGGATGTCGATCACCTGCTCCTTCATGTTCATCTTGGCGCCGATGCGCTCCATGACGGGAATGAGGATGTGCAGGCCGGGGTTGAGCGTGCGCGTGTAGCGGCCGAAGGTCTCGACCGTATAGTTGTAGCCCTGCGGCACCGTCTTGACCGTGGTCCACAGGGCAACCAGGGCCAGCACGACGACCAGCACTACGAAGATTTCGAAGCCGCCCGAGAAGGGGTTCATGGCAAGTCTCGCTCGCTGCAATCAGAATTGAGATCTGGTGACGATCTGTGCCAAGTTTTAGAGGCGGAATGCCAAATTACTGGTAAACAATACATTGCCAGAAAATAAATACACTAATACTTGCCAATAAAAGTATAGCGAATATTTGCAGCGGAACTGTGGCTACTGGTATGCCACCTTCAAATCCAGCCGGCCAGCTCGCGCCGCACGATTTGCTCGATGACGCGCATGCCCAAGGCGCTGTCATTGAGGCAAGGAACGTATGTGAACTTCTCGCCGCCGCTTTGCATGAACTTGGCGCGGTTCTCCATATTCAGCTCTTCCAATGTTTCGAGGCAATCGGCGGCGAAACCCGGGGATACTAGGGCGAGGCGTTTGATGCCGGCTTTGCCCAGCCGCTCCACCGTGTCGATGGTGTAGGGCTGCAGCCAGGGATCGCTGCCGAATTGCGACTGGAATGTCGTGTGCCAGCGGTCCTGCCGCCAGCCGAGCTTTTCGCGCAGCAGTCGCGACGTCTTCTGGCATTGGCAATGATAGGGGTCGCCGATCTCAAGGTACTTTTGCGGCATGCCGTGGAACGAGGCGATCAACGCCTCGGGTTCGAAGTCGATGCCGGCGAGGTGGTCGCGGATGGATTGGGCAACGGCGTCGACGTAGGCGGGCTCCTCGAAGTAGGGCGGTACGACCCGGACGGACGGCTGCCAGCGCAGTGCCATCAAGGCGCGGAAGGCCTGGTCGCAGACTGTCGCGGTGGTGGCGGCCGCATACTGGGGATAGAGCGGCACCAAGCAGGATGCGGTCGCAGCCTTGCTCCTTGAGCGCCGCAATGCGCGGGGCGACGGCCGGATTGGCATAGCGCATGGCCCAGTCGACCACGACGCCCTCGCTCGCCAGAGCTGCGCCGAGCTTCTCCGCTTGCGCCCGGGTGATGGTTTTGAGCGGGCCCTCGTTGCGCTCCTTGTTCCAGATCTTGTCGTAGTCCCTGCCCTTCCTGCCGGGCCGCACCGTCAGGATGATCAGGTTGAGGATAGGCCACCACTTCCAGCGCGGCTCCTCGATGACGCGGCGGTCGGAGAGGAACTCTTTGAGGTAGCGGCGCATGGACCAATAGTCCGTCGCGTCGGGCGTGCCGAGGTTCACGAGCAGCACACCTACGCGACCGGTGCGGACCGCGGGATGTCCAGGCGGCAGGTGCTCCGATCCGGAAGCGCTGCTTGCCCGGCTCATGCCTTGCCGATCGCGGGCCGGCCCACGCTGACATAGGTGAAGCCGAGCTGCGCCATGTCGTCCGGGCGGTAGACATTGCGCAAGTCGACGAGAATCGGTCGGCGCATGAGCGACTTGACGCGCCGGAGGTCGAGGGCGCGGAACGACTCCCATTCCGTCACGATCACCAAGGCATCTGCGCCTTCGATGCAGGCATAGGCGTTGTCGGCATACTCGATCTTGTCAAGCAGCGCGCGGGCTTGCTTCATGCCCTCAGGATCGAAGGCGCGCACCTTGGCGCCGGCGTCGCGCAGGGCGGTGATGAGGGCGATGGAGGGGGCCTCACGCATGTCGTCGGTGTTGGGCTTGAAGGTGAGGCCCAGCACTGCGACGGTGTGGCCGCGGATGCTGCCGCCGCAGGCAGCGACGACCTTGCGCGCCATGGCGCGCTTACGCTGCTCGTTGACCGAAACTACGGTCTCGACGATCCGGGCGGGCGTGCCGAAATCCTGCGCGGTCTTGAGCAGCGCCAGCGCATCTTTGGGAAAGCACGAGCCGCCATACCCTGGGCCGGCGTTCAGGAATTTGGTGCCGATGCGGTTGTCGAGGCCCATCCCGCGCGCCACTTCCTGCACGTTGGCCCCGGTCTGCTCGCACAGGTCGGCGATCTCGTTGATGAAGGTGATCTTGGTCGCCAGAAAGGCGTTGGCCGCGTACTTGATGAGCTCGGCAGTACGCCTGCCGGTGTACATGATCGGCGCCTGGTTGAGGAACAGCGGCCGATAGATGTCGGCAATCAGGGCGCGGGCGCGCTCGTCGTCACTACCGATGACGATACGGTCCGGATGTTTGAAGTCCGCAATGGCGGCCCCCTCGCGCAGGAACTCAGGATTCGAGGCGACGGCGAACTCCGCATCCGGGCGCCGCTCGCGGATGATGCGCTCGACCTCGTCACCGGTGCCGACCGGCACGGTCGACTTGGTGATAACCACCTTGTAGCCGTCGAGCACGGCGGCGATCTCCTGTGCCGCCTGGAACACATAGGACAGGTCTGCGTGGCCGTCACCGCGCCGGGACGGCGTGCCCACCGCGATGAAAACGGCCTCCGCGCCCTTGACCGGTCCGGCCAGCTCGGTGGTGAAGGTCAGGCGGTTCTCACGCGTGTTCTTGGCGACGAGCTCCGCCAGACCGGGCTCGAAAATCGGCATCTCACCGCGGCTCAGAGCAGCGATCTTGGCTGCGTCGCTGTCCACGCAAGTCACGGTATGGCCGAACTCGGCAAAACACGCCCCCGATACGAGCCCGACGTATCCGGCGCCGATCATCGCCACGCGCATGGCGTCATTCCCGCTCTTGTTGCAGCTGCCGTCATAACAGAAAAGCAGCCCGTGTTCAGGCGGCGAGGCCGTATCCGACCCGCGGAATCACAGCCGTGCCCGCCCCTCTCTAACGCAACTCGCGCCCCCAGCCGTAGTGACTTTGTCGCAGCTGGATTGGAGGCTTGTGGTCCGTAGAGGTTTGTGTGGTTCACAGGGTTGTGGACCCCGTTTATGCTTGCGTGCGCAAACTCGCAAGTTGTACAGGCGGTTGCGCAAGTTCGCCGCGCACGTCTGGCAGGCATGAATGCTACTTCAGGGATCAGTTCGGGGCGTGGTCAAGCAACGACAGACCTCGAAGCTCAAGATTGGGGCGCATGGCCTCGCCCTGCGGCTTGTAAAGCTCAAGCGCTATCCCAAACGCGCAATCCTGGCCACCAACGACTTCATCCTCTTCAATCTGGCATTGTGGCTTGCCATGTCGTTTCGGCTGGGCGAGCTGTTCGTACCGCCGAGCTGGGAGATGTTCCTCATCTTGAGCGCAGCGCCGTTCATCGGCGTCGCCACCTTCTTTCAGATGGGCGTCTACCGAATCGTCACGCGCTTCATGGGCCGCAGAGGCGCGTTGCTCACGGCCGGCGCGGTTGGCCTTTCGGCCCTCTACTGGGCGCTGCTGGTCTATTTCTCCGGTGTCTATACCGTTCCTCGGTCGGTGGTGGTTCTCTACCCCCTGCTAGCGACGGCATTGATCTGGCTCTCCCGCCAGGCGGCCGGATGGCTGCTAATTCGCGTTGGCATCGAGCTGCCCACGCGCGTCGCCGGTCGAGAGAGGTCGGTGCTGATCTATGGAGCGGGCACCACCGGTGTGCAGCTGCTCGAGGCGCTGAATGCTGCCGACGGCTACAAGCCGGTGGCCTTTGTCGATCCCGAACAGACGTTGGCCGGCCAATTCGTCGCCGGTCTCAAAGTGTATCGCCCTGAGCGTGTCACCGGTCTCATCCAGCGCTTCGGCGTGGAGGAGGTGTTGCTGGCAATGCCCAAAGCGCGGCGCCACGACCGACAGGAAGCGCTGCGCCAGCTCGAGCGATTGAAGGTTCGCGTGCGCACCTTGCCAGCCATAGAGGACGTTGCGGCCGGACGCGTAACGGTAAGCGACCTGCGCCCTGTGGAAGCCGACGATCTGCTCGGGCGAGATGCCGTTCCACCGGACCGGACGCTGCTGACGCGCAACATAACCGGCAAGTCGGTGATGGTGACCGGCGCCGGGGGTTCGATCGGCTCGGAGCTGGTACGCCAGATCCTGCCACAGCAGCCCAGGCGGCTGGTGCTGCTCGAGAGAAGCGAAAGCCACCTTTACGAGATCGATCTGGAGGTTGGCACCCTGCTGCAGGCAGCCGCTGCGCAGGCGCTCGAGCGGCCGAGGATCGTCCCCGTGCTCGGGTCCGTCCTCGATGGGCCATTGATGCGCCGGATCATTGAGGAGAACGGGGTCGAAACCATTTACCACGCGGCCGCCTTCAAGCATGTGCCGCTTGTCGAGCGCAACCCGGTCGTCGGATTGCGCAACAACACGTTCGGTACGGCGACGCTTGCCGATGCGGCTGCAGCCTGCGGCGTGGAACGGTTCGTGCTGATCTCCACCGACAAGGCGGTAAGGCCGACCAGCATCATGGGCGCAAGCAAGCGGCTCGCCGAGATGGTGCTGCAAGAACGCGCGGCCAAAGCGCAGGGTCGAACGGTTTTCACCATGGTGCGCTTCGGCAACGTGCTCGACAGCTCGGGCTCGGTTGTGCGCCGCTTCCGCCGCCAAATCGAGACGGGCGGCCCCGTGACCGTGACGCACCCGGAGATGATCCGTTACTTCATGTCGATCCCCGAAGCAGCGGCACTAGTCATCCAGGCGGGCGCCATGGCCACTGGGGGCGACGTGTTCGTTCTCGACATGGGCGAGCAGGTCAAGATCGACGATCTGGCACGGTCGATGATCAACCTAATGGGGCTCGAGGTGCGCGACGCCGCGCATCCCAACGGCGACATCGCCATCGAGTACGTCGGGGTGCGCGACGGGGAGAAAATGTTCGAGGAGCTGCTGATCGGAGAGAACATCGGCCCGACCGACCACGCGCGCATCATGCGCTGTCACGAGCCGTTTCTGCGCACGAGCGAACTCAATGCCGTGCTCGACGAGTTGAACGCCGCCATGGCGGAGGGCTCCACGGCAAGGATACAAGCCACGCTGGCGCGGGCGGTGGAGAGCTATCGCCCGCCGCTGCCGGAACCGGGCGCCGGCAAGCCGCGCGAGGCCGCCTGACCCGGAGGGCGCGTCGCGCGAGGCCGGCGCTTGCGGGCGACGGGTTTCGCCACTTCCTCCGCTGCCGCCCTCTCGTGCTGCAGCTTGGCAACGCCCAACTCCTGCGCAGCTCGCCAATAGAGGCCGATGCGGCCGGTCAGGTCTTTGGCGGGCTCTGCAAACAAACGGTCACCGCGGGGCTTGGCGAGTACCCTCAGCTCTTCCTGGAGCGATCGGCACATGGTGGTGAGCGTTGCAAGCTCCTCGCCCGACAGCACCACTTTGCCGCGTTCGGTCGCGAACGCCAACAGTACGTGCAGGTCATGGTCGGCGCCGAGCAGGCGCGCGACCTCCTTGGCCTCGTCGGCCCGCGCGGATATCACCTCGGGCCAGCCCCCAGACAGCAGCTGCATGTGGCGCCAATGCTGTTGCACCGTCTTGCGCAACTCGTGAAAGGCTTCGTCGCCGGGCTTCTGGTAGGCTTCGTGGAAAGCGCGGCGGGCGCGCTTGTAGGAGCGCTCCAGCCCGGCGGCGACATGCTCGATCGTCAGGCTTCTATTCTCGACGCGGGTGAAGAAGAGGCGTGCCTGCTGCAGGGATTCCAGGGCCCGACGGCGCTGCGCTGAACTTTGGCGCGAGCCGCTGGCGCCGGCGCCGTTTGCCATCAGCTTGTTGAGCTGCTTGACGATCCGCTTCGGCAGACCCTCGAAGCGGTCCCTCAGCTTTTCCAGCGTCTGCTGCATCACGTACTGGTCGCGCGCGCTGGCCAGCAACCTGCCGATGCCGGCGAGACGGTTGGCCTCGCGCTTGTACGTACTTTCTGGGAAGGCTGGGCGAACGAGGCGCAGAAGCGCGCGCATCCGCTTCAAACAACGGCGCGTGTCGTGGATGGCGGCGGCCGCGTCGCTGCGCCGGGCGAGGCGGGCCTCGGCGATCCCGATTTGCTCGAGGCCAACGCGACTGACGCCCTTGGCAATAGACTCGTTGACTGTCAGTCGATAGTTCATAAACCCCGGCTACCGCACTTGCCGCACCAGCTACCAGCCTGGCGGCCCGCGATCAGCTTACCGGAAACGCAACCCGGCTGGGCGTCATAATTGCATCTTAACCGCTGCCGTTAACCGCTCGGGCGGCTTTACGGAAAGCTTAACGCCGGCAATGCTCTGCCCACGTCAGCCATTGGCGGACACGGGCTTCGGGATCGGCGTGGGTGAAGAAATCCGTGATAACGGCAACGCTGTCGGCGCCGGCTGCGACCACCCCGTCTGCGCGGTCCGGCGTGATGCCGCCGATGGCAACCAGCGGCACCGCGCCGATGCGCAGCTTCCACTTGCCGATGCGGTCGAGCCCCTGCGGGGGCCATTTCATGACCTTGAGCTTGGTCTCGTAGATAGGTCCCAGCGCCACATAGTGAGGTGCTGCGGCCAACGCGACCTCCAGCTCCTCGTGGCTGTGTGTGCTGATGCCAAGTCTGACGCCGCGCTCCTTGATCGCCTGCACATCGGCACCGGCCAAGTCCTCCTGACCCAGGTGCACGAAGTCGGCCCCCAGCTCGAGCGCCTCGCGCCAGTAGTCGTTGACAATGAGCTGGCAGCCGTGGCGGGCACACACCTCCATGCTAGTGGCGATCTCGCGGCGGATGGTGTCGCCACCGGCATCCTTGAGGCGAAGCTGTATGGTCTTGACGCCGAGCGGAACGAGGCGCCGCAGCCACGCGAGATCGGGCACTATCGGGTAGAAGATATCGAGGCCGCCGCGCGGGGGCGTCATTTCGGCTTGCCCAGATCGAAGAACGGCGTGCCGGCAACCGGCGTTGAGGGCGCCGCCATATCGCGCTTCTGCATCAGACCGGCTTCGAAGGCGATCCGGCCGGCCTCGATCGCCGCGGCAAAAGCCTGGGCCATGCGCACCGGATCGGCCGCGGCGGCAACCGCCGTGTTGAGCAGGATAGCGTCGTAGCCCATCTCCATGGCCTGCGCCGCGTGCGAGGGCGCGCCGATGCCGGCGTCGATGACGAGCGGGACGTCGGGGAAATACTCGCGCAGAGTCTTGAGCGCGTAGGGGTTGGCGAGACCACGCCCGCTGCCAATGGGGGCGCCCCACGGCATCAACACCCGACAACCGGCCGCCATCAGGCGCTCGGCAGCGATCAGATCCTCCGTCGTGTAGGGGAAGACCTTGAAGCCATCCTTTGTGAGGGCTGATGCGGCTTCGACCAGGCCGAACAGATCGGGCTGCAATGTATCGTCGTTGCCAATCACCTCGAGCTTGACCCAGTCGGTTGAGAACAGCTCGCGCGCCATCTGCGCGGTGGCGATGGCCTCCCTGGGCGTACGGCAGCCGGCGGTGTTGGGGAGCACGGCCACCCCCAGCGCCTTGATCAGATCGAAAAAGCGCTGGCCGGGGGCCGCGCGGGCCGTCTCGCGGCGCAAGGACACCGTGACGATCGAGGCCCCCGAGGCGCGCACCGCCTGGCTCATGACCTGCGGCGAGGGAAAGCGCGCCGTGCCGATGAGCAGGCGCGAGGGTACCTGGACGCCATAGAGGCTCAGCGGCTTGGCCGGCACCGGCCGGGGGTCGTGCACGTTCATGGGCAAAGCTTATCAGCCGCCCTGGCGGGGCGCCACGATCTCGACCCTATCGCCTCGAGCAAGCTGGGTTGCGGCCCGGGCTTGCCTCGGCACGAAGTCGCCGTTGAGCGCAGTTGCCACCTCGCCCTCGGCAAAGCCACGGCCGGCGACCAGCTCGGCCAGGGTGCCGGCCTCGGTCTCGGTCTCCTCGCCGTTGACGAGGATGGTGGTGCGGGTTGTGGCGTCGCGCTGCATAAGGACTTGTCTCGTCGAGAGTTATGTGCGGCGGATCCCCTTCCGATGCAAGGCCGGAGCGGCTGTCATAGTCGCACCACCGGGAGCAAAAGATCGTTCAGCGCCGCGGAGAAACCACGAAATCGTTGCATGTCCCTTTGGCGCTGGGGGTTGCAGCCGTCGGGCGAGACATCGCATAACGCCGCATTCGGCGCCGGAGGGAAGCGGATGTTCACGGAGTTGATGACCTCGCGGCGCTTCGCATCACTGTTCTGGTGTCAATTCTGCTCGGCGCTCAACGACAACTCGCTCAAGAACGCGCTTGTCATGTTGATCCTGTTCGGGCTCGGCGGGACCGCGGGTTCCTACGGGCCGACGCTGGTGACGCTCGCCGGTGTCGTGCTGATCGCGCCGTTCTTCATCCTGTCGGGGCTCGGCGGCGAGCTGGCCGACCGTTACGACAAGGCGCAGGTCGCCGCCTACATCAAGCTCGCCGAGATCCCGATGGCCGCGCTGGCGGCGGCCGGTTTCTACCTGCACTCGGTGCCCATCCTGTTCATCGCACTCGGCCTGTTCGGAGCCGTCGCGGCGCTGTTCGGGCCGGTCAAGTACGGCATTCTGCCGGAAAAGCTGGCGATGGCCGAGTTGCCCGCCGGCAACGCGCTGGTAGAGGGCGCAACCTTTGTCGCCATTCTGGCCGGCACCATCGCCGGCGGGGTCGCGGTCACCGCCAGCAGCAGGCCTGAGATCGTGGCGGGCTTGATCGTTACTTTCGCGATTGCGTCGTGGCTGTTCGCGCGCGGGATACCGTCGGCGGGGCCTGCTGCGCCAAACCTTCCCATCACGCGTAACGTGTGGACATCGACCCTCACCCTGCTGCGCGAGCTCGGGGGCGATGCGCGATTGTGGGCTGGCGGACATATCACATCGTGGTTCTGGCTGATGGGCTCGGTCGCGTTGGCGCTGCTCCCGACCATGGTCAAGGAAAACCTCGGCGGCACGGAGGGCGTGGTGACGCTGGGGCTTGCAACGTTCGTGATCGGCGTCGCCGTGGGGTCCGTTCTTGCTGCGCGTGCCAGTCACGGCGCGCCCAA
This sequence comes from uncultured Alphaproteobacteria bacterium, assembly GCA_963832445.1. GTDB lineage: Bacteria > Pseudomonadota > Alphaproteobacteria > Rhizobiales > Hyphomicrobiaceae > AWTP1-13. The sequence goes on from CAWHUM010000014.1 coordinate 217,917, forward strand.
CCTCGCGCTGGTGCCGCTGGGTGGGGTGCTGATCGGCATCTGCGCGCTGGCGCTCGGCTGGCTTGGGGCAACGCTGTCGCCCGGGGAGGCGCCGGTGGGCCCTGCTGCGGTATTGGGGTCGGGAAGCGGGCTCGCGGTGCTTGCTGCTCTGTGCGGGCTCACCATCGCCGGCGGGCTCTACATGGTGCCGGCAATGGCCGCCGTGCAGGTGTGGTCGCCGTCCGAGCGGCGTGCCCGCGTGATCGCCGCGATCAACGTTATGAATGCGGCATACATGCTGGGCGGCGGAGCGGTCGTCGCCGGCCTACAGGCGGCCGGCGTGAGCGCAGGGAGCTTGTTCACAGCGCTCGGCGTGCTGAGCTTTGCCGCGACGCTATACGCTGTCCGCGCGTGGGGTTTCGCGCTCAACGGCAACCTCGGTCGCGTAATGCTGCGCCTTTCCTTCACGCGCAGGGAAGGCGCCCGCTAGGCCGGGCTCACACCGCGATCTTGCCGCCGCCCTTCCTGGTGATGGCCACCACGGAGGGGCGCGGCGGCATCCCCTCCTTGAAGTCGGGCCAGCGTGTCGACGGCTTTTCGAAGGTAGCAAGCACTTTCGGGTCCTCCGATTCACCCGGATGCTGGATGGCGACGAACAACGTCTCCATGTCCGGCGTGAAGCACGGACCGCACAGCTCGGCACCGTTGGGGCAGCGAAAGAACAGTTTGGAGGTCCCGCGCGCGGCTCCTTCCGTTTCCATGGCCCACACGCCGTCTGCGCGGCCCGTGGCCGCGGGCGAGTTGCCGTCGGTGGCGATCCATAGGCGGCCGCTGGCATCCACCACACAGTTGTCCGGCATACCGAACCAGCCGTCCCTGGAGGTAGCAGGATTGAAGGTGGCGCCGACTGCTGCAATCGACGGATCTCCGCATCTGACCAGGATCTCCCAGCGGAACTTGGTGGAGGCGTGATCGCCGCCGTCGGGGATCATCTCGATGATGTGGCCGAACAGGTTGTTGGCGCGCGGGTTGGCGGCGTTCACGCGCCTTTCGGGGTTCGAGCCGTCCTCCGGCTGGCGCTGTGAATTGTTGGTCAGCATCAAATAGACCTTGCCGGTCACAAGGTTGACGTCGATGTCCTCCGGCCGGTCCATCTTGGTGGCACCCAGTACGTCGGCTGCGAGGCGCGCGTGGATGAGGACATCGCCCTGGTCCCTGAAGCCGTTCTCGGCGGTGAGCTTGCCCTGGCCGTGCACCAGAGGCAGCCACTCGCCGGTGCCGTCTGCATTGTAGCGGGCGACGTAGAGCGTACCCTTGTCGAGGATATCCTTGTTGGCGGCACGGTAGCCCGGGTCGACCTTGCCCTCGGTGACGAACTTGTAGACGTAGTCGAAGCGTTCATCGTCGCCGGAGTAGACGACGAAGCGGCCGTCCTTGTTGACGACGTTGCCGGCGCCCTCGTGCTTGAAGCGGCCGAGCGCCGTGCGCTTGACCGGCGCCGAGGCGGGATCGAGCGGATCGATCTCGACGACCCAGCCGAAGCGGTTGACCTCGTTGGGCTCCTTCTCGAAGTCGAAGCGGTCGTAGTACTGGCCCCAGTTGTACCACTCGCCCGGTGCGCCGTAGCGCTGAAGCGCCTTGACATCCGGGCTAGAGGCTGCCGCCTTCCGGTTCCAAAAGTAGCCGTGGAAGTTCTCCTCGCAGGTGAGCCACGTGCCCCACGGTGTGATGGCACCCGCGCAGTTGTTGAGCATGCCGAACACCTTGGTGCCGGTGGGATCGGCCTTGGTGCGCATGCGCTCGTGCCCGGCCACGGGACCTGAGATCTTCATCTCGGTCGAGGCCGTGATGCGGCGCGCGTATTTGCTGCCCTGCACCACCGACCACTTGCCGTCCCCGCCGCGTGCGATCTCTATCACCGCGCCACCGTGGGCGGCCATTTCGATGTCGACGAGGTCCTTGGTCATGTCGGCGAACTTCTTCGCCCCGTCCTGCCGGCCGATGCCCGGAAACATCAGCTCCTCGTTGGTGTACTCGTGATTGACCACGAGCAGTCCGCGCCGCGAGCCTTCGAGCGGGATGTAGCCGAGGAAGTCGTTGTTGTAGCCGAACTGCCCGGTCTGGGTCGCCGCTGTCTGCTTTGCCGGATCGAAGTCGGCCGCGTCGGCCATGACCTTGTCGCCCCAGCGGACCAGCACGTCGGCGTCGTAGCCCTCTGCTACATGGTGGTTCTCATCGGAGCCGGCGGCGACCTCCCTGAAATTGAACGACGGGGTGGTGTTGGAGCCCTCGGTACGCGCCTTGGTTGCGGCCAACAGCGCCAAGGGGGAGACGCTGGCCGCGATGGTCGTTGCCGCCAGCGCGCCGCGCATCAAATCCCGGCGCGACAGGCGCGCGGCGATGATGTCCCCGATGGTCGGATTGCTGGTCGGATTTGAGCCGATGTCCTCGCTCTCCTCGAACTGGACCGAACGGGGCAGGCGATCCAACTCGCTCATGGCAGTACCCTCCTTGCGCAAAGTCGCGCCGCGCGCTTTGAGCGGCGGCCAACATTAGGCGCGCTGCTTATACGAGATGTGACACTTGGCTGTCCTGGCGCCGGTGCCGCAGCTAGGTGCGCCAGCCCGAGTGAATAGCGGCAATGCCGCCCGACAGATTGCGGTAGGCGACGCGCGAGAAATTGGCCGCGCGGATCATGTCGGCGAACTTCTCCTGCCTGGGGAATTTGCGGATGCTCTCGACCAGGTAGCGGTAAGCCTCGGCATTGCCGGCGGCTAGCGCGCCGAGGCGCGGGATCACCTCGAAGGAGTGGAAGTCGTACACGCGGTCGAGCAGTGGCACCTCGCAGTGGGAAAACTCAAGGCACAGGAAGCGGCCGCCTGGCCTCAGCACGCGGTAAGCCTCGGCAAGCGCCCTGTCGATGTGGGTGACGTTGCGCATGCCGAAGCCGATCGTGTAGGCGTCAAAGGCTTTGTCGGGGAACGGCAGCGCCTCGGCGTTACCGATGGCGAACTCGACGCGCTCGCCAAAGCGCGCGAGCCGCTTGCGGCCGACGGCCACCATCTCGGGGTTGATGTCGAACAGCAGCGCCTTGCAGCCGCTGCCGCCGCCGGCGAGAAGGCGCTCGGCGATGTCGCCCGTGCCGCCGGCAACGTCCAGCAGGCGAAAGGCCTGGGCGGATCGCGGCGGCGCCATCCAGGTGATGACGTCGTCCTTCCAGAGCCGGTGCAGGCCGCCCGACATCAGGTCGTTCATCAGGTCGTAGCGCGGCGCGACGGCGGAGAAGATGTCGTTGATGAGGCCCTGGCGCGCCTCCTCCGGCACGGCCTTGTAGCCGAAGGAGACCGTGTCGGCTGTGGGCGGCGGGTCGGCTTTTGTGGAATTGCTGGCCATCAAGTACGTCATACCGGGGCTTGTCCCCGGTATCCAGTCACCCGAAGAACCTCGCGAAGTACGCCAGCACCTCGCCGGGCGCCTCCTCGGCCAGGTAGTGGCCGCTGGCGACGGGGCCGCCCGTCACTTCGGCTGCGCAATACTGCCGCCAGATGGCGAGCGGCTCATACCACTTGCCGATCTTGCCTTTCGAGCCCCACAGCACCAGGAGAGGACATTGGACCTTGACGCCGGCAGTGCGCGAGGCGCGGTCGTGCTCCAGGTCGATGGTGGCGGCGGCGCGATAGTCCTCGCACATGCCCCGGATCATCTCGGGGTTGCGCGCGGCGGCGAGATAGTCGGCGAGCGCTTGCGGGTGAAAGAAGCCCTCGCCCTTGGGCTCGCGCGAGGTGTGCGTCCTGAACCAGATGTCCGGAGCTGCGCTGATCAGGTCCTCCGGGAAGGGATGCGGCTGGGCGAACCAGAACCAGTGGTAGTAGCCGAGTGCGAAGCTCATGTCGGCGCGCTCGAAGTGCTCGATGGTGGGCACGATGTCCAGGACGGCAAGCTTCTCCACGCGCTCGGGATAGTCGAGTGCCAGGCGGTGCGCGACGCGCGCGCCGCGGTCGTGGCTGCCGACGAGGAAGCGCTCGTGCCCGAAGTGCTTCATCACCTCGACCATGTCGCGGGCCATCACCTTCTTGGCGTAGGGCGCGTGGTCGGGCGTGGCGGGTGGCTTGAGTGATTGGCCATAGCCGCGCAGGTCGGGGCAGATCACCGTGAAGCGCTTGGCCAGCTCGGGCGCAACCGCGTGCCACATGGCGTGCGTCTGCGGGTTGCCGTGCAGCAGCAGGAGCGGCGGGCCCGAGCCGCCGCGCCGCAGCCTGATCGGCCCGTCGGCGACGGCGATGGTTTCGAGTGTGAAGCCTGGAAAGAACATGGGCGTGCGCTCCTAGTGTCCTGATCGCGAAATTCGTCTCACCGTGCGTAGCCAATTCGCCAGCGGCGGGGAAGCCCGGCGGCGTGGCATGTGTGGCTGCCCCTCACCCCGGCCCTCTCCCCGCAAGCGGGGAGAGGGAGCGAGCCATGGCGCGTGCGCAGGACCACAGGTTTGGCGGGCGGGGATAAGGAATTTGGTTTCATAATGTATGTAGGCGGAGGATGACGGCGCCCGCGCTGTGCTTTCCTGCGCGTGCCCCGGAGATGGGAAGCGCGGCAATCCTGGAGCCGCAGCCCAGCACAGGAGCCGGGGGCGGCAGTCCGATCGCCTCGCCTGGCATGGTGGACAGATCATCCAAGCGTCAGGAGTGGGGCCCGGATGCAGCGAAGTCGTGGACGACAAGCCTCTTCGGCAAGGTGAGCTGACCTAGCAAGCGTCGAAGACGGCCCGGATGCGACCGAGCAGGGCGTTCTTTGCGCTCAGTAGCCGGCACTAACGATCACCCAGGTCATCGGGCGCAGCCCGAACGCCCTGCTTCTCCTCCCCAACCCTCGAGGCCCGACGGCCGGCGAGGCTGAAACTGTTGCCGCACAACACCTCGAGCGGAACGCCGCTGCGAGGCCAAAGGCGCTTGCAGCAGCGCAAGCGGGATGCGCAGTCCTTTTTGCGGACGCGACTGTAAGGCCCTTGGGTTGCGCGGGTCGGCAGGCTACACTTGCTCGTCATAGTTCAGTCTCGGGCTTTCTCGACCTCCATGCGCAAATCCACCCTCGTTCATCCCGCCCGCATCGTGGCGCGTCCGCCGAGTGCGGGGCCGGGCCAGACCATCGGCCTGCTCGGCGGCTCGTTCAACCCGCCGCATGCCGCCCACCGTTTAATCAGCGAGGTGGCGATGAAACGGCTCGGGTTGGACAAGGTCTGGTGGATCGTGTCGCCGGGCAATCCGCTGAAGAGGCGCAGCGAGACGCCGTCGATCTCCGAGCGCGTGCGGTTGAGCCGGCAGGTTGCCACCGGACGGCACATCATCGTCACCGACTTCGAGGCCGACCTGCCCACGCCCTACACGGCAGCGACGCTTGCATTCCTCAGGGCGAGGAGCCCGCTCGTGCGCTTCGTGTGGATCATGGGGGCTGACAACCTTGCCAACTTCGACCGCTGGGAGCGCTGGCGCGAGATCTTCACCATGGTGCCGGTGGTGGTGGTGGACCGGCCCGGCTGGCGCCTCAAGGCGCTGGCGTCGAAGGCCGCACGCGCGTTCGCGGCAAGCCGCCTGCCGGAGAGAGAGGCTGCAACGCTTGCCACGAGGCCAGCGCCGGCCTGGACCTTCCTGACGGGGCCCCTGTCGCACCTTTCCTCCACGGCCATCCGCAACAAGGCCAAAGCGCCACGGCCGAGTGTGCCCAGAAAGGCACAGACGCAGCCTGAACTGCCATGGAAGAAGGCAAAGGCGGCGTCTGCCAACGGCCAGAGCGCTCCGGTGACGGAACCTGCATCAGCTCCCGAACCGCGGGTTGTGGAGGGAAGCATTGCAACGCATGGCTCTTGAAAGAGCCTCGCGGCAACCTCTATCCTCCTGTTCGCGAATCCCCTTCGGGGTTCGCAGGCGCCGGGTCCGCAGCGGCATGGCGGGCCTGGACTGATACGCACAGGGCTCAATGACAGAAGGACATTCAGCACAAGATGCCAACCGCACTTGAGGGTGCTCGCAAGAGCACGCCTCCGGCCGACCTCGTGCCCCGGCACGAGTCGGATGCCTTGATCAGCAGAGTTTTGGGCTGGCTCGACGACGCCAAAGCCGAAAACGTCGTTACCATCGACATCAGAGGAAAGTCGTCGATCGGCGACTTCATGCTGATCGCCTCGGGCCGCTCCGACCGGCATGTGGGTGCCATCGCCGAGCAGGTCCAGCGCAAGCTGAAGGAGGAAGGCTACGGCTGCCGCATCGAGGGACAGCCGCAGTGCGACTGGGTGCTGATCGATATCGGCGACATCATCGTGCACGTGTTCCGGCCCGAGGTGCGCACATTCTACAACCTGGAAAAGATGTGGTCGGCCGAGCGGCCGAGCGACCCCGTCGCGCACTAGGTCTGCGGCTGCGCCCGGACGCGGGGCCGCGCTTTGCCGCGGCTGCGCACGGCTGATGCGGCTCGTCATCGCCGCGGTCGGCCGCTTGAAGGACGGGCCGGAGCGCGCCCTCGTCGACAGGTATCGCGAGCGCTTCGCGCCGCTCGCCAAGCGGCTGGGGCTTGCCCCGGTCGCCTGGCACGAGATCGGCGAGAGCCGCAGCGCCAATGCCGCCATCCGCTGCGAGGAGGAAGGCGCGGCGCTGCTCAAGCTCGTGCGCGAAGCCGCAGTTCATCGTTGCACTCGACGAGCGCGGCAAGGCGGTGACCAGCGCCGGCTTTGCGCAGGCGCTCGCCAAGGCGCGCGACGGCGGCGCCAAGGCCGCGGGCATCATCGTCGGCGGGCCCGACGGGCTGAGCCAAGCCGTGCGCGATGCCGCACATCTCAAGGTGTCGTTCGGCGCCATCACGCTGCCGCATGGGCTCGCCCGCATCGTGCTGGCCGAGCAGCTCTACCGCGCCGCCACCATCCTGGCTGGCCATCCGTATCATCGGGCCTGATGCGTCAGGTTGGGTCGAGCGTCAGCGATGACCCAACCTACCAGTGCAGGTCAGGCCGGATGACAACCTGCTTGCCAAGTCGTGCGGACAAAGCTGACCCTGGTACTGGGGAAACGCTGGTGGAGACACGTCAGTGAAGTTCGGGATCTTCTACGAATTGCAGCTGCCCAAGCCTTGGGGGCCCGACGACGAGCGGCAGCTGGTGCAGGATGCGCTCGACCAGGTCGAACTCGCCGACCGGCTCGGCATCGACTACGCCTGGGCCGTGGAGCACCACTTCCTCGAGGAGTACTCGCACTGCTCGGCTTCCGAGGTGTTCCTCGCCGCCGCGGCCGCGCGCACCAAGCGCATCCGCCTCGGCCACGGCATCCGTCAGGTGATCGCCAACTACAATCACCCCGCCCGCACGGCCGAGGCGGTGGCGATGCTCGATCTGATCTCCAACGGGCGGGCGGACCTCGGCATCGGCGAGGGCGCGACGCGGCTGGAGCTCGGCGGCTTCGACATCCCGGCCAAGGAGAAGCGCGCTTTCGCGCTGGAGGCCGCCGAGCAGATCGCCAACATGATGGTGATGTGCCCCTATCCCGGCTACGAGGGCCGCTCGTTCAAGATGCCGTGCCGCAACGTGCTGCCCAAGCCCGTGCAGAAGCCGCATCCGCCCATGTGGATGGCCTGCACCAACCGCGACACCATCAAGGTGGCCGCGAGCTGCGGGCTCGGGGCGCTCGCCTTTTCCTTCATCGACGAGGCGGAGGCACGGACCTGGAGCCAGATCTACTACGACATCATCAAGAGCGAGGCCTGCGTGCCGATTGGCCATAGGGTCAACGCCAACATCGCCATGGTATCGGCGTTCTCGCTGCACGCGGACGCGCAAGAGGCGGCGCGGAGGGGACAGGAGGGCTTCGAGTTTTTCCGCTTTTCCATCTCGGCGCTCGTCACCAAGGACACCGTGCCAGGCCGCTCGCAGCTGTTCGAGCGGTTCCAGCAGGAGCGCGCTGCCAACACGCTGTCCGCGGCGATGGCCAACCGCGAGAACCTGGCGAGCAGCCTGGAGCGGTCGGGCGGCATCGGCACGCCGGCGCAATTTCGCGAGCATGTGCGCACCTTCGAGGCGGCCGGCGTCGACCAGATCATCCTGCTGCAGCAGGCGGGTCGCAACCGCCATGAGCACATCTGCGAGTCGATCGAGATGCTGGAGCGGGAGGTGTTGCCCGAGTTCGCGCCCAAGGCCGCCGAACGCGAACGCCGCAAAGTCGAGGAGCTGGCGCCCTACATCGAGAAGGCGCTGGCGCGCAAGCAGCCCATGCCGCCCATCGCCGATGCCGACATCCCGATCGTGCACGCGTCGGTGGCGGTGCCGGTCGTCAACCAGACGGCGGGTTGACGCATTGCCACCCGACCGCGATGTCCGGCTGCATGCGCCCGCGACAGCGCGCAACCGCGCACCGATTGTCGAGGTGCTGCGGCACCACTTGCCGTCGCACGGGCTGATGCTTGAGATCGCGAGCGGCTCGGGCGAGCACGTGGTGCACTTTGCTCGCGCCTTTCCGAGCCTCGAGTTTCAGCCGAGTGACCCAGATGCTGGCGCGCGCGCCAGCATCGATGCATGGATTGCGGGCCAAGGCCTTGCCAACGTGCGGCCGGCCATCGCCCTCGATGCGGCAGCCGACATGTGGCCGATTGCTTCCGCCGATGCGGTGCTGTGCATAAACATGATCCACATCTCGCCGTGGGCGGCAACGGTCGGGCTGGTGCGCGGTGCGGCGAAGGTGCTGGCCAACGGCGGCGTGCTCTATCTCTACGGGCCGTACCGCCGCGACGGCGCCCATACCGCGCCGAGCAACGAGGCCTTCGATCAGAGTTCTGAGGGCGCGCAATCCGGAGTGGGGCGTGCGCGAGCTCGAGGCCGTCGCGGCGCTGGCCGCTACGCGCGGCTTCGCCGCGCCCGTCGTCGAGCCGATGCCCGCCAACAATCTGTCGGTTGTGTTCCAGCGCCTGGTGTAGTGTCCCCGGCCTCTTGCAGACCGCGTGAGAGGTGGGGGCCGCTGGCTCTGACCCCACCGACACTGCAGATCGATCCCTATCGCCGCATCCGGCTGGCCTACTCGAGCAGATCGGTCAGGTCCTCGGCGGGGTCGGATACCACCTCTACGTCCGCCCTCTCCAGCACCCAGCGTACCTCGGCGGCGCCATAGCACACTGCCCGCAACACCACCTGCTGCGCCTGCAAGGGGCCGATCACCTCCGCATAGTAGGTGCTCTCCTCGATGCTGAGCGCCGCGCCCGTGGCCGACAGGCGCCAGCGCTCGCCGCTCGGCAGGATCAGCTCGGCACTGCCGTCGGCCGCCTGCCGGGCGCCGCAACGCGGATGCAGGTGAAAACGCACGGCGAACGGCACGTCATAGGCGAAGCGCAGCTCGCTCTTGGTCCCGCTCAGCGTATCGATGCCGACCAAGCGCTGGCCGTCCGCCGCGAGACTCAGCGTGCGCGCATGCACGAGGTTGAACGGGTCTACGTAGCCATCGTGCGAGCCCCTGAACCTGACGGTGCCCGAGGCCTCGCTCAACTCGCAGGTCACGCGGTCGGGATGGCGGATGGGCGCGCCGCCCGCGCCGCGCTCCAGCCCCTCGTCGCGCACGAGCCGGGAGGAGGGCTGGCCGTTGAGCTCGAGCGTGTTGTGGGCGGAGGTGCCGCGCGCCGCCGCCGCGTACCGCTCGTGCGCCGGCCCGGGCGCGCCGCCGTTGACGAGCAGGAGCGCGCTCCCCGCGCTCATCTCGAAGGACAGACATCCAGCGCAGGCCTGGCCGGACAGCTCGAGCGCCGGCGGCGAGCCCGCATCGACCACGAGCACGGTCGCGCCGCGCTCCAGGCGCAGGTAGCGCGATGGCGATACCGGCTCGGGCACCGGCGCGGTGCCCTTGTCGTAGGCGATGAGGGTGGCGAGCGCATCGCGCTCGCTCGCGCCCATGCCGTTGAAGCGCGCGAGTTGGCCGTCGCCCAGCCGCAGGCGTTGCAGCATCGTCAGCATGCGCGAACAGGCCTCGGTCAGCACCTGCGGAGGCGTCAGGCCGCAGGCGATGAAGCATTGCCTGAGCGGCAGCAGGTCGAGCAGCAGCTCCACCAGCGCCGACGGGTTGCGGCTGATATGGCCTCCGTCGGCCAGGAATTGGCGCTCGACCTCATCGGCAAGGTGCGACTCGACGCCGGCGAGCCGGCGCTCGTGGCCGGCGATGCACAAGGCCGCCTGGGTCAACCCGATGAGGGCCTGCAGCCGCGGCTGGCCGTAGGGGGCGTTGCGCCAGGAGGCCGATAGATACGTCACCTGATCCTCGAGGCTGAGCAGGATTGCGCGGTAGGGCCGCCGCTCCGCGCCATCGAGGATCAGCGAGGCGTGCGACAGCCACGCCACGATGCGCCGGCCCACCACCTCCGGTGCCCAGGCCTCGGCCGCGTGGCGGCGCCTGCCGGCGATCCATTGCGCGACCAGCCGCCGCGCCGTTGCCTCGTTGGCCACCGTCCATCCGGCGCTGAAGTGGCGCAGCCAGCCGAAGGCGTGCAGCTCCCGCACCCAGGCTTGGCTCGGTGGCCGGACGGCAAAGGGTGAGGCGCCGTTGAGATCGACCGTCTGGCCGCACAGGCCGAAGCTTCCCGATTCGACCTCCTCGGCGAAGCAGGGATCCTGCGGGCGCAGGTCCGGCGGCGCCAGCAGCAAATCGCGGGCAATGGGCGAGCGATGCTGCCAGCGCAACAGCCGCGACCGGCGCACGCGCGCCAGCGTTCCGCGGCGTGCCCGTTCGACGGCCAGCGCCGCCACTCCGAATTCTGTCGCGCGCCGAAACCAGAGTGCGGGCGGCGCGATCGGCAAGAGGGGCGCCGGTCGATCGTTGCGGAGACCCTTCCGGGCGCTGGTGGAGTGTGTCCATGCGCCCGCATACCCTGGAGGCATTGACGCGCCAAGCAGGGCGGGGCCCGAGAGGTGTGCGCGAAATGTGGACAAGGCAGCCCAGGCGCGCGGCGGCGTTGACACGGCAAGGGAATCGCCCCGTTGCGTCGAGCTCTGCGGCTGCCAACCGACGGCGTCCGGCATTACCAAAACGCGGCCCGCCAGCGTCAGCGGGCGGGCCGCCAAGCAAGGCCGCCATGGCGGCCTTCACGGCAAGGGGTGGAGGAGAATCACCCGTTGCTGTGGGTCTGGTCGTAATCCTCCCAGAACCGCTTTGCGTCGAGGGCGCTGGCGGGGACGGCGGCAATGCCGAGCACCGACACAGCGATCAGAGCGGAGAGAATTTTTCTCATAGCATTTCTCCGTTTCCTCTTGGTTGGACCAGCGACACCGACAAAGAAAGCTGTCGGTCGCTGTGGATCACATAGCGATGGCGCAATGCAGCGCTGTGCTGCAGGACACAAGTATCGGGATGGTCGAGTCTCAGGCGGATCGCAGCGAGGCGATGTAGGCCCTGTGAAGGCGCCGCGGCTGGTCAGTGCTCCTCGCCGAAGCCGTCCTCGATGAGCGCCACCAGCGCCTCGATGGCCTCGGGGCCCTCCGGCCCCTCCGCCTCGATGAAGATCTCCGTGCCGGGCCCCGCCGCCAGGGCCATCAGGCTCATGATCGAGGTTCCGCCGACCGTGCGGTCGTCCCGGGTGACGCGTACGACGGCCTTGAAGCCCTCCGCGCACTTTACGAATTTTGCCGACGCGCGCGCATGCAGGCCCTTGCGATTGCGGATCGTCACCCGCGCGCACGGCCGCTTCTCCAGCATGCGATCGTCGGTGCGGATCATGGCTCTCCCGACAGCAGCTGACTGGCAACGCTGATGTACTTGCGCCCGGCCTCCTTGGCCGCAGCGGTCGCCTCGCGCAACGATGCCTCCCCGCGCACGCTCGCGAGCTTGATCAGCATCGGCAGGTTGATGCCGGCCAGCACCTCCGCTCCCGTCTCTTCCATCACCGATATGGCGAGGTTGGAAGGCGTGCCGCCGAACATGTCGGTGAGGACCACCACTCCTTTGCCGGTGTCGACCCGACGGACGGCCTCGATCAGCTCCATGCGCCGGGCCTCTACGTCGTCATCCGGTCCTATCGAGAACGGCTCCAGGTGCTCCTGCGGCCCCACCACGTGCTCCAGCGCAGCGCGAAATTCTCCGGCAAGGCCGCCGTGGGCGACGATAACGACGCCGATCATGTGATTCTGCAGGTCCTCTCCAACGAGGGTCGTACCGGCTCGCGTCCGGCGCCGGACGCAGGCGGCCCCCCAAGGAGCGCGCATGATGGTTCAGCCCCCCTGCACGGGCAAGGGCAAAGACGCCACAATGGGCATGCTTCCATGCGCAGGTTGCATGGGTCAGGCGCGACCGGTCCGCGCGAGCGCCAGCGCGAGCTTGATGGGGGCCGAGGCCTCGAACGGTGCAAGGCGCAGCAAGGGCACGTCGACGCCGGCCAGCGGCACGGCACCGCCTTCCGCCGGAAGGCGAGGCACCCCGCCGGCGTCCACCAGATCGACGACCAGCACCACTTCGGCCTCAGCCGCTGGCTTCACGCCGACAATACCCACTCCCCGCACCTCCATCTGCCCGCGAATGCTTTCGGGCGCGGTGGCAAGGACGCGATCACCGTCGCGGCGGAGGCACACCCGGTCGTCGGCGACCAGGGTGGGAGGATCGAGCGCGGCCGGGCCACGGCGCGCCAGGAACAGAAAGCGCAGCGCCAGGTCCGATTTGCCGCAACCCGAGGGTCCACGCAACAGGGCAGCCCGCCCACCCAACGCGACACAGGTGCCGTGCACGAACTCAGGACTGTCGGACAAGCTGCTGCGCTCCTTTGGAGGCGGCGGCTTGGGCCGCCGGCAGGCGCACGACGAAGCGTGTGCCGATGACGCCGGGGGCACGGCGGTTCTTCAAAGCGGGGTGATCGTCTCGCGGGCTCAATGATCCATTGGGCGGCGCAGTACGATTGCTCGCGGTGATATGGCCGCCGTAGGCCAAGACGATGTCGCGCGAGATGCTCAAGCCGAGGCCCGAGTTCTTGCCTATCGTGTTGTCCGACTGGGGGCGATCCGAGTAGAACCGCTCGAAAATGCCCTCCAGCATATCCTCGGGGATGCCGGGGCCCTCGTCGTCGACGACGATCTCCAACTCCGGGCCGATCCTGTGCAAGCTCACCGTGATGACGCCACCTTCGGGCGAGAACGACAGCGCATTGTCCAGCAAGTTGGTGATCACGCGCCCGAGCCGCGCCTCGTGTGCCCTGACCGCGTAGGCCTGCGAGTGGTGCGGCGTTTCCCGAATGTCGAGCACCAGCTTGCGGGTATCGGTGCTGAAGCGATCGCGGAAAATGTCGATCACGCCCATCAGCACCTCGCGGACGTCGACCAGCTCGGTATCCCCATAGGCCAGCTCCGCATCGAGCCTCGACACGTCCGAGACATCGGTTATGAGCCGGTTGAGCCGCGCGAGCTCGCCTTGGATCTGGCGCACCAGCTCCTCGCGCATTTCAGGCGTCTTGGCGTAGGCCAGCGATTCGGCCGTCGAGCGCGCCGCCGTCAGCGGGTTTTTCAGCTCATGCGCCACCTCGCGGGCAAAGCGCTGGCTGGCCTCGATGCGTCGGTAGAGCGATTTGGTCATGGCGCGGAAGGCCGTAGTCATCTGCCCGATCTCGTCGGTGCGGCCGCCGACGTCGGGCAGTTCTGCCGAACCAATGCTGCGGCTCACGCGCTCGGCAGCGTCGGAAAGCCTGCGCATCGGCCCCGCAATGGTGCGGTAGAGCAGCATCGAAGCGATCAGCGTTGCTGCCAGCGCCGTGAGCGCCAGGCTCAGCACGAGTATGCGCTCCTCCTGCAGAATGTCGTCGATCACGCCGGGGCGTGTGGACAGCAGGAGAGCGCCCTGCACGGCGCCGCGATAGTGAATGGGGGTCGCCACCGAGACGATCTGCTCGCCCCTCTCGGTCACCAGCACCATCGCCGTGCTGTGCCCGCCGGTCAGGGCAACGCGCACCTCCGGATAGGCCATGCCGTTGCCCGTGCCGATCTCGCGATAGACCGGCACCTGTCGGCGCATCGCCCAATGCATGAAGCGGGTCCAATTGTTCCTGATGGACTCGCTGCCGGGCTGGCTGATGGCCGGCCCACCCGGGCTCGAAAGCTGGCCGCGCGAGAGCAGCTGGTCGGAATCGACGATCAGCACGCCGTCGGAGGCGTAGACCCGCGCGCGGATGTCGGCCGGCAGCAGTCCGCCCTTGAACAGCGGTGCCACTCGCTCCGGCGGGATCGAAAGCTGCATGGAAGCAATGTTCTCGTCGCGCAGCAGTCCGCGCGCGCCTTCGATCTCAGGCAGCATGTCGGGGTTTATGACAATGCGGCCGGTATCCTTCTCGCGCGTCGCGCTGGCGGCGATCGCCGCGGCGATCACCTCGCCCTGGGCGCGCAGGCTGTCACGCTTGGCCTCGATCAGCCACGCATGGTACTGGCCGAGGTAGAAGATGCCGGTGAGCAGGATCACCAGTCCGATCAGGTTGACGAAGATAATGCGCCGCATCAGCGTCTTGGCTACAAGACGGATGAGCGGGCCGTAGGTGAGGAATTCGTAGAGGCCGATGCGGCGCGAGAAGTCGCGAAGATACCCGCCTACCCGTTTGGCCACAGTAGCGAGCCGGCTGTTCCTGCCGGCCACGGCGGAGATGTTGCGGAGCAATACCTCCGCAGAGGCCCCCGGAGGCCGTGACCTATCGCTGTGGATGGCCATCGCTTACCCTTGGCTCAGGCTTCCTTGAACCGGTAGCCAACGCCGTAGAGCGTCTCGATTACATCGAAGTTGTCGTCGACCTGCTTGAATTTCTTGCGTAGCCGCTTGATGTGGCTGTCGATGGTGCGGTCATCCACATACACCTGGTCGTCGTAGGCGGCGTCCATCAGCGCATCGCGCGTCTTGACCACGCCCGGCCGCGTGGCCAGCGCCTGCAGGATCAGGAACTCCGTCACCGTCAGCATCACCGGGCTGTTGTCCCAGTGGCAGGTGTGGCGCTCGGGATCGAGCTTGAGCTTGCCGCGCTCGAGGATGCGCGCGGCCTCAGCCACGGCAGCGGCCGGGTCCTTGGGCTGGAAGCGCCGCAGCACGGCCTTGACGCGCTCCACCACCAGGCGCTGGGAGAACGGCTTGGTGATGTAGTCGTCCGCCCCCATCTTGAGACCGAACAGCTCGTCTATCTCCTCGTCCTTGGAGGTGAGGAAGATGACAGGCATGTCCGTCTGCTGGCGAAGGCGGCGAAGGAGCTCCATGCCGTCCATGCGCGGCATCTTGATATCGAGGATCGCCAGGTCTGCGGTTTCTTCGGCGAGTGCCTCCAGCGCGGCGGCGCCGTCGGAGTAGGTGCGTACCTTGTAGCCCTCGGCCTCGAGTGCCAGGCCAAGCGACGCAAGGATGTTTCGCTCGTCATCGACGAGCACGATGGTGCTTTTCTCTTTCATTGCCTGCTTCCCGGGCCTTTATCGGCGGCAAACGCGCTCTATGGCGTCCGCGTGCGCAAATTGTGGCATGTCGGTGGGTTCGCGCATAATGTTATCCAAATGGCCCGTCGCTGCAACCCAGGGCAAGCACATATGCTCGTTCAAGATTCTGCCCCAGGTACGACGCCGGCCGCCCCCTCCGCGGCGGTATCTGGGCGCCGTTTGTTGCGTATGGCCCTTAAGGGTTCGCTCGCCACGCTGTCCAACGCGGCGGGGGGCCATCCTTTCGCGTCCCTCGTGCTGGTTGCCACCGAGCCCGACGGCACGCCGGTCTTCCTCATCTCGCGCCTGGCGCTGCATACCCAAAATCTTGCTATGGACGCCCGTGCCAGCCTCCTGATCGACGGCACGGATGGGCTCGCTGATCCCTTGACCGGCGGGCGACTAACCCTGGTCGGCCACGCGCGGCAAACCTCGAGCCCTACTGCGCGGCCTCGCTTCCTGGCGCGCCATCCCTCGGCACAGGCTTATGCGGGTTTCGCCGACTTTGCGATGTATGCGCTGGAGGAGGTGGTGCGTGCCCACTACGTGGGCGGCTTCGGCAGGATCGTGGACCTGGCCCCCGCCGATCTGGTGCGTCCGGTGGACGATGCACAGGCCTTGATCGCGGCCGAGGCCGACATCATCGCGCACATGAATGCCGACCATGGCGACGCTGTAGCTCTCTACGCCACCGAGCTCGCCCAATGTGCCGCCGGAGACTGGCGGCTGGTTGGCGTGGATCCGGACGGGATCGATCTGCTGCACCGCAGCAATGCCGCACGTATCGAATTTTCCACCCGCGTGCGAAATCCGGGCGAGGCCAGGGCGGTGCTTGTTGCAATGGCGAAACTGGCGCGGGACCGATAGGGCCCTAATGCGTCATAGTAGCCTCTACACGGCTAAGTTGGGCGTATTGGAAACGATAGGACCGCGCATTAGCCTGTCCGGCCCATGTTGTGCGGCGTTTTGCAGGCTGCAGACTGGCGCCGCGTTTGCATAGACAGACGTCTGCGAGGGGTTGGAAACAATGTCGGACGGGCGCGCACGCGCGCTGCGTCCGAAAGAGGTACATTGCACTTCCGACTCGAAGGGGCCTCAATGGTCAAGCCAGTTCCGGCTTGTCCCGGAAGAGGTCGGTGTGTGGCGTTTACGTTGGGCAACGGTTGAGACATGACGAATTATTCGCTGGCATTGAGCTTCCCCGCCAAGGTTAACCACAACACCTGCGATGCGGAGCTCATCGAGCTGGCCGTTGCCGAGCGCGAGGGCCTGTTCGCCTCCACCGGCGCCTTCACGGTGGAGACCGGCGTGCACACCGGCCGCTCGGTGCAGGACAAGTTCACCGTGCGCGACGCGACCACCGACAAGGTCGTGTGGTGGGACAACAACAAGCCCATGTCGCCCGAGGCCTTCGACCTGCTGTGGGCGGACTTTCAACAGCACATCAAGACGCGCCGCCTCTACGTGCAAGACCTCTACGCCGGAGCCGACCCCTCCCACCGGCTCAACGCCCGCATCTTCACCGAGCTTGCCTGGCACGCACTGTTCATCCGCAACCTGCTGCGCAAGCCCAAGGCCGGCGAGCTTGCGAGCTTCAAGCCCGAGTTCACCGTCATCAACCTGCCGAGCTTCAAGGCCGATCCCAAACGCCATGGCGTGCGCAGCGAGACGGTCATCGCCTGCAACTTCGCCAAGCGCCTGGTGCTGATCGGCGGCACCTCCTACGCCGGCGAGACCAAGAAATCGGTGTTCACCTACCTCAACTTCGTCATGCCCGATAAGGGTGTGATGCCGATGCACTGCTCGGCCAACGTCGGCCCCAGGGCGACTCCGCCATCTTCTTCGGCCTGTCCGGCACCGGCAAGACCACGCTCTCGGCCGACCCCAAGCGAACGCTCTTGGGCGACGACGAGCACGGCTGGTCGAGGGACGGCGTCTTCAATTTCGAGGGCGGCTGCTACGCCAAGACCATCCGCCTCTCCGCCGAGGCCGAGCCTGAGATCTGGGCCGCCACCAACCGCTTCGGCACGGTGCTGGAGAACGTGATCCTCGATCCCGCCACGCGCGTACCCGACTTCGACGACGGACGGCTGACCGAGAACACCCGCTCGGCCTATCCGCTGGAGTTCATCTCCAACGCCAGCCCCACAGGCGTCGCCGGCCATCCCAAGAATATCGTCATGCTGACCGCCGACGCCTTCGGCGTGATGCCGCCGATCGCCAAGCTCTCGCCGAGCCAGGCCATGTACCACTTCCTGTCCGGCTACACCGCCAAGGTGGCCGGCACCGAGAAGGGCCTCGGCAAGGAGCCGCAGGCCACCTTCTCCACCTGCTTCGGCGCGCCGTTCATGCCGCGCCACCCTTCGGCTTACGGCAACATGCTGCGCGAGCTGATCGCCAAGCACGGCGTCGATTGCTGGCTGGTCAACACCGGCTGGACCGGCGGCAAGTTCGGGGTGGGGAGCCGCATGCCGATCAAGGCGACGCGCGCGCTGCTCGATGCCGCGCTAGCGGGCTCGCTCAAGACCCAACCCATGCGCACCGATCCGCTGTTCGGCTTCCAGGTGCCCGTTTCGCTGCCGGGGGTGGACCCGAAGATCCTCACCCCGCGCGAGACCTGGTCCGACAAGGCAGCCTACGACGCGCAGGCGCGCGCGCTGGTAGACATGTTCCAGAAGAACTTCGAGAAGTTCGAGGTGCACGTCGACGCCGACGTCAAGGCCGCCGCCCCCGTGCTGAAAGAAGCGGCGGAGTAGGCCCACACCTCCGCGCCGCAATGTCCGCTACCCCACTACGTCCAGGCCCCACGGCAGCCCGCAACAGGTGCGGGCTATCGTGCCATAGACCGGCGGCCTGGCTCGCGGCCGAGATTATCCAGCTACAGTGGGCAAGTGCGCGCACGCAAGATGCCAGGGCGCGGCACCGAGGCAGTCAGGCTGGGCTGGCGCGCGCGGCGACCTCATCTGCCTTGAACCCCAACCACAAGAAAAGAATCACATAGGGGGATGGCCTTGCGATCTGCTATCTCAGCTCAGCCTTGGCTTTGTTCCCGGGGGAACGATGAAAGCGCGCGAGCTGATAGCGGGCGCCGTCTACGACCCGGCTGAGTTGAAAGCGGTCGGCAAGGCGTTCGACGATGCCTGGGACCAGGTTGCCTCGCAAGTCAGTACGCGGCCTGAGGCAATAGAGGCCGCTCGCCTCAAGCTCGCTGAAATCGTGCTGACCCTCGCCAAGGGTTCGACCCGCGATCCCGAAAAACTGACGCAAGCCGCTGTTCGGCTCATGCTCGCCAGCCAATCAAAGCATAAATGAAACTGGTCCCACGGCAGTGGACACCGCAAGGGGACCGCCGCTGCTGGGCCGGCCTTCTTATCACGCGGGCTTAGCGCGCTTCCGCTCAGCGAGCACGGCTAGCTGCTCGTACGCCGCTGCGATCTCGAGCAGGGTTTGTTTGGCGTCCGGGTCGTCCATCTTGTCGGCTTCCGCTCGCGCCTCTTGCGCCCGCTGCCGCCAATGCGCGGAATCATCCGTCATTCGCATGCCAAGCATAAAGGATCAACACGCCGACCGTAGGCAGGTTCCGGTGCGTGCGCCATGTCAAAATACTCAAGACGAGGATTTTTTCTTGCGAGCCTCGACATGGCGGGCGAGGCGCTCGTACCCCTCGGCAATCCGCAGCATGGTTTGGCGAGCTTCATGCTCGGTCATCTCGGCGGCGACACGTCTCGCTTCCGCAGCAAGAGCCCACCACCGGGAGGCATCATCTGCCATGTCCGCCAATTTTCCTCTGGAACCCAATACTCGAAACGTCCATTAGCGGGTCAGGTTCCGGTCGGAATCAAAAGGCCCACGGCAGCGCCGCGAGGCCGCCTCGGCGGCGACCGCGTCGGCGAGGCGACAGCTGGGTTCCCCGCCAATGAGCCATTGACGCCGATCAAGGCACGTCCCTCGGCCGCGCGCTCTTCTTTGGCCTTGCGAACCGAAATGTGCATTCCGGGGGGACGCATCGGAGGCCGAACCATGACCATACCAGCCACCATCGCCCACGCAGTCCAACAGACCCAGGAATGGCTCAAGGAGCTGCGCGATAACGGTGATCTTGCCGACGAGGCGGCGGCCTACAGCGTCCTGCGCGCCGTCCTGCATCAGCTGCGCGACCGGCTGACCATGCAGGAGGCGCTCGACCTGGGAGCGCAGCTGCCGCTGATCGTGCGTGGCATCTACTTCGAAGGCTGGCGCCCGAGCCATACGCCGGAGAAGGTGCGCACTCGCGAGAAGTTTCTCGACGGCGTGGTGCTCAAGCTGCTGCCGCACCAGATCCCGCCGGAGCCCGCCGTGCGCGACGTGTTCACGCTGCTGGCGCGCCACTGCGACCCCGGCGAGATCGGCGACGTGATCGAGCAGCTGCCGAAGGAGATCAAGGCGCTGTGGCCGCAGGCTGCCAGGACCTACAAGAGCAGGAGCGCGCAATAGCGATCAGTGCCGTGAGCAGGGCTGGGTCGTGGATCTTGCCGCGCAGGCGCTGCCCGAATGTGCTCGTGTTCGCCCATCGCCCCTTCTCCTTGCGCCACGCCGCGAACTCGGTGCGTGATTGCTCCTCTGTCGGCGGATAGAGGCCCAGGATCGAGCGGCCCTGCTTGACCTTCTCCGTGACGAAGTCTTCGAACGCAGTCATCTCGACCGCCTCGGCGGCGATCTCGTCGGCGAGGTGGGCCGGGATCACGACGACGCCATCCGCGTCGCCGACGATCACGTCGCCCGGGAACACCGGCGCATCGCCGCAGCCGATCGGAACATTGACGTCGATCGCCTGATGCACCGTCAGGTTTGTCGGCGCAGCTGGGCGATGATGGAACGAGGGGATCTCCAGCCGGGCGATCTCCGAGCTGTCGCGAAAGCCGCCGTCCGTGACGATGCCGGCGACGCCGCGCACCTGCAGCCGCGTCACCAGAATCGAGCCGGCGGAGGCCGCCCGCGCGTCCTTGCGGCTGTCGATGACGAACACCGCGCCCGGCGGGCACTCCTCGACCGCCTTGCGTTGCGGATGTGCGCGGTCCTGGAACACGGTGATCGGATTGAGGTCCTCGCGCGCCGGCATGTAGCGCAGCGTGAACGCCTGCCCCACCATGGTCGGCTTGCCGGGGTCGAGCGGCTGCACGTCCTGGATCATCTGATTGCGCAGGCCGCGCTTGAAGAGCGCCGTCGTAATGGTGGCCGTCGAGACGGACTTGAGCTTGTCGCGCGTCGATGGCGAGAGGGGCATTGCTTGCTCCAAGCTTGATGCTAAATTGATGGCGGGCTCGCCTGCAGGCTTGCCGAGGCTCGTCTCGACGGTCTCCATGGCCAGTGTGACCCCCAGCCTTTCTGGAACGCCGCCGTCGCGGGCCTCACTGAAGCCCAGCAGCAGAAAGAGCGCAAGCTGGCCGCGGAACCTGCTCGGAGTTCTCGCTCCGAGGGCTCCGAAACATGCCAGGCTCCCGCAAGCTGGTGCCGCACGGGCCTCTCCGCCGGGCGCAACAAGCAGCCCTTCCTGCTGCAAACCTATCGGCGCGACATGGCCGGGGCAACTTGGTGCTGATGAAGGACATCTCGGCGCCGATCTTCGTCGGCAATCGACACCGGGGCAGCTTTCGCATGGGCGTCAAAGTCCGAAGCACACAAAAACCCGGGCTGGCGCACTACTGCAGCAGACCGACGGTGCGCACGTCGGGCCACGGTGCGCCCTCGATGGCGGCGCGAGAGGTGGCGCCCGTCCAGTCGTCGTCGCCCCACACGGGGCCCAGCTTGCCGGACATGCCGTAGCGCGTGACGCCCAGGTAGCAGTTGGCCTCGAGCTCGGCGATCATCCGCCGATAGCTCGCGCGCGCGCCCGGATCGATACGGCAGCCGCGATAGTTGACGATGGCGTAAACGCCGTGGCCCAGCGGCTTGACGCGCCGCTCTACTTCGGCGCGCAGGCGCTCGACGTCGCGCTCGCTCTTGATCGCCAGCTGGCGCAGGTCGATGAACAGCATCTTGAGCTTGGGGTCGTAGCTGAAGCGGCCCTCGAAGGGCCCTTCCGCCAGCCGATCGCGCAGGCCCATGTGCCCGAATGCGAAGATGCTGGGGTCCATCGGCTGCGGGTCGTGGATGATGGGCTGGAAGTCCATGTGGGCGAGGATGTCCCGCCTGATGTCGATGCCGGGCGCCACCTCGGTGAGCTCGAGCCCGTCGCCGGTCAGGCGGAACACGCAGCGCTCCGTCACGTAGAGCACGGGCTGGCCGCGCTTCAGCGCATAGTCGCCCGAGAAGGTGCGGTGCTCTACCTCGGACACGAACTTGCGCACGTTGCCCTCGCGCAGGATTTGGAGGCGCCCGTTCGCCACGTTGATCCCGAGCGGCCCGGCCGTGAAGGTACCGACGAACACCACCGCCTTGGCGCTCTGGCTGATGTTGATGAAGCCGCCGGCGCCGGCGAGCCGGGTGCCGAAGCGCGAGACGTTGAGGTTGCCGTGCCGGTCGACCTGGGCGAGCCCCAGGAAGGCGCGGTCGAGCCCGCCGCCGTCGTAGAAGTCGAACTGGTAGGGCTGATCGATGACGGCCTGCGGGTTGATGGCGGCGCCGAAATTGAGCCCGGAGGCCGGCACGCCGCCGATCACGCCGGGCTCGGCGGTCATCGTCACGAGGTCGCTGACGCCCTCCTCGGCGGCCACGGCGGCGATGCCTTCCGGCATGCCGATGCCGAGATTGACGACGGCGTTGGCCTCCAGCTCCAGCGCCGCGCGCCGGGCGATGATCTTGCGCTCGCCCATCTCCAGCGGCTGCAAGGTGCTCATGGGCACGCGCGTCTCGCCGGAAAACGCGGATGAGTAGTACTCGGCGAAAGTCTGCATGTGGTCTTCGGGCCGCTCGGCGACGACCACGCAGTCGACCATGATGCCGGGGATCTTGACCTGGCGCGGGTTGAGGCTGCCGCGCTCGGCGATGCGTTCCACCTGCACGATCACGCGCCCGCCGCTGTTGTGCGCAGCCATGGCGATCGACAGCGCCTCCAGGGTGAGCGCCTCGCGCTCCATGGTGATGTTGCCGTCGGGATCGGCGGTGGTCCCGCGCACGATGCCGACGTTGATCGGGAACGCGCGGTAGAAGAGGTACTCGGCCCCATCGACCTGCATCAACTCGACGAGGTCGGCGATTGTGCGGCCATTGAGCTTGCCGCCGCCGTGGCGCGGATCGGCGAAGGTATCGAGCCCGATACGGGTGACGTGACCGGGCTTGCCGGCGGCGATATCGCGGTAGAGATGGGTGATGACGCCCTGCGGCAGGTTGTAGGCCTCGATCGCGCCCGAGACCGCCAGCGCCTGCAGCTTCGGCACCAGGCCCCAGTGCCCGCCGATGACGCGCCTGACGAGCCCGCGGTGGGCGAGGTGGTTGAGCCCGCGCTCCTTCCCGTCGCCCTGGCCCGCGGCGTAGACGAGGCTCAGATCGCGCGGCTCGCCGACGCCGGAACTGGCGCTGTCGAGAAAACGCGCCTCCAAGGCGACCGCGATGGCTTCCGGAAAGCCGATGCCGACGAAACCGCCGGTGGCAACCGTGTCGCCCGAGCGGATCAGGCTCGCGGCGGCTTCGGCCGTCGCGAGCTTTCCGTCTCTGCCGGACAACGGCGCATTGGCGCCCGCAACGCTGCTGTTACGCATGGTGGGGCCTCGCAAAGTAAGACGGCGGCGATGCGAGCTTGCGGCCTGCGCCTTCCGGCGATCAGGCCACCAAGGGCATCGGCGCCTTGACGACTTCGCCGGCGGCAACCGCGAGCGGAGCGGACTCGCGCGCGTCGTGCCAGTACTCGGGCGCGGCCAGCGCGGCGCAGATCGAATCCTTTCGTTGCAGCAGTCCTGCCAGCGCCAGGGCGTCTTTCTCGGTCCTGGCGTCCTCGATCGATTCCAGAATGCTGGCGAGCGCACGTTCCAAGCTGGTCATCACATCTACTCCGGGTTGTCGCCGTGCTCGGGGCGAGTGAAGCCCGGATTCGGTTAATCGCCGGTAAAGGTTATTGAGAGATTGTTGCGCGCATCACACCGGGAGAGAGTTCATGGTTGCGGTGCGCGGTTCAGAGTACGCAGCGGGCGATCAGCCCCAGACCTTCGACTTCATCACCATAGAGCGGACGCGGTTGCGATACCTCGACAGAGGTAGCGGCACTCCCGTCCTACTGCTGCACGGCAACGGCAGCATGATCGAGGACTACGTTGCGAGCGGCGTCATGGAGCATGCCGCGCCAGACCACCGCTTCATCGCCTTCGACCGGCCGGGCTTTGGCTACAGCGAGCGCCCGCGCGGCGTGTTGTGGGGGCCCAACGAGCAGGCGAGCCTCCTCCTTCGCGCCTTGGCGGAGCTCGATGCCGAGCGGCCGATCGTCGTCGGCCACTCGTGGGGTGCGCTGGTGGCGCTGGCGATGGCGCTCGACAGCCCGGAGTCCGTGGCGGGGCTGGTTTTAATGTCGGGCTACTACTATCCGGCCGCGCGCCCCGACACGATGACCTTGCCGTTCCCCTTCGCCAACGACGTCATGCGGCACGCGGTTCGCCGCATGATGGCGCCCAATACGCTGCGGCGCGTGTTCGCTCCATGCGCGGTTCCCGATCGCTTCAGGCGATCTTTCCCGCTGCCGCTGGCGACGCGGACATCACAAATGCGGGTGGTCGAAGAGGAAGCGGAGATGCTGCACCTCGCCGCCAGAGCGCTCAGCCGGTTCTATAAGCAGCTGAGAGTGCCCGTGGTTCTGATCGCCGGCGCAGACGATCGCATCGTCGATACCGAGAAGCATTCCGCCCGCCTGCATCGGGAGCTCGGCACCAGTACCTTCCTGCGCGTGCCCCGCTGTGGGCACATGGTGCATCATACAGCTCCAGAGGAGGTCGCGGCGGCCATCGGCGAAATCCGCCAGGCGCGCAGGCTCGAAGCTGCAGCTGGGCCGGCGCCGAGCGCCTCGCCAGATCGAGAATGGCTGCACATCGGCGATGGCCGCGTTGCCGCCTGAAATTGCGGTGCGCTAGGGCCGGGCACTCGCGAGGGCCGCGGCAAACTCCGCCACCGCGTCGGCCGCGGCGGCGAGGTTGCCCTTGCGGGTGAAGCCCGAGCCGCCGCGGGGGCCCAAGTCGTGGTCGCCGTCGCCGGCCCAGTGGTAGCGGATCGCGGGGGAGAGGCGCATGGCCTCGACCTCGTGCCGCGGGCCGAACGGGTCGCGCTCGCCCTGCACGATCAGCGCCGGGCAGACAAGACCCTGCAGATGGGCCGTGCGCAGCTGGTCGGGCTTGTTGGGCGGGTGGAACGGATAGCCGAGGCAGACGAGGCCGGCGATGCGGCCCTGGGCGTGGAGCTCGTTGGCGACAAGGCTCGCAACCCGCCCGCCCATCGACTTGCCGCCGATCAACAGCGGCACCCCCGAAGTCACGCCGGCAACGGCCGCGCGATACTCGTCCATGAGGCGCTCGGCCTTGGGCGGGGGCTTGCGCGGCCCACCCTGGCGCCGCGCCGCCATGTAGCCGAATTCGAAACGGAACGTAGCGATGCCGCGCTCGGCAAGCAGGCGCGCGACGGCTTGCATGAACGATGTGTCCATCCCCGCGCCGGCCCCATGGGCGAACACGAAGCGCGCGGTCGGATGTTCCGGTCCGGTGGTCAGATAGCTTGGAGGCATGCTCGGCCCGTGCATGGCGACGTGTGCTGCGCAGCACATGTCAAGCGACTGATTTGTGGAAACTTATTTTTGCTGTGGGGGTGCCGCACTGATGTCACAATAGCCCGGCTATATAGGCTCACTTCGGGAACGCAAAGAGAACAAACGGTCGACAACTGAGCCCTCCTGCGACATTCATGGACCCTTCCAGTGTCTTCAGCTTGTTGCATGGTGGTGCTGTGGTCCAGCTACCCAAATTATCCACAGCTTGGGGTTGCGCAGACTGCATAAAAGCTTCGCGTCGCACGTTGTTCAGTGATTCGCGTTCCAGAGGTGGTGTTCCAGTGAGTAGCGTTCCCAGAGATACCCTGTTGTGCGGCGTTCGTGCGAGTAGCGTCGGTCGGTTGCGTTGCGTTCCAGTGAGTAGCGTTGGCTGGTTGCCTGGCGTTCCCGTGCGTGGCGTCGGTCGGTTGCGTTGCAAAAACACGCGTGCTGCGTTGGCGTTGCCGGATGGTCAATCGCATCAGTCCCCCCGCGAGGTTCTGAGCGTTGCAATGAACGAGTTACGGCGAGCCGGCGAGGCGAAAAGGTTTTCGCGTATCGCCCGACGGCTCGCCGTACTGGCGGAGGGCAGGAGCGAACGAGTTACATGGTCGAGTCGAAAGAGCCTACGTGGTGTTTGTTGAGTGAAGCGGTCGGACGGGTGCTGAGTTCGCTCCCCGTCCCAGCCCAAGCAACCGGCCCCAATCAACCAAGGAAGGCCAGCACGGGCTGAGAGAGCTACAGGATGGCCGAACAGCGGGCCGTCCGTGAGGCAGGCGCATCTAACGTGCGACATGCATGTCAGATGGGCTTCACGTGCCAAGGTTTCGCGTCGGGAAGCCACAGCGTTGGATGCGCCTGCCACCCTCTCGATCAGCACAATTGCACGTGTCGGACAAGCCAATAAACGGAGAAACTAACAAGTGTTCCCCCGCCACATCAATTCCGTGCAATGGGAGCAGGCCACAGGTTACGCACGCGCTGCCTGCGCCCGCATGTTTCGCGACGGCGGCACGCCGGCCGTAGCCCTGGAGGCTTTTGGATTGCCTGTTGCCAGCGATGCCGACTGGAGCACAGCCGTCGATCGCATCGCCCTTTCCCTTTGCGCCCCACAGCAGCGCAAGGCGGCGTGAACGCCGCCGCTGCCTGTAGGGTCATATGCGGAGTATTGCTTTCGCCACTGGCGCGGAGCGACAGCGCGAGCCGGTGGGCTTCCGAGCCGGAGCTAGCTGGCTAATTGAGCCGCTCGACCCGTGCCGCCATGTCCGGGGTGAGCCTGACCCTGTAGGTAGCGTTCGCGCAGTGCAACACCCAGACCTGCTCATTGGGCCTGGACGCTTGCGTTTCATGCTCCGCCCGGGTGGGATTATCGCAAGCGAACCCCTGCATGCGGATCTGCGCTGCGATGATCCCGCCGGGATTCTCTTGCTGGGCCTTGGCCGTGATAGTCGCGAACAGCCAGCACGCGATGGCCATCAGGCCGATGGGCAACACCTTGCACAAGGGGTTCTACCTTCAAATCCGGCGCGGCGCGCAGGCTGGTAGCTCAGCCCGGCACCGCCACACAGCAGGAGTGCTCCGGACTGAATCGCGCGGATCCGATGCCGACGTAAATCGGGCGCTGCATGTATAATTACAGGCGGCTTACCATTGCCAGGAAAGCCGAAGCGGCCACAAGAACCATCTCGTTCTAGGGCTCCAGCTCGGTATCCCAGTAGAGATAGTCGAGCCAGCTCTGGTGCAGGTAGTTGGGCGGGAAGAGCCGCCCGTTGCGGTGCAACTCGAACACCGTCGGCCGGTACGGCAGCTGGCGGGGCCGCATGCCGTTGTGGGTCGGCCACTCACCGCCCTTGCGCAGATTGCATGGCGCGCAGGCGGCAACCACGTTGTCCCAGCGCGTCTGGCCGCCGCGGGACCGCGGGACCAAGTGATCGAAGGTCAAATCGTTCTTGGCGCCGCAGTACTGGCACGAGAAGCGATCGCGCAGGAACACGTTGAAACGCGTGAAGGCCGGGTAGAGTGCCGGCTTGACGTAGGTCTTGAGCGAGACGACGCTCGGCAGCCGCATCTCGAAGGACGGGCTGCGCACCAGGCGATCGTATTCGGAGACGATGTTGACCCGCTCCAGGAACACCGCCTTGACCGATTCCTGCCAGCTCCAGAGCGACAGGGGGTAGTAGCTGAGCGGGCGAAAATCCGCGTTCAGCACGAGTGCCGGAAAAGTCTCAGGCGTGGCTGCGTAGGCGTTCACGGCACCGTTCTGCTCAAGCGAATCAGGGTCTAAACCTGCTCAAGGCGGCGACATACTAGCCGCGTGTGTCCGTGATGTGAAGCCAAGGTTAGGTGGCGGATTTGCAACGGAAATTCGCCTCCGGCACAAGATCATTGCCGGCCCTCGAGAGCCGCGGCGATGAAATGCGCCGCCATCCATTGGCCCTCCGGATCGATGCCGTGGCCGAGCCCCGGTCGCACGTGCCACTCCACCAGCAGCTTCTCCTTGGCCAGCTGCTCGCGCGCCAGGTGCAGCGCGGCGATGGGGATGAGCTCGTCGGCCTCGCCATGGATCAGCAGGATGGGCGGGCGCGCCTTGATGTCGTTGAGATGCTCCGGGCCCGCCAGCAGGCCGGAATAGCCGACGATGCCAGCGGGGGCCTGCAGGCGTCTGAGACCCACGTGCAGCGCCAGCATCGTGCCCTGGCTGAAGCCGACTAGCACGAGGCGATCGGGGCTCAGGCGATAGCGGGCGAGTTCGCCGTCGAGAAAACGGTCGAGGTCCGGCTGCGCGGCCACCACGCCGCGCCAGTATTCGCTGGGGTCGCGCAGGGTTAGCGGGAACCATTGCAGGCCGCCGTACATGCCGGGAATGGACTGCGGCGCGTTGGGCGCAACGAACGCTGCGTCGGGAAGACGGCGCTGCCAATCATCGGCCAGACCGATCAGGTCATCGCCGTTGGCGCCATAGCCGTGCAGCAGCACGACCAGTGCCGTTGGCGGCCTGCCGCGCGGCGCGATACGTGGACCGTCGAGGCGGGGCATCTAGACCGGCACCGCTGTGGCCGCAGCCTTCTGCTTGACGGCCGCGTAGTAGGCCCAGAGCATGCGGGCCGCCACGCCGCGCCAGGGGCGCCAGCGGTCGCCGATCTCGCGCAGCTCTTCCGTTGTGGGCCGCTCGGCGAGGTCCAGCGCCCGCTGGGCGGCGATCTGCAGCGCCAGATCGCCGGGGGCCCACGCGTCGGCGCGCCCCAGGCAGAACATGATGTAGACGTCGGCGGTCCAGGGGCCGATGCCCACCACCTCGGTCAGCGCCGCGTGCACCTCCTCGTCGCTCGCCCGCGCGAGCGCCGCCAGGTCGAGGCCGCCGGCGCATGCCTCCGCAATCGCCCGCAGAGTGCGAATCTTGGGCCGCGACAGCCCGGCCGAAGCGAGCTCGGCATCCGTCAGCGCGAGCAAGGTGCGCGGCTTGAACGGGCGAACGGCCGCAACGGTGCGGTTCCAAATCGCGGTTGCGCTGGCGACCGAAAGCTGCTGGCCGACGATGATGCGGGCTAGGCCCTCGAAGCCCGCGGGCCGGAGCCGCAGCGGCGGATGGCCTGCCGTGTCGTGCACATGCCGCATGATTGCGCATTTGCGCCGCAAGGCGCGGACGCCGGCGCGGACATCGGCATCGGCCGCGATGATGCGGTGGTCTGTTGCGGCTATGGTGGCGGCGCGCGAAGCGGCTTTGGTCGCCGGCGGCCGCGCCGCTTTCGGTGTCGAGGGCGGGGCGCTAGACTTGGGGTTCGCTCGGGCAACGCGGGGTCGTGCCATGGAATATGCGCTCACTCGATGCGTGCTGGCGGCCTTGAAAACTGCACGGATAGGTTTAGCCGCGGGCGCGACGGCGGCGCAAGGCCAGGCCAATCGCTCCTGACACCGCAGCGGCCCGCCATGCCCGACCAGCCGGTCTTCCGCTTTGCTCCGAGCCCCAACGGCGAATTGCATCTGGGGCACGCGCTCTCGGCCCTCGTCGGCTACGAGCGCGCGAATGCCGCGGGCGGCCGCTTCCTGCTGCGCATCGAGGACATCGACATCGGCCGCACGCGGCAAGAGTTCGTCACCGGCATCTTCGAGGACCTCAACTGGCTGGGGCTGACCTGGGAGGAGCCGGTGGTGTTCCAGTCGCAGCGCTGCGAGGCCTACCGGGCGGCCGCCCGGCAGCTCGAGGCGCTTGGCCTGCTCTATCCCTGCTTCGCAACGCGGTCGGAGATCGAGGCGGCGGCGGCGCCGGGGGCGCTCGATCCCGACGAGGCGCCACTCTATCCCGGGCTGTGGAAAGGGCGCGCGCCTGTGGAGGTCGCGCGCATGCAGGATACGGGGGCGCCCATGGCGTTGCGCATCGACATGGAGGCCGCTTTGCGGGCGGCGAGCACCAAACTCGGCGGGCGGCCGCTCGCCTTCACCGAGCTCGGCGAGAGCGGCGAGGCACAGACGATGGAGGCGCGGCCCGAGCGCTGGGGCGACGCCGTCATCGTCAGGAAGGACGTGCCGACCAGCTATCACTTGGCAGTGGTCGTCGACGATGCCTGGCAGGGCGTGACGCATGTCACCCGCGGGCGCGATCTGCTGGCGGCCACCGACCTGCACCGGCTGCTGCAGGTACTGCTCGATCTGCTTGAGCCGGTCTACCACCACCACCGGCTGATCCTGGACGAAAGCGGGCGCAAGCTCGCCAAGAGCGCCAGGGACACGAGCTTGCGCGAGCTTAGAGCTCAGGGCGTGAGCCCGGCCGAGGTCCGCCGCCGTGTCGGCTTGGCTGCGGCTCCCGCGCGCCCGCTTTCGGACACACCATCGTGATAGCCAGCCTGCCGGCGGGAGCATGTATCACTTCCGCTGTTCCGGACCGGCCAGTGCAGGCTAAGATGACCGGACGGACGTGTATCGGTGCGGACACATGTGCTGCGTTAAGGTTATGGCGTTAAGCGTTTGGCAATCTTGCTCGATCAGTACCGATAATGGCGAGACTCCGCTCTCGTCGAAACTGGCGGTGGCTGACTCGTGCAAATGATTGCAACATTCCTCGACGGCTTGTGGGCAAGTCTGCCGGGGTGGATCGCCATCTTCGGGGGTCTGCTGGGGCTCGCGCTTCTTGTGCGCGCCGACCGGGTGCGCAAGAACCGGCACCAGCCCGCCGGGCCGCGAGCCGCCGCACCCCAGCCCAAGCCCGTCGAAGCACCACAAAGCAAGACCGAGTTGGCCCTGCAGGAGCTGGCGCGGGCGCCGGACCTGCAATCCATGCAGGCGCGCGCGGCGGAGCAGATCGATGCGGCCGAGCATGCTTTGAACCGGCTGCTCGCCGAATGCGCGAGTGTTGCCGACCTGCCGATCGAGCCGACGTTGACGCCGGAGCGGCAACTGAAGGCCGAAGCTCCAGCGCCGGCACGCCAGTCGCTCGCGGCTTAAGTCTCTCGCGGCAAACTTGGAGACGTGCAGAGGCGGCACGCGCTCGCATGGGTTCCGGCGTGGTCCTGCTTGTGCCCTTGTCGGGCACTTGCGGCGCCGGGATCATTCACCGTTACGGTTTGAAGAATTCGATGAGCGCGTCCAGCACGGCGTCGGGCGCCTCGGCCATCAGCATGTGGCCGCTGTTGGGGATGGTGACGATCCGGATGCCGGTAATCTTGTCAGCGAGCTGGCGCCCGATGCTGGGCGGCGACATGAAATCGCTGGCGCCGATGATGACCAGCGCCGGGCAACGCACACGCGCTGCCGCCTCCGGCCCAGACTTCCACTGGTTGCAGGCTTCGAAGGCGGCGTAGAGCGTGCCCGGACGGTTGCGGGCCAGCAGCGCCATGGAGCCGCCGGACATCCACAGACCGGGCGCGGGATTGCCGCCGACCTTGGCGCGGGGCCCGAGCGACCAGCTGGTGATCATCTGATGCGCTTTCTCCGGCGCGTCGTGGGCCGCGGTGAGCAGGGCTTCGTTGACCGGCATGGCAAGCGACGTGCCGAGCAGCGCAATGCGCGAGATGCGCTCGGGAAATGCGGCTGCCGCCTCCAGTGCTATGCCACCGCCCATGGAGTGGCCGACCAGCGCCGCTTGCTCGACCTTGGCGGCATCCATGAGCCGCACGATCCATTGCGCCATGGCGGGAATGGTGGCCAGCGCCTCACCGTCGGAGCGGCCGTGGCCCGGCATGTCGGGGGCAAGCACGGCGTGGCCGTGCCAGGCGAACCAGCGCGCCGGCAGCTGCCAGTTGGTGTGATCCTGCCCGGCGCCATGGACGAAGATGACCGTGGGTTTGGCCGGATCGAACGACCGCCCGCCCGTTGCCGCGTAGACCTTGTGCCCGTCGACCTTCAGCTCCATGGCATCACCCCTTCTGCGAGGCGGCGAGCGCCTGGGCGAGATCGTCGATCAGGTCCTGCGGGTCTTCCAGCCCGATCGACAGGCGCACCAGCTCCTCGCCGACGCCGGCCCTGGCGAGGTCCTCGACGCTCATCTGCTGGTGCGTGGTGCTGGCGGGGTGGATCACCAGGCTCTTGGCGTCGCCGACGTTGGCAAGATGCGAGAAGGTGCGCAGCCGCTCGATCAGCTTGGCGCCGGCCTTGCGCCCGCCCTTGATGCCGAAGCTCATGATCGCGCCCGCGCCCTTGGGGCATTGGCGCTTGGCGAGCGCGTGGTCGGGGTGGCTTTCCAGCCCCGGATACTTCACCCAGGCGACGGCCGCGTGCTTCTCCAGGAAGTCGGCGACGGCCTCGGCGTTGGCGACGTGGCGGGCCATGCGCACGGGCAGCGTTTCTATCCCCTGCAGCAGGTAGAAGGCGTTGGCGGGGCTCATGCAGGCGCCGAAGTCGCGCAGGCCCTCGGCGCGGGCGCGCATGATGAAGGCGGCGGGCCCGAACTCCTCGGCGAACGAGATGCCGTGATAGCCGGCGTAGGGCTCGGTCATGGTGGGGAACTTGCCCGACGCCGCCCAGTCGAAGCGGCCGCCGTCGACCAGGATGCCGCCGATGGCGATGCCGTGGCCGCCGAGGAACTTGGTGGCCGAGTGCATGACGAGGTCGGCACCGTGCTCGAAGGGCCGGCAGAGGTAGGGCGTGGTGAAGGTGGAATCGAGCATCAGCGGCAGGCGGGCCCTGTGCGCCACGTCGGCCACCGCCTTGATGTCGAGAACCTCCAGCCCCGGGTTACCGAGCGTCTCGGCGAACACCAGCCGCGTCTTGTCGGTGATGGCTTTGGCGAAGCTAGAGGGATCGCGCGGATCGGCGAGCGTGGTGGTGATGCCGAAGCGCGGCAGGGTATGCGTGAACATGTTGTGGGAGCCGCCATAGATGCGGGCAGACGCCACGATATGCCCGCCCGCGCCCATCAGGGTGGCAATCGCGAGATGCAGCGCCGCCTGGCCGCTGGCGGTGGCCACCGCGCCGACGCCGCCCTCCAGCGCCGAGATGCGCTCCTCCAGCACCGCCACCGTCGGGTTGGAGATGCGCGAGTAGATGTGCCCCGCGCGCTCCAGGTTGAACAGTCCGGCGGCGTGCTCGGTGTCGTCGAACACGTAGGAGGTGGTCTGGTAGATCGGCACGGCGCGCGCGCCGGTGGCCGGGTCGGGCTGCTGGCCGGCGTGCAGGGAAAGGGTGTCGAAACGCGGCGATTTCGGCGTGCTCATGGCATCATCCTCAAGAGGCCGTCACCCTAGAGCAGGATCGCTCGAGATTGAACCACCTCGATCACTGCGCGCGCAACGCGGAATACGCGCCGAAGGTTGCGACGCAGAAGGGCACGCAATAGGTGACGAAGATCTTCCACCAGTTGATCGTGCCCCCCAGCAGCAGCGCATCGCCCTGGTTGATGAGGTTTAGAACGCTGCCGACAATGAGCGTGGTGGCAAGCGAGCGCTTTGCCACCGCCCAGGACAACGCGCGGCCGAGCGCCTCCATCCGTCCCATTGTCATGGCAGCAAACTTGGCGGTGGTTGCGGGCTTCGCTCTGACCCACCCTACAACACCTCGAACACGCGGATCTGCACCTTGTCGGGAAAGCGCGCCGCGGTGCAGACGAAAATACTGCGGTTTAGCCACTCGTGCGGGCCGGCGGGGGCCTCGAACACCGGGGAAGCGCGGAAATAGACGAGCGCGGGGTCGACTGCCTCGCCGCGCGACATGCGATCCATGATTTCCTGCGGCGCCCGGCGCATGCCGCGGTTGATCACCGCGATCTCGGTGCCGTCGCTGGCCTTGATGGAGTAGCGCGCCTCCAGCTCCAGCACGCCGTCGCTGCGCACGTATTGCCAGTCGGCGCCGCCGGGCATCACCTCGCCTTGCAGCCGTGGCCCCTTCACGATGCCGCCTTGGATCGGGATGATGCGGCGGCGGCCATGCGGGGTGGGGCCGAGGTCGCGAATCGGGGCGACGCTCGCTTCGATATCGCAGACGTGGCGGAGCTCCGGGGTCACGGTCTCACCTCGCGCAAGGGCCCCGCGGGGACAGTACGGTCAAGCCGAACGGGGATAGCTGTTTCACGTGAAACTCCTATCCCCGCAATTGTTTCACGTGAAACAATCCAGCGTTCAGCACTAACCATAACACGCCGGGGCGCATCAATACGTCTTCGCCTTGGCTGCCTCGCCCTGACCGCGCACCTCGCGGATGGCGTTGCTGGCGGCGACCGCCAGCAGGCGCACGTCATTGAGGATGGTGCACATCTGGAAGCCCGCATCGAACCGGCGCAGCGCCGTTGCCGGCCCATCGCAATGCACGCCGGCGATCAGGCCCCTCTTGCGCGTGGTCTTGACGATGGTGTCGATGGCGGCCAGCACCTCGGGGTCGGTGGGATCGAGGGTCGGCGGCTTGCCAAGGCTCAGCGACAGATCGGACGGGCCGACGTAGACGCCGCTGATCCCCTTCACCGACAGAATTTCTTCCAGGTTGCTCACGGCCTGGCGCGTCTCGACCATGGCGAACAGCAGGATTTCCTCGTTGGCCTTCTGCCAGTAGTCCGCGCCGTACTGGGACGCGCGATAGGGCCCGAAGCTGCGCTCGCCCATGGGCGGATAGCGGCCGGCGCGCACCAGCGCCTCAGCTTCGGCCTTCGAGTTGATCATCGGGCAGATGATGCCCATCGCGCCTGCATCCAGCGCGCGCATGATCTGGCCGGGATCGTTCCACGGCACCCGGATCAGCGGCGTGGCGTCGCCCGCGCTCTGGATCGCCGCCAGCAGCGGCACTGCATCGTTGATGTTGCTGCCCCCGTGCTGCATGTCGAGGGTGACGCTGTCCCAGCCCTGGGCCGCGTAGACCTCGCAGGCGAACACGTCGGGGATGGCCGCCCAGCCGCCGATGCAGCGCACGCCCTCGGCGATCTTCTTCTTCAGTGCATTGGCTTTCATGTCTTCAGCTCACTCCCAGCCTGCTTGCTCAGTGAATTTCGTCCTGCTTCGCCAATGCCTCGCGCAGCTTGGCCACGGTGAAGCCGGGGGCGCGCGCCATTTCGATGATCACTGCCTCCTTGCGCGCCAAGAGATCGCAGGCCGCCGGAATCTTGTCGGCGACGGCCGCGGGAATGGTGACCGCGCCGTGCCGGTCGGCGTGCACGATGTCGCCCGAGCGCACCAGCATGCCGGCGACGCGCACCTCGCTGCTGAAGCCCGCCAGATGCACATGCGCGTGGCTCGGCACGATGGACCCGGCCAGCGCCTGGAAGCCCGGCGCCCACTGATCGATGTCGCGGATCGAGCCATCGGTGACGACGCCGAGGCTGCCGAGCCCCTTGTGCACCGCGCTCATCACCTCGCCCCAGAAGGCGCCGAAGCCGACCTCGGCGCCGTCGAGATCCTGGATCACCATGATGCCGGGCGCCGGCCTGCTTGCCACATAGTCGTAGTAGCCGATGCGCTGCTCGCGGGCCTTCTTGGCGTCGAGTTCGTGCGCGTGGGTTGAGCGGATCGTCACGGTCTTGGCGTAGCCGACGATCGGCGCCATCTCGGGGAAGCGGCAATAGAGCGGCTTGATGGTGAAGCCCGTCAGCCGCCGCGCCGGATCGACGATCTCCAGCGCATTGCAGATGGTGGGCGTATCGTAGCTCTTTAGCTTTTCGAGCAGCGCGGCGTCGATCATCGCGGTCTCCTTGCTTCCCCTCTCCCCGCTTGCGAGGAGAGGGCTGGGGTGAGGGGCTGAGGGGCAGCACAAAGCTCGGCGGTCGATGTGCGACTGCCCCTCACCCTAACCCTCTCCCCATCAAGAATGGGGAGAGGGAATGCTCATACTGCACCTGCCTTTTGGATGCGCCTCTCGTCGACGCCGACCTCGCGCGCGGCGGCGAGGATCGAGGCCCAGGTGTCGTCGGGGAGGGGAATGCCCTCGGCCAACCGCTGCGCGCGGGTGCGCTGCTCGGGCTCGCCCGGCACCAGCACCTCCCCTCCGGGCGTCGCGGGCTTTGCGCTCTTGAAGTAGGTGATGTAGCGAGCCACGTCGTCGGAGAACATCGCCCCCGGATCGACCACCTTGGGGTCGACGTAGAACGACAGCATGCCGTTGGCGCGAAAACCGTCACCGCCGCCGGCCGGATTGCCGCTGGTTGGTCCGGTGGCCTTGGTGCCCGTGAGCGAGCCGCCGAGCAGCTCGCACATAAGGGCGAGGCCGGAGCCCTTGTGCTCGCCGAACGCACGGATGGCACCCCGGCCCTTGCTGTGATCGCGCGGGCTGGTCGCCGTGTACTCGCCGTAGAGCAGGCACGGATCGGTTCCCATGCGGCCATCGAGATCGATGAGGGAGTTCTCAGGCAGCTTCTTGCCGCCTTGGCTCGCCACCAGCACCTTGCCTTCGGCGACGATCGAGGTGGCAAAATCCAGAATGACAGGGGGCTGGCCCGGCCGCGGCACGCCAACCACGAACGGCGCAGTGGAAAGCCGCCGCTCTGTGCCGCCGAACGGCGCCACAAGCACGCTGCCCGACGCGTTGACGAAATGCACCGACACGAGGCCAGCCGCGGCCGCCGTCTCCGCCCAGTCGCCGACGCGGCCGATATGGCCGGCATTGCGCAGGGCGACCATGGAGAGGCCGTTCTTCCTGCATTTGTCGATGCCGATGGCGACGGCCTGCGGTGCCACGGTCTGGCCGAAGCCGTTGAGGCCGTCCACCACCGCAATCACCGGTGTTTCGGTTAGGATCTTGACGTTGCGGTCAGCGACCACAACGCCGGCCTTCTTCCAGTGCACATAGCGCTGCACGCGCGCCACGCCGTGACTGTCGTGGCCGGTCAGGTTGGCGGAGACGAGATATTTGCCGATGCGTTCGGCCTCGGCGCGGGAGCACCCTGCCTTCGCAAAAATTTCGCCCACCAGATCGGTGAGCGCATCGGCCATCACCGTCACCATTCCGGCTCGTCCTCCCCCGGCGCTCGTACGGGCCACACCCGGCCCTTCGCCGCACCTTAGAGCACGCCCCGGCACAAGTCATGCAGGCGAGCCATACCGACGCCAAAGATCTGGCCGTCAGGCCAGCAGCAGGAGCGCCACGCCCACTACCGTGACGCCGACACCAATTGCCGCACTCCACGCCAGACTGGCGGACCCGAGCACCAGCCGGCTGAAGGCCAGCGTCGCCAACGGATAGCAGGCAACCAGCGGCGCCACCACGGCGACGGGTCCCCGCGCGAGGGCGGCATACATGGTGAGCACCGCCAGACCGTTGAGCAGGCCGATGGGCACGAACCAGCGCCAGCCCGCGCGCCAGGCGGGGACGATCTGCGCTCCCTCGCGCACCGCCCCAACGGAAAGGATCATGGTGGCCGACATCAGGTAGCTGATCAGCGTGGCCGCGAACGCGTTGGGCCAAAACACGAGACCGAGCTTCACCACCGGCTGCACCAGGCCGCGGATGACGGCCGCCAGCAGCAGCAGGGCGATGGCCCAGCCGAAAGCCTGGCGCGGCATGGAGCGCGGGGCGCCGATGATGAGCAGCACACCCGTCAGAATGACGCCGACGCCTGCGAGCTGACCCGGGCGCGGTACCTCGCCCAGCACCAGGAACGCGATGAGGATGGCGAACAGCGGCGACAGGTTGCCGAGCGCGCCGGTGACGGAGGGGCCGACCCGCCGGTTGGCCTCGAACGTCAGCAGTGTCACCACGGCTGGGAACAGG
This sequence comes from uncultured Alphaproteobacteria bacterium, assembly GCA_963832445.1. GTDB lineage: Bacteria > Pseudomonadota > Alphaproteobacteria > Rhizobiales > Hyphomicrobiaceae > AWTP1-13. The sequence goes on from CAWHUM010000014.1 coordinate 255,131, forward strand.
CAGCCCGATAGAGCGAACAGCAGCGCGCCGGAAGCGTCGAAGCTGCTCGTATCCAGCATGGCCGGCGACAGCATGAGCAAGGCCGCCGTCGTGCTCGGCACGCTGATGCAGGCCCCGCGCAAGGGCGGGACGATGCGCAGCCCGAGCTGGGTCAGCACCAGCGACAGGCCGAGGCAGCCAGCCGCGCAAATGGAAAGCGCCGCAACATCGAGCCCCATGATCGCTACCGGCGCACTGGCCTTCCCGGGCAGGGAAAGGCATGATGCGCGCTTTCAGGCAGGGTGACCAGCACGCACATGCCGCAACCCAAACGGCCGCAACCCAAACGCAAGACGCTGAAGCGCAAGGGCGCCGGCGGCCGCGCCGTGCACGACGTCGGCGGGCTCGAGTTCGGGCCGATCGATCGCGAGGAGCACGATCTGGCGCTGTGGGAGAAGCGCACCGACGCCCTGCTGCGCCTGCTGGTGACGCCGGGCAAGCGCGCCTTCACGGTCGACGGCCTGCGCCGGGTGATCGAGGACTATGGCCAGCAGGAATACGACCGCACCACCTACTACGAGAAATGGATCCGCGCCGTGCGCAATCTCGTGGTCGAGCAGGAGATCCTGACGCGCGAGGAGATCGAGGCGCGCATGGCCGAGATCAAAGCGCGCTACGAGAAGGCAGGCCGCAAGACCTCGAAGGCGAAAATCCCGTGGTGAAAGCACACGCCAGGGCTGGTCACAACGCACCCCCGGCAGGCCGCTTCGCCCCCGGCGATGCGGTGCGCGTGGCCGATCACCCGGTGCTCGGCCACTGCCGCACGCCCTGGTATCTGCGCGGCAAGACGGGCGTCATCGCCTCCATCCACGGCACCTTCCGCGATCCCGAAACGCTCGCCTATCACAAGCCTGGGCTGCCGGCGCAAGTGCTCTACAAGGTGCGGTTCAAGCAGAGCGAAGTTTGGGGCCGCTACGACGGACCGCAAAGCGATCAGCTCGAAGCCGACATTTTCGAGCATTGGCTGGAGCCCGCAAGGTAAGGAGCACACCCCGTGCACGACCACGATCACGACGACCATGATCATCATGGTCACGATCACGGCGACCCCCACGCGCCGCGCAAGGACCACGACAGCGGGCCGGTGGGCGCCTACGAGATGCTCGAAGAGGCGGTACGCACGCTCTTGGTCGAGAAGGGCGTGCTGACGCCGCAGGAGATCGCCGCCAGCGTCGACCTGATGGACAGCCGCTCGCCGGCACTCGGTGCCAAGGTGGTGGCGCGCGCCTGGGCCGACCCCGCCTTCAAGAAGCTGCTGCTGAACGACACCCGCGCTGCGCTCATGCAGATCGGCGTCGACATCGGGCCGGCGCCGGAGTTCGCCACGGTGGAGAATACGCCCAAGGTGCACAACGTCATCGTCTGCACGCTGTGCTCCTGCTACCCCAAGATGCTGCTCGGCATTCCGCCGGCTTGGTACAAGAGCCTCGCCTACCGCTCGCGCACCGTCACCGACCCGCGCGGCGTGCTTGCCGAGTTCGGCGTCGAGGTGCCGCGCGAGGTGGAGGTGCGGGTGCACGATTCCACCGCGGATTTGCGCTACATCGTGCTGCCGATGCGGCCCAGGGGCACCAAGGGCTGGAGCGAGGAGAAACTCGCGGCCATCGTCACCCGCGACTGCATGATCGGCACGGCGCTTCCCGAGGCGCCGGCGCGAGACTGACGCAACACATGAGTTAGACGCGTCCCCGGCCGCGGAGAGCCGGGGTCTTGCCGCTGAATGCGGCTCGGCTAAGCGCCAGCAGCCTGCGGTTCCTTGCGCTTCTTGGACTGCGCGGCGGGACCACCTGCCGGGCCGCGAGCGGGTCCACCGATGCCCCAAAGCTCGTCCAGTCGCCGCAGCAGCTCCGTTTCCCGCTCGACGATCTGCGCCACCTTCCATTCCGATTGATGGCGCACATATTCGTTGACCGCCACCACGGGAGCACCGGGAGTATTGAACAGCACTTCCTTCTTGCGGGTGAAGTCGAGGTTGCTCGCCTTGTCGTTCTGTTCCTTGGTGGTCAGGACCAGGTTGCCGAGGCACTCGGTGAACCTGTCGCGCTCGGCTGGATCGGCGAACCAATCGCGCCACTGGCTGTTGGCACCGGGCTTGCGTGGCAACACGTGCTCGACGGTCATGTTCTCGAGTTGCTGCGGGCCGCCGGCGATATGATCGTTGAGACGCAAGAGCACCAGCTTGGCGAGCGGCGCACCGCGCTTGTGCAGATCGCGCAGATTGTGATGGATGGCGCGCAGCTCTTCCCGCGCCAGATGGAGCGGGCTGGTCGGGCTCGTGAGATCTCTGCCATTGCGGATCGCGTGCACGATGGAGTTGAACCGGATGATGCGGCGCTTGGCTCCGTGACCCTGGATGCGCAGCCCGTGGGCCAGCCGGTCGAGCCGACTGAGGAACCAGGCCAGCTCCCCGGCATCCTTGCCCTTGCGCATCCACCACAGCAACGCCGGCGGCACCCAGTCGCTGCCTTTCAGCCAGCCGAGGTAGGTCAGCGACGCACGGATCGACCCCGAGTGGGAGGACCCGCTGTGGCGTGCATGCCTGATGTCGTCGAAGATCTCCGCGGCCGGCTGCAGTACCTCCTCGATGAAGGCCTGGCCGCCGCCACTTTCCGCAGCGATGTTGCGGATGGCAGAGATCACCTGCGGCGAGGAGCGCCCGTGAATCGTGCGAATGTGACTGAATAGGCTCTCGAACTCGTCGCCGAGCCGGTTCTCGGCGTCATGCCAGATCGCTGTCGCCCGCTGCAGCGCTGCGGGCGGCACCCCACCCAACACGTCCGCCTTCAGGATGTCGTTGCGCGCCAGCGGCTTTCCACGCGCGTTCAGCACAGTGAACATCTGATGCGCGCGATCGATGTCTTTTGTGATGCTGATCGTCACATGGCACCCGTCGAGCAGAAACTCGACGAGGCGCTGGCGTTCGCTGGCGTCGAGATCCCGGACAGCCTCGCGCAGGTGGTCGCGCACCTCGACAATCCGCTTTGCCGCCGATGACAGACCGGTGTCCGGCGCCGCAACCCAGGTCGCGCCCGGCTCGCGCACGTGTCTGTGAAGGAAGGATTCGTCCGGCTCTCTGAGCTGCAGCCGGTGACGGGGCGCCGCCGGCCCATCGCCAATGGCTGCCAGCATGCGCTCGTTCGCCCTGACCCCGTCGTCGGCGTCGAGATCCCGCAAGACACAGAACAGGATGGTCAGCGTGGTGAGCCGCTGCAGACCGTCGATCACCTCGAGCAGGTGCTGCTGCTGCCTTGCAAATGGCAGGGCCGCCCGCAGCTTGGACGGCCGCTCGATTTCCAGGAACACCATGCTGCCCAGGAAATACGCCAACTCGCCGCTCTGGTCCTTGGCGTCTTGCGCAGCGACCAGGTCCTCCAGAAGCTGAGCGGCCTCGTCCTCCTCCCACACAAAGGAGCGCTGAAAGGGTGGCGTCTGGAAACTATGGAAACTAGAGAAAAGCTGGCCCAGCGACATGGTCTGGGCGTCAAACGGCGACGGCATCTACGACGCTCTTTCCGATCTGGATACGAGCGCCCCGCGACGCCCCGGCGGTCATTGAGAGCACAAATCGATTCCCTCATGCAACCGCCGAACTCGGTGCAGCGCCGCGAGCCACATTGGCCACTGCCGCGCTCGCGCTTTGATGCTATTGAACGCGCACGACGATTTACTGGCGCAAGGTGCGCGGCAAAAAAATGCTGACCGCCGTTTTCGAGCTGGCCCGTCCGCTACTCTACGCGCTCGACCCGGAGCAGGCGCACGAGCTGACGCTCAAGTCGCTGGAGGCCGGCATCTACCCGCGGCCTCTCGAGACCGACGACGCGCGCCTCGGCCTCACCGTTTGGGGGGTTGACTTTCCCAATCCATTCGGCATCGCGCCGGGCTTCGACAAGGACGCCAGAGTTCCCGATGCCATCCTCGGCATGGGCTTCGGGCACGCGGAAATCGGCACGGTCACGCCGCTTGCCCAGCCCGGCAACCCGCGCCCGCGCGTCTTCCGGCTGATCCGTGACCGCGCGCTCATCAATCGGCTGGGATTCAACAACTCGGGTCACGCGGCAGCGCACGCGCGCCTCGCAGCCCGCAGGCGCCAAGGCGTGATCGGGGTCAATGTCGGCGCCAACAAGGACGCGGCAGACCGCGTGGCGGACTATGTGGCGGGCGTGCGCGCCTTCTATGACGTAGCGAGTTATTTCACGATCAACGTATCCTCTCCCAACACGCCAGGCCTGCGCGATCTGCAGGCGCCGGCGGCGCTGGACGAGCTTGTCGCGCGCATCTTGCGGGCCCGCGAGGAGCTGATGTCAGCTGGCGGGCCCAGGCGGCCGGTTGTGGTCAAGCTGGCGCCCGACATTGCTGAGGCCGACCTCCCCTCGATCGTGCAGGTGCTTATCGCGCGCGGCGTCGACGGCATCGCCGTGTCGAACACGACGCTGGCGCGCGACGGCCTGGTGGAGACTGCGCTGGCGAAGGAAGCGGGCGGCATCTCCGGGCGGCCGCTGTTTCACCGTTCGACCGTCGTGCTGGCCCGCGTGTACGCCCTGACCGGCGGAAAGGTGCCGCTGATCGGCATCGGCGGCATCGACTCAGGCGCCACAGCCATCGCCAAGCTCGAAGCAGGCGCTACGCTTCTGCAGCTCTACACCGGCCTCGTCTACGAGGGGCCGGGATTGCTGGCGCGCAGCAAACAGGAGCTTGTCGCCCACCTGGAGCGCGAGAAACTTGCCTCGGTCGCAGAGCTCACCGGGCGCCGCGCCGAGGCGTGGGCCGCCAAGCCCATCGTGTCATGATCCGGCGGGCGGGTTGCGCTTGGCCAGCCGCACGATCAGCCAGATCGGGATCACGACCACGGCGCCGAGCAGGAAATACCGGAACGCCCAGTGCAAGGCGTCGAATCCGAACTCAGCGATCCGCCGCATCAGCAGCTGAAACCGCTCGACGATGTTGAACAGGTTGATGTCGAGGGCCGAGAACACGATGCCCACCACGATCGACAGCAGCACCAGGCGGATGATCGTGCCGGCGATGTTGTCGCCGAACAGTTGGCGTCGATCCATGGGGCATCTCTCCTTGAGCCCGGCCGGTAAAGGCCCTGTCGCGAAATAGCACAAGGGCTGTGCCTTAGACAGACACTTGGCCGCCCTGACCGGGTCAGGCCCGGGTGCCCTTATTCTTTCGCTGCTGCGCGCCCTCGACCACCGCGATGAGCCGGCCAATGAGCCTCCGCGCCTCCACGGGGTCCTGGTCTGCCAGCTGCTCGAAGGAGTCGGTGGTCTCACGCGCCAATGACCGGTGGTGACGCTGCTTCACTTCCTCTACCTCGTCCATGATTGTGCGCAACCGCGTCAGCTTGGGTCCGAGCCTCGTGTCGCCGGCCACCTCGATGAGTGCCTCGCTGATGGTGCCGAGCTGCTTGCCGAAGCTGGCAACCTCCTCCGTCACCTTTTTCTCGATGCTCGGATCGCCCTGATAATTCACAACGGTCTGAAACCAGCCTGGCAGCGGCGCGATGGGTTGGTCAAAGCGGAACGCCGGGAATGTCCATAAGGGTGTCATTGTCATGGGTCCTCAAGTAGTTGACTTGCCCGTACTATAGTGCCCCGCCTGGGCGGCGGCACGGCTCGGCGCGCGCCCTTCTCTTGCCTTACCGGGGTGAACAAGGCTGGACCTGTCCATGGCTGGCAAGCCGGTTTCGAGCATGTTGCGTCGGTCGGAGTCGCGATCGCAGATGCGCAAGGAAACCCCTGCGGTTGCCCTGCCGCCGGCGTTCCGCGCCTGGTTCAAGGAACGGGGCTGGCAGCCGCGCGAGCACCAGCTGGCGCTGCTGAGGCAGGTGGCCGACCGCCGCTCCTCCTTGCTCATCGCCCCCACGGGCTCAGGCAAGACGCTCGCCGGCTTCCTGCCGAGCCTCGTGGCCCTGTCGCAGGGAAAGCGGTCCAAGGGTGCGGGCGTCCACACGCTCTACCTGTCGCCGCTGAAGGCGCTGGCCGTGGACGTCGCCCGCAACCTGCTCACCCCCGTGCAGCAAATGCAGTTGGCCGTCAGCATCGAGACGCGCAGCGGCGATACCTCGACGGCCCGCAAGGCGCGCCAGCGCGTGCGCCCGCCCGACATGCTGCTCACCACGCCGGAGCAGATCACCCTGCTCTTGTCGCACCCGGACGCGGCCTACCTCTTCCGCGACCTCGACACCGTGGTCCTCGACGAGCTGCACGCGCTGGCGCCCACCAAGCGCGGCGATCTGCTGGCTCTCGATCTTGCGCGGCTGGCAGCGCTCGCCCCCAAACACGTGCGCATCGGGTTGTCCGCCACGGTGGCACGTCCGAGCGAGCTGTGCGCCTATCTCGTGCCCCAAGGCGTCAACGGCGCCACGCACATGGCCGATCTCGTCACCGTTGCCGGCGGCGCGCCGCACGATATCCGCATGCTGGATACGGAAGCCGAGCTGCCTTGGGCCGGTCACAGCGCGCGCTATGCGATTCCGGAAATCTACGCCGCCATCAAGGCCAACCGGCTCTCCCTGGTGTTCGTCAACACCAGGAGCCAGGCGGAGCTGCTGTTCCAGGAGCTGTGGCGCGTCAACGACGACGCCCTGCCGATCGCCCTGCACCACGGCTCGCTCGATGCCGCCCGCCGCCGCAAGGTGGAGGCGGCCATGGCCGCCGGCACGCTCAAAGCCGTGGTCGCCACCTCCACGCTCGATCTCGGCGTCGACTGGGGCGAGGTGGACCTGGTGATCAACGTCGGCGCGCCCAAGGGTGCGAGCCGCCTGATCCAGCGCGTCGGCCGCGCCAATCACCGCCTGGACGAGCCGTCGCGCGCCCTGCTGGTGCCGAGCAACCGCTTCGAGGTGCTGGAATGCCGCGCGGCAATCGAGGCCGCGGCCGCTGGCGCTCACGATACCCAGTACACCCGCACCGGTGCGCTGGACGTGCTGGCGCAGCACGTGCTCGGCACCGCCTGCGCCGGCCCCTTCGATCCCGAGGCGCTGTTCGAGGAGGTACGCTCGGCGCTGCCCTACGCCCAGCTAACGCGCCGGCAATTCGAGCGCGTCGTCGATTTCGTCTCCACCGGCGGCTACGCGCTCCGCACCTACGAGCGCTACGCGCGCCTGCGCCCCACCGGGGATGGGCGCCTGCGCCTGTCGCATCCCCGCCTGGCGCAGCAGTACCGCATGAATGCCGGCACCATCGTCGAGGCGCCGATGATCAAGATCCGCCTGGTAGGGCGGGGAAAGGCAAAGCAGAAGCCGGGGACGCCGCGCCCGCTGTTGGGCGGGCGGGTGCTGGGCGAGCTCGAGGAATACTTCATCGAGCAGCTGCGGGTCGGCGATACGTTCGCCTTCGCCGGCGAGGTGCTGCGCTTCGAGGGGCTGCAGGAAACCGACGCCTTCGTCACCCGCACCACCGATCCCGACCCCACCATTCCCTCCTACGAGGGCGGCAAGTTCCCCCTCTCCACCCATCTCGCCGAGCGCGTGCGGGCCATGATCGCCAATCCGCGCCAGTGGCAGGCCTTGCCCGATCCCGTGTGCGAGTGGCTCTCCATCCAGGCCGAGCGCTCCGAGATCGCCGGCGCCCGCGAGGTGCTGGTCGAGACCTTTCCACGCGGCCAGCGGCACTTCCTGGTGGTCTATCCCTTTGAAGGCCGGCTCGCCCACCAAACCCTTGGCATGCTGCTGACACGGCGCCTCGACCGCATCGGCGCCAGACCTGTCGGCTTCGTCGCCAACGACTATGCGCTGGCCGTGTGGGGCATCGGCGACGTGGCGGCAATGGTCGCAAACGGCCGGCTCGACATCGCCCAGCTGTTCGCCGAGGACATGCTGGGCGACGACCTCGATGCCTGGCTCGCCGAGTCGAGCCTGATGAAGCGCACGTTCCGCATCAATGCCGTGATCTCAGGCCTGATCGAGCGCCGCCACCCCGCCAAAGTGAAAAGCGGGCGGCAGGTGACGATCTCCTCCGACCTCATCTACGATGTGCTACGCAGGCACGATCCCGGCCACATCCTGCTGGAGGCGGCCTGGGCCGATGCCGCGACAGGTCTATTGGATGTCGCCCGCCTTGGTGACTTCCTGAAGCGAATCAAGGGCAACATCCGCTACAAAGCTCTCGACAGGGTGTCGCCGCTGGCGGTGCCGGTGCTGCTGGAGATCGGGCGCGAGCTCGTGTATGGGGCCGGGACGGCCGAGCATATCCTGCGCGAGGCCGCCGCCGACCTCGTGCGGGAGGCCATGCTGAGGGGATGAGCATGCTGGAGCTGAAGCCCGAACGCTTCCATCTGCTGCTGGAGACGATCTCGCAGCCGGTGTCGGTCTGCGGCAAGCAGCTGATCGCCGACAACTCGGGCGCGCTCTACTGGCCGGGCGAGCACACCTTGTTAGTTGCCGACCTGCACCTGGAGAAAGGCTCCGCGCATGCAGTGCGCGGCATGATGCTGCCGCCCTACGACACGCGGCGAACTCTGATGCGGCTGGCCGAGGTGATCGACCGCTACGAGCCCGACCGGGTGATTGCGCTGGGCGACAGCCTGCACGACGTCGGCGCGGCCGGTCGCATGGCCGACGAGGACCTGCAGATTCTCCACATCATGCAGGAAGACCGGGAGTGGATCTGGCTCAACGGCAACCACGATCCCGACATCGACCCCTCCTTCGGCGGACGCGCATGCGGCGAGCTCGCCATCGGCGGCATTGCGCTCCGGCATCAGCCGGCTGCCGGCGGCGTGACACACGAGATCGCCGGCCACATGCATCCCGCCGCCCGCCTCTCCATGTACGGCTACTCGATCCGGCGGCCGTGCTTCGTCGGCAATGGCCGCCGCTTGGTGATGCCGGCGTTCGGCGCGTTCGCCGGCGGCCTCAACGTGCTCGACGATGCCTTCCAGCCCCTGTTCGGCAATGGCGGCATTTCGGTATGGATGCTGGGCCAGGAAGGCCTCTATCCTGTAGCAACGCGCTTCCTGAGCGGGGATTGAGGAGCTGTTTCGTATCCCGGCAACGGGAGGTCCTGTCCCATGAGGACGCGACCGAACGCTAAACCGCGCCCATCCTCTGAATGCGCCGGTCGACGTCGCGGAAGGTCACCACCTCAGATCCGGAAGGCCTCAAACGTGGCGGGATGGAACAGCTCGGCGACTGTCACGAGCCTGTCGGACAGCCCCTGCCTGTGATGCTGCTGCAGGAAGTACTCGAGGCACGAGCGATTGGGGGCGACCCCATACTGCCAGAAATCGTCCCCCATGAGGTCCTTGGCCTCTTGCAGCGCCTGGTCGACGAACGGCAGCATCACCTTGCTGGCAGATGTATCGGCGAGCTTGGCAAAGGCGGCCGCCTTGGCCTGCTCGAACGCCTTGAGGACCGCGGCCGGCAACCAGGGATGGCTTTCGGCGAGAGTGCGGCGCACTCCGATCACATGCATGATCGGGAAGTTTTTGGTGCGCCTGTAGCTCTCGATGGCGGCACTGCGCGGATCGGGGAACAGCCAGCCGATCTGTGAGTTGGCGGCGGTCATCGCCGAGGGGGTGCGCGGGCCGATGAGCGCGTCGATCTCGCCCGAAAGCAGCAGCTCGGACAGTGAGTGGCCGGCGGGAGCTTCCGCTACGGTCACGCCAGGCGGCAGCGTGACAGCGATCTTCTCCGGGCGTCCGGGGGTCTCGATGCCACCCCGCACCCAATGAACCGATTCCGGCTCGACCCCGAAATCATCCTGCAGGAAGGCGCGGATCCAGACATTGGCCGTGAGCTGGTACTCGGCGAGGCCGACCTTGCGGCCCTTGAGGTCGGCGGGCGCATGGATGCCGCGATCGGTGCGAACGTAGATGCCGGAGTGGCGGAAAGCGCGCGATGGGAACACGGGCACGCCGACGTAGGGGTTGTCGCCGCGGGCGGTCCTTATCGTGAAGCTCGAGAGCGACAGCTCGGCGATGTCGAACTCGGCGTGCCGGAACGCACGGAAGAATATCTCTTCCGGCTCCAGCGCCATGAACACGGGCGCGACGCCATCGATGGCAACCGTGCCGTCGATCAGCGGCCGGACCCGATCGTAGTCGCCGGTGGCGACGGAGAGCTGGAGCTTGGGCATGCGCTTGTCTTCCGGCAGGCTTGCTACTTCGCCTTGATGCCAGCGGCCTCGACGGTATTGGCCATGCGCCGCGTCTCCGCCTGCAGCGCCGCGGCAAAGTCTTGCGGCCCGCCACCGGCTGGTTCCACGCCCACGACCGCCAGCTGCTTGATCACCTCCGGCTCTTTCACCGTGGCAAGGGCCTCGGCGGTAATCTTCTGCACGACCGCAGGCTCCATACCGGCACGGGCGAAGATGCCGATCACGGGCGCAAAGTCGAAACCCGGAATGAACTCGGCGATCGACGGCAGGTTCGGCGCCTGGGCAGAACGCTGGGCGCCGTTGGTCGCGAGCAGCTTGACTTGGTTGCCGTCGGCGGCGCCGCTGAGCGAGGGAAAGGCCGAGAACAGCACCTCGATATGGCCGCCGAGCAGCGCAGGCACCGACTCGCCCGTGCCCTTGAACGGCACGTGGGTCATGCTGAGCTTGAGCGCGGCGTTCATCGCCTCCATCGACAGATGGTGCGTGCTGCCGACCCCGGACGAGCCGTAGTTGATCTGACCGGGGCGCGCCTTCGCGTAGGCGATGAACTCGCTCATGGTGGCCGCCGGCACCTTGGGATGCACGGCGAGAAACAGCGGGGCGCGTGCCAGCATGGCGATCGGCAGGATGTCCTTGGGGTCGTAGGCCAGGTTGGCATAGAGCAGGGGATTGATCGAGATGATCGAGCCGTCGGTGACGAGCAGGGTGTAGCCGTCGGCTGGTGCATTGAGGAGTGCCGCCACCGCCACCCTGCCGTTGGCGCCGGGCCGGTTCTCGACCACCACGGATTGCTGCAGCCGCTCCTGCAGCCGGCGGCCGACGATGCGGGCCACGGTGTCCGGCAGGCCGCCGGCCGGGTTCGGAACCATGAGCTTGATGGTCTGGCTCGGATAGGCCGCTTGGCTCTCGGCCGGTCTGGGTGTGAGAACAAGCGCGCTCAGCAATGCCATGAACGCCGCAGCCGAAGACAACCGTGCCATCGCCTTTCCTCCCTGGCCCTATTGTGACTGGACCTGAGGCCTACAGTAGCAGATGGCGGTGGGATCAGGCAGTCTCGCTCGATCGCGTATCGAGGCCATGTCGCTGGCGTCTGGGCCTGACATCGCGCAGGCGCCCACCCCGACATCGGGACACACAAAGGAGTGGCACCATGCAGATCAGGCGAAAGGGCTCACAACCGCCCCGTAAGGGGCCGGAAGAATACTTCACCGGAAGCGTTCGCATCGACCCACTGTTTGAGGCACCCGATCCGGCACGCGTGCAATGTGCCAACGTCTCGTTCGAGCCAGGTGCGCGCACGGCCTGGCACACGCATCCCCTCGGTCAGACACTGATAATCGTGTCGGGTCGTGGCTGGGTTCAGCGCGAGGGCGAGCCGATCGAGGAGGTGGGGGTGGGCGATGTGATCTGGTTTCCGCCGGGCCTCAAGCATTGGCACGGAGCAACGGCAACGACGGCAATGACCCATATCGCCATTCAGGAGGCGCTGAACGGCAAGACCGTCGATTGGTTGGAGAAGGTCAGTGACGAGCAGTACCAGTCCAGATCGCGGCGCTCCTGAGGTCGGAGCGACCGGGGCGGGACGACATGCCGACCGGCTATGACTAAGCGACCTAGTGCGCCGCCCTGCGGAAGACGGTGGAGGCCAGCAGCCCCGCGCCCACCGCGATCAGCACGGTGACGATGCCATAGAGCGTCGGCAAGCCATAGGCGAAGGCGTGCAAGTGGCGCTCGAGCCCCTCGCGCTCCAGCGTCAGCCGCACCGTGAAACGGCTGAGCAGCTTCTCCTCGCGGAAGAGGTACACACGCGTATCGAACGGGCCGACCGTGACATTGGCCGGCAGCACGATGCTGGCGCGGAAGATGCTCTTGCCCGTGAAGGTCACGCCGTAGGGCCGGTCGAGGTAGAGCCCTTCCCTGGTCTTGAGACGCAGGATCGCAGTGCGATAATCCTTGATGTCCTCGTTGGAGAGCGGATAGCGCTGCCCGACGGCCGGCGTGTACTTGAGGTGTTGGAAGCCTATGCCGTGCAGCGCGCGGAACTCTTCAGGCGCAATCTCCTCGATCGGGCTCGTCGACATCACCGCATAGTAGCTCGGCACGTTGTCGAAGGTGGCGGACGCAGTGTTGAGCCACAGCCCGCCGACGTTGCCCTTCTTGCGCACCACTAGGCGGCCCGGCACGCCCTCCACCACGACGATGACCCCATAGAAGCCGGCCTCGGGGCTCGGCTGCTGGCTGCCGTCGATGGCGCCGAAGATGACGATCTCGGTGCCGTTGAAGCTCGAGGTGACGGCGACGTTGCGCGCCGACACGTCGGCCTCCACCGACTCGCGGGCGCCGGGCTGCTGCTCGCGCTTGATGTTCTGCTCGGCCTTGAGGGGCATCTCCTTGGCCACCGCCGGCGGCGCTTTGCGCCGCGCCTGCTGCGCGCTCAACCCGTCGATGCCGATCAGCAGCAGGCCAGTGGCGAGCAGCGCCAGCCCCGCCAACACTCGCTTCCTGCGTGCACGCTGCTGCATCAGGCACCCCCTGATCTGGCGAGCGAATAGAGATCGTCGGGCGGCGCAATCAGCTGCCAGGCGAAGCGGGCGCAGACTGCCAGGATGAAAGTGGCCAGCAGGAAGCGCAGCTGCTCGCCCTTGAGGCGCTCGCCGGCCACCGCCCCGAACTGCGCACCGACCACCCCGCCGGCCATCAGGATGACGGCCAGCACCACGTCGACGTTCTGGTTCTGCGAGGCGTGCAGCACAGTGGTGGCCGCCGTCAGAAAGACGATCTGGAACAGCGAGGTGCCGATCACCACGTTGGTCGGCATGCGCAAGAGGTAGATCATGGCGGGCACCATGATGAATCCACCGCCGACGCCCATGACCGCCGCCAGCAGGCCGACAAAGGTGCCGAGCAGCAGCGGCGGCAGCGCACTGATGTAGAGCTTGGAGCGGTTGAAGCGCATCTTCAGCGGCAGCCCATGCACCCAGTTGTGCTGGCCGGAGCGCCGCGCCGAAACCGGTCTGCCGGCGCGCGCCTTGCGTATGGCGTTGGTGCTTTCGATCAGCATCAGGCTGCCGATCACGCCGAGAAAGGTCACGTAGCAGGCGGCGACGAACACGTCGAACACGCCGAGGCGCCGCAGCGTGCCGACCAGCTCAACGCCGGCCACGGAGCCGACGAGACCGCCCGCCAGCAGGATCACGCCCATGTTGACGTCGACATTGCGCCGGCGCCATTGCGCCAGCGCGCCGGACACCGAGGAGGCCAGGATCTGGGCGGCCTCCGTGCCGACCGCGACGGCTGCAGGAATGCCGGCGAAGATCAGGAGCGGGGTCATCAGGAAGCCGCCACCGACGCCGAACATGCCCGACAGGAAGCCGACCGCGCCTCCCATGGCCAAGAAAACCAAGATGTTCGCCGACATTTCGGCGACGGGCAGGTAGAATTGCATGCGACCCACGTCAACAACGCCACGGCATCCGCCGATGGATGGCCGCCGGGAGCGACCGCGAGGCGTGGTTTCCAGGCCGGCGCGAAAGGCGAGCCCGACAACAAAGTCCGTCGCTGACGGCACCCGCACAAGCGTCGGCGTGGAACCCGCGCCGGCCGAAGAGGCCGATCTTCCGTCTGCCCGGACATGTCCGGCGGCCGGTCACCCCTTGACGGCCACGACGTTCCTCATCTGCTATCGACACCATGTGGCATCGATTTGCAAGCCAATATGCCCGCCAAAATTCGCACTCGTCGCCGTGATGGCAAAGATCGTTAGCGCGAGCGCGCTCCGATTCCGGCGCAGCCTCAGGCCCGCCTGCTGCTAGCGCGCTTGCCGGGGGGCTTGGACCGCTTCGGCGACGGCGTGAGTAGGCCGGGGGTGGCAGCCTCGATCAGCCTGTTCACGTCCATCTGCGGGGCGACGCCCTCGTAGTCCTGATCAATCAGGAGCGAGGCAGCCCCGTGCACAAAGGTCCACAATATCAGCGCGATCTCCTGTGCGTCGCCGCGCACCCGGTTGCGTTCGCAGTAGCGCGCGACCTGGCTAATCAGGTGGGCGAAGCAATCATCGCCGGTGCCGAGCACGCGATCGGCCTTCTTGAGCGATGGCTGCTGGCCAAACATCAGGCGGAACACCGCCGTCTCTTCGACCGCAAACGCGACGTAGGCTTGGCCCATGGCGACGATGCCGTCCAGGGTGCCTTCGCCCTTCGCAGCGATCATGGCCATCGCCCGTTTTTTCAACTCGTCGAAGCCGCGTGAGGCGATTTCCTCCAGAATCTCCTGCTTGCCGCGGAAATGGCGGTAGGGAGCCGCCGTGGTGACGCCTGCGACTCGGCAGGCGTCGGCGAGCGTGAAGTTTTCGGCACCGCGCTCCTCCACGAGCTGGCGCGTTGCCCGAATCAGCGCCTCGCGCAGCTCGCCGTGATGATAGCGAGCTTTGCCCCGCCCAGTTTTTCGCCTGTTTGATTTCATTTGCGCCACCATGGACGCTTCACGAGGAATTGAAAAGTTAGCGCCGCTAACACTTTGCGATTTGACCGTCACCTACATATGTTAGCCGCGCTTACATAACAACCGTACTAGCCCTGAACAAGGGAGATGATCATGAGCCTTCAGCACTTGGACACCGCCCCAGCCGCAAGCTCGCGGCCCTGGTCAAGGAATTCGCGCGTCGGCCTTGTCATTCTAGGCATGGCTGCCTTGCTCGCAGGGTGTAAGAGCGAGGCCAAGGTCGACGAAGAGGTCACCCGCCCGGTCAAGGTCGCAGTCGTGGAAACCGCGGCCCGCGGTCGGACGCTCACCTACTCCGGCGTGGTGCGGGCGCGGGTCGAGAGTGCCATCGGCTTCCGCGTGGCCGGCAAGATCGTCGAGCGGGCGGTCAACGTGGGCGACCGGGTGGAGGTCGGCCAGGTGATAGCCCGCCTCGATGAGACCGACCTGAAGCTCGGCGAGAGCAGTGCCAAGGCCGCCGTGGCGGCGGCCCGCTCCCGCCGCGAGGTGGCAAACGACAATCTGGAGCGCGCCAAGGCGCTGCTGCCGAAAGCCATCATCTCGCAGGCAGCGTATGACACCCGCAAGAACGAGCTCGATGCGGCAACGTCGGCACTCGAGTCGGCACAGGCGCAGCTCCTGCAGACAACCAACGCAGTCAGCTATGCGACGCTGGTGGCCGACAAGGCCGGCATCGTCACCGCCATCACTGGTGAGCCCGGACAGGTGGTGAGCGCCGGTCAGCCCGTTATCACGCTCGCCAATTCGGGCGAGACCGAGATCGCCATTGCCGTGCCCGAGCAGGACGCCGGCCGGCTGGCAGCGGGCCAGCGCACACTCATCACGCTTTGGGCGGGCCCGCGCGAGAGCGCTGAAGGAAGAATTCGCGAGATCGCCGGCCAAGCCGATGCCGCCTCCCGCACCTACGCGGTACGCGTTTCGGCAGGCGCTCCGCCGCAGGGCATGCGCCTCGGCATGACCGCCACCGTGGCGATCCGCATCGACGAGGAGACCGCCGCCGTGGTGGTGCCGCTCACGGCCCTGACCGAGATGGACGGCGCCCACGTGGTGTTCATCGTAGATGAAAGCACCAAGACGGTGCGCAAGACGCCTGTCGTGGTCGCCGCGACCACCGACGACGGGATCAAGATCGCCAGCGGCATCAACGCCGGAGACCTGGTGGTGACGGGCGGAGTGCAGTTCCTGCGCGACGGCATGCGCGTGAGATTGCCGCGCGAGCGCACCACCGCGCGGCTGCGCAAGCCCACCTGATACTCGAGCCAACGCACCGGAGCAGCCCCGATGTCCGCCGATGGAAGCCTGGTCACCCCCCCGAAGGCAGAGCCTCCGAAAGGGTTCAACCTGTCAGCCTGGGCGATCGCCCACGGCAACTTTGCAGCCTTCCTGATCGTGCTGCTGCTTGCTGCCGGCGGCTACGCCTTCGCCACCCTCGGCCAGAGGGAGGACCCGGACTTCACCTTCCGCACGATGGTAGTGAATGTGCTCTGGCCAGGCGCCTCCGTGGAGGAGATGCAGGAGCAGGTCGTCGACAAGATCGAGCGCAAGCTGCAGGAGACGCCTGGCCTGGAATTCCTGCGCTCCTACACGCGCGCCGGCTCCGCCAACATCTTCGTGAACCTGCGCGGCAATGTGCGCGGACAGGCCGTCGCCGACGCCTTCTACCAGGTGCGCAAGAAGGTGGGCGACATCCGCCAGACGCTGCCGGAGGGTGTGCTGGGCCCCTTCTTCAACGATGAGTTCGGCGACACCTACATGTCGCTCTATGCCCTCACCGGGCAGGGCTACAGCTATCCCGAGCTCAAGACCTTCGCCAAGAACGCACGCGACATCCTGTTGCGCGTTCCGGGCGTCGCCAAGGTCGACCTGCTCGGCACGCAGGAAGAGCGCATCTTCATCGAGATCTCATCGGTCGCGCTGGCCGAGCGCGGGCTCACCGCTCTCGACATCCAGGCGGCGTTGGGCGGCCAGAACGCCATGGACCCGGCCGGCCGCATCGAGACGACCGAGCGGTCGGTGCGCATCGACGTGGAAGGCGGACTGAGGACGGTGGACGACGTGCGCGAGCTGCGGCTGCGCGCCGGACAGCAGGTGTTCAGGCTCGGCGATATCGCCGAGGTCAGGCGCGCTCTGGAGGACCCGCCGGTCGCCAAGACCCGCTACCAGGGCCGCGAGGCGGTGCTGCTCGGCGCCACCATGGCACCCGGCAACAACGTCACCGTGGTCGGCGCGGCGGTGGAGCGTGCCCTGAAGGGCATCGAGCGGGACCTGCCGGTGGGCGTCGAGCTCGGCAAGATCTCAGATCAGGCGCAGGTGGTCAGCAAGTCCGTGCGCGAGTTCCTGCGCTCGCTGGCGGAGGCGGTCGGCATCGTGCTCGTGGTCTCGTTCATCGCGCTCGGCTGGCGCCCCGGCCTTGTAGTCGCGTTGACAATTCCGCTGGTGCTTGCTGCCACCTTTTTTGTGATGCAGACGATCGGCATCGACCTGCACCGCATCTCGCTGGGCGCGCTCATCATCGCGCTCGGGCTGCTGGTCGACGACGCGATGATCGCGGTGGAGATGATGGATCGCAAGCTCGAGGAGGGCTACGACAAGCTCCGCGCGGCCACCTTCGCCTACTCGACGACGGCGTTTCCGATGCTGACGGGCACGCTCATCACGGTTGCCGGCTTCATCCCCGTGGGTTTCGCGGCGAGCCAGGCCGGCGAATACGTGAGCGCGCTGTTCTGGGTGACCGGCATCTCGCTCGTCATTTCGTGGTTCGCGGCGGTCTATTTCACGCCCTGGATCGGCTATCGCCTTCTCAAGGTGCACAGTCGCAAGCCTGGCCATCACGGCGAGGCCTTCAACAGCCGCCCCTATCGCGCCATTCGCGCACTGGTATCCTGGTGCGTGCGCTGGCGGAAGACCGTGGTGGGGCTGACCGTGGCGGCGCTCGTTGCCAGCATCGCCAGCTTCGCTTTCATCCCGCAGCAGTTCTTCCCGACCTCCAACCGGCCCGAGCTGCTGGTCGACCTGTGGCTGCCGGAAGGCACCTCGTTCGCCGACACGGAGCAGGAGGCCAAGGCGGTCGAGCAGCGGCTCCTCAAGGACTCCGACCTTCTCTATGTCGCGACCTTCGTCGGCGAGGGCGCGCCGCGCTTCTACCTGCCGCTCGACCAGCAGCTCAAGAACCAGAACTTCGCCCAGCTGTTCCTGATGTCGAAGTCGATCGAGGCGCGCGAGCACGTGCTGGTGCGGGTGCGCGAGATGCTGGCGCGCGACTTCCCCAACATCCGCTTCAAGGCCGACCGTCTGTTCAACGGGCCGCCTGTTGGCTGGGCCGCGCAGGTGCGCGTGACGGGCCCTGACCGCGTAGAGGTGCGCCGCCTCGCCGACGAGGTCGCAAACGTGATGCGCGCGACCCCCGGAGTCGGCAACGTCCACGACGACTGGCTGGAGCCGGTGCCGAGCCTGAAGCTCGAGATCGACCAGGACCGCATCCGGGCGCTGGGCATCACCTCGCAAGTCGTGCGCCGCTCGCTGCAGGCGATGCTGTCCGGCTTCCAGATCGGCGAGTTCCGCGAGAGCGACGAGACCGTCAAGGTGATGCTGCGCGAGCCGTCACACACGCGCAATCTGCTGACCGCGCTCGACAACGTCTATGTCAAGACGGCGACCGGGGCCTCGGTACCGCTGCGCCAGGTGGCGAGCTTCAAGCTGGTGCTGGAACCAGGCATCCAGTGGCGCCGCGACCGTCTGCCCTCGATCACGGTGCGCGGGGTGGTGCCCGATCACCTGCAGTCCCCCGACGTCGCCAACGCCGTGCTCGCCAAGCTGAAGCCGCTGCGCGAGTCCCTGCCGGCCGGCTATCGCATCGAGCTGCAGGGCGCGGTGGAGGAGGCAGCCAAGAGCCAGACCTCCATCAACGAGAAGATGCCGGTGATGCTGATGGTCATCCTCGTGCTGCTGATGATCCAGATGCAGCACTTCGGCAAGACCATGTTGGTCTTGGCGACCGGCCCGCTCGGGCTGATCGGCGCCGCCGCCGCGCTCCTCATCTTCCAGGCCGCGTTCGGCTTCGTGGCGATCCTGGGCGTGATTGCGCTTGCCGGCATCATCATGCGCAACAGCGTGATCCTGGTCGACCAGATCGAGCAGGACAGGGCCGCGGGCCATGATGCCTTCACGGCGATCGTGGAGTCCGCCGTGCGCCGCTTCCGCCCGATCACGCTCACCGCCGCCGCCGCCGGTCTCGCCATGATCCCGCTTGCCGAAGAGGTGTTCTGGGCGCCGATGGCCATCGCCATGATGGGTGGCCTGGTGGCGGCGACGATCCTGACGCTCACGTTCCTGCCTGCGCTCTATGCGCTGGCGTTCCGGGTGCCGACGCAGACCACCGCAGAGCGGATGGAGGAGGCGGCGAGGCTAGTGGACCGCAGGCAGGCCGTGCCGGCGGCAACCTAGGGGGCCAGGCTGACCGCGGCAGGCTCGTTGACGGCCGGATCGGGAGTGCGCGGGCGCCAGACAGCCACCATCGCCTCGACCTCCTGCAGGTCGCCGGGAGTGAGCTGGGCTTTCACTTCGGCGATGCGACTCGAGGCCTCGCGGTCGCCGGTGCGCGCCGCCAGCGCCAGCCACTTGTAGGCGAGCCGCAAATCCTTTGGCATTCCGAGGCCGCTGTGGTGCAGCACGGCAAGATTGAACTGGCTGTCGGCGAGGCCCAGATCGGCAGCCTGCGCGAACCACTTGGCTGCGGTAGCGTAGTCGGAGCGGCCGCCGCTCACGGACAAGACCGCCAGGTTGTGCATGGCCTTGACGTTGCCCTGCTCGGCCGCACGCTGATACCACACCCGCGCCCGCTCGGGATCGGGGGGCGTTCCCCAACCCCGCTCGTAGAACATGGCAAGACGGTATTGCGCCAGGGCCATGCCCTGCGCGGCGGCGCGGTTGTACCATCGCAGCGCCTCCTGCAAATCGCGCGGCACGCCCAAGCCGGTAGCGAAACGGGCAGCGATTTCCACCTGCGCAGCGGCTTCTCCGCGCAGCGCCGCCTGCCGCAGGGAGGCGGGGCCGATGGTCATGGGCAACGTGGCGATGGCGAGGGCTGTCGCCTCCTCGAGCGCAGGCGGTGCATCCTTCGGCGAGACGGCCGCGGGCTGCGCCGGCGGCGACGGCGGCGGCGCTGGCTCCTTGAAGCGGAAGACGGCGGCAATCGCGTTCCCCATCGCTTCCACCCTGGCGAGCGTGGGTGAAGGGGCCGGGCTCGAAAGCCCGGTCTGGCCATTCGCCGGCGCCATGCCGGGGCCCGGCGCAGGTGCCTTGTCGTTGGGATCGGCCCCCCAGGGCGTCTTAGCGGGCGTCTTGGTGTCGCCGGTGCCCGCCGGGTCCTCCGTGGCCCTCGGATCGATGGGCCTGGCGCTGTGCTCCATGCCGGACGAAGCGCGGTGCACGGCCGCGGTCATGAACGCGTCGACGACCAGATAGCCGCCGGCTACGAACACGGTGAAGGCAGCTGCCAGCAACAGCCCGAGGCGGGTGCGCGGCGGGGGCGAGCGCGGCGCCGCTTGGGTTTTGGGCGCAGACTGCGAGACTTGCACGGTCTCCAGCTGGTCGTCCGCGCGCGGCATCTGCGCCTGCCGCAACTTGGCGCGCATCGCCGAGGCACGAAATGCCGGCGAATGGAGCGTGGCCGGAGCCGACTCTGCATCGCCCGCCGGCGCTGATACCCGAGCCGCCGGCAGCGGTGGAGGCAACGACGGCCCCTGCTCGGCCGCCGGCCCCGGACGCGTCGCATAGTCGGCAGCGTCGAGCGGCGAGCGCAACGGCTGCTGCTGCAGAGCGCGCGCGGTGTCGGCGTAGGCCTGCGCAAGCGGATCGCGGTCCGGCACGACGCCGCCGAGTTCGGGCGTCGCCAGCGCGAACGCGGAAAGGTCCGGCACGGGCCTCTGCGCCTCCACGGCCTCCACCGACTCGCCAACTCGATTGACCGCCTCCTCCAGCGTGTGCAGGGCGTTGGCCGTGCGCTCGTCGCTGCGCCGCCATTCGGCGACGTAGCCGTGCAGCAACTGCTCCAGCGCGGCCAGCCGCTGATGATCGTCGCCCTGCAGACGGCGCGCGATATCGCGCACCTGATCGTCGATGGTTTCGAGCTTGTCGAGGCGGCCGCGGGTTTGTTCGACGTGCGCTGCCAGCTCGAACACGTTGGCCTCGATTAGCCTGAGGCCGTCGAGGTCCGAGCGCTGCGCGACCTGGGCCAGCGCTTCGCCGAAACGCTGCTCGATGGCGTCCAGGCGTTGCGCGAGGGGGGCCAGCGACTTGTCGGGATTGAGTCCGTACAGCGAATCCTGCAGGCGCTGGGCCATCTCGGCAAGGCGCGCGTCCAGCCATGCGTTGTCGCCCGTCGGCGGCTGCTCGGAGGCTGGCGCACTCTGCGGCAGCTGCCGGCGGCGCGCCAGCGGCCTCTCGCCTTGGCAATCGACATAGGCTTCACCCGACTCATAGAGACGGGTCAGAGCCTCGGCAGACTGCGCATCCCATGGCTCGTTGGGATCGACATGCTCCGGTGATCGCAACCTATCCAACCGCGCTCGCCCCTCCCCGCCCGCAACCGAGGGGTCGGCGGCAAGGCCCTCTAGGCCCGGACGGCGATCGCGACCCTGATGCAAGCGATCGGACGACGGCATGGCAATTCCCTGCAGCCCAGCATGCGGTTGCTCACGCCCACTCTCCCGAAACCCGAGCGCCTCCGGTGCCGCTCCCCACGCGCGGACACGGCGCACCCGCGACTGGCGCGAGATGCTCCGAAGCGGCAAGGCTCTCGCGGCCAAGGTGGCGACCGGCCGTAAAGTTTCGGTTAAGCTGGCGTGGCGATCGCCGGAACCTGTGGCCTTTTGCTGGGGTTCAACTGATCGCATGGCTCATGCTGGCGGTGGGCTGCAGCCTTCACAAGGCGGTGATTCGCCCGCGCATGAGCGCTGGAGTGCGGCAGCAAGGCAAGGCGAGGCGGCGTGCTGGAACAGGCGCATCATACGATCTCGATCGAGACGCGGGGGCCGGGCTTCACGGATGTGACGGCGCGGGTCGTGGACTGGCTGAGGTCGGTCGGCGCACGCGACGGACTGCTCACCCTGTTCATCCGCCACACGTCGGCGTCGATCACCATCCAGGAGAACGCCGACCCCGACGTGCTGCGCGACCTCATGGACGCGCTGCAGCGCGCAGCCCCGCGCGATGCCCGCTACCGCCACGGCATCGAAGGGCCGGACGACATGCCGGCGCACATCAAGTCGATGCTCACCAGTACGAGCATCGCCATTCCGGTGGCCGGCGGCAGGCCGGTGCTTGGCACCTGGCAGGCGGTCTACCTGATCGAGCACCGCGACGCCCCGCACACGCGCGAGATCGTGCTGCACTACGTGGGTAGTCTTTCCCCCGCCGGCCGCTAGCTGTGCTCAGAACATGCACATGGGCGGGCGGCCGCAGTGGTGTCATTTGGCCGACAGGGCCCAGGTTCGCCAGCCCGGGGCCGGTTGCAACGCTCGCTGCTGCCCTATTGCTGCTGGGCGCCGCTAATCGCGCGCTTGCGCTCGCCCTCCAGTGCCGCCCGGCACCGATCGTACTTCTTGCTTCCAGTTTGCGCTCCGTCGGCTTGGCATTTTTGGTCGTCGAGCACCGCGACCTGCTGAGCCGCGCCGCACGCAGCTAGCGTCGCGACAGCGGCCATCGCAAGCACGAGCTTGAGCACAAGCACCGCCTTCCGGAACTGCACAATCGCCATTTGGTTTTGCTCCACCGATCGCATGCGCGCCCCCAAGCGTGCGTGCGTTGTGCGGGCGAAGCGTGACCTTAGGATGTCGGAGCATTGCAAAAGACGCACGGCGACCAAGACAATCGATGCGGTTCCTGCCGAGTGCGTGATGCCGGCCTCCACGGCCTACTTGGCGAACGCCTTGTTGAGCTCGGGGCCCGGCGCCGCATCGGCAAAGCCGTTGAAGTTGCCGCCGTCCATGATCTGCTTGGCCGCGCGGATGAAGCCGCCCCATGCCGCCCGCGCCAGCGAGCCGCCGACGCTGATCCGGCGCACGCCGAGATCGGTGATGTCCTTGACGCTGAGCGGGCTGGGGGCGCCCATCAGCAGGTTGACGGGCTTCGGCGCCACGGCCTTGACCACCGCCGAGATCTGCTCGGCAGTGGAAATGCCCGGCGCATAGAGGCAGTCGGCGCCGGCGTCCGAATAGGCCTTGAGCCGGCGAATGGTCTCGTCGAGGTCGGGCTTGCCGCGGATGAAGCCCTCGCTGCGGCCCGTGAGCAGCACGCCGCCGCCCGCCTTGTCGATTGCCGCGCGCGCCGCCTTGATGCGGGCCACGGCAAGATCGAAGTCGTAAAGCGGTTTGGCCCGGTCGCCGGTGTAGTCCTCGATCGACAGGCCGGCGACACCGGTGTCGACGCACAGCCGCACGCTTTCCGCCACCCCGTCCGGCGCGTCGGCAAAGCCGCCCTCGAAGTCGGCATTCATCGGCACGTCGGCGGCGGCAGACAGCTCGGCGAAGTGCGCCAGCGCCATGTCGCGCGTCACCCGGCCGTCGCCTGCCCCGCGCGACCAGGCAAAGCCAGCGCTCGTCGTCGCCAGCGCCTTGAAGCCCATGCCCTGCAGAAAGATCGCGCTGCCCACATCCCACGGGTTGGGGATGACGAAGCAGCCGCTCTCGTGCAGGCGCTTGAACGTCGCGCGCTTCTCTTGCGGTGTGGGCATGACGTGACCTCCTTGGAAGAACGCGGCCATCCTAGTCGCTGCGGGAAGAATTGACAGTCACAATCTGTCGTCCGCGTGACGGCTCCTGACATCGAGCGACGCCAGCATCGGCAGAACGATTTCAGTTGCGCGCCGCGTCCACCCGGAACTCGGCATCGCAACCGGAAAAGATATGTAGCAACGCCTCGAGCCTCGCCGGCCTCGGGCCTCGAGGGTTGGGGAGGAGGAACAGGGCGTTCGGGCTGCGCCCGATGACCTGGGTGATCGTTAGTGCCGGCTACTGAGCGCAAGGAACGCCCTGCTCGGTCGCATCCGGGCCGTCTTCGACGCTTGCTAGGTCAGCTCACCTTGCCGAAGAGGCTTGTCGTCCACGACTTCGCTGCATCCGGGCCCCACTCCTGACGCTTGGATGATCTGTCCACCATGCCAGGCGAGGCTACCGGACTGCCGCCCCCGGCTCCTGTGCTGGGCTGCGGCTCCAGGATTGCCGCGCTTCCCATCTCCGGGGCACGCGCAGGAAAGCACAGCGCGTGGGCGCCGTCATCCTCCGCCTACATACATTATGAAACCGAATTCCTTGTCCCCGCCCGCCAAACCTGTGGATCTGCGCACTCGCTGAGGTGCACTGGGCTCCCGCCTCCGCGGGAGTGACGCCAGTTGAGAATGCATCGCGTCCCACGAACGTCATTCCCGCGTAGGCGGGAACCTAGTTCACGTCGCAACTCGGGCGCGGGAACAGGTTGGGGCAACCCCTAATCGTCGGCGATGATGCCGGCACCGCGGAAGCCGCCATCCACCGCCACGATCTCGCCGGTCATGTAGCTGGACTTGGTGCCATCCAGCAGAAATTCGATGACGCTGGCGATCTCCGCGGGCTCGGCATAGCGGCGCATGGGGACATGGCGCGCCCACAACGCGCGATCGGCTGGCGTGTGCATGGTCTTGATCATCGGCGTGTCGACCGGTCCCGGCGCCACTGCATTCACACGAATGCCGTAGCGCGCCAGGTCGTTGGCCAGCACTTGGGTCAGCACAATGACGGCGCCCTTGGATGCGCCGTAAGCGCTGCGGCCCTTGCTGCCGCGCACGCCGGAGACCGACGCAAGGTTGACGATGGCGCCACCGCCGCGGTCCTTCATGATGCGCGCGGCGGAGCGGGCAACGATGAAGGTGCCGGTCACGTTGACATCCATGATCCTGCGGAACAGATCGACCGGCGTATCGAGCGCCGGAATGTCGGCGGCGATGCCTGCCGAGTTGACCACGCCGTCAAGGCCGCCCAGGGCGTCCACGACCCGGCCCACCACTGTCTGCGCTGCGGGCTCGTCGGTCACATCCAGCGGCGCGATGAACACGCTGGGATTGGCGCCGTGCTTCTTGCGCTGCGCCTCGAGCTGGTTCTCGTCGCGGTCGATGATGGCGACCTTCCAGCCCGAGGCCAGCAGCAGCTCCGCCGTGGCCAGCCCGATCCCCGAGGCGCCACCCGTCACGAGCGCGACGCGCGCCTTGCCTGCGGCTTCGGCCATCGTGCACCTCCAGACAGTGCCGTCAGTTCACCCCGACCGCCCGGCTCATGGTAGAGCCGATCTCGGCGTTGATCACCAGGTCGGCCATGTCGTCCTGGTCGGTCGGCTCGCGGTTGACGATGACGAGGCGCGCTCCGTTGCGCTTGGCCAGCACCGGGAAGCCGGCCGCCGGATACACCACCAGCGAGCTGCCCAGAACGATGAACAGGTCGGCGGCCAGCGTCGCCACGTGCGCTCTCGCCATCTCCGCCTCGGGCATCGACTGGCCGAAGGAGATGGTCGCCGTCTTGATGTGGCCGCCGCAGTCCGTGCACTGCGGCAGCCGCTCACCGTCCTCGAAGATTTCGCGCACCCAATCGAGCTCGTAGCGGCGCTGGCAGTCGAGGCAGACGGCATAGGTGGTGTTGCCGTGCAGCTCGATCACCTTGTCGTCGGGCACGCCGGAGGTCTGGTGCAGGCCGTCGATGTTTTGGGTGATGACGGCGCTCATCCTGCCCTGCTCGACCAGGCGGGCGAGCGCGCGGTGCCCGGCATTGGGCGTGGCCTTCTGCAGCGTCTCGTGCGTTGCGAACTTGCGCCGCCAGGCTTCGCGACGGGCCTCCTCCGACCGGATGAAATCGCCGAATTCGATCGGCTTGAATTTCGTCCAGATGCCGCCCGGCGAGCGGAAGTCGGGAATCCCCGAACTCGGTCGAGATGCCGGCTCCGGTGAAGGCGACGATATTGTCGGCTTGCGCGATCATGCGCTTGAGCTCGTCCACCTTCGCCATGCCGCCCTCCGACGCTCAAGTCTTGATGCGCAGCCGGCCGAGGAAGTCGCGTTTTCCCAGCGGCACCGCCTTGGAGCGCAGGATGTCGTAGGCGGTGGTGGCGTGGAAGTAGAAATTGGGGAGCGAGAACGACAGCAAGAAGTTCTCGGCCGTGAACGGCACTTTGCGGTCGCGCATCTGAAAATCGACGTGCTTGCCTTCGAGGGCATTCACCTCTTCGGGGCTCAAGCGCCGCAGGCCGTCGCCCGTGTCGGCGATCAGCTTCTGCAGGCCCTGGTAGTCGAGCGGCTCGGTCTTGCCCGGCGGCGAGAACACCCCCTTCTTGACGCCCTCGATGGCGCCCAGCGAGTGGTGCGCCACGGATACGATCTGAAAGCGCAGCGGGTGCATGTCCGCGGCCAGCCGCGTCTCCACCAGCTCCTCCGGATCGGTATTGTTGCTCTTGCAGAACGCCAGGCCCTTGTCGAGGCAACCGCCGATCGCGGTGACAGTCTGCAGGTAGCTTGGAACGCTCATGTCATAGAGTGATATCGACACTGCTTGAACCTCCTCGTCAATCGATTGGCAATAGTCACAGTCCCCGGTTCGGCCGGGCAAACATAGCTTCCATCTCGCGGCGCACTTTCACCGCGTCGGAGGTGGCATCGATGGCAACGTCGGACCACCTGCAGCGCCTGGCCTTCTGCGATATCCCGCGTCAGCCTCACGTCGCTGGCAAGGCCAAGCGGCAAATAGCCCTCTGCCAGCGACACGTCGGCAGGCACCTGCCTGCCCCACACGCTGAAGCCGCCCTCGCCGTCCAGCTCCTGGCCTTTCTTCAGAGCGCGCTTGGCCGTGGCCGCCACGTCCGAGTTGAAGCAGATGGGGGTCCCGGTCGGCTCCTTGCGCAGCGCGACCGACGCCACCGAGATGCCGAGCTCCAGCCCGATCATGTGGGTGGGCCGGTACAGCGTGGCGTACTTGCCGCTCTTGTCGGGCAGGCAGTTGTACTCGACGAAGCACTGCGCCGCGTACGGGCTCTCGCTTTCCACCACCACGTAGGTGCCCATGGCGATGTGATGCGGCACGTCCTTCCCGTCGCGATAGAGCGAGGACACCACCTCGGTCACGCCCTTCTTCTCGAGTGTGCCGCCCTCGCTCCTGGGCTTGCACACCTCGGCCAGCTCGAAGCGCGAGGCCGGCGGGAAGCCCAGTCCGCCCGACTGCGGTACAAGCCCGGTGGCGTTGCACACTGCCGTCATCTCGATGCCCGACTTGGTGCCGTCGAGGAACGAGTTGAACATCTTGGGATTGATGTGGCTGCGGTCCTTGATCGGCAGGTACTGCGTGAGGATGTCCCACACGGTGTCGGGCGTCGACTGGTGGTAGCTCGGGTGGTAGCGCGTGCCCTTGCCCGCCGACACCACGCCGAACCCGCAGGCGCGCGCCCAGTCGACGTGCTCGCAGATCAGCGCCGGCTGGTCGCCCCACGCGAGCGAGTAGATCACACCCGCCTCGCGCGCCCGCCGCGCCAGCAGCGGCCCCGCCAGCGCATCGGCCTCCACGTTGACCATGACCACGTGCTTGCCGTGCCGGATCGCCGCCTGGCACAGCTTGATGCCCGTCGCCGGATCGCCGGTCGCCTCGATCACCACGTCGATGTCCGGGTTGGCGATCACGGCCAGCGCGTCGTCCGTCACCAGGCTCCCGCCCGATTTCAGCGCGTCGCCCATGGATGCCGCGCCGATCTGCTCCTTGGGCCACCCCACGCCAACCAGCCGCTCGCGCGCCCGCGCCGGCATCAAATCGGCCAGCCCCACGAGATGCATGCCGGGTATCAGCCGCACCTGAGCCAGGAACATGGTGCCGAACTTGCCGGCGCCGATCTGGCCGATGCGGATCGGCCGCCCCGCGGCGGCGCGCTCACGAAGCATTGAGGAAAGATTCATTGGGCATTTCCCGGTAGATTTTGCCGCCCACCATAGCGCACGGTGGTAGGGCGCAATAGCGAAGCGTATTGCGGGTAGTGTCTCAGTTTGAAATCTGAAGCCGCTTTTTGTAGGTCTTCGGCCGTTCTGGCTTCTGGGCAGCCGCTTCGATCAGTCCGGCGATATCCTCGAAGCTCATCAGCTTGTCGGTCAGGCCAGCAGCCATGGCGGGTGTCACCCTGAGCGTCTTGTGGATGCGCACCCAGTTGTACCAGACGGTGTAGAGCGCAACCATGTGGACGTGGCTGATGAACTTCTTCGAGAACGCATTCGTCAACCGCGTAAAGCGCCTGTTGTGCATCCGCAGGGTCAGGTTTGAACGCTCAACATATGACGTACTGATGTGCGCCTGGTCGGGATCGCCCGTGATGGTCTGGCGCTGGCAGCCAATGCACTCGGGTGGGCTGTAGCGTTTCTCGGCCTCTGGCGCGGTGCCGTAGACCTTTTGCAGCATCGCGTAATCAACGTCGTCGCCGAACGCGCCTTCGACGGCTTCTAAGTAAGCGCGGTGCCCGTCGCTTGTGAGCTGTACGCGATTGGCAAGACGGGTCTGGGTCTTGAGGTCGTCGATGAACAGCTTGGCGCTGTAGCCGTCCCGGCCGCCGACGAACCACTGAACAATCAACTTGCTGTCAGCATCAAGGGCGGTCCAAGTCCACGTGTCGCCAGCGCCGTCCACCGGCTTCTTCATGCTGGCGACGTTCTTTTGCTTCGCTGCCGTGAAGCTCCAAACCTCGTCGACCTGCACGCGCTTGGAAGTGACGTTGCGAACCATCTCATCGTGGAAGGCTGCACAGACCGTGCCCGCATCGATCAGCATCTTGCCGACCGTGTTGATGCTCACGTCCACCACGCGGGAGATCGACCGCATGGAAACGCCCTCGCAAAGCATCGAGAGGATTTGGACGCGCTTGGATAGGGGCAGCTTGCTCATGCCCCTTTTATATGAACTTTTATGCTTAGCGTCAAGTAAAAGATTCAGTTTCGCGCGTCGGTCCATCTCCTGTAGGGTTGGGAACCCTTAATCTAACGGGCCTAAGAGGGCTTGCGTTTAGACCGGCATTGACTTATATGTCAATACGAGCTAGGATACGCGCTATAGTCGGCAGAGATTTGTTCTGCCTGCCCCCTGCGGACGGGGGCGAAAGCGTGCGGAGCCTGTTTGCGTCGGATGAGGTTCTTCAGCAGTGTCAGTAAGCCGTTCCCAGAGAACTTCTATGGACATCGCCTGGGTCAATTCCGCGGTACCCTCGACACGTTCACAACGGGGGGTTGGGTATCCATCGCATCCGATCCGTACACCAAAAAACCGTGGGCATACCTCGCTCCCGTGGACCCCGTGCCTCTCGCGGTTTGGGACATACGATCTTTAGCGCCAGAACCTCAAATAAGGTGCTTCGGTGCCTGGGCTGAAAAAGATACTTTTGTCGCCCTTACCTGGCAGTACCGCGACGACATTCAAAGTTTTTCCGAGGAGGCCGAGGAGTGTCGTCGGGTGTGGGACAGGCTCTTTCCCAACCATCCCCCGTACGTTGGAGAAACGATAGATGACTACATCACAGAGCGATATCGCGCTGTCTAGCCCCGTCCCTGGCGAGAAGATACCCCCGGGGACGCTGGGGTATTTTCAAGCACGCAACAAGTATAATGCCTTCAACCTGTTCATGGATGAATTCACGGCTAGCGGAATCTCTCAAGCTGAATTGGCGCGCAGACTTGGCAAGGGAACGGACGTTGTTTGCCGCTGGCTGAGCGGTCCAGGAAATTGGACCCTTGATACGATGAGCGACTTGCTCTTTGCAGTATCCGGTGGTGCGCCAGTATACGATCTCGACTACCCGTTGACGCGACCTAGGCGCAACCAGATCGGTCCCGGCTGGCTCTACGATGATACAGACGACATTACGGTTAGATCGCCGCCATCTGGAATGGAGCCTGATGTCGCCAGCAGAGAATTGGATGTTCCTCCGGTCGATGCCATAGTGCTCAAGCAGAGGTCTGCTTAAATGATCTCTGCGGTGGCGTTGTTTTGTGAGGATATCCGTGAGGAAAAATCTTGTCAAGTGAGTGTTATCGGTATTTATACCGATAACATCACCGTGCAGAGCGTTCCGTTTCAATTTGCAAAACTGGCGGTTTACATACGAATCACCCTGTCTGTTGATGAACCCGCGCCCAAGGAGATAGCGCTGCATTTGGTTCAGACCGACAACAAGGAAATACCTTTTTCGGTATTTGGTAGTGACCTTGTAGAAAAAGCCCTGCGCGAGTCTCGGGAAAAAGGCGCAACCAGGGCTGGCCTTATTGGCTCCGCTATCTTGCCCGGGTACCGCGTGAGACAGAAAGGTCGGATGAATGTAATTGCAAAGTTCGATGCCCAAGAGGTTTTGTGTGGCACGTTAAATGTGCAGCTTAAGGATTAGCCTTTTTCGACCACCGCTTCTCCGCTGCCGTTCTTGCGATTTCCTTGCGACGCTTACCGCTCAGCGCTTTTGCGCGCGCCTTCCCACCGCGCTGGCCTAGGCTCTGGGCAGCCTTGTCCTTGCCGTCGTCGGCGGGGAAGTCTTCGGCTTCCTCGGCCGTGGCGATCCGCATCACCTTGACGGCGTTACCGATCACGTCGGCGGGGCGCTTCTGGCCTTTGGGTCCGCGTGGCATCCTTGCACCGCAAATTGCTTGCCGCTAAGCATAGCACGGGTTCGCTCGGGGAGATATAGCCATGGAAGCCAAGCCATATGCCTTGACGCCATATCCGCAAGTCGCCATCGCCTTCAGTGCGATGCTGATAGCGGCCTCTGTTGCATTCGCGGCGTTCCGCACATGGGAGAGCGACAGGAACGCACGGCTGGTTGAAATCGGTATCGCCGTGCTGCGAGCAGATCCCAAGAAAGATGCCTCGGCGGCATCGGCTCGGGAATGGGCGCTTGACCTCATTGACACCAATGCTGGAGGGGTCAAATTCTCAGCCGCGGCTCGCCGAGAACTGCTGCAGCAAGCACTACCATTCAAACCAGCCGCGCCGGACTGGAGCTACGGTAGCTCCTACTACGAACCCAATGCGAAATCGAAAAATTCAAACTGAGACACCACCGTATTGCGCCGCTTTGCTGGGCCATCGGCGCAATACGGCTGACGCCTATTGCGCCCTACGCTTGGGTTCCGCATCATGCGGAAAACACCGGGAGGCCCCAATGCAGGATAAGCCGGAGAAGAACGCCCCGCGCACGCTGCGGCTCAATGCCAGGGACAACATCATCGTCGCCATCGACACGGTGATGCCGGGGGTGACCGCGCAGGGCATCAGGGCGACAAGCAGGGTGATGCGCGGCCACAAGATGGCAGCGAGCCCGATCGCCAAGGGCCAGCCGGTGCTGAAATTCGGGCAGATCATCGGCTTTGCCACCGAGACAATTGCGCCCGGGCGCCCACGTGCACACCCACAACTGCTCGTTCGCGGAATTCGACCGCGACTATGCCTTCGCGCAGGACGCCAAGGAGGAGCCGCTGCTCCCCCACGAGGCGCGCGCCACCTTCCAGGGCTACCGCCGCGCCAACGGCAAGGCCGGCACGCGCAACTACATCGGCGTGCTCACCAGCGTGAACTGCTCGGCCTCCGTCGCCCGCTTCATGGCCGAGGCCGTCAACCGCTCCGGCATCCTGGAGCAATATCCCAACGTCGACGGCGTCGTCTCGTTCGTGCACGGGACGGGCTGCGGCCTCGCCGGCAAGGGCGAGGGCTACGAGGCGCTGGAGCGCACGCAATGGGGCTACGCCGGCCATCCCAACCTCGCCGCCGCGCTGGTGGTGGGCCTCGGCTGCGAGGTGTTCCAGATCTCTCGGCTGAAGGACAAATACGGCCTGGTCGAGGGCGACAACTTTCGCACCATGACCATCCAGGACACCGGCGGCACGAAGAAGACCATCGAGGCCGGCGTCGCCCGCATCGAGGAGATGCTGCCGCGCGCCAACGCCGTGCGCCGCGAGACCATCTCCGCCTCGGAGCTGTGCCTCGCTCTGCAGTGCGGCGGCTCGGACGGCTACTCGGGGATCACAGCCAATCCCGCGCTCGGCGCCGCCGTCGACCTGCTGGTGCGCCACGGCGGCACCGCGGTGCTCTCCGAGACGCCGGAGATCTATGGCGCCGAGCACCTGCTCACACGCCGCGCCCGCAACCCGCAAGTCGGCCAGAAGCTCGTCGACATCATCCACTGGTGGCAGGACTACTGCGCCAAGAACGACGGCTCCATGGACAACAACCCGAGCCCCGGCAACAAGGCCGGCGGGCTCACCACCATCCTCGAGAAGTCGCTGGGCGCCGCGGCCAAGGGCGGCACCACCACGCTCACCGAGGTCTACCGCTACGCCGAGCCCGTCACCGCCAAGGGCTTCGTCTACATGGATACGCCGGGCTACGATCCCGTGGCCGCCACGGGGCAGGTGGCGGGCGGCTGCAACGTGCTCGCCTTCACCACGGGCCGCGGGTCGGCCTACGGCTGCAAGCCGACCCCCTCCATAAAGCTCGCCACCAACCACGACATCTACCGCCGCATGCAGGACGACATGGACATCAACTGCGGCGACATTCTCGACGGGGTAACCATCGACGCCAAGGGGCAGGAGATCTTCGATGCCGTCCTGCGCGTGGCCTCGGGCTCCAAGACCAAGAGCGAGCTGTTGGGCTACGGCGACAACGAGTTCGTGCCCTGGCAGATCGGGGCAACCATGTAGCCCTGGGCGCAGCGGAAGCGATTTTCGTGATGCGGCGTACCGGTCATTGGGCCCCGTAGCGCGGTTTGGGCCACATCGGCCCCGAGTTGGGCCGTCGATAACCATTTCAGCAGTCGCCCACTCGCGCTAGGATCGCGAAGCTGCGATGGCGGGGGTCGTGGTGTGGCGCATAGCTCTTTCAGAGGTACGCCGATGCCGCCCAAGCCCGTCAGCTCCTCCATACTCGAACCCTACCTCACGGCCCCTCTTGTCCCCAAGGTCCCCGATCGCGCCGCCGCCCGATGACCAAAGGGCAACGGCACGTGTGATGCAGGAACCTCAAGACACACGCGTCCTCGAAGGCTTCGGCCTCGACGATCTCGACGCGATCTCGATTGGCGCGTTCCGGGATGGATTTGCAGCGACCAAGCCCAAGCACCCATGGCTCTCCCTCGACAAGAAGGCGCTGCTGGAGCAGCTCGGCTGCTGGCGCAAGCATCGCCAGACCGGCTACTACGGGCTTACGCTCGCGGGGCTGCTGATGTTCGGCAAGCACGAGGCGATCATCAGCCCGGGCGCGGCGCCGAACTACTTTGTCGACTATCGCGATTTCAGGGCGCAGCAGAACCCCGGAGACCCATGGTCGTACCGGCTGTTTCCGGATGGAACGTGGGAAGCCAATCTCTTCCAGTTCTTTCGCCAGAGCTGGCCGAAGCTGACCGTCGATCTCGCCTTGCCGCGCCCATGGAACGCAGCGCAGCCCGTCGACCGGTCACCGGTGCACACTGCGCTGCGCGAGGCCGTCGTCAATGCCCTCGTACACACCGACTACGACGTACCGGGCGGCATCGTGTTCGAGCGCTACCGCGAGCGGATCGTCATGGAGAACCCGGGCTCGCTGCTGGTCTCACCCGAGCAGTTGACGAGGGGCGGCGTGAGCCTCTGCCGCAACAAATCGCTGCAACGCATGTTCATGCTGATGGGCGCCTGCGATCAGGCCGGCGCCGGCTACAAGCGCATCCACGAGGGCTGGTGGAGCCAGCTCTGGCCGGAGCCGCGCCTGAGCGTGCAGGACCAGCCCGAACGGGTCAGGCTGGAGTTCATGATGAGCAGCCGCGTCTCGGTGCAGAACGATTACGTCGGGAGCCGGCGCCGGCGATCGTGAGTTGAGCGTTATGGTTGCCGCGACGCGTGCCGGGCCGTCCTTTGGGCTCTGATGCGCATCAGAATGGCGAGCGATCCGCGGCACACGAGCACGAGCCCCAGCCAGGCAAGGCCCGCGCACAGCGCGGCCTGCCAGGCGAACACGAGACGGGGATCGGG
Organism: uncultured Alphaproteobacteria bacterium; assembly: GCA_963832445.1. GTDB lineage: Bacteria > Pseudomonadota > Alphaproteobacteria > Rhizobiales > Hyphomicrobiaceae > AWTP1-13. Next base: position 288,797 of record CAWHUM010000014.1, read on the forward strand.
CGCGCCGCCGAGCACCAACGCGCCGGCCGGGGGGGGCCGGCCGGCGTGGACGGCAAGGCTGGCAAGCACCGCCGCGCTCAAGGCAATGTGGGCCGGCGCCAGCGAGGGCAAGATATGGAGCCGAGCCCTGCTTACGAGCGCACGCGCCCTGGCCAGAGCGGGGGGGCGGGGCGGCACCCATTGCGCCGATGCGACGGCGATCGCCGACCCGTACCTCCACCACGCCATCAGCTCGACGAACATGATGGAGAGATGAACGTTGGTTCGATGCTGGATGTTGGTGCCGGCGGTGAGCGCGTCGGCAATGAGCGCCGCCAGCAGCAGGGGCAGGACCAGCCCAGCGATGCGTACCCATCCAAGGCGCAGCGCCGCGTAGAACGTGTGTTTGGCCTGCTGCGCCTTGCCCGGATCGTAGCACCCCGACGCGTCATAGCTCAGTGCATTGACATTGACCGCACGTGCAACCGCAAAGCATGCATAGACGACGAGCAGCGCTTCCGCGGTGAAGTAGATGCCAACGCGGGGCGCCACCGCCAGCGACCACACGCGCAAGATGCCGAGCAGCAGCGCCGAAGGCAGCAAAGCAAGAAGAGGCGACAGCACATTGCGCCACTGCGCGCGCTCGCGCGACGGCATAGCGCTGTCCAAGGCCGGCAGTGCAACGGCGTTTACCATTGAGGCGCCCCCCACAGGCGCGCAATATCGCATACGCGCGGCTTTTCGAGTTGCAGGGCGCGCCGATTTAAGCGGACAGCGTTAAGGCGTGTCTCAGACCGAGGCGAAATAATCCTCGACAAAACGCCGGTAGATGCGCGTGAGCACCGTGAGGTCGGCGAGGGGCACGCACTCGTCGACCTGATGCACCGTGGCATTGACGAGGCCGAGCTCGATCACCGGACAGTGCCTGAAGATGAAACGCGCATCCGACGTGCCGCCGTTGGTCGTCAGTTGCGCAGCCCGGCCCGTCACCGCCTGCACGGCGCCACGCATGGTATCGACGAGCGGCCCGGGCTCGGTCAGGAACACATCGCCGACGCCGAAGAAGCTGAGCGAGAACTGGGCTCCGACCTCTTTGGCGGCGCGCTCGCATTGCTCGCGCACCCATGCCTCGACACCGGCGCGGGTGTGCAGGTCGTTGTAGCGGATGTTGAAGTTGGCCTTGGCCGTGCCGGGGATCACGTTGGTGGCGGTATTGGGCACCGAGATGAGGGTCGCCTGCACACTGGACGGCTGAAACCGCGCCGTGCCGGCATCCATGGGCGTGGTTGAAATGCGATCGATGATGCGGGCGAGCTTAGGGACGGGATTGTCGGCGACTTGGGCGTAGGCCGAATGGCCCTGCTTGCCGTGCACGACGATCTCGGCATTGACGTAGCCGCGACGGCCGATCTTGATCTCGTCGCCCACCGTCTGCGAGCTGGTCGGCTCGCCGACCAGACAGCCGTCCATCACCTCGCCGTGCTGCTTCATCCAGTCGAGCACTTTGACGGTGCCGTTGATGCCCGCGCCTTCCTCATCGCCCGTGATGAGGAGGGAGATGGACCCGCGCGGCAGGCCGCCGCCGGCTTTGATGTAGTCGAAGGCGGCAGAAAGAAAGCAGGCGATGCCGCCCTTCATGTCGGCGGCGCCGCGGCCATAGAGCACACCATCGGCGATGTCGGCGGCGAACGGCGGCCGCGTCCACCTTGCCTCTTCGCCGACCGGCACGACGTCGGTATGGCCGGCGAAGCAGAGGTGCGGTTTGGCCGTGCCCAGGCGCGCGTAGAGGTTCTCCACGTCCGGCGTGCCCGGCTCGGTCATGGTGAGGCGATGGCAGGTGAACCCGGCCGGTCGCAGCACGCTCTCGAGAAACGTCAGGGCTCCGCCTTCGTGCGGTGTGACGCTGCGGCAGCGGATAAGGGCCTGCGCCAGCTGAACCGGATCTGCTTGATCCATTCCATAGACCTCTTCAGGAGGCGGTTGCCGCGAGCAATGGCGCCGCGGGGGGTGGCGAGGGCGCAGGCGACAGCAATGGCGCGTGCGCTGCCCCGGTGCTCTGCAGGATCATGATCTTTTGCCAGATCTTCTGTGACAATCCTGCGGCAACGCGCTCGATGTCGCTCACCACCTCGATGACGATCGGATCGGGAAAGCCCTGCCCGAACAACACGGCAACCTTGGACGTGAGCGACACCATCTCCGAGGAATAGTCGAGGTAGCGGGTCACCTCGTAGGGCGAAAGCACGCGCTGCGGCGAGGACGCTGTGTTGCCTGCCACCGTCACGGTGACGCTCGGGTCTTTGGTCAACTGATGCATGTCGATGACATGCACGATCGAGCGCAGCTCGTGCAGGGCCTCCAGCGCACTGTTGCGTTTGAGGCGCTCCTCGATGCGGACCAGGAAAAACACCGCCGCGCCCAGCAGCACCGTCAGATTGGCAGCTGCCTCCACGCCCTGCAGCACCGAGTAGACGTTGTCGGCGGAGCGCGGGAACAGATAGAACAGGTACACGATCCAGCCGAGGCCCACGGCACCTGCCGCCAGCAAGAGCCAGATGACGAAACGCAGCGGCAGATTGCGGTGAGAGATGTGCTCGGCTCGCGCCGAGTTCTCGCGCGCGATGGTTTGCAGCTCGTCGCATACGCTGGCAAGACCAGCGCCGGGAAACCGCTCGCAGATGCGCCGATGCAGTGCCGCGATCGTGGCGATGACCTTCTCGGAGTCGAGTGCACGATGGCCCTGCATTGGCTCGCAAACACCCCTAGTGTCCCGATTCCGAAGTTCGCCGATCCCCTACGCCGCTTTCGGGAGCTAGTCGCGCAGCAACTCGTTGATGCTGGTCTTGGAGCGGGTCTTCTCGTCCACTGTCTTGACGATGACGGCACAATAGAGGCCGGGCGCGGGCTCGTTGCCGGAGAGCGGCTTGCTCGGCAGCGTGCCCGGCACGACCACGGAGTAGGGCGGCACCTTGCCGGTGATGATGCGCCCGGTCGCCCGGTCGACGATCTTGGTGGAAGCGCCGATGAAGACGCCCATCGACAGCACGGAGCCCTCGCCGACGACCACGCCCTCCACCACCTCCGAGCGCGCGCCGATGAAGCAGTTGTCCTCGATGATGGTGGGATTAGCCTGCAACGGCTCCAGCACGCCGCCGATGCCCACCCCGCCCGAGAGATGCACGTTCTTGCCGATCTGGGCGCAGGAGCCGACTGTTGCCCAAGTATCGACCATCGTGCCCTGGTCGACGTAGGCCCCGAGGTTGACGAACGAGGGCATCAGCACGACGCCCGGAGCGATATAGGCAGACCGGCGGACGATGGCTCCAGGAACCGCCCTGTAGCCCGAAGCCCTGAAAGTTTCCTCGGTCATGCCGGCGAACTTGGAGGGCACCTTGTCCCACCAGCTGGCCCCGCCTGGGGCCCCGGAGATGGGGGTCATGTCATAGAGGCGGAAGGACAGCAGGACGGCCTTCTTAAGCCATTGATTAACAACCCATTCTCCACCTATCTTGTCGGCAACCCGGGCCTTTCCCCGGTCGAGAAGGTCGAGGGCTTCGTCAACGGCGGACCGCACCTCGCCACGGGTGTCCGGGCCGATCGAATCGCGCCTGTCCCAGGCGCCTTCAATAGTTGGTTGCAGGGTCGAGCTGGCCATGGCGAGGGTTCTGGCTTGGTGACCGCGGTCCTGTCAATGCAATGTAAGGCAGGCAATATGCGGCTGGTCGAGAATTCAAGCTCTGCTTTACGCGCGGGCAGGGCTGGCCTAATCTTGAGGCAGCCGGGCGTGGTGGGGTGCACGACTTCATGATGCAACGTGTGGGGGCTTTGGCCATTCTGGCCATGGCGATATGCGCACCGGCCACACCGGTTTTGGCGCAGGATATGGCAGTCGCTGGCGCAAGGGCTTTTGCGCTTCCGGGCGACCCGCCGAGCCTTTCCCCTGACTGCAGGTCCAAGCGCATGGTTGGCGATCAGTTCCGCCGGCCGCTGAGGGCGCTGAGGCGGGCCATACGCACAGATCGTACGGTACGGGTGCTGGCCATTGGCTCCTCCTCGACCGTCGGGGTCGGCGCATCATCGCCGGCAGCCACCTATATCGCCAAGCTCGAGCGCACGCTCGAAGGCGCGATGAAGGGGCTCGACTTCGACGTGATCGGCCGCGGCAGGTCGGGCGAAGTCGCCCAGGGCGCCGCCGACCGCATGAAGCAGGAGATCGCCGAGACCAAGCCGGACCTTGTCGTCTGGCAAGTCGGCACCAACGATGCGCTCCGCCACATCAGCATCGATCGCTTCAAGGATTGTCTGAGGACCACGCTCGCCTGGCTCAAGGAAAACCGGATCGACGTGGTGCTGATCGATCCGCAGTACGGCGAGGTGCTCACCAGGGACGAGTATTATGAGACTGTGGTGGCCGCCATCGCCGAGGTTGCGCGCGAGGCCCGCGTGCTGCTGGTCGATCGTTTCGAGGCCATGCGCGAGCTGCACCGCGTGCGCGGTGACCAGTTCTACCTCACAGCCGACAATCTGCACATGAACGACACGGGGCATCGCTGCATGGCCGAGCAGCTGGCACGCTCCATCGTCGGCGGCCTGCTGGCGGCCGACGGCGAGGCCTCTGAGCCCGTATTCTATCCCTGGTAGCCTGCCAGGGGCGGCGCTCGGCTGCCTCGCAAGACTTGCACAACAAAGCGCGCCGAAGGCGCCGACACTTGGGAGGAATGCGACGTGACCCCGTCATGGCTTCGCTGGGGTACTGTCGTGCGCTCTCGCGGGAATGCTCCTGGCCTTGCCGGCCAGGGCACAGGACTACCCCACGCGCAATGTGACCATCGTGGTGCCGCTGGCCGCTGGCAGCGGCATGGACGCGGTGGTGCGCATCTACGGCGAGGAGCTCGGCAAGGCTCTGGGCAAGCCGGTGGTGGTGGAGAACCAGCCGGGTGCCGCGCTGATGCTGGCGGCGCAGAACGTGGCCCGCTCGGCGCCCGACGGCCACACGCTGGTCGTCGCCTCCTCGCCGGTGCTGGCGGTCAATCCCACCCTCTACAAGAAGGTCAACTACGACGCCGAGAAGGATTTCGTGCCGATCGCGCTCTACGCCAAGTCGCCGTTCGTGCTGATTGTCACGCCGGCCTTCGGCGCCGACACCATGAAGGCGTTCATCAAGAAGGCGCAGGACGCCGCCAATCCCGTCACCTACGCCACCACCGGCGCCGGAACGCTGCAATACCTGACGATGGAGACACTGAAGCGCGACCACAAGTTCCAGGCCGCACACGTACCCTACCGAAGCCCGCCGCAAATTGTGACCGACGTGGTGGGCGGCCACATCACCTCCTCCATCTCCGAGACGGGCGCGGCGCTGTCGCTGATTCAGGAGGGCAAGCTGATGGCGCTGGGCATCAGCGCCTCCACTCCGCATCCCTCCCTGCCCAAGGTGCCGACCATGTCCGAGGCGATGGGGATGCCGGGCTTCGAGGCCGTATCCTGGCACGCGCTGCTGGCACCGTCGGCGACGCCGCGCGCCATCGTGGAGCGCCTGCATGCCGAAATGATGCGCATTACCGGCGACGCGGCCTTCCAGAAGCGCGTGAGCGACATCGGGTTGATGCCGCTGGCACCGCGCCCGATCGCGCAGATCGAGCAGTACATCAAGGCCGAGCGCGAGCGCTGGAGCGGCGTGGTCAAGGAACTCGGACTCGCAGGCACGCTGTAGCTGTCGCGTCGCGGCGAGAGCCTGTCGAAGGCTGGGCCGCGCGCTGCCAGCGCGGGCCCTTGCGGCCCGCGCCCCCGGAACACTGCTCTTAACGCCTACGCACGCGCGTGCGCGCCAGCGCCGGCACGCTCGCCGCGACCGCTCAGCGCCCATGCCCCGGCGCCGGCAACGTAGTAGAACATCAGACCGCCGATGACAGCGATGTTCTTGAGGAAGTGGTTCATCTGGTTCGCTTGTTGCGCGTCAGGATACTCCCAGAACCTATGCGCCAGCCCCGTCGCGACAGCGACGAACGCAATCAGCAGCAGCGCCGAGATGCGAGGGAAAACGCCGAGGATCAAGGCGACGGGTGCGAGCACCTCGATCGCAACCCCGACGACTCCCACTATCTCCGGATAGGGAACTCCTAGCTTGCCGAGGTACTGCGCGAAGGGACCCCCATAGCCTTGCATAACCTTGGGGATGCTGACCGTCAGAAACAGCGACGCCAGCAACAATCGCCCTATGAGAAGAAACAAATCGTTCAAGCGCTCCATAGCTTCTCTCCCTGATTGGAGTGTGCCCGCGCCGAGGCCATGGTAGGCCCACCAAATCAAAATTGCCAAGATATTGGGCAACTATTGTTGCAATACGGAGCGTATCAGCCGCTTGGCGTCCTCGCTGTCCCATTCCGCGGGGCCCAGCAGCCGCCCGATCTCGCGGCCTTCGGCATCGAGCAGCAAGGTCGCCGGCAGGCCGACAACCTTGAACGTGGAGGTCATGCGGGCGGTCGCGTCCACGTAGAGCCCCAGCTCCTTGACTTTGGTCTCGTCGAGAAACTTCTTGGACGCCTCCAGGCCTTTGCGGTCGACGCTGATGGCCACTACCTCGAACTTGTCCGACCCCAGCTCTTTCTGCAGGCGGTCAAGCGAGGGCATCTCCTTGCGGCAGGGCAGGCACCAGGTGGCCCACAGGTTGACCAGCACCACCTTGCCGCGCCAGTCGGCCAAGGTGCGCTCCTTGCCCGAGGCATCCTGGAAAGTGGCCTCTCGCAGCGCCTCCGGCGCCTTGCGGAAGACGAAAGCCGCCATCTGGCCCTTGCTCAAAGGGTTGCTGCCGGGACCCGAGGGAAGCGACTGCGGAGCCGCGGATGGCGGTTGGGTGGCGGTCTTGACCGGGGGAGAAGCGTTGTCAGGGCGGCCAAGGGTCACGTATACCGCTGCAAACCCGAGCGCGGCCGCCAGGGCAGCCGCGCCCAACGTCACTGCCGCTCTCCGCCGCGGATCCTGGCTGGGGGCTGCTTTGGACATTCTCGCTCGCTGCACACTCAGGTTGATCTGGTGACCGACAAATCCGCCAACAAGATGTGGGGAGGCCGCTTCACCATGTCGCCGGCCGAGATCATGGAGGAGATAAACGCCTCCATCGGCTTCGACAAGGCGCTGGCTCCTTACGATATCGCCGCCTCCAAGGCGCACGCGGCCATGCTGGCGCAGCAGGGCATCATCTCCAAGGAGGACGCGCGCAAGATTGCGGCGGGCCTCGACCGCGTGCTCATCGAGATCGAGAAGGGCGAGTTCGCCTTCTCGCGCGCGCTGGAAGACGTGCACATGAACGTGGAGAGCCGGCTGAGAGAGCTGATCGGCGAGCCGGCGGCGCGGCTGCATACTGCGCGCTCGCGCAACGACCAGGTGGCAACCGATTTCAGGCTCTACGTGCGCGCGTGGATCGACAGCGCCGATGCCGCTTTGGCAACGCTGCAGCTGGCGCTTGCGAAGAAGGCGGAAACGCACAGCGCCACCATCATGCCGGGGTTCACGCATCTCCAACCCGCGCAGCCGGTGACCTTCGGCCATCACCTGCTCGCCTACGTCGAGATGCTGGCGCGCGATCGCGGGCGGTTTGCCGACGCACGGGCGCGTCTCAACGAGTGCCCGCTCGGTGCCGCGGCGCTGGCCGGCACCTCGTTTCCCGTCGACCGCAAGCGGACTGCGGAAGCGTTGGGCTTCGACCGTCCCACCGCCAACTCGCTCGATGCCGTCTCCGATCGCGACTTCGCGCTGGAGACGCTCGCCGCGGCGGCCATCACGGCAATGCACCTGTCGCGCCTCGCCGACGAGATCGTGCTGTGGATGACGCCGCAGTTCAGCTTCGTGCGCCTGTCCGACCGGCTCACCACGGGTTCCTCGATCATGCCGCAGAAGCGCAACCCGGACGCGGCCGAACTGGCACGCGCCAAGGTAGGGCGCATCGCCGGCGCGTTCCAGGCGCTGCTGATCGTGATGAAGGGCCTGCCGCTCGCCTATTCCAAGGACATGCAGGAGGACAAGGAGGCGACCTTCGACGCGCTGGCGAGCTTGCGGCTCTCCATCGCCGCGATGACCGCCATGGCCGAGGACATGGAGCCTAATGTCGCCGCCATGCGCGCTGCTGCCGGAGCGGGCTACTCGACGGCGACCGACCTCGCCGACTGGCTCGTCCGCGCTCTGGGCCTGCCGTTCAGGGATGCGCATCACGTCACGGGCAGGCTCGTTGCCATGGCCGAGGCGGAGGGCGTGGGGCTCGAGGCGTTGCCGCTGGAGGCCATGCAGAAAGTGGAGCCGAGGATCACGCGCGACGTCTTCTCGGTCCTTTCGGTGGAAAACTCGGTCAAGAGCCGGCGCAGCTATGGGGGAACGGCGCCACAGAACGTGCGCAAAATGGCCAGCGGCTGGATAAAGCGGTTGGAAAAGCAACAGGAAAAGGACTAGAACTGGCCTCGCCCAGCCGAGTAGAGGCGGATTGCCTTTCCGGCGGGACAGTGGCGCTGCGGACTATGAACAGGGTTCACTAGGTCGTATGCAGAGGCGTTTGCCGCTTTTCGTCGTGATGGCCCTGGCCGTGGCAGGGATGCTCAGCATGGCTGGGTGCGGCGTGCGCGGATCGCTCGACACGCCTCCGAACACCACTGACACGACGGGCAGCGCCAATCCCGGGACCACTGCTAAGTCTGGCGAACCGCACAGACCCTCGGTTCTCGACCCGTTGATCCGCTGACGGGCTCGCTATGCATCATTTTGCCTACCGCGGCGGCGTCCTCCACGCTGAGGACGTAAGCTTGGCGGCGATTGCCGCCGAGGTCGGCACCCCATTCTACTGCTACAGCACAGCGACGCTCGAGCGGCACTACCGCGTGCTGCTGCAGGCCTTTGCCGGGCTCGACGCGGCGATCTACTACGCCATAAAAGCCAACTCCAACCAGGCCGTGATCGCCACCCTGGCGCGGCTTGGCGCCGGTATGGACGTGGTCTCCGAGGGCGAGCTGCGCCGGGCCAGGGCGGCTGGAGTGCCGGCCAACCGCATCATCTTCGCCGGTGTCGGCAAGACCCGGGCCGAGATGACCTATGCGCTCGAGGAAGGCATCCTGGCCTTCAACGTGGAGTCGGAGGCCGAGATCGAGGCCCTGGGCGAGGTCGCGCGCGGGCTCGGCCGCACGGCGCGTATCGCGCTGCGCGTCAACCCCGACGTGGATGCCAAGACGCACGCAAAGATCTCCACGGGAAAGGCCGAAAACAAGTTCGGCGTCGCCTACGACGACGCGCCCAGGCTCTACGCCAAGGCAGCTAGGCTGCGGGGCCTGGAGGTGGCGGGCATACACATGCACATCGGCAGTCAGGTCACCGACTTGAAGCCGTTCCGCGACGCCTTCATCCTGATGCGCGAGCTGGTGGGCGAGCTGCGCGCTGCCGGGCACAGGCTCGAGCATCTCGACCTCGGCGGGGGCCTCGGCGTCCCTTACCTCTTCGGCAACGACATCCCGCCTTCTCCCGACGAATATGCTGCCGTCGTGCGCGAGACTTTGGGCGACCTTGGGCTCAGAATCGCGCTCGAGCCCGGGCGAATGATCGTCGCCAACGCCGGCATTCTCGTCTCTCGCGTGATTTACACCAAGGAGGGGCGCGACAAGACCTTCGCCATCGTCGACGCGGCCATGAACGACCTGGTCCGCCCTACGCTCTATGAGGCGGAGCACGAGATTTGGCCGGTGAGCGAGGAGGCCGGCCGCAAGGCGCCGATCCAGCAGGACGTGGTGGGCCCGGTGTGCGAGACCGGCGACTACCTGGCGCTCGACCGCTCCTTGCCGCCGCTCGAAGCCGGCGACCTCATCGCCTTCATGACGGCGGGGGCCTACGGCGCGGCGATGTCCTCCACCTACAATTCACGCCCGCTGGTGCCGGAGGTGCTGGTCAAGGGCAACGAGTGGGCCGTCGTGCGCCCCCGCCAGAGCTACGACGAGTTGATCGGTCTCGACCGATTGCCGGCCTGGCTAGCGTAGGGCGCACAGCGCTGCACGCCGAGTAGTTGGTCGGTTTACCAAATCCGCCAGCAGCCGGCTTGGATCCATCAGTTTGTTGCTAGAACTCGACGCGTCCAGGCACGGCACCGGGAAGGTATCAATGTCCACAGCGGAAAGCCCACACGAAGTTTGCGATACGAAGAGTCCCAAAACGAAGATCGGGACGACCCGGAGAGGATTGGTGGCCGCCGCGGCCATGTTTGCAGCGGCGTTCGCTACCAAGAAGGCGCGTGCCTTCGAACGCCCGCCGCGGGACCATGGCCACGGCAACAAGCATTGCTTCCTGGCCGGCACTCACATCCGCACCCCGAACGGAGACGTGAAAGTCGAGAATCTGGCGATTGGTGATCTCGTGGCGACATTCGATGGCAACGCGAAGCCCATCAAGTGGATTGGCCGCAGGCGCCTGGAACGCGGTCCTGGGGAGAGGTGGGCGACCGACGACCTGCCGGTAAAGGTGGCCCGCTCTGCTTTCGGCGCGCTGGTTCCGCATGCCGACCTGTTTCTTTCGCCGGTGCACGCAGTGTATGTCGACGGCTTGCTGATTCCGATCAGGAACCTGATCAACGGACGCAGCATCGTGCAGTGCAAAGCATTCGATTCCGACGTAATCGAATATCTTCACATCGAGCTCGCCGGCCACGAAGTGATCTTCGCCGAGGGCGCACCTGCAGAAACGCTGTTGGCGACACGCGACCGCGTGTTTGACAATTGGGCCGAGGATGCGGGCTCGCTTGCGCACATTGGCGCGGACCAGCTAAAGCGGTATGCGCCGGGCGTGTCGCCTTCGCGCTTGGGGATCATTCGTTCGCGACTGCGCAGTGCGGCGTCGCCATGGATTGATCGCCGCCAACGCGTCGATGTCATTTGGGACCGGCTTGCAGAGCGTGCGGAGACCGACATCGCGGCTTGAGGTGAAGGTTGCTCGAGCCCCTCGGCCCTTGGCCCGCTTTGGGGGGCCGGCCCATTGCCCCCTCTGACGTCCTGGCCTCTCGCCGTTAGCAGCCCGTGGGCGCGCGGCGCCCTGTCTAGGCCGCCTGCTTCAGCAGCTTGCGGTTGATCATCAGCTCCGCGATCTGCACCGCGTTGAGGGCGGCGCCCTTGCGCAGATTGTCCGAGACCACCCACATGGAGAGGCCGTTCTCCACCGTGCCGTCCTCGCGGATGCGGCTGATGTAGGTGGCGTCCTCGCCGGCCGCCTCCATCGGCGTGATGTAGCCGCCGGGCTCGCGCTTATCGATCACCAGGCAGCCCGGGGCCTCGCGCAGGATCTCGCGTGCCTCGTCCGCCGTGATCGGCTTCTCGAACTCGATGTTGACCGCCTCGGAATGGCCGACGAACACCGGCACGCGCACGCAGGTCGCCGTCAGCTTGATCTTGGGATCGAGGATCTTCTTGGTCTCGGCCACCATCTTCCACTCTTCGCGCGTGTAGCCGTCCTCCATGAAGACGTCGATCTGCGGAATGCAGTTGAAGGCGATTTCCTTCGGGAACTTCTTGGGCTCGCTGTCGTTGCCCGGCACGTACTTGGCCTTGGTGCGCGACCACAGCTCGTCCATGGCATCCCTGCCGGCGCCGGAGACGGACTGGTAGGTGGCAACCACCACGCGCTTGATGGTGGCGCGGTCGTGCAGGGGCTTGAGAGCGACCACCAGCTGCATGGTCGAGCAGTTGGGGTTGGCGATGATGTTCTTCTTGCTGAAGCCGGCAACCGCGTTGGCGTTCACCTCGGGCACGATCAGCGGCACGTCCTGGTCGTAGCGCCAGGCCGAAGAGTTGTCGATCACCACGCAGCCCTTGGCGCCGATCTTGGGCGACCACTCCTTGGACACGGCTCCGCCGGCCGACATCAGGCAGAAGTCGACGCCCTTGAAGTCGAACCTCTCCAGTTCTTTGCACTTGAGCGTCGTCTCGCCGAACGAGACCTCCACGCCGACCGAGCGACGAGAGGCGAGCGCATGCACCTCGTTCACGGGGAACTGGCGTTCGGCCAGGATCGATAGCATCTCCCGGCCCACGTTGCCGGTGGCGCCGATGATGGCGACGTTGTAGCTCATGGCGGTATCTTCCGAGCGATTCAAGTGAAGCAACGCGTAATGCGGGCGAGCTTTTACTCGCAGCTGGGGTGGCTGTCCATCATGGACAATAGCCGGCGCCCACGAATTGTCCCGTAACAGCCACATTACCTGGCTAGAGCCCCGCACAGGCACTGGTGCAAGGGGGGTCGTCCTGTCGTGAGAGTGGCTACAGATGTGCTGCGAGCGGTCGCCGTCAGCGCGCTCGCCCTGACCGGCCTTGCCGCCGCCACGCGACCCGCGGTCGAGGGCGGTCCCCGCTGGATGACGGAGGAAGCCATGCGCTCCGCCTTCATCGGCAGGACGCTCGACGGCCACTACGTCGACGGCCTCGGCTGGAGCGAGACCTACACCGCCGACGGGCGGCTCGACTACCGGGAGGCCATTCGCGCAGGGGGCGGCTACTGGTACTTCCGCGACCACATCTTCTGCACCTTCTACGACCCCGGCCAGGGCTTGAGCGGCGGCTGCTGGACGGCCATCAAAGCCAGCGCCAACTGCTACGAGTTCTACGTCGCGGGCTTCGGCGATCCCTGGTTCGAGGAGGAGGCGGCCCCGGGACCGCTCGGCAGCTGGGCAGCGCGGGCTTGGCACCGGGGCGAGCCCTCCACCTGCGAGGACCGGCCGAGCGCATGAGCCGCGACGGCGCAGCTTGCGGGCGGGACCGCGCCCGCCCGGCACAAGCCGCAGCGCTTTGCGGCCTCGCCCTTGTTGTCGCCCTTTTCGCCCTCCTTGGCACCCACTCGACAACGCTCGCCACGCCCGCGTGGATGAGCGAGCAGGCGATCCGCGCCGAGTTGCTAGGCAAGCCCCTCGACGGCCGCTTTCGCAATGGCCGGACCTGGACCGTGATCCTCTCTCAGGACGGCAGCGTCGAGCAATTCACCAAATCCGAGAGACCGATGCGGGGACGCTGGTTCTTCCGCGGCTCGGTGCTGTGCTCGGTGCCCGAGGCGGTTCACCGCCCTCCTTACATAGTCAGTTGTTGGACCATCACGAAGACCAGCACCAATTGCTACGAATACTTCCCCGTGGATGCCTGGGGTGAGGAGCCGCTCGAGCAAGAGTCGCGCGACTTGATCTGGTACGGCTTGGGGTGGCGCCAGGGCGAGGCATCGACCTGCGGAGAGCAACCTACGGCTCGAGGGCCGGCAACCCTCACCCGGTCGCATCAGACCATCGGTCGGGCGCCGAGCTGAGGATTCCACTTGCGCTGACGGCCCCGATTTGCCGTTATGCGGCGAGCCCATATTTCCCCAAAACTCCGTGGAGGAACGCGAGCATGTACACTTCCCTCGAGCACTACATCGACGGCAACTGGGTCAAGCCCTCCGGCAAGTCCCAGGACGTTATCAACCCCGCCAACAGCAAGCCGATCGGCGAGCTGGGGCTCGCCTCCAAGGGCGACCTCGACAAGGCGCTGGCCGCCGTCGACAAGGGCTTCAAGACCTGGCGCAAGGTGTCCGCCTACGAGCGCGGCAAGATCCTGCGCAAGGCCGCCGACCTCCTGCGCGCGCGCACCGAAGAGATCGCCAAGGTGCTGACCCAGGAGCAGGGCAAGGTCCTGGCCGAGGCGCGGCTCGAGCTCATCAGCGCCGCCGACATCATCGACTGGTTCGCCGGCGAAGGTCAGCGCGCCTACGGCCGCATCATCCCGGCCCGCGCCGACGGCGTGCGCAACATGGTGATCATGGAGCCGATCGGCCCGGTGGCCGGCTTCGCGCCCTGGAACTTCCCCGTCACCCAGGCCGTACGCAAGATCGCGGCGTCCCTGGCGGCGGGCTGCTCCATCATCATCAAGTGCCCGGAGGAGACGCCAGGCTCGCCCATCGGCCTCGTCAAGTGTTTCCACGACGCGGGAGTGCCGCCGGGCGTCCTCAACCTGGTCTACGGCGTGCCGGCCGAGATCTCGGAATACCTGATCCCCAACCCGATCATCCGCAAGATCTCGTTTACCGGCTCGGTGCCGGTCGGCAAGCATCTGAATGCGCTCGCCGCGAGCCACATGAAGCGCGCCACCATGGAGCTCGGCGGGCACGCGCCGGTGCTGGTGTTCGACGATGCCGACGTCGACGGCGCGGCCAAGCTGATGGGCGCCTTCAAGTACCGCAACGCCGGGCAGGTGTGCGTGTCGCCCACTCGCTTCTTCGTGCACGACAAGATCTACGACAAGTTCGTCGGCCAGTTCGTCGACATCGCCAAGAACACCAAGGTCGGCGACGGGCTGGAGGCCGACACCAAAATGGGCCCGCTGGCCAATCCGCGCCGGATCAACGCGATTGAGGGCTTCATCGCCGACGCGCAGGACAAGGGCGCCAAGGTGGCGGCCGGCGGCAAGCGCATCGGCAACCAGGGCAACTTCTTCCAGCCGACCGTGCTGACCGATGTGCCTGAGAACGCCCGCATCATGAACGAGGAGCCGTTCGGCCCCGTCGCCGTGATGCTGCGCTTCAAGGAGACCGACGACGTGCTGACCCGGGCCAACAAGCTGCCTTACGGCCTGGCGAGCTACGCCTTCACCAAGGACGCCAAGACCGCGACCAAGATCGCCGACGCGCTCGACAGCGGCATGGTGACCATCAACCACTTCGGCATCGCCCTGCCCGAGACGCCGTTCGGCGGCGTCAAGGACTCCGGCTTCGGCCACGAGGGCGGCATCGAGGGCCTGACGGTCTACATGCAGGCCAAGTTCGTCAGCCACCTGGGCTGATCGATCGCCGTACGCTTGAAACACGAAGGGCCGCCTGTCATGGCGGCCCTTCTTTTTTGCGGTCCCAAGTTCCCGATCGGGAACTTTCGGCCTGAAATCATTCTGATTGTTCCCGACCGGGAACACCGGGCTCAGGCCGCCACTTCGCGCCCGAGGTACTCCACCGCCGCCTGCACGCCGCCGGCCCCGTGCGGGATGCCGAGCGCGGTGAGGCCCATCTCGACGGCCCCCAGGGTGCCCAGCACCATGGGCGCGTTGGTATGGCCCATATGGGCGATGCGGAGGGCTTTGCCGGAAAGCTGCCCGAGCCCCACGCCCAGCACCACGTTGCACTTGTCGCGGCAATAGTCGAGCAGCGGCTGCGGCTCGCGCCCCTGCATCAGGATGCAGGTGATCGAGTTGGCCCGCTGGCTGGGCTCGGGAATGCTGAAGGCTAGCACCTGCCCCTCGGCCCACTTGGCCACCGCGCGCCTGGTCGCCTCGGCCAGCAGCGCGTGCCGGCGGAACGCCTGCTCCAGCCCCTCGGCGAGCAGCATATCGATCGCTTTGCGCAGCCCGAACAGCAGGTGCTCGGGCGGCGTGCCGCAATACTTCTGGTAGTGAATCTCGCCCTCGCGGAACGTCCAGTCCCAGTAGAGCGTGCGCAAGTTGGCCGTGGGGTGGATCTCCCGCGCCCGCGCGTTGGCGGCAACGAACGCGAGCCCCGGCGGTGTCATCAGCCCCTTCTGCGAGCCCGACATGGCGACATCCACGCCCCAGCCGTCCATGTCGAAGGGCATGCAGCCGAGCGAAGCCACGGTATCGACCATCAGCAGCGCCGGGTGCTTGGCCGCATCCATCGCCTTGCGCACCGCCGGGATGTCGTTCACCACGCCGGAGGCGGTATCGATCTGCACCACCAGCACCGCCTTGATGGCGTGGCCCTTGTCGCGCTTGAGCCGCTCCTCCACCGCCGCCGGATCGACCGCGCGCCGCCAGCCGGCCTCGATCAGCTCCACATCGACGCCCATCATCTGTGCCATCTCGCCCCAGCCGCGGGCGAAGCGGCCGCTCTCCAGCACCAGCACCTTGTCGCCGCGCGAGAGCACGTTGGTGAAGGCCGCCTCCCAGCCGCCGTGGCCGTTGGCGGCATAGATGTAGATGTTGCCCTTGGTACGGAAGATCTTCTTGAGGTCGGCCATCAGGCTGTCGGTGAGGGCGATCATCTCGCCGGCGTAGATGTCCATGGCCGGACGCTGCATGGCCGCCAGCACCTGGTCGGGCACGTTGGTGGGCCCCGGGATGGCCAGGAATTGCCTGCCGTTGGCGACTGTCATGGATGCGCTTTCTCTCCTGCCGCGGCCGTGGGAGGGACCGCCGCGGTCTTGCGGACCCCCGCGGAAGCACTCGCCCGCCTGGTTGGAAGTTGCCTTCACGCCGATCAGATAGAAGAAAAACCCGTGTCTCTCAATGGGAATGCCTGCATGGCAGACACGAGCCACCAACGGCAAGGCTTTTGAAGTAGCCCCTCGATCATGCGGCAGGTTCGCTCGATAGCTGCCGCACAGGCACGCGAAAGTTCGACCCGGCCCTCACGAGACCGAGGCAGTACGGAAGTATTGGACCGAGCGGGGCTCGCGGCCGGGGCGCATATGCCGATTCCAGAGGTTAAGTTCAGCTCCTCAAGCTCTCCTCGCCGCTCCTTGCCGACGCGCCGCAGTACGTCCGGCTGATTCCGGCCGGCGCCAAGTTGTGGTTGATCCTCGGTCATGTGAGTACGCTAACGCCAAATAGCGTTCGCGCCGGCTAGACTGTTTGAGCGGCCGATCAAGACCGCATCAAGCGTCGCGGCCGACCAACAACGAAGACATGAGCAACTGAGATGGTCATGAGCAAGATTTCGCGCACGTCCCACGTGGCGCAAGGCACCGCGGGTTCGCTGCAGCGGTGTGAACTCGCGCTGGAGCTCCTGCATACCCATCGCGGGAACCCCTCGGCCGAAGTCGACCGGGTGCTTGCGGACGACCCCCAATGCATGCTCGGCCATTGCCTGCGCGCCGCGCTCATCGTGCTTGCCGACGACAACTCCGCGCGATCCACGCTTGCAGCGAGCGTGGCCGCCATCGAGGCGGCAAGCACAGACATGAATGAACGTGCGCGTCGTCACGCAGACGCTGCGCGTGCCTGGCTCGAGGGCGACTCCGGCCTTGCGGCCGAGCGTTACGGCGCCATCGTCAGCGAGTGGCCGCGCGACATTCTCGCGCTCGAGGTCGCGCATGCGTTCGACTTCCGCCTCGGCCAGCGGCGCATGCTGCGGGATCGTATCGCCCAGGTTCTGCCCGCATGGGATGCAATGGCGCCCGGCTACGCCAGCGTCCTTGCGATGTACGCCTTTGGCCTCGAGGAGAACGGCCAGTATCGTTCTGCCGAAAGGATGGCGCGTCGAGCCCTCGCCATAGATCCCGGGCTTCCGGCCGCCATACACGTTATTTCCCATGTCATGGAGATGCAGGGGCGCACCCGTGAAGGCCTTGCCTTCCTTGCGGCTACCAAATCGGCATGGGGCAAAGGCACCGGATTTTCCGTGCACCTGGCATGGCACAAGGCTCTGTTCCATCTCGATGCGGTTGACCCGAGCTCCGCGCTGACGGTCTACGATGCGCAGATCGCGAAGCCCGGCGCTTCGGACATGTCTGTGCTCGCTGATGCTTCGGCGTTGCTGTGGCGGCTCCAACTCCGGAACATCGAGGTGGGCGGACGGTGGCAGGTGTTGGCCGGTCGCTGGGAGACGCATTCATTGACTGGCGTGCGACCATTCTACGTGGTGCACGCGATGATGGCGTTCGCCGCAGCCGGACGCGCCGCAGCCGCGGTGCGCGCGTTCGAGGCACTGCCGCACACCCACGCAAGTGGCGCCTCGCCGTCGCTTCCCGAGGAGGCGCTTGCGGCACCGTTTTGCGAAGGGCTGCTGGCGTTCGCCCGTAGTGACTATGCGGCGTGCGTCGAATGGTTGGTGCGCGTGCGCCACATAGCCGATCGCTGCGGCGGCAGTCTCGCACAGTGCGACCTCATCCATCTCACCTTCACCGAGGCGGCATTGCGCGCGCGGAAGGCGCGTCTCGCCCGCGCACTGGTAGCGGAGCGCGCAGCACAGAAACCGGCGAGCCGGCTCAATCAGCTACTGCAACAGCGGTTGCTTGCAATGTCGGCGATTGCATGAAGGCGACGCCACGGCTGAGTCGCAGTTGAAACTCTGGCGCTTGATTTGATCGGGAAGTCGCCGTCTGGAACAACTCTGCCGTGGAACATGATCCTTCGGCAGTCTTGCTTCGATAGCTGCCGAGCTGATGGCTATTTCGGCGCCCCGCAATCGAACCACTTGTCCGCCGAATAGCACAGGTCGCAAACAATACAGACATCGCAGCGCGGCTTGCGCGCCTGACAGACATAGCGCCCGTGCAGAATGAGCCAATGGTGCGCGTGGTGCAGGTATTTCTCCGGGATCACCTTCAGCAGCCCCTGCTCCACGTCGAGCGGAGTCTTGCCCGCGGCGAGATCGAGCCGGTGCGCCACGCGGAAGACATGCGTATCCACCGCCAGCGTGGCTTGCCCGAAAGCGATGTTGAGCACCACGTTGGCGGTCTTGCGCCCGACGCCTGGCAGCGCCTCCAGCGCCTCCCGCTCCAGAGGCACCTTGCCGCCGTGCTCGGCCAGCAGCCGCTCCGTAAGCGCGATCACGTTCTTGGCCTTGTTGCGGTAGAGGCCGATGGTCTTGATGCGCTCCTGCACCTCGTCGACGCCCAGCGCCAGCATCTTCTTGGGGCTATCGGCCACCTTGAACAGGGAGCGCGTCGCCTTGTTGACGCCCGCGTCGGTGGCCTGCGCTGACAGCACCACCGCGACCAGCAGGGTATAGGGGTTCACATACTCCAGCTCGCCCTTGGGCTCGGGATTGGCGGCAGCGAAGCGCCTGAAAATCTCCGCCACCCGCTCGGGCGAGGTGTCAGGGCGCGCCCTTCGCTTGCCCTTGCCGGCTTGCTTTGGCGGGGTCGCTCCGGGCCGGACGGCTTTGGGCATGGGACTTCGCGCGCGCTGCCAGGATTGCTAGGATCGCCGACATGAACGGAAAGCCGCAGCAAACGCAAGCGGAGCCGGGCGAGTTTCACGCCGTGCTGAGGCCGCACCGCTCGCTCGGCCCCACGGGGTTTCTCATCCTGATGCTGGCGCTGAGCGCCGTCAGCTTCGTCACCGGCGTGTTCTTTGTCGTGGCAGGAGCCTGGCCGGTGTTCGGCTTCTTCGGCCTCGACGTGGCCCTCGTCTACGTCGCCTTCAGGCTCAACTACCGCTCGGGCCGCCTCTATGAGACCATCGACGTCACGCCGGCGCGGTTCGCTGTCACGCGCGTGCACCCTTCGGGGCGGCAGGAGCTGTTCGAGTGCAACCCCTACTGGTCGCGTGTGAAACTGGAGGAATGGCCGGATGGGCGCACGCTGCTCAGCGTCATCTCGCGGAACAAGGAGCACGCCTTTGGCCGCTTCCTCACCGATGACGAGCGGCGCGATCTGGCGTCGGCCTTGCGCGAGGCCCTGCTCGAAGCAAGGGGCGGCGTGAGGATTTAGGGTGTGGACGCCATAGCGACGCCGCGCTACCGCGAGTCTCAACGGTGGGGATGTTCGTCGGGACTGCGCCAGGGGCTGCGTTGGCGGCTCATCACTTGGAGAGCAGGAGGCCTCCCCGCCTGGGGATTGGCAGCGGACCGCCGCCGACAGCGTAGACACCAATGGAGATCATGGCGATTGCCACCCAATCGATGGCCGACGGCCATTCGCCAAGGATGGGAATGCCCATGAGGGCGGTCATAGCAGGAGTGAGGGCTACGAAGGCCGCGCCTCCGGTGGCGCCGAGAAGGCTGACCATGCGCCCGTAAAGCAGTAATGCGACGATGGCGGTAAGGACACCCTGCACGATCGCCTGAAGCGCAATGTCGAACGGCGGAGCCTTGAAGGCGCTGGTGCCGGCAATGAGCGCATAGGCCGGCAGATAGAGCGCGAGGGAGCCAACACCTGCAATGGCAGCGGCGTGGAGGCCGTCGAGCCGGGCGCGGCGCATCGCGATGGTGTAGCACGCCCAGACGAAACCGGCGGCGAGGAACAGTACGTGGCCAATGTTCTGCCGCGTGCCAAAGGCACCTCCCGTGACCCAGACGATGCCGATGGCGCCGATCACAATCAGCGCGAGGCCGACAGTTTTTGATGGCGTGAAGGACTCGTTCAGGATCGCCGCAGCCAGGATCGCAACCATCAGTGGCATGACGCCGGGAAACAAAGCGCCCGCATGGGCAGCGGGGGCAAACAGCAATCCGACATTGACCAGCAGGACCATGGGGGCTCCGCAGCCCATGATGATGGCCGCGACGCCGGTCCACCCCAGGCGGTCGAGGGCGAGGCCTTTGCTGTACAGATAGGGCAACAGAAGCAGGCCAGCGACGCTAAAGCGGATGGCGGCAATATCGCAGGGGGTGAGGCTGGTTTGCACGCCCAGGCGAGAGACGACGATGAAGCCGGCCCAGATGCATACTGCGGCCAGGCCATACAAGGCGCCGCGTGCATATTGGGAGCTCGTCGCATGCTGCATTGCGGTTCCAAACCGACGTGATGTTGCGAAGAATGCTCTTAGCCCCGCATTGCCCCGTGGCGACCCGTTTCCTGCGCTGGCGCGTCTTTCCTCGACCTCCACGGCGGCGCGCACCACCGGGCAGCAGGATGTCGGACGCGGATGGCGATGGCTTGCTATGGTGGCCGAACTGTCCAAAGCCGATTTGCGCAGAGCGACAAGAAACGGGTCGAATTGGGCTTCGTCACCGCCTAACTGAGAGGTCATCGCCGCTCATAACCGCGAGGATCGACCATGCTGCATTCAACCATCTCCACCGACACCGCCACACCGCTGGGGCCCGACCGCGCCCGCGACTACGAGCTTATCCGCCGCGCCATCGCCTTCCTGTCCCAATCCTGGACCGAGCAGCCCTCGCTCGACCGCCTGGCCGCGCACCTGGGGCTCAGCCCCGCGCACTGCCAAAAGCTCTTCAAGCGCTGGTGCGGGCTCTCGCCCAAGGAGTTCGTGCAGGCGATCACCGTCGACCACGCACGCGCGCTGCTCGAAGGCTCGGCCAGCGTGTTCGACGCCGCGCTGGAGGTCGGCCTCTCAGGCGCCGGCCGGCTGCACGACCTGTTCGTATCGCACGAGGCCATGACGCCGGGCGATTTCAAGCGCCGCGGCGAGGGCCTGGACCTCGCCTACGGCTTCCACGCCTCCCCGTTCGGCGACGCGCTGCTGATCGCCACCGACCGCGGCGTCGCCGGCCTCGCCTTCGTCGACGAGGACAAGGGCCAGTCGCGCCAGGACGTGCTCGCCGAGATGATGAGCCGCTGGCCCAAAGGCCGCTTTGCCGAAGCGCCGAACAAGACGGCGCCGCACGCCAAGCAGATCTTCTCGCCCGCGACCTGGAGCAAGGACCGCCCCGTGCGGCTCGTCATGATCGGCACCGACTTCGAGGTGCGGGTGTGGGAGACGCTGCTCAGGATCCCGATGGGCCGCGCGGTGAGCTACAGCAACATCGCCCGCCATCTCGGCCAGCCCACCGCCTCGCGCGCCGTGGGCTCCGCGGTCGGCCGCAACCCGATCTCGTTCGTGGTGCCCTGCCACCGCGTACTCAGGGGCGACGGCAGCCTCGGCGGCTACCACTGGGGCCTCACGCGCAAGCGCGCGCTGATCGGCTGGGAGACGGGCCGGCTGGCCGCCTCCCGTGCGTAGGCAAAGCCGCGGTTCATGGGTCCAGCCCGGCGTGTGCAACCTGGGTTGGAACAGCCGCGGCTCGATCTCCCCTGGCGGCGCAGCGGACGCCGCCAGAAGCAGTCCGCATGTGGTGCCGTCCCCGCCATCCGCGGGCGCGCGCAAGGTTGCGCCCGCGCCTGGCGGCGACCGTCGTTGTAATCATCCGCTCAATGACGATCCGTATGAACTTAGCTGCAATTTCCCGGTCACTCTTAATGAAGCCTCCACGTCCTGGGCGCATCTTGTGAGAGGAGGAACCCAGAATGTCAGTTGGCAGCAATAGTTCACACCCGTCGACCGGAGGCCGCCCCGGCTCGACGAGCGAGACGGGCCCTGCGGCGGACACTGCGTCGCAGTCCACCTGTCATTGCACAGAACCCGAGTTCGTCCGGTTGCCGGCGGAAATCTCAGCCGCGGACCTCGCTGCAAGCGCCACCGATGGCACTGCCAATGCGCCGGTCTGCGACCGCCGTGTGGCTCTCGCGGTGGACCTCAAGTCGCTGCCGGACATCGATGCGACCCTCGACATGCTCTTCGGCTCTCGTCCCCTGCCGAACAAGCCTGTGCCGGATCCAGAAAGACCCCGTTGACCTGAAGGACCGCGCCGCCTCTGCACCTCCAGCGCGACTACGAGCGCGCCGCCCTGGCGTGACCCATGACGGCCAGCCTCTCGCTCGTTTCCCCTTCGCTCGTCACGAACGCGCGGGCGTCCGCGCGGCAGATGGCACGCACCACGTCGCGGCCCATGGCCGCCACGATGGGCACTCCGGCGACGCCCGCCCACTGGCCCACCATGTAGAAGTTGCCGAGGCCCGGCAGGGTCTGGCTCAGCCGCCGGCCGGTGAACAGCGCCCGCGCCATGGCCGTGATGGGCGCACGGTAGCCGTGGCCGTTGCCGGTGAAGTGCAGGGTGGTCATCGGCGTTGCCACGTCCACCACCTCGATGTCCTGCCGCAGCCCGGGGAAGCGCTTCTCCAGCAGCGAGATCACGCTCTCGGCGATGCGACGCTTCTCCTCCCGATAGCGGTCGGGCGTGCGGCGCAGGTCTTCCCAGTACTTGAAACTGGTAGCCATCACGACCTTCAAGGCGGTCTTGCCCGCAGGCGCAAGGCTCGGATCGAAGCCGAACGGCTCCACGTACAGCCGATGCCGCACCTCGTTGGCGATGGTTACGGGTGCGTCGAGCGGCAGCACGATGGCGTGCGGCAGCTCCGACAGGTCGCGGGCCACGCCAAGCGAGACGTGGATGCCCATCTCGATGCGGTCCTCGGGCGCGCCGTAGTAGGCGCGGATCGCGGGGCTCGTGTAGCGGCCGCCCAGCATGCCGTAGATAGTCGTGTGCCCGTTGGCATTAGAGACGACGATGTCGGCGCGCTGCTCGCTCCCGTCGCTGAGCCGCACGCCCACGGCGCGGTCGTTCTCGACCAGGATCGACTGCACGCGCGTGTGATAGCGAATGCTGCCGCCGAGCCCGACGAACCGCTTCTCCATGGCGCGGGCCAGTGCGATCGAGCCCCCCGCCGGCCAGCCGTAGTCGCCAATGTGCGTGCGGCTCAGAAACGTCAGCAGCATCACCATTGGAATCTGCGGCCAGTCGTAGACGATGGTCGGGAAGGCGCGGCGCAGGAACGGGTCGGTGAAGCGCTCTGCAAACTGTTCCATTGTGGTGCTGCCGTATTTCAGGAGCAGCGGCACCTTGATGAGGGCCTTGGCTCGCTCGAGAGGCCCGGCCAGCGCCAGGCCCAGCAGGTCGAAGCTGGTGAGCTGCCGTGCGGCGCTGATCAGCTCGTCGATGATGCCAGCATCGCCCGGCGCCAAGGCCTTCAAGTGCCGCTCGAGCCGGTCGAGGTTCGTGTAGACGGTGAGCGGCTCGCCGTCGGGCCGCTCGACGCGCACCAGCTCCTCGTAGGCGTGCATGGAGAGGGCAGGCACCACGCCGAGCTCGCGCCACATGCCGTGGAAAATGCTCTCACGCGCCGATCCGGCGAGGTTGTGAATGCAGCCGTCGAATGTGTAGCCGTGCCTGTGCCACGACGTGCACAAACCCCCGGGCACGTCGTGCATCTCCAGGATCGTTGCCCGATAGCCGTTCATCTGGGCATAGCAGCCGGTGGACAGGCCGCCGATGCCGGCGCCGATGATCAGGATGGACGGCTGTGCCATAGGTTGCCCCTTCGCGCTGCTGCCGGTGCAGCAGAACGTAGGGCAGCGCGCGGCCGAGGCTTTGCGCTCGATCAACGGACCAGTGCCGGCGCCTCCCCCACGAACGTGGCTGAATATCGGCTGCAGTGGACCTGATGAACCGCCCAGATCGCTTGGTGCACTTCAGCAACACGTGCAAGATCACAGCTCTTCAAGGTGGCTGCGCTTTCACCACCGGCAGCTATACTTTTCCGACATTCTTGATGGGACTTGCCTTACGCAAGCAGGCTGGGAGGTTGACAGTGCCGCGCGACGTTGCAGTCGTTTTTGTGCACGGAATTTATGCACAGGATTTCGAGTACTCGGCAGGCATGCGCCGGCGCCTTGTAAAGGCGCTTCCTAGAAAGCTGAGGCCACACTTGAAGTTCAAGTCGGTATTTTGGGCCGACATCGTTCGCGGACGTTCTCAACTTTATCTCTACCAAGCGCAAATGATGGCCAATATCGCCAACAATCAATACCGCCGTCTCATTGTCGAGGGCCTTGGCGACGCCGCCGCCTATCAGAAGACTAGGAACTATGACAACTCGGCGTATTTTCAGATCCAAGATCGCATAACGGACGCGCTGAAGGACCACGATGCACGCGAGGACCCTGCGCGCCCTCTTGTGTTTGTGGGACATTCTCTGGGATGCCACATCATCTCGTCCTATGTTTGGGACATCAATCGCCTCAAGCAGATGTCCGATGAAGAGGTGGCCAAATGGGATAATCCTTATGTCGACGAGCTTGCGCGCGACCTGAAGGGCGCCTCGAGTTTTCGTCGGCTCGACACGTTCTGTGGGTTCGTTACGCTTGGAAGCAATATGCCGCTCTTTACCTTTACATTTGGGCCAGACAAGGTTTATCCGATCACAAGGTACCCGGACATGACCCGCAAGCCGGCATTTCCCGGAACTAAGCTTTCGGATTCGATGGCTGCCCGGGCCAAGTGGCTCAATTTCTACAGCCGCAACGATATTCTCGGCTATCCGCTCAAACCGCTCAATACGGCCTACAATCAAGAACAGCGTCTAACTGACCGCGAGGTTGTCTCTGAAGGTCACTTGCGCTCGCGGCTGCTGCCATCATCGCTCAATGCCGTGGCCGCGCACGTGGGCTATTGGACCGACTCCACCGTAATTCGCGAAACGGCACAGCTTATCGCCGACATAATCGTGGCTGAGGATCATCCAAGCGCAGGCGCTGCGGCAGAGCAGTCGCCGTCCGGGTGATGGGCCGACAAGAAGCGCCAGGAAAACCGGTCCTCAAGCCCACGGCCGCGCCGCATTCGCCTTCGCCTCGAACTCGCCGATCGACTTCTCGCTCTCGAGCGTCAGGCCGATGTTGTCGAGGCCTTCCAGCAGGCAACGCTTGCGGAAGGGGTCCATCTCGAACTTGATGCAACCGCCGTCGGGCCCGCGGATCTCCTGCTTCTCAAGATCGATGCTGATGGTGGCGTTGGCGCCGCGGTTGGCGTCATCCATCAGCTTGTCGACGTCCTCCTGCGGCAGCTTGATGGGAAGGATGCCGTTCTGGAAGCAGTTGTTGTAGAAGATATCGGCGAACGAGGGCGCGATCACGCAGCGGATGCCGAAGTCCAGCAGCGCCCAGGGCGCATGCTCGCGTGAGGAGCCACAGCCGAAGTTCTCGCCCGCCACCAGGATTTGCGCCTTGCGGTAGGCCGGCTTGTTGAGCACGAAGTCCGGTTTCTCCTTGCCCTGCTCGTCATAGCGCAGCTCGTAAAGCAGGTGCTTGCCGAGCCCGGTGCGCTTGATGGTCTTGAGGAACTGCTTGGGGATGATCGCATCGGTGTCGACGTTGATCATCGGCAGCGGCGCCGCGACGCCGGTCAGTGTGGTGAACTTGTCCATGTGTCTCTCAGCCCGATTCCTGGGTCGGGTCTGCGCCCGCTGTCGTCAACCCGATCGCCTCTTGAAGGGCAGGCAGCTTGTCCCCGTCAAGGTAATGCCGAGGCAAGACTAGCGCACCGTTGGGTCGGTGTAGCACCTGCGCATGGCCTCGCAGCGGTACGAGCCCGAGAAGTGCATGCTGTCGCCCTTGGCCGGCGAAATGAAGTTGCATACCTCCTCGAGTCCCTCGGGCGTCAACCAGCCCTGGCGCCGCCCGCGCTGGACGGCGAAGCAATCGGCCGTCTCCTCGTCGGGGCCGCGATACTGGTGCCCGCACTCGTGGGCGTGGATCCACAGCTTGACCGGCGTGGAGACCTTGGCCAGCAGCTTCGGGTTGAGAATGAGGAAGCCGGGGTAAGCCGCGCCGTAGTCGTCGAGCTTGTTGTCGAGCACAGTCGGCCGCTTGCCGCAGATCACCTTGCGGCCGTCGATGGCCAGCTCGCCGGCCGCCACTATCTTGGCGTCCGCGCCTACCTTGGCCGCGTATTCCTCAGGCGTCGGGCCCGCCATGGCAACAGCGATGATGCACGGCAGGCACAGCACGGCCAGCGCCGCGCCGATGGCCCGTGCCGCCCTGTTCATACCATCCCCCAGTCGGCTCAAGCGAACACCCAACAATGGACAAGGTGTGGAACCGGCGGGCAGCTTCGCCCGTCTCCGATCAGTTTGCAACGGCAAGTTGTTCATCCTCCGAGAGCCATTGGATAACTGTTACCTGAAAGACCAGCCTGACTTGTCACTCGCCGGCATTGGCCTCGATCGAGGCCATATCTGCGTCCGATAGACCAAAATGGTGACCAATTTCGTGCACCAGGACATGGGTGACCAAGTGTCCCAGCGTCTCGGGATACTCGGCCCAGTAATCGAGCATGGCGCGCCGGTAGAGAAAAACCATGTTCGGCATTCCGACCGAGTCCATGACGCTCCTCTTGTCCAGGCTGACGCCGTGATAGAGGCCCATCAGGTCGAAGGCGCTCTGCAGCCGCATCGACTGCAATACCTCGTCGGTGGCGAAATCCTCCACCCGGATCACCACGTCGCCGCACATGTCGCGGAACTCTTTGGGCAGCCGGCGCCAGGCGGCTGCCGCCAGGGCCTCGAAATCCGCCAGGCTCGGCGCCTTCCTGCCTGCCCAGTCCCAGCTGCCGGCCATGAGCAACCCCAAGCCTTTCCGCGCCCGCTCCGCGCGAAGACATAGGGCCCAATGCGCCGTATCGCCAGAGGCAGCCCGTCACGTTTCGCGCTCGACGACCGCCATCACCTGGCGCACGCCGACGACGGCCCTCAGCGCTCGCTCGACAAGATCGGCCGTGCGCGGGGCGATCCCGGCGAGCCGCAAATCGACGGTCAGCTCCGAGCCATCCCCCGACTCGCGCGAGGCATGCACGCGCGAGGGAACGGCGCCGAGCTTGGCCACAGGCTCGATCAGGCGTGGCAGCAGGCCAGGATCGGCAGGGGCTGTCACAAAAAAGAAGGCACGTACAGTCTCGTCAGCCGCGCGCGGCGCGGCTAAAGCTTTAGATGTCATTGGGTTAGGTCCTTACACGCGATCGCAGATCGATATGGCGAATGCCCGGCGCCCTCAGGCTGCCGGGGATGTAATTCGCAGAGCGATCAGCGCGTGTTGAAACGGGACCATGCCGAACATCTAGCGCACGCCGGTTAACGTTTCAAGAAGGGGCGCGCTAGTGTGGTGTCTCCGAAATGCCGACACCCTTCGCGGCTGGCCCACCTTCGGCATTTCGGAGACTGAACCACACTAGAATCATAGGTTCCTAGTGTCCTTTTGTCTCCGAATTGCCTTACCACCAAGCCGGCAAACGTGAAGGCAATTCGGAGACAGGACACTAGGCGGGCTTGCGGGCTATCAGGATCGCCTCGTCCAGGGAGAACCAGAGGCTATCGCCTTCCTGCCGCGGCCGCAGGAACGCCTTGAGGGCCGGTGCCCCCTCGGTCAGCATGGCGCGCAGGCGCTCGATCGTTGCCGGGGTGGCGCCCAGCCGTTCGGCCCAGGGCTGGAACTCCATGTCCTTGCCGATGCGCTCCTTGTGCACGATCCCGAAGCCCGTGTCGGTGATCACCTCGCTCCACTCCGCCATCCCCAGGCAGCGGCCGTGGCTCGGGTCGCGGATCTTCTCGAAAGCGTTGTAGGTGAGGGCTGCGTCGCGCAACTCGGCGTTGGAGAAGCCCGGGGTAGACTCGGCATCGGGGGCGATGTTGTCGACCAGCGCGAACGTGCCGCCCGGCTTCAGCACCCGCCACACCTCGCTCACGAACATCGGGACGTCAGCGAAGTGGTGCGGCGCGATTCGGCTGGTGACAAGTTCGAACTCGGCATCGCCGAACGGCAGGGCCTCGGCATCGGCGCTGACGGCCTCCATGTTGGCGAAGCCCTTGGAGGCCGCGAGCTTGCGCGCTTCCACCAGCATTTCCTCGGTGATGTCGCTGGCAACGGCACGGGCGACGTGCGGCGCGAAGGCTGCCGCGGTGTGGCCGGCCCCTGTGGCGATGTCGAGCATCTGCCAGTGCCGTTGGGGGCCAACCAGCTCGACCAGGCGGGCCAAGCTCGCGCCCTTGGCGTGGACGGTGGAGGTCGCGTAAGCCGCGGCATGGGCGCCGAACTGCTGCTGTACCAGCGATTTGGACATGGGTGCACTCTCTCCCGGCAAGGACGTTGAGGAGACCTCGGCCCTGCTGGTATACGAAATCGCAATGAGACGCCACTTGGGCCTTGCGCCAGTGAAGGCTGCCGATGACCGACACCCCGCCAGACAGGCTGTCTGCCGACCCCACCAGCCCCTTCTACGATGCGGCGCTGCTGGAGCGCGGCGTGGGTGTGCGCTTCAAGGGGCAGGACAAGACCAACGTCGAGGAATACTGCGTGAGCGAGGGCTGGGTGCGGCTGGCCGCCGGCAACACCAAGGACCGCACCGGCCGCCCGCTCACCATCAAGCTCAAGGGCGAGGTGGTGGCCTATTTCCGTGGTGGCGGCGGGGAGGAAGGCGCGTAGCCCTCGGCGGTCACGGGCGTGCTCTTCGTCTTGGCGCTGTTCGTTCTCTCTTCGCTGCGACCCGACGCGCCGCCGCGAGTGCTGCTCGCGCCCATGTGACGAGCTCATCGGGTTCGTCGAATAGCCGCTCCGGCGCGCGCCAGAAGGCCAGGTCTATGGTGGAACCCTTCTTCGCGTAGTTGAGGGGCGGAAAGGCTTCGGCTTCCTTGAAGACGGCCCGATTGTGGTCGTCGACACGGAAGTAGAGCGCGTCGTCCCTCACCATCCCGAACATGAGGCCGTCGCAGAACACGCCGGTCTTGCCGAACATGCGTCGCATCGTGACGCGGCCGATGGGAGCGAGCTGTTCGCTCAGGAACTCGGCAAAGCTGGCGCTGGCAACCATCCTCCACCCTTAGTACTGCCAGCAGCGTCCAGAAACTTTTGCGTTTCTCTCGAAGGTTGGCGCTCTGCCGCCGGATAGGCCGATTTCCTAGTTGGCGCTCGCCCGCCACCGCTCAGACGAACTTCCGCACGTCCACGAAGTGGCCCGCAATCGCCGCTGCTGCCGCCATGGCCGGCGAGACCAGGTGGGTGCGGCCGAAGCGGCCCTGGCGGCCCTCGAAGTTGCGGTTGCTGGTGGAGGCGCAGCGCTCACGCGGCTTGAGCTGGTCGGGGTTCATGCCGAGGCACATGGAGCAGCCGGCCTCGCGCCAGTCGAAGCCCGCATCCTTGAGGATCTTGTCGAGGCCCTCGGCCTCCGCCTGCTCCTTCACCAGGCCCGAGCCCGGCACGATCATGGCGTAGACGCCGGCGTTGACCTTCTTGCCCTCGGCGATGCGCGCCACCGCGCGCAGGTCCTCGATGCGGCCGTTGGTGCAGGAGCCGATGAAGACGCGGTCGAGCTTGATGTCGGTCATCTTGGTGCCGGGGGTAAGCCCCATGTAGGCGAGAGCGCGCTGCATGGAGGCGCGCTTGCCCTCGTCGGCGACCTTCTCGGGATCGGGCACACTGCCCTCGATCGACACCACGTCCTCGGGCGAGGTACCCCACGTCACGATAGGCGGCAGCCGGGCGGCGTCGAGCTTCACCTCGCGATCGAAGATTGCGCCCTCGTCTGAGCGCAGCGTCTCCCAATACTTCATCGCCATGTCCCAGGCGGCGCCCTTTGGCGCCTTGGGCCGGCCCTTGATGTAGGCGTAGGTCTTCTCGTCGGGCGCGACCATGCCGGCCCGCGCGCCGCCCTCGATCGACATGTTGCACACCGTCATGCGGCCCTCCATGGAGAGGGCGCGAATGGCCTCGCCCGCATACTCGATGACATGGCCAGTGCCGCCGGCAGTGCCGATCTCGCCGATAATCGAAAGGATGATGTCCTTGGCAGTCACACCGTCCGGCAGTTTGCCGTCGACGGTGACGCGCATGTTCTTGGCCTTCTTCTGGGTGAGCGTCTGCGTCGCCAGCACGTGCTCCACTTCGCTCGTGCCTATCCCCATGGCCAGAGCACCGAAGGCGCCATGGGTGGAGGTGTGGCTGTCGCCGCAAACGATGGTGGTGCCAGGCAGCGTGAAGCCCTGCTCGGGCCCGATGACGTGCACGATGCCCTGCCGCACGTCGAGCTCGTTGTAGTACTCGATGCCGAATTCCTTGGCGTTCTGCGCCAGGGTCTCGACCTGGATGCGGCTCTCCTCGTCCTTGATGCCCAGGTGGCGGTCGGGGCTGGTGGCGATGTTGTGGTCGACCACGGCCAGCGTCTTCTCGGGCGCCCTGACCTTGCGCCCAGCCAGCTTGAGGCCCTCGAACGCCTGGGGGCTCGTCACCTCGTGCACGAGGTGACGGTCGATATAGAGAATGCAAGTGCCGTCGGGCAGGCGGGTGACGACATGGTCGTCGAAGATCTTGTCGTAGAGCGTTCTTGGCGCCGATTGGGGCATTGCACGCAGTCCTTGTCCGGGCGATAGGCGTCTCTGATACCGTGACGGAGGGCCGACAGCAAATCGTCGGTAAGCGAAAAAAAGCCGGGCGCGAGGCCCGGCACTTTCAGTCGTCCGACCGCTCTTTTTTGAGAGCGGCTGAAGGCATCCAAGGGAGGGTACCAGCCTTCAGTAGCTGTCCGTCACAGCCGCTTAAATGTCATCGCGACAACTGGGCTTGGGTAGTGGGGCACCCGCAAGCGAGCCATGCTTGAGTGCATGGCTTGTTGGGCCGAGCCATGCTCAAAATTTCCACTGACGCGCCTTGGCGATCAGGAAATCGCGGAAAACCTGCACCTTCTTGGCGCTCTTCAGCTCTTCGGGATATGCAAAGAACACAGGCAGCGTCGGCAGCTTGGCTTCCTCCAGCACCGGCACCAACTCGCTCTCGTCGCCGGTCAGGTAGTCGGGAATGAGCCCGACGCCGATACCGGCCTGGATCGCGTACTTCATCGCCAGCACGCTGTTGGCCGCGAACGCCGGCTTGCGCGGCGGCCTGCCATCAAGCCCTGCAATCTCCAGCCAACGGATTGCACTCAGATGCGGGGCCGGCGTGCCGCTGTAGGATATGATGGGATGATCGTCCAGGTCGTCGATGGTGCGCGGCGCGCCGTTGCGGCGGATGTATTGCGCCGAGGCGTAGGCGTGCATCTTCATCGTGAACAGAGGCCGCCTGATGAGGTCGCCCTGTTGCGGCTCGCTGGTCCAGATCGCCACGTCGGCTGCGCGCATGGCGATGGCGATCTGTTCGTCGCTCAGCACCAGCTCGATGCGAATATCAGGATACAGTTCGAAGAACTCGCGCAGGCGCTGTGTGATCCAGACCGTGCCCAGGCCGATCGGCGCGGTTACCCTGAGATCGCCCGAAGGCTTGGTGGTGGTGTCGGTGAGCAAGGTCTCCGCCGTCGACAGCTTGCCCATGATCTCGCTGGCGGTCGAGAACAGCATCTCGCCCTGCTCGGTGAGAACGAGCCCGCGCGCATGCCGGTGGAACAGCGATATCTTGAGCTCCTTCTCCAGCGCAGAGACCTGCCGGCTCACGGCCGACTCGACTCATGCGCAAGGCTTCACCCGCGTGGGTGAAGCTGCCGGCCTCGGCGGCGGCATGAAAGATGCGAAGCTTGTCCCAGTCCATGGATGGTTCTTGTGACGGACAGTCAAAAACGACCGTTCTAATACCCCTATTCGGCCGCCTTTGCGAGATTTTCCAGGCTGGCAAGGTAACGTTCTGCCTCCAGGGCGGCCATGCAGCCCATGCCGGCGGCGGTCACGGCCTGGCGAAACACTTCGTCCTTGACATCGCCGGCGGCGAACACCCCTGGGATCGAAGTTCGCGTCGAATCGGGCTCCGTGATCAGATAGCCGGACGGCTTGCTGTCCAACTGGCCCTTGAACAGCTCGGTAGCCGGCTGGTGGCCGATAGCTATGAACACACCCTCGGCATCACGCGTAAAGGTCTCTCCGGTCGTCACATCGCGCAGCGTGACGCCCGTTACCGCTTTTGGATCTTCCGTACCCGACACCTTCTCGAGCACAGAGTTCCAGACCACCTCGATCTTGGGGTTCTTGAACAACCGCTCCTGCATGATCTTCTCGGCACGGAACGCATCGCGCCGATGCACGATCGTGACCTTGCTCGCGAAGTTGGTCAGGAACAATGCCTCCTCGACCGCGGTGTTGCCGCCGCCCACCACCACGACCCGCTTGCCCTTGTAGAAGAAGCCATCGCAGGTGGCGCATGCCGACACACCGTGGCCCTTGAACTTCTCCTCGGAAGCGAGGCCCAGCCAGCGGGCCTGAGCGCCGGTTGCTATGATTAGGGCATCGCAGGTGTAGGTGTCACCCAAGTCGCCCTCGAGCCGGAACGGTCGCCGGGCGAGGTCTACCCTGACGATATGGTCCATGATGAACTCGGTGCCGACGTGCTCGGCCTGAGCCCGCATTTGCTCCATCAGCCAGGGGCCCTGCACGACCTCCGCGAACCCCGGGTAGTTCTCGACGTCGGTGGTGATCGTCATCTGTCCGCCGGGCTGATTGCCCTGAATGACGGTCGGCTTGAGCATTGCACGAGCCGCATAGATAGCAGCCGTGTAGCCAGCAGGACCCGAGCCCAGGATGATGACCTTGCGATGCTTGTTCTGGATCATTTGTGAGAGCTTAGGCGGCGGCGAGCGGTGGGAACGAACCCCGAACCAAGATATGGGAAGCCTATAAAGCCCCGGCAATGCGGCGGTCAACCTGTTTACCCAGCGCCCTTCACAGCAGCTTGAGGCCCTTCATGCTGGCGTGACCCTGCTTTCCCACAATGATGTGGTCGTGGACCACCACCCCCAGTGGCTTTGCGGCCTCAACAATCTGCCGGGTCATACCGATGTCGGCCCGGGAGGGAGTGGGGTCGCCCGAAGGGTGATTGTGGACCAGAATGATGGCGCTGGCAGAGAGTTCCAGCGCCCTTTTCACCACTTCTCGCACATATACGGGCGTGTGGTCGACGGTGCCCTCTTGCTGCACTTCGTCCGCAATAAGCCGAATTCTTCTTGTCCAGGAACAAGATACGGAACTGCTCTCGCGCCTCGAAACCCATGGCGGCCCGGCAGTAGTCGAGCACGGCGGTCCACGAGGCCAGAACGGGGCGCTGCATGATCCCCCCCTGCATCAGCCGCAGGGCGCCGGCGCGGACGAGCTTGAGCTGGAGGACGGCGGCATCGCCCACGCCCTTGACCTCCTTGAGCCGCTCCGGCGGGGCATTGACCACCTCGGCGAAGGAGCCAAAGCGCGCCAGCAGTCGCTTGGCCAGAGGCTTGGTATCCCGGCGGGGGATGGCGCTGAACAGCACCAGCTCGAGCAGCTCGTAGTCGGGCAGCGCCTCCGCCCCGCCGCTGGCAAAGCGATCCCTGAGGCGTTGGCGGTGACCTGTGCGCTGGTCCTCTTCGGGCAGCAGCGATCCTTGCGCGGGGAGGACGCTAGAGCTCCGGTCCTTCAGCCCCCCGACCATGTGCATACCCGGGGTCAACCGCTGTTCAGGCCAGCTGATAGGATGGCCGCGGCAGGCCGCCAGGCGAGCGGGTGAACACCTCGCAACCCGCTTCCGTAACGCCGACCGTATGCTCGAACTGCGCCGAGAGCTCGCGATCGCGCGTGACCGCCGTCCAGCCGTCGGTCAGGATCTTCACATGCGACTTGCCGAGGTTGATCATCGGCTCGATGGTGAAGAACATTCCGGGCTCGAGCACCACGCCGTCGCCGGGCTCGCCATAGTGCAGAATATTGGGCCTATCGTGGAAGACGCGGCCTAGGCCATGGCCGCAGAAGTCGCGTACCACGCTGCATCGCTCGCCCTCGGCGTACTTCTGGATCGCCGCACCGATGTGCCCAGTGGTGTGGCCAGGCTTGACCACCGCAATCCCACGCATCAGCGCATCGTAGGTGACATCGATCAGCCGTTCGGCGCGCCGCGAGATTTGGCCCACCGCGTACATGCGGCTGGTGTCGCCGTGCCAGCCCTCGAGAATGAGCGTCACGTCGATATTGACGATATCGCCCTCTTTCAAGGGCTTCGCGTTGGGAATGCCATGGCAAACCACGTGGTTGATAGACGTGCAGATGGCCTTCGGGAAACCCCGGTAGTTGAGGGGAGCGGGGATCGCGCCATGGGCCAGCGCGAACTCGACGACCAGATCGTCGAGATGTTCGGTGGCGACGCCGGGCTTCACGTGCTCGACCAGCATGTCGAGCGCCCGCGCAGCCAGCTGGCCGGCCTTGCGCATGCCTTCGAAGGCATCCGGCCCGTGCAGCTTGATTTTGGTCTCGCGCGCCGGAGCACGCGAAACGTCCAGATTGGCCATTGTGCTTTTCCGACTGATCAGCCCGTCATTCGTCTCGGCTTCAGCCGTAAATGTAGAGCAATTGTGCGTTCGCGCAACTTTGTTGCGATGACGCAGGCGCAGGCGCCCGCACGCTGCGCGCGTCAGCAGCGCGCTGTGCCGGACGTGTTTGAGTTTGTCGTGGATCGCACGGGCAGTGATTAGAAACATCCTGTAGCGTTTTGTGATTATCACTATGGTGCGAAGATGAAAGCAAGACTACGCAATTAATACCGGTTTAATATTTGTCTCACACTTTGACGCGTCGCAAGTCCTTGTGATTCGTGCGTTTTGGGCAATGACTAAACTGGGAAAGAGAAAGAGAGAAAGCAATGGCAAGGATTATGAAGAAGAAGGCGAAGCCCGCCCGCAAGGCGAAGGCCAAGCGTACCGTGCGTGCAGTTAGCGCCCGTCGCAAGACGAAGCGCGCCCGCCCGGCCGCTCGCAAAGCCAAGGCTCGCCGTCGCCGCGCCGCCTAAGCTGGCGGACACTTGTTCGGCAACAAGCTCGGCCGGATCGCCGCTGGTGCGGTGTCCGGCCGAAGCTTTTTTGGGAACCTCGTGCAATCGGCCGGCGAGTAGAATTGAGATCGGCCCGGATGAATTCTGTGCGCACCCCGCGCGCAAGGGTCGCCAAGCGCAGGAAAACTCGCAGATTTGTGGACTCGTCGCCACACTCGCTCAGCAAACTGCGCATTTCGCGACACCAATTATCCGTTAGATGTCAACAAAATACGAGCGCTTGCTCATGATGCATTTGTTCGAACTGATTCGAACAAGAGAGAGATATAGAGGGACATACGATGGCTAAGGCAGCAATGAAGAAGAAGGCGGCGAAGAAGAAGCCGATGAAGAAGGTCGCTTCCAAGAAGCGCGCTGCGAAGCGCCGCCGCTAATCGGCATGATGGTCTGGCGCCGGCCCCGGCTGGGCACCAGGGCAGAGCAGCGGACCATCATCCGATAGCAGTCTTCTGACGGCGAGGCCGGAGACCGCGATTGCGTCTCCGGCCTTGTCTTTTGCAGCTGCGGCAGCGCCCTGGCTCGATCAAAGCCGCCGTTCGACCATCAGTTTTTTGATTTCGGCAATTGCCTTGGCCGGATTTAGGCCTTTAGGACATGCCTTGGCGCAATTCATGATCGTGTGGCAGCGGTAAAGGCGGAAGGGGTCTTCCAAGTTGTCCAAACGCT
The DNA here is from genome assembly GCA_963832445.1 of uncultured Alphaproteobacteria bacterium. Classification (GTDB taxonomy): domain Bacteria; phylum Pseudomonadota; class Alphaproteobacteria; order Rhizobiales; family Hyphomicrobiaceae; genus AWTP1-13. The sequence continues at coordinate 324,508 of CAWHUM010000014.1, forward strand.
CGCCGGCCGCCTCGTCGCGGCTGTCGCTTAACCAGCGATAGGCCTGCAGCAAAACGGCAGGCCCCAAATAGCGGTCGTCGTTCCACCAATAGCTGGGGCAGGAGGTGGAGCAGCACGCACAGAGAATGCACTCGTAGAGGCCGTCGAGCTTGTTGCGCTCCTCGACGTTCTGCCGTCGCTCATGCGGGGGCGTCGCCGTGGCGGTCTTGAGCCACGGCTCGACCGACTGCAACTGAGCGTAGAAATTGGTGAGGTCCGGCACCAGGTCTTTCACCACACGCAAGTGCGGCAACGGATAGATCGCCACCCGCCCTTTCACCTCATCGAGCCCAATGAGGCAGGCTAGTCCGTTGGTCCCGTCGATGTTCATTGAGCAGGACCCGCAGATGCCCTCGCGGCAGGAGCGGCGGAAGGTGAGGGTGGGATCGATCTCGTTCTTGATCTTGATCAGGGCGTCGAGAACCATGGGCCCGCAGGTAGCTCGCTCGACCCAGTAGGTGTCCATGCGCGGGTTCTGCCCGTCGTCCGGGTTCCACCGATAGATGCGCAACTCGTGCCAGCCACGCCGCGACTGCGGCTTGTTCCAAGTCTTGCCTGTCTTGATGCGGGAGTTGCGGGGCAGCGTCAGTTCAACCATGCGCGGGCGCCTTCGATCATGCCGTGCAGCGCACTCTTGTCTGTCGCGGCAGGGCGTGTCAACGGACGCGGGGCCGCGGGTGGGGATGCGGCTAGCCGGGCGTCGCCCGCGCGGAGTAGACCACGGCGGCAGCATCGCGCGCCGGCACAGGCTGGGTGCGGTCGGCGGCGCGCTCGGGCGAGCCTGAGCCACGGTCGGACGTATAGAAATCGCCGAGCACCAAGACGTCCATTCCCGTGCGCAGGTAGCAGCCGACGGCGTCCGCAGGCGAAGCGACAATCGGCTCGGTCCGGTTGAAACTGGTGTTGAGCAACACGGGAACGCCGGTCAGGCGGCCGAACTCTTCGATCAGGCCGTAATAGCGCGGATTGGTCGACCGCTCGACCGTCTGGATGCGGCCGGTACCGTCGACGTGTATGGCGGCCGGAATGCGCTGGCGGCTTTCGGGGCGCGCCCGCGGCGCCAGCGTCATGAATGGATCGGGCTGATCGATCTCGAAGAATTCGGCTGCCCGCTCCACCAGGACCGCGGGCGCAAAGGGACGGAAGGATTCGCGCTTCTTGACCTTGGCGTTGAGCAGATCGCGCATCTCGGGACGGCGGGGATCGGCGAGGATGGAGCGATTGCCGAGCGCCCGCGGCCCCATCTCGAAGCGGCCCTGGAACCACCCGACGATCTTGCCGTCGGCCAGATCCCGCGCGACTCGGGTCAGCAGCTGCTCCTGAGGGAGGCGGCGGTAGCGCAGGCCGGCCCCTTCCAGGGCCTCGACGATCTCGCGGTCGTCGTAAGCCTTGCCATAGAAGGCGTGCTGCAACTCGTAGCCGCGCCGATTGCCGAGGGTCTGGTGGTAGTGCCACAAGGCGCTGCCGAGCGGCGCGCCGGTATCTGACGCGCATGGCGGCACCCACAGCCGCTTCACGTCCGTGTGCTCCAGAATCTTGGCGTTGGCGACACAATTGAGCGCCACGCCTCCGGTCATGCACAAGTTGCGCAGGCCATGTTTCTTGATGAGCCCGCGCACCAGATGCAGGACGATCTCCTCGGTGACCGTCTGCAGCGCGAATGCGATGTCGCGATGGCGGTCGGTCAGCGGCTCGCCCTGGGCTCGCGGCGGTCCGAACGTGTCGATGAACTTGCGTTTGAAGGGGCGCAGCTGGCCGAACATGTCGTAGCTGAAGTAGGCCATGTTGACGGCATAGCTGCCGTCCGGCGTCGGCCTGATCACGTCCCGGAAGCGCTCGACGAAGGTGTCCTCGCCGAACGCGGCGAGCGCCATCACCTTGCCTTCGTCGCCGAAGCCGGCAAAACCGAGATACTCGGTGACGAACGTGTAGACGAGGCCGGCAGAGTTGATGATGCCGGTCGACCACGTGCGCTCGAGCCGGTTACCCCGCCCGATGTGCGCGCTGCTCGAGCAGTCGTCGCCGTAGCCGTCCATCACCAGCACGAGGGCTTCCTCGAACGGCGAGGCAAAGAACATGGCCGCATGGGCATTGTGATGCGCGACACAGACAATGGGCGGCACGCGCACGTCCCCGAAGAACTTCCGGATATCGCGGGCCAGGTAGTACTTGAGCAGGACGATCTGGTTCTGCTGCGAAGCATGCGAGCGCGGATGCGCGAGGCTGAGGCTCAGCGGGAAGCGGCGCAGCACGATCGAGGCGAACGACTTGCGCAGAAGCCGCTCGTCCCACGGCGTGGTCATGACGTCTATGTCGGCTAGGGCAATACCCAGCTCCTGCAAGCCTGCAGCCAGGGCGAGCTTCGGGAATTTCTTGGTCTTCTTGCTGCGATTGAAGCGCTCCTCCTCGAGCACCAGCTCGGGCTGGCCCGCCTTCAGAAAGGCAACACCGCTGTCGTGGGTTTTGGCTGCGATCCCGAGTATTCTCAAGGTGCGAGCACCGCTATGGTGAGGTTAGATGCGACGGCATGCTAGCGGCGCCCCACGCCAATTCGCCAAATTGCATTTAAGACCAGCGTGCGAAGCATGTCGAGTTCGCACATAGCGCAGAGTTCGGGCAAATAGCGCTCGTTCGGCCAGTGTCCGGCTGCCGGCGTGCCCGGCAAGCATCAGTCGTGCTTGCCGTGGCAATGCTTGTATTTCCTACCCGAGCCGCACGGACAGGCCGCGTTGCGCGCCACTTTGCCCCATGTGGAGGGGTCTTTCGGATTGAGGCTGGTAGCGGCGCGGCGCGACTGCAGCGGCGCGCGGCGCCCTTGCGGACGGTCCGGGCCATCTCCGGCCGCCAGCACTGCATCGGCCATGGCGAACTCGTCTTGTCCCGTGAACGGGTCGGGGTGATGGGCCTGCATCGGCGGCAGCTCGACCGGCTGAAACAGCTCCTGCTCATCATCCGGCATTCTGTGCAGATGCATGAGCCGGCCGGTAACCTCTTCCCGCATCTCGACGAGCATGGTCTCGAACAGCTGGAAGCTTTCCGATTTGTACTCGTTGAGCGGGTCACGCTGGCCGTAGCTGCGGAAGCCGATGACGCTGCGCAGATGCTCGAGCATGACCAGGTGCTCGCGCCAGTGGTGATCGAGGGTCTGCAGCAGCACCATCTTCTCGATCTGCCGCATAGCTTCCGAGCCGAACTCGGCCTCTTTCTGCTGGGCCTTCTCCTCGATCAGCTTCAGCAGCCGCTCGCTGATCTCCTGGTCGGCGATGCCTTCCTCCGCCGCCCAGTCTTTGACCGGCGCCTTGATGTCGAAGATGCGCTCCACCTCGCTCTGGAGCGTGGCGGTATCCCACTGCTCGGCATAGGCATTGGGCGGGATGCACTGCGCCACCAGCTCGTTGACGACCTGCGAGCGCATGTCGGACACGGTCTCGCTGACATCCTCGTGGCCCATCATGTCGATGCGCTGCTCGAAGATGACCTTGCGCTGATCGTTCATCACGTCGTCGTACTTGAGCACGTACTTGCGGGAGTCGAAGTTGCGGGCCTCGACCTTCTGCTGCGCCTTCTCGAGTGCCTTGTTGATCCAGGGATGCGTGATGGCCTCGCCTTCCTGCAGGCCCAGCTTCTGCAGCACGCCGTCCATGCGGTCCGAGCCGAAGATGCGCATCAGGTCGTCTTCGAGGGAGAGGTAGAACTTGGAACGGCCGGGGTCGCCCTGGCGGCCCGAGCGGCCACGCAGCTGGTTGTCGATGCGCCGGCTCTCGTGGCGCTCGGTGCCGATCACGTAGAGGCCACCGGCTTCCAGCGCTTTCTTCTTCTTCTCGGCCACATCGGCCAGCACCTCGGCGACCTGCTTGTCGGTCGCGGCGATCTTGGCCGTGATCTCGGCGAGCTTGGTCGCGACCAGGGCGGCGTCTGGCGAACGGCCAGCCTGGACCTCCTGCACGATCCAGCCGCGCAAGGCTTCGACCCTGGCGCGGCGCGAGGGATGGTCCGCCGCTGCCGCTGCCCACTGGGGAGTGCCGGCACCCAGCCATTCCTGGCCGTTGTCGTTGCGCAGCTGGTCGCCGATCCAGCCCAGCAGGCGATCGTCGGTGGGCGTCGATTTCGCGTCGGTGCGCCCGCCATCCGCTCGGCTGGCGAACTCACGCGCGACTTCAGCGCGCAATTGCGCCTTCCTGGTGGGATCGGTCAACTCGGCGCGCAATTCCTCGCGCTTCCTGTCGATGTCACGCTGCTGCGGTTCGCGGCCGGCCTTGGATTGCTCGGCGGTCCATGCGCCCAGCGATTTCTCGAGCAGGCCGTCGATGTGCTCCACCAAACGCTTGTCGATCCATTCGTCGCCGTCGCGCAGGGCATCGTCGATACGCTCGATGAGGTAGGGAGGGACCATGCCGCCGGTCCCCTGGCCGTTGGCGGAGGTCTGCTCCTTGAGCCAATCCACAAGCCGATAGCGAGCATTGCCGCCGAGCTGAATGTCGGTGCCGCGGCCGGCCATGTTGGTGGCAATGGTGACGCCGGCGGGAACGCCGGCCTGGGCGATGATGTGCGCTTCCTGCTCGTGGTAGCGCGCGTTGAGAACCTGATGCGGCACAGGATCGCCGCTGTTCTTGCGGCCCAGGTCTTCGAGATAGCCCGCGACATCCGTCAGGTGCTTCTTGATCTCGTCCTCCTTGCCGTCTTTGAGCGCATCGGCGTGCTTCTTGATGTACTGGCCAAGCTCTCGGATGTACTTGCGATCCTTGAGCAGCGCCGAGAGCTGCTCGGACTTCTCGATCGACGTGGTGCCGACCAGCACAGGCTGACCGCGCCGGCGGCAATCGGCGATCTCCGCCACGATCGCGCGCCCCTTCTCCTTGACCGTGCGGTAGACCTCGTCGTGCTCGTCGGTGCGGTCGACCGGCATGTTGGTCGGCACCTCGAGCACGTCGAGCTTGTAGATGTCGAGGAACTCGTTGGCCTCGGTGACCGCCGTTCCCGTCATGCCCGCCAGCTTCTCATACAGGCGGAAGTAGTTCTGGAAGGTTATGGAGGCGAGCGTCTGGTTCTCGGGCTGGATGGAGACGTGCTCTTTGGCCTCCAACGCCTGATGCAGACCATCCGAATAGCGCCGGCCGTGCATCATGCGGCCGGTGAACTCGTCGATGATGATGACCTCGCCGCCCTTCACGATGTAATCGCGGTCGCGCAGGAACAGCTTGTGGGCCTTGAGCGCCTGATTGGCGTGGTGGACCACAGTGACGCTCTCGATGTCATAGAGTGAGCCGCCTTTCAGCAGGTCGCGCTCGCCCAGCAGGGCCTCCAGACGCTCGTTGCCGGCCTCGGTGAAGGACACCTGCTTCTGCTTCTCGTCGAGCTCGACCAGCCCAGCGGTCTTGAGCAGCTCTTTCGCCTGTTCCTTGCCGTGGGCCTTCTCGATCTCTTTTTCGATCTTGTCGTTCTCCGCCACCAAGCCCTTCATCAGCTCGTCGATGGCATTGTAGAGCTCGGCGCGATCCTCGACCGGTCCAGAGATGATCAGCGGCGTGCGCGCCTCGTCGATCAGGATCGAATCCACCTCGTCGACGATGGCGTAGGCATGGCCGCGCTGCACCATCTCGGCGGCGCTCATCTTCATGTTGTCGCGCAGGTAGTCGAAGCCCAGCTCGTTGTTGGTGGCGTAGGTGACGTCGCACGCGTACTGGGCGCGCCGTTGATCGTCGTCGAGCTCGTGCTCGATGCAGCCGACCGTTAGACCCAGGAACTTGTAGATGCGGCCCATCCATTCGGCATCGCGCTTGGCGAGATAGTCGTTGACCGTGACCACGTGCACGCCGCGCTGCGTCAGGGCGTTGAGATAGACGGGGAGCGTGGCGACCAGCGTCTTACCCTCGCCCGTCTTCATCTCGGCGATCTTGCCCTCGTGCAGCACTACGCCGCCGACCAGCTGCACGTCGAAATGCCGCTGGCCGAGCGTGCGCCTGGCAGCCTCGCGCACGGTCGCGAACGCCGGAACCAGCAGATCCTTGAGCTCGGTGCCTTCGGCGAGCTGCTTGCGAAACATCTCCGTACGCGCCTTGAGATCGGCGTCGGAGAGCTGCTCGAGCTCCGGCTCGAGCGCGTTGATCAGCTCGGCGGTCGGGCGATAGGACTTGATTTTGCGATCGTTGGCGGACCCGAAAACCTTGGCTGCAAGTGCGCTGAAAGACAGCATATGACCACGTCCCTATTGCGCTTTTAGCTGCACTGCCGGCCGCGCCCTGCGACAGGTACTGGTACTGGGCTTGCAACCGTCATCGCATCGCAGAAAAGTGTGTGGAAGCAGCGAGGAAGGGCCCGCAACTGGCTACTCCCGCCGGCCCATGCTGACATAAGGACCGGTGCCATTGTTGTCAACGAAGGATGCCCGCCTGCAGGCTCTGCGCAGGTCAACCCATTTGCCACATGAAAATTTGGCAAGATGGCGGTCACCCCTCAGAATACGGGTGGACTTGAGAAGCGGAGCGCTCTTCGCGTACATCGAGCGAAACCCCCGCGGCAGGAGCATAGCCATGGCCAAATCGACGGTGCGGCCGTCACCGTTCGCGCCGGCGCGCCTTCCCGACGTGCCGGTAGTACCGGGCGTGCGGCTCGCAGCCTGCGAGGCCGGCATCCGCTACGCCAACCGGACCGACCTGATGATGGCGGTGCTCGATCCCGGCACCGTCGTTGCCGGCATGCTCACCAAGTCCAAGACCTGCTCGGCGCCGGTGCTGTGGTGCCGCAGCAGCCTCGGCAAGGGCGTGGGCCGTGCGCTGGTGGTTAATTCCGGCAACGCCAACGCCTTCACCGGCAAGAAAGGTGCCGACGCCACGCGCATGACGGCCGAAGCCGCCGCTGCAGCCGTGGGCTGCGCGCCAGACGAGGTCTACGTGGCCTCGACGGGCGTCATCGGCGAACCGCTCGATGCGGCCAAGTTCGCGCATCTGCTGGGGGGCCTGGCCAAGTCGGCCAAGCCCGAGGCTTGGCATGACGCCGCCAAGGCCATCATGACCACAGACACGTTCCCGAAGCTGGCGACGCGTACAGTGAGGCTCGGCAACACCGACGTGATCATCAACGGCTTCGCCAAGGGTGCCGGCATGATCGCGCCGGATCTGGCGACCATGCTGTCGTTCATATTCACCGATGCGGCGGTCGACAAGCGCGTGCTGCAGGAGATGCTGGCTGCCTGCGCGGACACGACCTTCAATACGATCACCATCGACAGCGATACCTCGACCAGCGACACGGTGCTGCTGTTCGCCACCGGCGTCGCGAAGTCGCGCGGGGCGCCTGCCATCTCATCTGCGTCGAGCCCGGACGGGCGCAAGTTCGCCGCCGCCCTGCACGACCTGATGCACGAGCTCGCCCTGTGGGTGGTGAAGGACGGCGAGGGCCTGACCAAGCTGATCAGGATCGACGTCGACGGGCGCCGAGAACGATGCCGCAGCGCGCCGCATCGGCTTCTCGATCGCCAATTCGCCGCTGGTGAAGACCGCGGTTGCTGGCGGCGATCCCAATTGGGGCCGCGTAGTGATGGCGGTTGGCAAGGCTGGCGAGGCCGCCGACCGCGACCGGCTATCGATCACCTACGGCGACATCCAGGTGGCCAAGGACGGCGGGCGGGCGCCCACCTACGACGAGCAGAAGGTCGCCGCCTACATGGAGGGCCGCGAGATCGCGATCCGGGTGGACCTGGGGCTAGGCGCGGGCAAGGCCACCGTGTGGACCTGCGACCTCACCCACGACTACATCTCGATCAACGCGGACTACCGCAGCTAGTCAGGTTCTGGGGTTAGGGATTTCGGGATCGAAGGAACTCGTGTGTGGATGCTCGGCTCCTCTAGTCGCCTCCAAATGAGGTTTGTGCGATGGCCGTAGAGTTCAATCATACGATCGTCTGGTCGAAGGACAGCAAAGCATCGGCGGCCTTTCTCGCAAACATCCTCGGGCTGCCATCGCCGAGGAAGTGGGGTCCGTTTCAGGTCGTGGCGACCGCGAACAGCGTCAACCTCGACTTCATGGACAGGGAAGGCGAGATCTTGTCCCGTCACTTTGCCTTTCTCGTTAGCGAGATGGAGTTCGACGAGATATTCAATCGCATCCGGCAACAGGGGATTACCTACTGGGCCGACCCCGGGCAGACCAAGGAGGGTGAGATCAACCGTCACGATGGCGGACGGGGGATCTATTTCGAAGACCCCAACGGGCACCTCTTGGAGATCATCACGCGGCCCTACGGCAGCAGCGGCTGGGAGCCGTAAGGTCGGGATGCGGCGCACCTGCCGCTGCGCCTACTTCGTCCGCGGGCCGGTGTACTGCTCGATCGGGGGCGTGCCGCCGGTGTGGAAGCTCTCCACCGTCTTGAGTCCCCAGGCCTGGCCCTTCTTGCGCTCGGCCTCGGTCCACACCACGGGCTGCCAGTCGGGCGCCAGCACCAGGCGCGCGCCGGCATTGGCAACCTCGACGCGGTTGCCGCCGGGCTCGTAGACGTAGAGGAAGAAGGTCTGCTGGATGGCGTGCTTGTGCGGGCCGGTCTCGATCGGCACGCCGGCCTCCAGGAAGATGTCGGCGGCGCGCAGGATCTCCTCACGGCTATCGATGGCGTAGGTGACGTGGTGGAAGCGCCCCTTGGCACCGTAGTGGTCGAGCGTGAAGGCGAGGTCGTAGCTCTTGTTGTTGGTGGTGACCCAGGCGCCGGCCTCTTTGCCGCTGTCGAGCACGATCATCTCGGTGGTCCGCAAGCCCATCACGTTCTCCATGAACAGGCGCAGCTCGCGAACGTCCGAGCACAGCAGGTTCATGTGATCGAGGCGGCGGACATTGGCGCCGCGGGCGGGGAAGCGCTGGGCCTGGTTCTTGAGCGCGGGCTTGAGCTCCGGCGGCGCCTTGTACCACTCGGTCTCGTAGTAGATCTCCATCGGGTGACCGTCGGGCGTGGTGAAGGCATAGGCCGGCCCGTGGCCGAGATCGCCCTTGGTCCAGCCCTTGCCGGAGCCCGCCTTCTCGATGATGCCGGCGCGCCGCTCGAGCGCTTCCGGGCTGCTGGCACGGTAGGCGAAGTGGCCGAGGCCCGCGACCTTGGCCTCGGTGAGTTTCAGCGTAGTGGCGCTCGTAGTCGTCCCAGCCGCGCAGGTAGACCGATTGGCCTTGGCGGCCACTCTCGGTCATGCCGAACACGTCGACGAAGAAGCGTAAGGATTTCCTCGGGCTTGGGGGTGAACAGCTCGACATGGGCGAGGTGGGCGAGATCGAAGGAGCGGAGCGTGGATTGCACGGGAATTGCCTCGGATTTCCAGAGCGGCAAGCATAGTCGCAAGGCCGGATCGGCACCAGACTAGGCGCCCGCGCCGCAGTGCCCGTCAAGTCCTGCCTCGCATGCCTGACTTGACCGGACGAAGGGGCCGTCCGACATCTGTCTTCGGGCACGGAATATCCGGGACCCAGGGTCGGAAGTCGACCAGACGACGAGGGACGGTGTGACATGGCGGACAGTTGGCTGACCGCTAGTCGCGTCGTCTGTTGCTCGGACTGGTAGCGGTCAACGCCGCAATCTTCCTGTTCGCTTGGTACGAGTGGGCCACTTCCTCCAGGAAGGACCCTTGGCTTCGGTCCACGCAGGTCCTGTCGCCCACGGCCGGTCCTGCTCGATCGACAGCGATACTGCTGCACGGATTCGGAGGCACGCCACGGGATTTTCGCTCGCATGGCCGAGGCGCTTGCGAGCCAAGGCTTCCGCGTGGTGGTGCCAGCCTTGCCGGGCCAAACCAGCACGTCATTCGCGTATTGCCGGGGACGCTACTCTGCGACCGCCTACGCGCGATTGGCTTGGCAGCCTCATCCGCGAGGAGCGGCGTTTGAGCGGCAAGCCGCCCGCGCTGGTGGGCACGTCGATGGGTGGCACACTCGCTACTATCGGCGCTGCCGAGCACGACCTCAGCCGGGTGGTGATGATTGCGCCTTACATCTCGCTCGCGTGGGCGGCGAGTGGACAACGCGATTGACCAACTGGATCAAATGGATATTGCCCGTCATGCCGAAGGTGCAGAAAGGGCAGATCTCCGATCCAGTCGGCTACAAGGAGTACGAGACCGGCTCCTACCTGGTTTCCCTGCGGGCATTTCTGCAGCTGGCGGAGCTGGCCCGGATCGCTCGCGACAAGGCACCGCAGCTTACGGTGCCGATCCTGGTGTTCGCCTCGCCGAAGGATGCCGTGGCCTCGTTCGCCGCGACCGATCGCTTGTTTCACGGACGCGGCAATGGCGGGAGATCGTTTGCGACCGCAGCAATCACGTCCTCACGTACGACTTCGATCGCGGGCGCATCAAGACGGAGATCGTCGCGTTTCTGACGGCGGAGACATCGCCGTAGGGTCGCCGCTGAATGAGCGCGGCCTTTTCGTGCGCGGGACAGTCCGCCACCAGACAACCGCCGCAATGTGTCGCGCGTCGGCGTCGTAGGCCTGCGAATGCGCACGCGCTTCCTGCAAGCGGTTGAAATAAAGCCCCGTGCGGCCTTCCACCTCGGGCGAGACAGCGAGCTTGAGGATCGCCTCGGCGCCTTCCTCCACGGTGCTTGCTGGCGAAACCCCTGCCTCGCGCACCATGGTCGTGGCCATGTAGGTGGCGGGGTGCAGTGCGTTCACCGTGATGTTGCTGGCCTTGAGCTCCTGCGCCAGATCGATGGTGAACATGATCTGCGCCAGCTTGCTCTGGCAATAAGCCTGCACGCCGTCGTAGTGCTTGGTGAGCATCACGTCGTTGAAATCGATGGGGCTCTGCCCGGCGGAGGCCACGTTGACGATGCGCGCCGGCGTGCTGGCCTCGAGCAGCGGCAGGAGCAGGTACGTGAGTAGAAAGCCCGACAGGTAGTTGACCGCGAAGCGCAGCTCGTGGCCGTCGGCACTGACGCGCCGCCGCGGGCCGCCCGAGCGCGTGCCGATGCCCGCGTTGTTGATCAGCAGGTCGAGCCGCTGTTGGTCCTTGCGCACGGCGGCTGCCAGCGCGCGCACCTGCTCGAGGGATGAGAGATCGGCCGGATAGAAGACAGCACGGTGCCGCCGCGCCTGATCTCCTCCATCACCGCTTCCGCGCGTGGCCTGTCGCGTCCATGCAGCAGAACCTTGGCACCGCGGCGGGCGAGCTCGATGGCAACATGGCGGCCCACGCGGTCCGTGGAGCTGGTGATGAGGATGGTCTTGTTGCCGGGCCATGATCTATGCTTTTCAACGAGGGGGCTCGTGGTCAACCGGCGGCAATCACCAGCGCCGTAAGACTACGACTCCAAAGGGGGAGGCGGCGGACAGCCGCCGCTCGCCGCGAGCTTCGACTTCCAACGCCGGATGCCGGCGCAATCTGACAAATGGAATGCCCGTGACCTCCCGCACCAGCCCTGCGCTTGCTTTCGCCGCCACCATGCTGCTGGCGGGCTTTCTCCTGTTCCAGGTACAGCTCGTGCTCGGCAAGTTCATCCTGCCATGGTTCGGCGGCAGCGCTGCCACCTGGCTGGTGTGCATGCTGTTCTTCCAGATGGCGCTGCTGGTGGGCTATGCGTATGCCTACGCGCTGACGCTGCCCTTTCCCATCCGGCGGCAGGCGCAGCTGCAGGTCGGCATCCTGGTCGTGAGCCTGGCCCTGCTGCCGATCGCGCCCTCCGACGGCTGGAAGCCGATCGACGCCAGCGATCCGACGTGGCGCATTCTGGGCATGCTCACGGTGTGCGTCGGGGTGCCCTACATCGCGCTCGCTACGACCACACCGCTGCTGTCACGCTGGCTCGCGCACATCGAGCCCTCGCTCAATCCGGTGCGCTTCTTCGCGGCTTCCAACATCGGCTCGTTCCTGGGGCTGCTGTCCTATCCGTTCCTTTTTGAGCGGCTGCTCGCGAGCGCCGATCAGACGCGCTGGTGGTCCTGGGCCTATGTGCTCTACGTGGCGCTGTTTGCCGTCTGCGCCTGGCTTACCCTCGCGCGTGCGCATGGCGAAGAAGGCGGCGGCATACAATCGAAGTGGCGCGTTGCCCCCGCGAGGCATCCGGTTTGGCTGTGGGTCGGCTACTCGGCGCTGGGCTCGGCCTTGCTGCTCGCCACCACCAACGCGATTACGCAGTTTGCCGCCGTGGTGCCGTTCCTGTGGGTGGTGCCCCTCAGCTGCTACCTGCTGACCTTCGTGATCACCTTTGGCTATCCCAAGACCTACAACCGTACCGTGTTCGGGGTGTTGTTCCTGTTGCTGGCGGGAACGATCCTCGCGCTGCCGGTACCTGAGACCTCGTTTCGCCTGTTCATTCAAATCGTGCTGCAGGCGGCAACCTTGTTCGCCGGCTGCATGATCTGCCATGGCGAGATGGTCAGGCTGCAGCCCCAGCCCGCCGCTTTGCCGAGGTTCTATCTCGCCGTGGCTGCGGGCGGGGCGCTGGGCGGCTTGGGGATAGTGCTCGGCGCGCCGCTCGTCTTTTCCGATTTCTTCGAGCACCCGATCGTACTTGTGGCGATCGCCGCCGCGGCCCTGCTGCGAATGCTCACCGCGGCCGAGGGAAGGATGCGCTGGGCTGTCGGAGCGGCCGCGTGCATCGCCGCCCTCTATTTCCTCGGCGGCCTTTCCGCACGAGACGAGCTGAGGGGCAACACGGTAGTAGAGCGCATTCGCAACTTCTATGGGGTAGTCAAGATTGTGCGCGCCGACGAGGACGACCCCAAGGAGTTCATGCTGAGCCTGTTCCAGGCCGGCATCGACCAGGGCGGCCAATATCAGACGCCCGAACGCAGGATGCAGGCGATCTGCGGCTTCGATTGGGACAGCGGGCTCGGCATGGCGCTGGCTTACAATGCCAAGCGGCGGGCCGGCGGACCGCAGACCCCGCTGCGCATCGGCGTCATCGGCATGGGCGCCGGCATGATCGCCACGCTGGGCCGCGAGGGCGATATCCTGCGCTACTACGAGCTCAATCCCGCCGTGCTCGAGTTGACCAGCAAGCACTTCACCTTCATCAAGGAGAGCAAGGCCAAGGTCGACGTGTTGCTCGGCGACGCGCGCCTTGTGCTCGAGCGGCATCTCAAGGCCAACGACCCTCAGAACTTCGACGTGCTCGTGCTGGACGCGTTCCGCGGTGCCTCGCCGCCGATGCATCTCATGACCAAGCAGGCGTTCCAGATCTACTTCGGCCACCTCGCCGAGAACGGCATTCTGGCCGTGAACTTCGAGCTCGACACTTTCGAGGTAGCGCCGCTGCACCGTGGCATGGCCAACGAATTCGGGGTCAATGTCGGCTGGTTTGAGACGAGGCAAGACGAGGACCACTGCCAGGCGCCGATCAGCTGGGCGGTCTACACGCGGGACAACGCATTCTTCGGTGCGCCGATCGTGCGCAAGGCCGTGTCGCCCTGGCGGGACGGCGGCAAATCGCAGCTCGTCTGGACCGACCAGGACAGCAACCTGATGAGCATCGTCAACTGGGGGAAGGATTGATCAGCTTTTGCCTGCCATCGGCACCAGGACGGTGCGCTCGAACACCATGAACTGGGTGCCATCGGCCTTGAGTCCGCGCGTGCGCACCGTGACGAGGCCCTGGCCCGGCCGGCTACCCGAGGGACGCTTGCAGAGCACCTCGCTCTCGGCATAGATGGTGTCGCCGGCGAACACCGGCGCGGTCAGCTCCACCTTGCTCCAGCCCAGATTGGCTATGGCCTTCTGGCTCACGTCCGCCACGCTCATGCCGGTGACGATGGCGAGCGTGAGGCATGAGTTGACCAGCGGCTTCTTGAACTCGGTCTCGGCCGCATAGGCGGCATCGAAGTGCAGCGGGTGCTGGTTCATTGTCAGCAGCGTGAACCAGACGTTGTCGGCCTCCGTGATGGTGCGCCCAGGCCGGTGCTCGTAGATGTCGCCCACCACGAAGTCGTCGTAGGTGCGGCCGATGTCGGCGCGGGTGCGACGGGGTGCGATTTGCCTGGTGCTGCGCATGCCGGCGCCCCTCAGGTAGTAGACGCTTTGGAGGCGAGGATGGCGTTGTGCTCGCCCAGCGCGGGCTCGACCCAGTTGGGCTCGGCCGGCTCGTGCAGGAAGCGCACGACGGGCGCGATGTGCTCACGACCGCGCTCGTCTTTGACTGTCAGCGCGCGCGCCCGCACGTTGGCATCGTCGAGCGCCTCGCGCAGGGTGTTGATGGGCGCGAAGCTCACGTCGAGTCCATCGAACCAGGAAAGCCAGTGCGCAAGGGGCTTTTCGCGGAACACCCCGCGCAGGTACTCGATCACCGGCGCCTGATGCGGGCCAGGGCCGCGCTCGCACAGCGGCACCAGGTCCGCCCGGCCAAGCTTACCGAGCAGGTTCTGGACGAACTTGATCTCCTGCGCGCCGAGCACGAGGTGCCGGCGGTCGGCGGTTTCGTAGATTTGATAGAAGGCCGAGCCACCGGTGGAGCGCTCGTGCTTCGGGTTCGGCTGCGGCCTGCCGGACATGGCCGCGCCCATCACGTTGGGAAGCGCGGCCAGCGCGGCGTGATGCATGGCGACGTCGACGTAGTCGCCGAGGCCCGTCGTCTGCCGTCGCAGCAGCGCCATCAGCACACCCGAGAGCCCATTGAGGGCGCTGACGATGTCGGCGATGGCAACGCCCGGCATGGCGGGCTGCCCGTCCTGCCCAACCATGTTGCTGAGCGCGCCGGCGAGCGCCAAGGTGGCGAGATCGTGCGCCGGCCGGTCGCGGTAGGGGCCATCCTGGCCGAAGGCGCTGATCGAGCAGTAGACGATGCGCGGGTTGCGCGTGGCAATGGTTACGTAGTCGATGCCGAGCCGCTGCATGACGCCCGGCCGGAACGATTCGACGAATACATCGGCCTTGTCGCACAGCTTCAGCAGCTGCTCGCGCCCCGTTGGAGACTTGAGGTCGATCACCACGCTCTTCTTGCCGCGATTGACGTTGCGGAAGAACACCGTGCTCGGCCCGTCGGAGAGGCCGATGTGCCGCGCGGAGTCGCCTTCGCCCGGCTGCTCGACCTTGATCACCTCGGCGCCGTGGTCGGCCAGTGCCATGGTCAAGTAGGGACCGGGCAGGAACACCGACAGGTCGATAACTATGAGGCCCTCGAGCTTCACCGTTCTCACTCCGCGGCTTGCCGCTGCACCGGTCCGAGGATTTCTGCATTGTCGGCGCCGAGCGGCGAGCAGACCGTTTGCTGCAGGCGTTGGCCGTCTATTTTGAGAGGGTTGCCGAACATCCTGAAGTCGAGCTTGGCCGGATGCGGCACAGGGCGCACCATATCCACTGCTGCGACGAATGGATTGGCGATGGCCTGGGCGACGTCATAGATCGGCGCCACTGGCAAATGCCCGTTCAGCACCTCGAGCCATTCCGCGGTCGTCTTCTTGCTCATGGCCTCGTCCAGCACCCGGGTCAGCTCGTTGCGGTTCGTGCGCCGTGCGGCCGCCGTGGCGAACCTCGGATCGGTCATAAGGTCTGGCCGGCCGATGCGCTGGGCCAGAGTTTCCCAGAACTTTTCCTTCATGCACATGACATAGATCCAGCCATCCTCGGTGCGCACGGTCTGGACTGGGGTAACCGACTGGTGCGAGCCGCGCGGAAGGCGGGAGGGCATGTCGCCGCCGTTGATGTACCAGGTGCCGGGGTAGGACAGCAGGTGCACCGCCACATCGAACAGGCACGTGTCCACGTCGCAGCCCTTGCCGGTGCCGCGCGCGCGCATGATGCAACCCAGCAGCCCGACCATGCCGGTCATGCCGGTGAGGAAGTCGACGACGGAGGAGCCGAAGCGCTGGGGCGGCCCATCTGGCTCGCCGGTGAGCGACATCAAGCCGGCCTCGGCTTGCATCAAAAAGTCATAGCCGGGCCACGCCTTGCGCTCGTTGTCGCGGCCATAGGCCGAAATGTGCAGGCAGACGATGGCCGGATTGACGGCGCTCAGGCTCTTGTAATCGAGCCCCAATTTCTCCGGCTGGTCGCCACGCAGATTGTTCATCACCGCGTCCGCCTTTGCAGCGAGACGGCTCAGAGCCTGGCGGCCGTCCTCGCTCTTGAGGTCGAGCGTGATGCTCCTCTTGTTGGAGTTCATGCTTTGGAAGTACTCGCTGTCGGCCTCGCCGAGGAAGCGCGGGCCGACGTGACGAGCGGTATCTCCACCGGTCTGACCGTTCTCGATCTTGATCACTTCCGCGCCGAGGTCGGCGAGAAACAGCGAGCCGTAGGGACCGGCGCCGAACTGCTCGACGGTGAGAATGCGAACACCTTCAAGTGGCTTCATAAGATGGGGTTCCGCTTGATCCATTGCCTGGCGATGATGATGCGCTGCATCTCGTTGGTGCCCTCGCCGATGCACATCAATGGCGCATCGCGGTAGAGCCGCTCCACGTCGAACTCCTTGGAGTAGCCGTAGCCGCCGTGGATGCGCAGCGACTCGATGCTGTTCTCGAGTGCGGCCTCGGAGGCGAAGTACTTGGCCATGCCGGCCTCCAGATCGCAGCGCTCGCCACGGTCGAAGGCGGCGGCGGCGTCCAGCGTGAGGAGGCGGGCGGCGCGGGCCTTGGTGGCCATCTCGCCGAGCTTGAGCTGAATCGCCTGGTGCTCGCAGATGGGCTTGCCGAAGGTCTTGCGCACTTGGGCATATTGCGTAGCCAGCGCCAGGGCACCTTCGGCCACGCCGACGCCGCGCGCGGCAACGTTGATGCGGCCGAGCTCCAGCCCGCCGGTCGCCTGGTAGAAGCCCTGGCCCTCCTTGTCGCCGATCAGATGGCCGGCGGAGAGGCGGTAGTCCTCGAATACCAGCTCGCCGGAATCGATCGACTTGTAGCCGAGTTTTTCGAGCTTCTTGCCGACCGTGAACCCCTTCTGCTTGGGGGCGATGAACATGCTCATGCCCTTGTGGCGGGGGTTTGCTTCGGGATCGGTCTTTACCAGCAGGGCAAAGCAGCTGCCCTCGATGCCGTTGGAGATCCAGGTCTTGGTGCCGTTGATGACGTAGTCGCTACCGTCGCTCCGGGCCGTGGTGCGAATGGCCTGCAGGTCGGTGCCGGCGTCAGGCTCGGTCAGTGCGAGGCCGCCGCGCACCTCGCCGCTTGCGAGTTTCGCCAGCCATGTGTCCTTCTGCGCTTGGGTGCCGAACTTCTCGATCGCCAGCGCCAGCATCAGGTGCGAGTTGAAGATGCCCGTGATCGCCATCCAGTCGCGCGAGATGCGCATCACGATCTTGGCGTAGGTGCGAGCCGGCAGTCCGAGGCCGCCGTATTCAGGCGAGATGGTGGCGCCGAACAGGCCCAGCTCCTTCATCTGCTCGACGGTGTCGGTCGGGTAGCGGTCGGCGTGATCGTATTCCTTGGCGATCGGGGCCACCTCCTTCTCGACCCAGCGGTCGATGGTGGCGAGCAATTGCGCCTCGTCGTCGGGGTCGATGTTGCGCAGCTGGGGCATCACAGTCATAGCGCTTCCTCTCGGCGGGCTCGTTGAGGCCGGCCCTCCGATGGCGCACATTGCCACACGCGTTGCCCGGCTCACAATGGAGGAGGGCGCATGCCAGCTGACCGCGCCGCCGCACAAGCCCGATGCCAGCTGTGCTGTAGAGCACTGCGCCCGGATACAACCACCGCTATGGTTGCTCCAGCCACTGATATTGGTGGCGCAGTCGCATCGCTGAGGCAGCTGAAAACGCTATTGTCAGGACGGCGCAATTGCCGCCCCGTCCCCAAGCGCTGCTGCACCGGGACTCGACGTGCGGTTCAATTGCGACCTCACTTTCGAGGCCGATCGTGGCAGCAGGCCTTGGGCTCCGGGCAAATTCCTGCACGCGGGCCCAAGGCCATTTCGATCGGCTCTACTGCTTGGAAGAAGCAGCCTCGGCGATCTCGGACAGCCCCTTCTCGTCGACGATGACGATCTGCGCCCCCTGGATGCGCAGCACCTTGGCGTCCTTGAGCTGGCCGAGCTGGCGGCTGACGTTGGCGCGCGACAGGCTCAGGTAGTTGCCGAGCTCAGTTTGCGACACACCGAGATCGAGGCGAATGCCGTCCTTGCTGGTGCGCCCGAGTTGCTGGGCGAGCCTGAGCAGACCTTTGGCCACGCGGGCTCGCATCTCCAGCGTGTTGTCCTCGATGATGGCGGATGCGGCGCGCAGCTTCTCACAGAGGACCTGCGCGATCTCCAGCATGACCTGCGGGTGCGCGGTAATGATCGGCAACAGGTCGCGGCTGTAGACGACAAAGGCTTCTGTGTCCTCGATGGCGATGGCGTTGGCGGTGCGCTCCCTGCCGTCGAGCACGGCGATCTCGCCATTGATGTCGCCGGCGCCAAGGAAGTTGAGCACCACCTCCCTGCCGTCGGCGTTGACATTGGTGATCTTGAGCCGCCCGGCAAGCACGAGCATGAGGCTGTCACCCGGCTCGTTGCGGCGGCAAACGACATCGCCCTTGGCGTACCTCTTGATATGCCCCCGGCGCACGAGGGCGTCGAGGGCGTCGTCGGGCAAGCCGCCGAGGAAGGTGCTGTTCTTCAGGAACGGGCCAACGCGGTCCGCAAGAGTCGAGCGTGGGGACATCGTTGCACCCTTTTGCCCAGGACAGCACGAACCGACACACCGCAGCATGCCGCGTTTGCCGCAACGGCGCCGGTCTCGTCCCCACACGCAGGAGCCCAGGCTAGTCGTCGGCGCGCGGTGGGTCAAACGCGCCCGACCAAATGTCGCGAGCCGTCGAGACTCAGCCGGCTGAACTTTCCCCATCGGCCGGCAGGCGCGGATGGGGTATAGTCTAGAGGTTGCTGCCTCGCCGGGCGGCTAGCGGTGATTGCATATCGCGCCCGGCTGAGGGTAGGTCATGTGTAATGTCGGGGGTGGTTGGCGATGGCTAACATGGTGCGGAATTACGACGGCGGCATCACGAGCACACCCGCGCAGCTCGTGACCCCCAGCTCCGTCGCCGAGATCCAGTCGATCCTGCGGGACACCAACCGATATCCCGGTCCGGTCCGGGCAATGGGCAGCTACCATTCGCTCACGCCGTGCGCGTCGTCGGACGGCGGCACCATCATCAAGATGTCCGGCATGAAGCGCATCATCCGCATCGACCGCGACAAGATGACGATCACCGCCGAGACGGGCTTGCAGTTCGTGGAGGCCTCGCGAGCACTGCGCAAGCAGAAGCTGCAGTTCCTGACCAATATCGAAATCGGCAACATGACGCTCGGTGCCGCCGCCTGCTGCCACACCAAGGACGGGCTCGATGGGGCCGAGTTCGGGCAGGTCGGCTCCTACCTGATCGAGATGAAGTGGGTGGCGCCGGACGGGACGCTGCAGGATGCCTCCGAGACCCGCAATCCCGGGCTTCTGAGAATGATGCGCGCCAGCTACGGACTGTGCGGTGTCGTCTACGAGGTGACCTTTCGCATCAAGCCGCTCGAGGCGATCCGGTTCACCTACCTGCCGCGGCAGATCAGCCGGCTGACCCAGAAGGAGGTGGATGCGATCATAGCCAGCTCGGAGGGCTTGGTGTGCTGGACCGTTGGCAGGCGAGCGCACTTCCAATCGCGCAAGCGCATCGACCGGGCGGGACTGCTGGCAAGGCCGTTCGCCGCTATTCGCCGCCGGCTATGGAACCACATCGAGGCCCGGGTGGGCCGCTTCATCGACCGGCGTCTCCCGCGCGGGCCGATCAGGAACGGTGCGCTCTCCACCTGGTTGGCCGGCAACAAGCTGCTGATGACGGCGCTGTATCTTCTCGGAGGGGCGAGGCTCTATAATCCCGACAAGACCATCGACTACAGTAGGACGCCCGAGTCGGCGAAGTACGCGTTCACGTTCTGGGCGTTCCCGCGCGACCAGTGGCTCGACGCGCTCAAGGCCTACGTCCAGTTCAGCGAAGAGCACTTCAGGAAGACCGGCTTTCGCTGCAACATGCCGCTCGGATCCTATTTCATCAGGCGAGACCAGAACTCGATCCTGTCCTATTCCCACGACGGCGACATCTTCTCGATCGATCCAATTCACGCCGTCACCGACCAGGCTGCGTGGGATAATTTTCTAAAAGAGTTTAACGAGTTCGCCCATAGGAGGAATGGTATTCCTCTGCTTAACCAAAGCCCATTCGTCGAGCGGCGGCATGTCGAAGCCGCGTACGGTATGCGCTGGAAGGAGTTTTCGGCACATGTACGCCAGTCGGACCCACAAGGCCGCATGTTGAACCCGTTCTTTGCAGCACTGCTGTCATGAGGCCGCCACTCCAGGCGGCCATCAGAGATCCGTTGTGCGAGCAAGGGAGCGCTTGTGAGCGATTGGGCCGCAGCCTAATCTGAAGGCATTCAGACCAAGCGCTTATCGAATGGTCAGGCCGAGTCCGGCGGCCGGCGATGTCCCGTGGCTCCGGCGACTAGGGGCAAGGTGCGATGCACGACTTTCGCGTGAAGGCGAGTGAGCGCCGCCAGCTCACCGTTCTGTTCTGCGATATTGTCGATTCCACTGGCCTGTCCGAGCGTTGCGACCCGGAGGACCTCAGCGAGATCCTGCTCGAGTTCCAGGCGATCAGCACGCGCTGCATCAACGAAGCCGGCGGCACGGTCGTGAACTACATCGGCGACGGCATCCGCTGCGAGTTCGGCTACCCCCTCGCCTCGGAGAACGAGGCCGAAGCTGCGGTGCGCGCGGGCCTCGCCCTGCTGGAGGCCATCGAGCGACTGGAGGAGCGGTGCATCGCGACGATCCAGGAGCCCCTGCGCGTGCGCATCGGGGTGCACACAGGGGTGGCGGTGATCGGCAAGGCGGGCTCCGGTCATGTCCACGACGCCACCGAGATCGTCGGTGACACTCCCAATATCGCCTTCCGGTTGCAGGAGATCGGTGGTCCGAACTCGCTCGTGGTCAGCGGCGAGACGGAGCGGCTGCTGAAGGGCAAGTTTCAACTGCGCTCGCTCGGCATGCATTCGCTCAAGGGACTGTCGCGCAAGGTGCAGGCCTTCCAGGTCCTGGGCGAGGAAAGCGAGGGCCGCACCGGCCGACGCGAGCCGCGCCGCGATGCCCTCCCCATGGTCGGCCGTGGCCGCCAGATCGACCAGTTGCTGCAGCTTTGGGAGGCGGCCAAGGCCGGTCGCGGACAGACGGTGGAGATCACCGGCGAGGCCGGGATCGGCAAATCCCGGCTGGCGCTGGAGCTGATCGGCATGACCGGCCTCGGCGAGGGGTCGATCGTCAGGCTGCAATCCTCCGCCCAGCACCAGAACACACCGCTCTACCCAATCGTCAGGCGGCTCGAGCAGCAGGCAGGCTTCCGCAAGGGCGCCAGCGCCGAGGCCAACCTGGCGCGGCTGAGCGAGTTCCTCGCCGCGACCGCTGTCGACGAGGATGGACTGGTTCAGCTGCTCGGTCAGCTGCTCGGACTGCCGATGCCGCGGCCAGTCGGCGCGCCCATTCCCGACGCTCAGGAGCTGCGGCGCAAGACGCGCGACGCCGTCGTGGCGCTGCTGACCGCGCACGTGCGTGACGGGGCGGGCGTGATCCTGGTCGAGGACCTACACTGGGCCGACCCGTCGACCATCGAGGTTGTCGAGCGCATCGCCAGCAAGATCGAGTCCGCACCCGTGCTGCTGGTGATCACCAGCCGGACCGAGACGTTTCGCAGCCGCGCCACCACGGTGCGGGAGGTACCGCTGCAGCGGCTCACCGACGAAGATTGCCGCGCCCTCGCCGATGCCGTCATCAGCGACGGGCAGGTGACGAGCCAGCTGGTCGAGCAGATCGTCAAGCGCGCCGACGGTGTGCCGCTGTTCGTGGAAGAGCTAGCCGCGGCCGCACTCGAAACGGGTCAGGTCGATCCCGGCAATGGCGCGCCTGCTGTTCCCGGCGAGGATGGCGTGCCGTCGGCGCTCTACAATTCGCTGATGCTGCGCCTGGAGCGGCTCGGCGAAGCTAAATCGATCGCGCAGCTTGCGTCCGTGATCGGGCGCAATTTCTCGCACCAGCTGCTGGCGCTGGTAGCCACCGAGGACGGCGTTGCGCTGGAGGCACCGCTGGCACGGCTGCTCGAGTCGGGGCTGATCAGACGCGAGCCGAACGACGAGAAGGTCTACTCCTTCAAGCACGCGCTGGTGCGGGACGTCGCCTACTACTCGCTGCTCAAGCGGCGGCGCCGGGTGCTGCATGCCCGCGTGGCCGACAAGATCGAGGTGCACCTGCCGGAAATCGGCAACCGCGAGCCCGAATACTTCGCGCAACACCTGTCGGAGGCGGGACGTGCGGCCTCGGCCGTGCGCATGTGGCTCAAGGCAGCGCAACAGTCGGCCGCCCGCTCCGCCAATCTCGAAGGGCTCGCTCAGCTCAAGGCGGCGTCCGAGCAAATCGCCAGAGTGCCGGCCGGCCTCGAGCGCGACGACCTCGAGCTCAACGTGCAGATCGCGCTCATCGCTCCGACCATCGCCGTAAACGGCTACTCGGCCCCTGCGGTTGCCGACGTCAGCACGCGCGCCATCGATCTGTGCCAGGCCCTCAACGACGACCCGCGCATCTTTCCTGCCCTCTACGCCCGCTGGTCGAACCTGCGGGTTGCCGGAAAAGTGCGTGAGGCCGGTGTGCTGGCCGGCGATTTTCTGAATCTCGCCGAGCAGAAGGGCACGCGGACGGACCGCATGGTCGCGCACCGGCTGGTGGGGACGGCCCTCATCGACTGGGACACCGTGCGGTGCTGCGAGCACCTGGAGAAGGCCAGCGCGCTCTATGACCGCGCCAGGGACAACACGACAGCGCTCGTCTATGGCACCGACGTGCAGGTGACCACGCTTTGCAACTTGAGCATCGGCTACTGGCTGCTCGGCCGCGTCACCCAGGCCCTCGAGAGCGCGCGACGCGCTTTGGCGCTGGCAACCGAGCTGCAGCACGCCTTCACGTTCGGCTACACGTTCGCGCACGTGTGCATGCTGCATACGCTCGAACGCGACATCCCGTCGGTCAAGGCGCTGGCGGAGCAGATGCTGGCCGCGGCCTCCAAACGCGAGCTGCCACTGTGGATGTCGGTGTCACGAGCGTTCCTCGGCTGGTGCGAGCTGGAAGCAGGCCGCGTGGGCAAGGGCATCGAGGCGCTCGAGGGCGAGCGCGGCTTTCTGCGCGTGGCCCACGTTTCGT
Organism: uncultured Alphaproteobacteria bacterium; assembly: GCA_963832445.1. GTDB lineage: Bacteria > Pseudomonadota > Alphaproteobacteria > Rhizobiales > Hyphomicrobiaceae > AWTP1-13. Next base: position 347,653 of record CAWHUM010000014.1, read on the forward strand.
ACTGGCTGCCCATGTACCTGAGCTGGCTGGCTGAGGCTTATGCAGACACCGGCAACGTATCCGAGGCCAAGGAATGCCTCGAGGAGGCGCGTGCCATAATCGGCGGCGCCAACTTCTGGTACGAGATCGAGTGCATGCGCATCGAGGCGCGCATGGCAAGGGAGGAGGAGCGGCCCGAGCAGCTGTTCGACCAGGCGTTGATGCTCGCCCGCCAGCGCGGGCAGTTGGGTTTCGCCTTGCGTGTGGCACGCTGTTTTGCCCAGTATCTCGACCGCAAGGGCCAGGTAGAGCGGGGCTGCGCCCTGCTGCAGGAAGCTTTATTGCCATTTGTCAACGAACCAGAAAGCGGCGACAGAAAAGAAGCCAAGGCATTGTTGCGTTCGCTGGAGGGCCGCTCCCGGGGCTGATGGACTGGGAAATGCTCACCTGAGCGAGCAGTTTTGGGCGTAGCTAGTTATTGAGGCTGCCAATGGTCGGGCAGGCGTGGTCGGAAAAATACGAAGGCGGCAGCCCTGAGGCTGAGAGCCGCATATTCGAGGGCTATACGCGCGAATTCCTGCGCATTCAGCTCAAACAGAAGCGCAAGAGCAAAGCGAGCAGCGTCGAGCGCGCCTCGCACGCCAAGATGCTGCTCGGCGTGACTAATGCCACCTTGCGCGTCCTGCCCGAGTGTCCCGAACAGTACCGGGTAGGCTTCTTCCAGCCGGGCAGCGAATACCCGGTGACGATCCGCTTCTCCAATGCCAGCAGCGCGCATCAGCCCGACACCAAGCGCGACCTGCGCGGCGCCGCGCTGCGCATCCGCGTCTCGGACAAGGAATCGCACGACCTGTTCGTGGCGAACTATCCGACCGCACACGTGCGCAACGCCCGCCAGTTCGTGGCCTTCGCCAAGACGCTCGCCGGGCCCAGGTGGCTGCTGATACCGGGCATGATCCTGCGACTAGGCCCGCTGCAGGCATTCCGCACGGGCCGCAACCTGTGGATCAGCACGCGCAGGCAGGTGCGCGGCCTGGCGCTCGAGACGTACTGGAGCCGCGGGCCGATCCTGTGGGGAGGCGCGGGACCCGTGCGCTATCAGCTGCGTCCGGCAGGCGATCCCCCTGACGCTCCCAAGCTGCGCAACCCAGGCGCCGATTATCTGCGCGAGGAAATGCTGGCGCGGCTTAAGAAGGGCGAGGTCAAGTTCGACCTCTACCTGCAGCCGTTCGTCAGCGGGTGGTCGACCCCGATCGAGAACTTCGGCGCCACGTGGCGCGAGACCGTCTCGCCACCGGTGCTGGTGGCAAGCCTCACCATCCCCAAGCAGGAGGTGGACGCAGCCGAAGGGCGGGCGATGGAGAGCCTCGTGGACCAGCTCTCCTTCAATCCCTGGTACACGACCGACGAGTTCAGGCCGCTCGGCAACATGAACAGGGCCCGCAGAGTGGCCTACCGCGCCAGCTCCGCCCATCGCCTCGGCTACCGGTTCCACGAAGAGCCGCCGCTGCGCAACGTCGTCGCCACCGCGATCGCCAAGACGCTGTTTGCCGCCATCAACCGCTTCAGGCCGTGGTATCGCCTGTCATCGCACGTAGCGCTTTTCAACATGGCGACGATCCGCGATGTGCTGCGCGAGAAGAACCTGATCGATACCCAGCCGGTCGTTGCCAAGCCGCAGCCCTACCCTGCGCCTGCGCCCATTCCCGAAGAGGCGCGCACACAACGCACACACGACGGCACGTTCAACGACCTCTCGGAGCCCACAATGGGATGTTGCGGGTCCACGTTCGGCCGCAACATGGCGCCTGTCTACCGGCCCGACCTGTTCGATCGACCCGATCCGATCGAGGTCAGCCGCGAGCTGCTCACCCGTGAAACGTTCATCCCCGCCAAGTCGCTGAACCTGCTGGCCGCAGCGTGGATCCAGTTCCAGGTGCACGACTGGGTCAACCACGGACGCAACGACCTGCGCAAGGACGGCAAGGACGGGGCAATCGTGCTGCCGCGCCGCGGGATGCCGCCCTGGCAGAACCACGAGGATTGGCCGGCCGAGCAGGACATGCGCATCGCCGACAACAAGGTGATGGCCACTGCACCCGCCGGGTATCCGATCTTCGCCAATGTCGCAACGCCGTGGTGGGACGGCTCGGAGGTGTACGGCGCCGACGAGAAGAAGGCAGCCGTGCTGCGCGCGGGAGCGCTCATCCGCCTCGACAACGGCTACCTGCCGGCCGACCTCAGCGGCCTCAACGTCACCGGCTTCAACGAGGGTTGGTGGCTGGGGCTCAGCGCCATGCACACGTTGTTCGCGCGCGAGCACAACGTGATCTGCAGGGAGCTGCAGGCAGCTTATCCCACGTGGTCGGACGAGCGCGTGTACCAGACCGCGCGGCTGATCGTGTCGGCGCTGATCGCCAAGATCCACACGGTGGAATGGACACCGGCGATCACGGCGTACCCGCCGGCCGCAGAGGCGATCCGCGCCAACTGGTACGGCGCGCCCAAGGATTGGGTCACACAGCTCGTCGCCTGGCTGAGTCGATACGCGCACGCACTCAAGGGCATTCCCGAGACCATGCCCGATCACCACGGGGTTCCCTTCTCGCTGACGGAGGAGTTCGTTTCGGTTTACCGGCTGCACCCGCTGATCCCGGACGACTACGCGTTCTTCGACAGCAGCAACGGGCAGCTGGTCAAGACGCACGACGTTCGACGACATCCAGGGGGCCGACACGGACGCCATGATGCGGCAACTGGAGCTGTCCGAACGTGCTCTATTCGTTCGGCATCGCCCATCCCGGCGCCGTGACGCTGTACAACTATCCAAAGGCGCTGCAGAAGCTGACGCGGACGAACGGCGAGATCATCGACCTGTCGGTGGTGGATATCGTGCGCGACCGCCGGCGCGGCATTCCGCGCTACAACGACTTCCGCGCCGGCGTTGCACCTGCCGCGCGTGCGCGACTGGGACGAGCTGGCGGCCGACCCCGTCACGCGGCGCAAGCTGCGCAACATCTACGGCAAGCTCGACATGGTCGACACCATGGTCGGCATGTTCGCCGAGGACGCCGCCGCCGGGCTTCGGCTTCTCGGACACCGCCTTCCGCATCTTCATTCTGATGGCCTCGCGCCGGCTGCAGAGCGACCGCTTCCTGACCGTGGATTTCCGGCCCGAGGTGTACTCGCCGCTCGGCTTGGATTGGATCGCCAACAACGGCATGACGAGCGTGATCCTGCGGCACTGCCCCGAGCTCGCCGGGTCGCTGCCGCGCAGCGGCAACCCGTTCGCGCCGTTCCGGCCGATCGCGCACTGATCGCGCGGCTGGCCGGCGCGCTTCAGGAACCTGCGCAGGCGCGATAGGCAGGCCGGAAGTGGCAGCCCGATTGGGCGAAGGGTAGCGGGTTGGAAGGGCGCAAGTCCTATCTGCGCCCGTACTCGAAGCGGGGCATGGCGCGTATCAAGTCCCTGGTCGCGCCGGCCAGCACTAGCCGATCATTGCTCTGCTTGAATTGCGTGGCTGGGATAGCGACGTCGTGCGCGCCTATGCCGAGAAAGCCTCCCGTGCTGACGATGGCGTACGAAGCAGACCGCTCCGGGGCGATGATGATGTCCTCGACCGTGCCGATCCTCTCGTCCTTGTCGTTGTAGACGGACTGGCCGAGGATCTGACGCCGCACGCTCCATCCCTTGATGACCTCATTTAGCTCTATGACGGTCACGCCGAGCTTTGTCTCACCGGCTGTCTGTGAGCGGACATAGGTGGCGGGAGCCGGCGTCAAGAGCAACGCAATTAGGCCCGCGTAGAACAGGTGTCGCATGGTCGGATCTCCTGTCGCGTTCTGTCAGCTTTTGGGAAGCTGCGTGGCTGTGCAGCGATGGCAGGATACGACCGGCGCTGCGACGGACAGATCGGGGGCAACCCTGGAAAGACAGGGGCGACCTGCGTATTCCTGTTTCAGCGCGGCGGCTCGGTCGTAAGGTCTTCCGGTTCCGGTGAAATTGCGCCGCTGCATGTTGACCCGGACACAGGTCAGCAGTCGCGCGGAATGGCGACATCGACGAGGCCTTCCGCCGCCCGCTCGTTTGCGGGCACAGTCTTAAGATCGCGCAGCGAGCGCACAGCGGCATTCCGCGACTTCCGACGGAAACGGCCCTGCTGGTCGGCTGTGCCGCGCGGCACAGCCAAGCGCAGTTATTTCCTCCAAGTATCGGATCGACGAAGCCAGATCGGCGACGCTAGGGCCGAATTTGATCCGATAACATTCATCGACGCCGGAGCGACACTGTCATGACAGATCATCCAAGGTTCGAGCCGGTCAGAGGCGAGCCCGACGTTGCGCACGAGGCCTACAATGGCGGCTCGCTTGTCAGCCTGGTGTTCCGCCTGGTCGACTATTGGCTAGGCAAGACCGTCGAGCGGCCGGAGGCCGTCGGCTCGCAGCCGACGAGCGGCGGGATCGAAATCCACGAGCGCCCGCCGGTGTTGGCGCCGACGGCGGCACTGCCAGGCACAGCAGCGGAGCGGGCGCTCTATCAGGTCGCCCCCGACGAAGGCTTCTCGCGTAGTTTTCTGATTGGCAGCGCCAGGACCATGAAGCTGCAAACGGGACTGTTGGCCGCGTTTGTAGGGGTTCTCATCATGCTCGTCGCGCAAGGGCTGCGAATGGATGACGCCTATCAGCAGGCGTCCCGAAGCCCGGTGGTGGCCAAGATTGCTACTGAATGGCCGGCCATCGAACCGAACAAAGACCTGCCCGCCTTACTGGTGGCGCAGGAGCTGCCGAGCCAGACACTGCCCTAGCGAAAGAGCGGTTCAGGCTCGCAGCTCGGCAAGCATGCTGGCCACCAGGCGCTCGAGCAGGGCGACCTTGTAACCCGTAAGAGGCAGGGGCTCGGCACCATCGGCGGCGCGCTTGGCCGCGGCAGCGATGGCCGCCTGGTCGAGCAGCTTGCCGGCTAGCGCATCCTCCACGGCCCGCAGGCGGCGGGGTACCGGGGCGATGCCGCCGCCGGCGACGCGAGCGAGCCCGATTTTGTCGCCGTCCGGCACGATGCGAACGACCGCCTCCACCAGTGGCCACTCGGCGTAGGTGCGGCTGATGGCGCGACGGTAGGCGGCCCGCTCGCCCTGCACCGGCCTCGGCAGGTCTATCGTCAGGATCTGCTCCCCCGGCTCGAGCGTATGATCGCGCGTGCCGTCGCGGCCGTCGCCGAACAGGTCGTGGATCGCCAGATCCTTGCGCAGGCTGGTCGTCACGGTCGCTTCGTAGGCGACGAGGGCGGCGCCGAGGGTGGAGGGATGCGGCGCCACGCAGGGCCCGAGGTCGAAGATCACGCCATAGAGGTGATTGCCGGCGCGGGCCGGGCAAACGCTTGTCACCCTTCTTGAGGCACGCCGTCTGGGGATTGCGGTAGTACCAGCAGCGCGAGCGCTGCGCGAGGTTGCCGCCGACGGTGGCGACGCTGCGGATTTGCGGTGTGGCGAGGCCTGCCGCTGCGGCGGCAAGGCCAGGGTAGGCAGCGCCGAGGCGCCGATCCGATGCGACGGTAGCGATCGTCGCCTGGCTGCCGATCACAGCCGCGCCGTCGCCCTTCCACGTGAGCCCCGTGCTCGCCTCGGTCCGCGCAAGCTCGGCGACAGGGCCGCGCGAAATGCCGCTGCGGCGGCGCTCCATCAGATCGGTGCCGGCGGCGAGCAGCTCCGCAGGGTGCGCGGGGGCGTCGGGGCGTCTCGTCGAGATGGCCATCATGCGCTCCTGCGCTCGCCGAGAAGGGTGAGCAACCGGTCGGGACGGATCGGCAGCTCGCGCGGCCTGCGCGCGGTCGCGTTGTACACGGCGTTGGCGACGGCCGCAGCTACCGGAAGGGTCGATATCTCGGCCATGCCGATGCCTCCGCCCGGCACATGCTCGAAGCCGCTCTCCTCGAAATGGATGTGCATCTGCGGCGCGTCGGCAATGCCGGGAATGCGGTAGTCCTCGAGGCCCGCGGTCAGGACGGCGCCAGTCGCCGGGTCCACCTGCCGGCCCTCGTAGAGGGCGTAGCCGATGCCCTGGATGATCGAGCCCTCGGCCTGGCTGCGCGCGAGCAGCGGCACCTGCGGCCGGCCGACGCTGAGCCCCGCGTGCACGCCCAGCACGCGCACATGCCCGAGCCAGGTGTCCACCTCCACCTCGGCGATGTGCAGCGCGCCTGGGGCGCCGCGCCCGGCCTTGATACCGCCGAACCGCGTTAGCACCCAGTCGAAGATGAGCCCCATGAGGCCGAACGAGGCAAAGGGCGAATGGGCGCCGGGCGCGGCGCGCGTGCTGTCCTCGGGGCGGCCGCACTTGATGGCAATGTCTGGGCTGGCGGCCAGAATGTCGCGCCAGGGGGCATTGTCGCCGATGCGACCGCGCGTCTTGCGCCTGATCTCGGCCTGCAGGCGGTCGCAAGCGGCCAACGCGACCGGAACGATGGTGGGGGTGGTGCGGCTGCCGCCCGAGATAGGCCCGCGCGGCAGGCTGGAGTCGCCGATCTTGACCTCGATGTCCTCTTGTTCGAGGCCGAAGGACCCGGCGATGGTCGCGGCGATCACGCCGCGGCTGCCCGTTCCCATGTCCTGCACCGCCATGCTGGCGACGAGGCGGCCGCCGCGGACGGCGAGCTCGATTTCCGCCTCCGGCTGATAGAGGTAGAGCCAGTTGGCAGCGGCGGCGCCGATGCCGCGGCGAAAGCGGCCCTGCTGGCTGCCCGTCGGCTGCCGGCCTCGCCAGATCGGCAGGCCGGCGGCCCACCTGTAGAGGCGCTGGCGGTTGGGATCGGTGTCCCAGCGCTGGCGCAGGGCGATTGGGTCGACCTTCAGCCGCTCTGCCGCCTCGTCGATCGCCTGCTCCAGCGCAAAGCATAGCACCGGGCCGCCGGGGCCGCGGAAGGGGGCGCCGGGCGGCAGGTTGCTCACCGCGTCGTAGTCGTCGAGCGCTTTGGCCTGTGCCGAGTAGATAAGGCGGCCGAGGGAGGCGATGGCCGAGTTGATGCCGACGCCGGTGTCGGCCGTCGCCTTGACGGAGAGCGCCTTGAGCGCGCCGGACGCTGCGGGCAGCAGCGAGACCTCCATCTCCGCGCCGGGACGGTAGCCCGCCACCGACAGCTCCTCGTGGCGATCGAAGACGACGCGCACGGGCGCCTTGGCCGCGCGCGCCAGGGTAACGGCGGCGATAGTTTCGGCCGTGAGACCGAGCTTCGATCCGAAACCGCCGCCAACGTGCTCCGCGACAACGCGAACCTTCCCGGCCGAAAGCCCGAAGTGCTCGGCGATGCGGCCGGCAAGGTGATGCGCGGCCTGCGTGGAAAGGTAGACGAGGAGACCGTCGCGATCGAAGCGCGCCACCGCGGCATGCGGCTCGAAGGAGGTGTGACACTGGGCATCCGTGCGCCAGGTCCCCTCGACGAGGAGGGGATCGGAGCGCTTCCGCGCAGTGGCGATCACTCGGCGTGCTTGGCCGCCCTTGAGCGAGAAGGTGGACGACGGACCGCGGACGTTGCCTTTCCAGAACGCAGGGAAGGCCAGCCCTTCCCCGACATTGGGTGCATCCTTGCGAAACCCTGAATAGAGCCGAGGTGCGCCGCGGGCGCGCGCCGCATCGTAGCCGATGGCGGACGGCAGCGGCTGGTAGTCCACCTTGATGCGCGCGAGCGCGGCCTTGGCCATCGCCAGATCGGCCGCGGCGACAGCGGCAACCGGCGTGCCGAAGAAGCGCACGACATCGCCTGCCGCGACCAGCGGAACGGCGGCTGAGACGCCCGAGGCAACCTGCGCCTGCGTGCAGTCGATCTGCAGCACGCGCGCGTGCGCATGCGGCGAGCGCAGGATCACGCCCTCGAGCTGGCTGGGAAGCCTGATGTCGACGGTATACTTGGCGGCGCCGGTCACTTTAGCGCGCGCTTCCACCCGCAGCGGCTTTGCCTCGGTCTTGTCGAACTTGCCGGTACAGGCATCGGCGACGGCGCGATAGATGCCGGCATAGGCCCCGCAACGGCACAGGTGACCGGCAAGTGCGGCGGCGATCTCCTCGCGACTGGGCTCCGCCTGGCCGCGCGCGGTCCGCCACGCATCGTGGAAGGCGGCAGCCTCGACGATGAAGCCCGGCGTGCAGAAGCCGCACTGCAGGGCATCGTGCGCCATGAACGCCTTTTGCACCGGGTGCAGGCGCTCCGCGCCGATCCCTTCAACGGTGGTCACGGCGCGGTCGGCGACGGCGGAAGCCGGCATCAGACAGCTCACCACCGGCTTGCCGTCGACCAGCACGGTGCAGGCTCCGCAAACGCCTGCCCCGCACACGAGCTTCGTGCCGGTGAGCCCATGCGTCTCGCGCACAATGTCGATCAGTGGCGCGTGCGCCGCACCCAGGGGCTTCGGTTCGCCGTTGAGCTTGAAGATCGACATCGAGCTATCTCGCGCTGCGCCGGCTTGGTCATGGGACGTTCACGGAAGCGGAGGCCGGACACTAGCAGAGAACATCGCTCGGACTGTGTACTAAACATGGCCGGGGCAAGAGCCATGCCTGCATTGATGGCGTGACGGAGCGATCACAACATTGAGATTGGGCTCGCAATCATCGCCGTCTCATAAGCGATCGGAAGTCGGGAGCCGATCCTTCCGGCAGCTTGAAATAGAGGTCAATGCCGTCCTTGATCGGCAGCGGCTTGTGGCAGGTGAGAATGTCCACAGACGTTTCGTTGTCGCACCACTTGGTGTTGAGGTTGCCAAGGACCGCGCTCAAGGTCTGAGCAAGCGCCGGATAATCGATCAAATCCGATCCTTGATAGTGACTGGCGTCGACATGAAGCTGCAGCGGCAGCAGCTCGAAACGCAGCTCCAGGCGGTCTTCGGAAAGCGGCTCCCCGTGGAAGTCCAACGGGTTGTCGGGGTCATCGCCGTAGCCTGTGAAGCCGGAGAGGAGGCATGCCCCTCGCCCGTCGGTTTCGACCATGACCGCCTCGCTGCCATCATAGACGTTGATCTGGAAGCCGACTGCCCCCAGCCTTGCCGCGAGCTCGACCAGTCGCATGCGGGTCGCTCCTGGCGCGCGCTCGCCCAGCAGCTCGAGCGGGGCGGTCTTGATGACCACCCATTGGCTGCTTCCGGGGAACACGGCGACGCCCCAGAGATTGTAGAGCCCCTTGGCGTATTGCATCGGTTCTTAGGAGGCGCGCTGCCTTTGCGCCGGCCGCGCCACCTGCTCCATCCCCTCCTCGGCGAACAGGGTCACGAGGGCATCGGCCACGACCCATGCATCGGCGTGGTGTAGGTAGGTGGTGTTTTCCCAATAACCCACGTGCTCGACCCCGTCGGCTCCCGCCGCGCCCAGCTATGGTTTCCGCCACTGTGGCAGTAGAGAGGCGCTGGCATCCTCGCAACGCCGCGCGTGGCACTTATGCGACGCCGTTGCAGTGCTGCCGATTGGCATGGATCATCCGAAGACATCTATAGTCGCGAGCGTGAACCACCTAGGGACGGGAACGAGCATGACCTGGGAACGTGAGCTCGACGAGCTGAGGGCGCGCGAGCGCATGGCCCGCGAGATGGGCGGGACCGACAAGGTGCAGCGCCAGCACGACGGCGGCCGGCTGACGGTGCGCGAGCGTATCGACCGGCTGATCGACAAGGATACCTTTCACGAGGTCGGCGCTATTGCCGGCAAGGCCGAGTACGACGACGCCGGGCAGCTGAAGAAGCTGACGCCCTCCAACTGCGTGATGGGGCGGGCGATGATCGACGGCCGGCCGGTCATCGTGCTGGGCGACGACTTCACGGTGCGCGGCGGCTCGGCCGATGCCACCATCGCGATGAAACCGATCCTGGCCGAGCGCATGGCAAACGAGCTGCGCCTGCCAATCGTGCGCATCATCGAGGGCTCGGGCGGCGGCGGCTCGGTCAAGACCATCGAGACGACGGGCCGCGCCAACCTGCCGGGGCAGCTCGGCATCTCCCAGTTCGCCTACCAGTATCTGGCCGACAATCTGGGCACGGTGCCGGTGGTGGCGCTGGGGCTCGGCTCGGTGGCGGGCCTCGGCGCGGCACGGCTGGCGGCCAGCCACTACTCGGTGATGACGAAATCGACCTCCGCCATGTTCGTCGCCGGGCCGCCGGTGGTGGCGCGCGTCGGCCAGGCGCTCGAGAAGCAGGAGCTGGGCGGCTGGGAGGTGCAGTGCCGCGCCGGCGCCGTCGACCATGCGGTCGAGACCGAGGAGGAAGCATTCGAGTGCACGCGGCGGTTCCTCTCCTATCTGCCGCCGTCGGTGCACAGCGTGGCCGAGCGGGGCGAGCGCAGCGATCCCGCGGAGCGGCGCGAGGAGATGCTGTTCACGGCCATCCCGCGCGACCGGCGCAAGGTCTACAAGATGCGGCCCATCGTCGAGGCGCTGGTGGACAGGGGCTCCTTCTTCGAGATGGGGCAGATGTTCGGCCGCCCCATCATCACCGGGCTGGCGCGGCTGGCGGGGCTGCCGGTGGCGGTGCTGGCGAGCGATCCCTACCACTACGGCGGCGCCTGGACGGCGGACGCCTGCGCCAAGATCGTGCGCTTCGTCGATCTGGCCGAGACGTTCCACCTGCCGGTCGTCTATCTCGTGCGACTGCCCGGGCTTCCTGATCGGGCTCGAGGCGGAGAAGTCGGCCACCATCCGCCACGGCGTGCGGGCGATGGCGGCCATCAACCAGTCGAGCGTGCCGTGGTGCACGGTGATCGTGCGCAACGTCGTTCGGCGTGGCGGGCGCGGCGCACGTGCCGGCGGGGCGCCTCGCCATCCGCTACGCGTGGCTGTCGGCCTGGTGGGGCTCGCTGCCGCTCGAGGGCGGCATCGAGGCGGCCTACCGCGCCGACATCGATGCGGCGGCCGACCCCAAGGCCAAGCTCGCCGAGATCGAGACGCGGCTCAACGCGCTGCGCTCGCCGTTCCGCACGGCGGAGACGTTCTGGGTGGAGGAGATCATCGACCCGCGCGACACGCGCCGCTCCTGTGCGAGTTCGCCGACCTCGCGGAGCCGCTGCGGACGCCGGGGCCGCGGGCGTTCACGATGCGGCCTTAGGTGTCATCCCGGGCCTTGTGCCCGGGATCCGTCCATCAGCTTGCTCCAGCGCGCGTGGACGGCTGGATACCGGGGACAAGCCCCGGTATGACACCTTGAGAGGCTGCCGTTTGCCATCGGTTAACGACCCTTCCTGGCGAGATCTTAACCGGCGGCGCTTTAGCTTGGAGAGAAGCATGGGCTCGGGCCTGGTTCTGGTCGTTGCCTGCGCGCTAGTTGACGCCGACGGGCGTGTGTTGCTGGCCAAGCGCCCTCCGGGGCGGCCGCTCGCGGGACTGTGGGAGTTCCCGGGCGGCAAGGTGGAGCCGGGCGAGACACCGGAAGCGGCCCTGATCCGCGAGCTCGAGGAGGAGCTCGGCATCAGGATCGCCGGAAAGTGCCTCGCTCCTCTCAGCTTTGCCAGCCACAGCTACGAGGCGTTTCACTTGCTGATGCCCCTCTACGTGTGCCGCACGTGGGAGGGCGAGGTGAAAGCGCAGCAGGGCCAGGAACTGGCATGGGTGCGTGCGCAGCGGTTGGGAAATTATGCCATGCCTCCGGCGGACGAGCCGCTGAAGGCCGTGCTGAGGGATCTGCTCTAGGGCCGATGCCTGGAGCGCAGAGGAAAGGGTTCTGAGATGCAAGGCCTGAGAAAGCAGGTATGGCGGCTCGCCGGCGACGAGCGCGGGGCCACGGCAATAGAGTACGGGCTGATCGCGGCGATGATTGCGGTTGCCGCGCTCGCCAGCATGTCGGCGCTGGGCGGCGGCCTCGGCAGCAGCTGGGGCAATACGGCCAACAAAGTCACCACCGCGATGGACAAGTGAGCCACGGGGCCGCGGCTACGGTCTCGGCCACAGGGGGCACGAGCAACCCCTCACTCCAGTGCGCCTGTAGCTAACCCCCGCCCTTGCCAGGCCCGGTGCGCTCGCCGGCCGGGCGCTCCTCGGTGCCGAGCGCATGCGCCAGCCTTTGCCGCGCGGAGCCGGGGGTGAGCGGCTTCTGCTGGCTCTCGTGCGGCGCCCAGCCGGTCAGCGTGACGATCTCGAACGTCGCCGGCACGCGGCCGCCGGCGAGGCCGAAACGGTCGGCGTAGATCTCGGCGGCGCGCATCAGCGTGGCGCGGCGCAAGGGCCGTTTGCGGCGGTCGATCAGCGCGTTGCTGGCGCCCATGGCCCGCAGCTCGCGCATCAGCGCGATCGCATCGGCATAGGTGACCGTCAGCGTCTCGGCGTCGGCCACGGGCAGCGCGAACTGCGCCCTCTGCAGCAGCGCGCCCAGATCGCGCACGTCGGCGAACGGGGCGACGCGCGGGCTGGCGCCGCCTTCCACCTCCTCCTCGGCCAGCAGCAGCGAGGTGCGCAATTCGTGCAGCGTGGCCCCGCCGAGCAGGGCGGCGAGCAGGAGCCCATCGGGCTTGAGCGCACGGCGGATCTGGATCAGCACGCCCGGCAGGTCGTTGACGAGGTGCAGGGCGAGGCCCGACACGACGAGGTTCAGGCTCTGATCGGCGAAGGGCAGCGCCTCCTCGTCGGCCTGCACGCTGGGGCCCTCGCATTGGGCGAGAGGGGCGCGGGCGGGCTCCATGTCGATCATCAGCCCTATTCCCGGGAGCCCGCGCAGGCGGCGGCCGAGCAGGCCGTGATAGGCGCCGAGGTTGAGCGCAAGGGGGAACTGCCGCTTGATGGCTGAGAGGCGCTCGGCGAAATCGTCGGCGACCCGGGCGAGAAGGAAATCGTGGGCCTGCGCGCCCGCCGCCGCCCGGTTGCGGCGATCGATCAGCAGGCGGCGGTCAAAGATGAGGGGCTCTGCGGTCACGGCCCGATCATAGCGCCCCGCTGGGCCGTATGCAGCGGCCAGAGTGAAAGGGTAGCATGCACGTGTAGAGTTCCAGAAGGGACCGATGTCAACGCGCGATATTGAGCCCCATGCTTCCGCGCAGCTTCCGCGTGCAGCTTCCGCGTTGCGCCGGGCCTTGCATGCGTGTGCCGACTTGGTCGTGCCGCCGTGCTGCCTGATATGCCGCTCGCGCATCGGCGCGCACCACCTGCTATGCCCCACCTGCTGGCGCCAGGTGCACTTCATCCGGCCGCCGCTGTGCGACGTGCTGGGCATACCGCTGCCGTTCGACACCGGCGAACGCATGGTGAGCGCCGCGGCCCTCGCGCATCCCCCTCACTATGATCGCGCACGCGCCGTGGCGCACTTCACGGGCTCGATGCGCACGCTTGTGCACCAGTTCAAGTACGCCGACCGGCACGACGGCCGCACGCTGTTCGGCCGCTGGCTGGCGGAAGCCGCGCGCGATTTGCGCCCCGGGCTCGACCTCATCGTGCCGGTACCGCTCGCCCGCCTCAAACTGCTGCTGCGCCACTTCAATCAGGCGGCCGTGCTGGCGGGCGCGCTGTCGCGCGAGATCGGCGTGCCCGTGGACCCGATGCTGCTCCGGCGCACGCGCTGGACGCGGAGCCAGGTCGGCATGACGCGCCGCGAGCGGCGGCGCAATATCGCCGGCGCCTTCAGCGTGCCCAAGCACCTGCGGCCGCGGCTAAAGGGGCGGAATATTCTGCTGGTCGACGATGTCATAACCACGGGAGCCACAGTCGATGCCTGCGCGCGCGTGCTGAAGCGGGCCGGCGCGGCGCGGGTTGACGTGCAGGCGCTGGCGCTCGTCACCAACGAGGCGCTGGCGGCCGCCTGAGGCCCAGGCAACGACCTTTCTTTTGCCCGATGCTGGGGCTAAGCCAGAGTTGGACGACCAACGTCGAATGGGTCAAGGGCCACGACGCGGAGGACTTCGTGCTGGCGCGCTGGTGAGAGGCACATTGCCTGGCTCTCAGCCCACGTAGAAGTGGCCATTAAGGCCGCATACAGCCCCGTCCTAGGCGCGGGCCGGCAAACACACTACATTGCGGAATCGGTGGTCAGGAGGCCCCCGTTGTAATGAGCGCGCAGAGCAACACGACATTCCGCGCCGGCCTGGTGCAGATGTGCACGGGCCGCGACGTGGAAAAGAACCTGGCCGACGCCAGCGCGCTTATTCGCGAGGCGGCGGCACAGGGCGCCCAGTACGTGCAAACGCCCGAGATCACCACCTTGATGGAGACGGAGCGCGCGCGCCTGTTCGCGGCCATCCGGCCCGAAGAAGGCAACCCCGCCATCGCCTACTTTTCTGCCCTGGCGCGCGAGCTGAAGCTGTGGCTGCACGTCGGCTCCATGGCCGTCCTGCTCGGCAACGGCAGAATAGCCAACCGCTCGTTCCTGTTCGCGCCCACGGGCGAGATCGAGGCGCGCTGCGACAAGATCCACATGTTCGACGTCGACCTGCCGGGCGGGGAGAGCTATCGCGAGTCCAAGAACTACCAGGCGGGCGATGCCGCGGTGCTCAGCCGTCTGCCGTGGGGCACCTTGGGCCTCACCGTGTGCTACGACCTGCGCTTCCCCCATCTCTATCGCGCACTCGCCCAGGCCGGCGCCGACTTCCTGGCGATTCCCTCGGCCTTCACCGCCAAGACCGGCGCGGCGCACTGGCACGTGCTCATGCGCGCCCGCGCCATCGAGAACGGCTGCTTCGTGTTTGCCGCGGCCCAGTCGGGCAAGCACGAGAGCGGGCGAGAAAGCTACGGCCACAGCCTGATCGTGGCGCCGTGGGGCGAGATCCTGGCCGACGCCGGCGAAGCCCGGCAGGCCGTCATCGTCGCCGATGTCGACGTCGCCGAAGTGCAGGAGGCGCGCAGGCGCATTCCCTCGCTCCAGCACGACCGGCCGTTCCAGGTCGTGCGCGCCTCGCCCATCCGAACCAGGGAAGCCTCATGATCCGCTACCGGCTCAAATGCGAGAGGCGCCACGAGTTCGAGGCCTGGTTCCCGAGCAGCGCTGCCTACGACCGCCAGGCCAAGCGCCATCTGATCAGCTGCCCGAAGTGCGGCTCGGACAAGGTCGACAAGGCCATCATGGCGCCCAGAATCGCCAAGGGCGCCAAGCGCAAGCGGGTCGAGAAGGCCCCCGAGCAGGCTCCGGCGCAAGCGTCCGCCATGTCTGAAACGCATCGCGTGGCCGCGCACGGCGACCTGGCGGCGGCCATGCGCAAATTGCGGGCCGAGATCGAGGCCAAATCCGAGTACGTGGGGCCCCGCTTCTCCGAGGAAGCGCGCAAGATCCACTACGAGGAGGTGCCGGCCCGCGGCATCCACGGCGAGGCCACCAGCGAGGAAGCCCGCGCGCTGATCGAGGAGGGCATCGAGTTCTTCCCGCTCCCCGTGCTGCCCGAGGACCAGAACTGAGCCGCTATCCCCGCAATTGTTTCACGTGAAACATAGGTGGCAAGGGCAACGATTAACCTTGGCCGCTATCCCCGCAGGCTGGCGATGGTGGCGAACGGGGAGATGTGCTCCAGCGCCGTCTTCACGTCCACCACCACCGGGCCGTCGTGGGCCAGCGCCCGCTCCACCACCGCCGGGGCCTCCTCGATCGAAGCCAGCGACAATCCCAGCGCGCCGAAGCTCTCGCCCCATTTGGCGAAATCGGGGTTCTTCAGCTCGGTGCCGTGCACCCGCTTCTTGTAGGCGATCTCCTGGTGCATGCGGATGGTGCCGTAGCTGCCGTTGTTGGAGATGAAGGTCTTGACGTTGGCGCCGTACTGCACGGCGGTGGCGAGCTCCGAGCCCGTCATCAGCGCACCGCCGTCGCCCAGGAAGTGGATCACCTGGCGGCGGGGCTGGCGCAGGGCGGCCGCCACCGAAGCCGGCATGCCGATCCCCATAGCGCCGCCGACGCAGCCGATCAGCAGATGCTCGCCCGAGAACGGGAAGTGCCGGTGCAGCCAGCCCGAGAAGTTGCCGGCGTCGGTGACGAAGATGGCGTCCAGTGCGGCCTGCCGGACGAGCGCGGCGACGACCGCCCCCATGTCGAGCTGGCCGTCGGCGGGCGGCGTCCAGACCATGGCCGCGGCGACGGGCTGGTTCAACGTCTTGATCCAGGCCGCGCGCCTTGCCGCCTTCCCGCCCGGCCGGGCGGCGAGCGCCTCCAGCACCGCCACCGGATCGGCCACCAGCGCCTTGGTGGCCGTATAGTTCACCCCGATCTGGGCCGGGTCGTCGTGGACATGCAACAGCTTTTGCCGCGGCACGGGCGAAGCCGGCAGCGTATAGCCCTGCGTCGTCGCCTCGCCCAGCCGGGTGCCGACTGCCAGGATCAGATCGGACTCCAGGTAGCGCGCCACCGCCGCCTTCGGGATCTTGAAGCCGAGATGCCCCGCGTAATTGGGGTGGCTGTTTGGGAAGTAGTCCTGCCGCTTGAATGTGAGCGCCACCGGCAGCGTCTGCGCCTCCGACGCCGCCAGCAGCGCCTTGCGCCCGCGCGGGGTGCCGAGCCCGATGCCGCCCGCCAGCAGCAGCGGCCGCTGGGCCTGATCGATCAGGGCCGCGATCTCGTCGATGTCGGCGGCCGAGGCCGGGCCCGCGCGCGGCACTGTCAGCGGCTCGATCACGCCCGCCTCCGTGACGTCCTCCAGCATGTCCTCAGGCAGCACCACTACCACGGGGCCCGGCGTCGGCGCCTGCGCCTCCACGAAGGCGCGCGCCACGATCTCGGGGATGCGCGCCGCGTCATGGATCACGTGCACGGCCTTGGCCATGTCGGCGAACGTTTTGGCGTAGTCCACCTCCTGGAACGAGCGCCGGCCGATCTCACCGCGCGGCACCTGGCCGACGAACAGCACCAGCGGCACGGCGTCCTGCTCCGCCACATGCACCGCAATCGAGGCGTTGGTGGCGCCGGGCCCGCGGCTGACGAAAGCGACACCGGGCTTAGCCGTCACCTTGGCGTCGCCGACGGCCATGAAGCCGGCCCCGCTCTCGTGCCGGCAGACGATGGTCTGGATGGCATTGCTGTCGTGCAGGGCGTCGAGCACGGCCAGATAGCTCTCGCCCGGCACGCAGAACACGCGGGTGACGCCGTGGGTGGCGAGGCAATCGACGATCAGGTCCGCGGCGCGGCGGGGCATGGGCGTCTCCAAGTTGAGTCAGGGCGGCAAGCTGGGGCGCATCCAAGCACAGCGTCGCTCCAAAGACTACGTGGCGCGCGGCATGGCGACCATTCGATTGGTCCTGGGATAGCGGCGTCCTGGCCGGCGCCATATAATCGCGCCGAGCCAACACGGGGGAGGAAAACGGGCCCATGAAAACCAGCACCGATCGCATCCTGACGACGCACGTCGGCAGCATCCCGCGGCCCGAGAGCATCCGCACCATGTTGCGCGCCCGCGTCACCGGCCAGACGATCGACGAGGCCCTGCTCGCGGAGCGGGTCGTCGAGGCCGTGAAGGACGTCGTGCGCAAGCAGGCCGAGGTCGGCCTCGACGTCGTCTCCGACGGCGAGATGAGCAAGACGAGCTTCCTCTCCTACACGGATGAGCGCCTCACCGGCTTCGTCGCCACCACGGCCCCCACCGATCCGAGCGCCGCGATGAGCGGCGGCGTCTGGGCGCGGCGCGTCGACAGCCGCCGCGAGTGGCGCGCCTTCCGCGAGTACTACACGGAATACCTGCCGCGCGAGATGCCGCTCGCCGCGCCGCCCTCGGTGTGCGAAGGCCCCATCGCCTACAAGGGCCAGGCACTGCTGGAGAAGGATCTCGCCACCTTCAAGGCCGCGCTGAAGGGCGCCAATGTGGCGGAAGCCTTCGTGCCGGCGATCGCACCCGCCATGGTCGGGCGCGGCCAGAACCGCTACTACCCGAGCGAGGAGGCCTACGTCTTCGCCCTGGCCGAGGCGCTGCGCACCGAGTACCGCGCCATCGTCGATGCCGGCTTCATCCTGCAGATCGACGATCCGGGCCTCGGCGAGACCTGGGACATGCTGATCCCGGCGCCGCCGCTTGAGGAATACCGCAAGATGCAGGCGCGCAACATCGATGCGCTCAACCACGCCCTCGAGGGCATCCCCGAGGACCGCGTGCGCTATCACCTGTGCTGGGGCAGCTGGCAGGGCCCGCACGTCACCGATCTTAGCCTGCGCGACGTCGCCGACCTGGTGTTGCGCGTGAAAGCGCAGGCCTACTCGGTGGAGGCCGCCACGCCGCGCCATTCGCACGAGTGGCGCCTGTGGGAGGAGGTGAAGCTGCCCGACGGCAACGTGCTGATCCCCGGCGTCATTGCCCACACCACGGCCGTGGTCGAGCACCCCGAGACCATCGCCGAGCGCATCATGACCTACGCCAAGCTCGTCGGCCGCGAGCGGGTGATGGCGGGCGCCGACTGCGGCTTTGCCCAGGGCGCGCTATTCGAGCGCCAGCACCCGACCATCATGTGGGCCAAGTTCGAGGCGCTGGTCGCCGGCGCGCGCCTTGCCTCGCAGCGCCTGTGGCGGTAGGGCGGCTATACGGGATTGCTCCTCTTGGACAAAGCAGGGACCAAACTGACGCGATGGGCGGGCGCGAGCTGAGCTACGTGCGGCCGGACGATCCGCCCTGGAAGCGCTGGTTCATGGGCATGATCGAGGACCTCTCCGGCCGCCGCAAGCTGCTGCCGCTCTATCAGCGCTGGCGCCGGGACGTCGTCGGCAAGAGCCCGCACATGTGGAGCCAGGCGCTCGACATGATCGGCACGCGGCTCGACATCGACGCCCCCGCCGATTGGGCAGCCACCCTGCCGCAGGGCGCCGTGGTCGCCATCGGCAATCATCCCTTCGGCATCGCCGACGGCATTGCCATGCTCGCCTTGATGGAGCGGACGGGGCGGCCCTGCCGCCTGCTGATCCACTCGGATTTCATGCGCGTGCGCGAGGTCGAGCAGTCGGGGCTCCCGATCGACTTCGCCGAGACCAAGGAGGCGCTCGCCACCAACCTCGAGACCCGCGCCGAGGCGCGGCGGCTGCTCAAGGAAGGCACGATCATAGCCATCTTTCCGGCCGGTGCGGTCGCAACGGCGGAATCACCCTTCGCCCTGGCGGAGGATCGGCCCTGGAAGCAGTTCGTGGCCCGGCTGATCCAGCAGTCGGGCGCTGCGGTGCTACCCGTGTACTTCGAGGGCCAGAACTCGCCGCTGTTCCATTTCGTCAGCCGCTACAGCCAAGTCCTGCGGCTCTCGCTGCTGGTGTGCGAGTTCCGCCATCGCATCGGCTCGACCATAAGGGCAACGGTCGGCTCACCCGTGGCCTGGCCGGCGATCAGCGAACTCGGCAAGTCCGCCGACCTGCTCGACGAACTCTATGTCATGGTGCACCGCCTGGCGCCGGGAGCGCAGGGCCGCGATCGCGCCGAGCTGCTGCCGCGGCCTGTCCACTTGCGCCGGCAGTTCCCCTGCGATGAGCCGCTCCAGCCCGCACGGGCAAAACGCTGAGCGGCGACCCTCAGTGCGCGACCGCGCCCGAGCTCGACATCGTCAGCGCCATCAGCACGAAGAACACGCCGATGCCACCGACGCCCATGGCACCCCAGAGCAGGTAGATCACCCCGGTGATGAGATAGGACGACGCCAGCACGATGGCGATCTGGAAGGCGGCCGAGCCGTACTCGTACTTGTGGTACTTGGCCATGGCGACATCGCGCTTCTTCTCCGCGTCGATCGCGCGCACCATCAGCTCCTTGCGCCCCTCGCCCTTGCCGTCGGCCTTGGGCTCCGATTCATAGCGGGCCGCTCGCGTCACCCAGCCCTCCATCCGCTTCTTCAGCAGCTCCTGCGTCGCCGGCTCCTTCGCCAGCTTCACGTCCACCTCCATCTGCTCGGCCGCCGTCTCGGTGAGCGTCTTGCGGATGGTCTTGGCCTGGAAGAAGGCCCACAGGTTCGACGCCTCGACGTTGTAGCTCAGCGCATCGGTCTGCGCGCTTTTGCCGAGCGTCTCGGCGATGGCTAGGAACAGGGCCAGAATAGAAATGAGAATAGCGATCTTCTTGTTCTCGCCCTCGACCAACCCGTGGCCGCCATGACCCGACATCCCTCAGTCTCCTCCCCTTGACTTGGCGCCGAACGCACGTCGGCATCGCCCCGGCCGGCGTCCGGCCGCCCCGTCCGTCTACGCACGGAAGCGCCATTAAGCGCAGTCCGATGACGGCGCCAAGACATAAACGCCAATCTGCTGCCTGGGTATTGCCAGGGACCAGCCTAGACGACCGTCACTTCCAGGTCGCCGACCCCGTCGACGTGTCCCTTGATCTTGTCGCCCTTCTGGATGGCGCCCACTCCCGAGGGGGTGCCGGTGAAGATCAGATCGCCGGCCTTCAGCTCGAACAGGGTGGAGAGGAACGCAATCTGGTTGGGGATGTCCCAGATCATTTGGGAGAGGTCGCCGGTCTGCTTGCGCACGCCGTTGACCTCGAGCCAGATCGCTCCCTTACTCGGGCTCTCGACATGCTGCGCGGGCACCAGCGCGGTGCACGGCGCGGAGTACTCGAACGCCTTGGCGACCTCCCACGGCCGCGCCAGCTTCTTGGCGACGTCCTGCAGGTCGCGCCGCGTCATGTCGATGCCGACCGCATAGCCGAATACGTGGCTCATCGCATCGGCTGGCTTGATGTTGGAGCCGCCGGACTTGAGGCCGACCACCAGCTCGATCTCGAAGTGCACGTTCTTGGTGGCCGGCGGATAGGGGAACTTGCCGTCCGCCACTACGTTGTCGGGGTTCTTCTGGAAGAAGAACGGCGGGTCCTTGGTGTCGCCGCCCATCTCCTTGGTGTGCCCCGCGTAATTGCGGCCCACGCAATAGACGCGGTGGACGGGAAAGAGCTTGTCGGAGCCCTTGATGGGCAGGGTCGGCTGGGCAATGGGTGTGAACGCGTAGGTCATGGGGTGGGCCTTCTGTAGTGCACTCGCCTAAGTCCTAGCAGAAACGCGCCGCGACCCACACGCAAGGTTGCCGCATGCCGGCGATCTTTCCCGCCGAGCCTGGCTTTCAGGCTGCTTCCTGCTTGAATGTTTCAATTCGCTCGAGTTCGGCGGCGATGGCCCGCTCGGCCACCCGGATGTCGTACCTCTTCTGCAGGTTCATCCAGAAACCGGCCGTCGTGCCGAAAAATTTCGCCAGGCGGAGCGCCGTATCGGCCGTGATCCCGAGTTGTTCGCGCGCAATGCGCTCGATCCGCGTACGCGGCACCCCACACGCCTTGGCAACCCTATAGGGTGTGAGGTCCATAGGCTTCAGGAACTCCTCGCGCAGCACCTCGCCCGGATGCATCGGAGGTAGCGTGGCCACGATCTTCATTGCCGTCTTTCCTCAATGATAGTCCACAATCTCGACATCGGCCGGACCATCATTCGTCCAACGGAAGCAAACGCGCCATTGATCGTTGATCCGGATCGAATGTCGGCCTTTGCGATCCCCCTTCAGCGCTTCGAGTCGATTGGCAGGCGGAACGCGCAGGTCATTGAGCGTTTCAGCAGCATCAAGAGCTTCAAGCTGACCCACGCCCGAGCCCAAAGCGCTTCCTCACCAAGCGCTCCGGCACACCGTCACGCGTGCGGCCCTTGCCGGCGATCCGCGGCAGCGGCGCCGACCGAGGCCAGCTTCGCCGGGCCCAGTCCGAGATACTGAATAGCCAACAGCCCGCCGGCGAGGGCAAAGCCCAGGATGTCGGTGGTGAGCTCGGGCGCGACCAGCAGCAATGCCGCCGCGATCGCGACGCCGCGCTGCCAGTAGGGCATGGGCCGCAGCAGGTAGCCGTGCAGGCCCGCCGCCAGCAGGCCGATGCCTACGCACGACACGACAAAGCGCCATACCACGGTCGGCCAGTCGCCGATCATCAGCAGCGCCGGCTCGTACACGAACATGAAGGGCACGACGAAACCCGCCGCGCCGACTTTCATGGCGGCCCAGCCGGTCTTCCACAGGTCCGACTTCGCCAGCCCCGATGCGGCATAGACCGCGAGCGCCACGGGCGGCGTGATGGCCGAAAGGATGGCGAAGTAGAACGCGAACATGTGCGCAGCCGGCACGACGACGCCGAGCTTGATCAGCGCCGGCACAAGCAGCGACACCATGATGATGTAGGCCGGCGTCGTCGGCATCCCCATGCCGAGGATGATGCCGGCCGCCATGGTCAGCACCAGCGCCAGCAGCAGCGTGTTTTGCGATAGCCCCACCACCCACTGCGTGAACACGATGCCGAGGCCTGTCAGGATGACGATGCCGATGATGATGCCGGCCGCGGCGCACGCCAGCGCCACGGGCAGCGTGTTGCGGGCGCCGTCGATCATGGCGTCGATGATCGGCTTCAGCTCGATCTTGAGCAGGATGATCTTGCCGCGCACCGCCCATAGCCACAGCGAGATGAGGCCCGTGAAGATGGCGGCCTCCACCAGGGGGTGGATGCCGAACACCGAGGGAATGAGCGTCGGGAACCAGGGCAGCAGCAGCGGCAGCACGGTCAATATGGGAAGCACGTACAGCACCACTGGCCCGAACCAGGCCACCGGGAAGCACAGCAGCGTTCCCGTCAGCGCCGCAAGCGGGGCGCTGTAGCCCGAGTACATGACGAACAGGATCGACGTCACCGGAATGAACAGGTGCCCGCGCGAGCTGAGCGTGCGGCCGAGCGGCGGCAGCTCGGATCGCGGCACGCCGAGCAGGCCCTGGCGCTTGGCCTCGAAGTGCACGGCGGCGAAGCAAGCAACGTAGTAGAGCACTGCCGGGATGGTGGCCCAGATCACGATTTGGGCGTAGCTCACGCCCTGGAACTCCGCCATGACGAAGGCGGCCGCACCCATGATTGGCGGCATGATCTGCCCACCGGTGGAGGCTGTGGCCTCGACGGCGGCGGCAAAGTGCGCCTTGAAACCGGTGCGCTTCATCAGCGGGATGGAGATCGGCCCGTCCACCATCACGTTGGCGACGGCGGAGCCCGATATGGTGCCGAACAGCGAGGACGACACCACCGACACCTTGCCCGGACCTCCGGCGGTGTGGCCGGTGATGCCCATGGCGAAGTCCATGAACAGTTGGCCGGTGCCGGTGCGCTCCATGAACGCGCCGAACAGCACGAAGATCATCACGTAGGATGCAGAGACGGCGAGCGGCTGGCCGAAGATGCCCTCGGTCGAGAGGTAGAGCTGGTCTATGAAGCGGATCGGCTCGATGCGCGTGAAGAAATAGGCGTAGAGGCCGAAGGCGATGCAGGTGAGCGGCAGCGCCGGCCCCAGCACGCGCCGCGTGCCTTCCAGCACCAGCAGGATCAGCGTGATGCTGAGCACGATGTCCGACCACGCCATGCTGTCGACGTAGATGATGCGGTCGATGATGTAGTCGTAGTAGACGAAGATGTAGCCGACCGAGATCACGCTCGCCGTCACCAGCACGAGATCGAGTAGCGACGGCGACTTGGTTTTCTGCTCGACTTCGGCCCGCGCCTCCGGCAGCAGCATCGCCAGCTCGTCGTCGGTGGGCGATTTGAAGCGGAAGAACAGGAACGTCAGCACCAGCGCGAACAGCAGGTGGATGCCGCGGAAGATGTAGTCGGTGGGGGGCCCGCGAAAAACCTCGCGCAACGACGGCGAGATGAAGTCCAGCGGCGGGACGATGACGTAGATGTGGTAAAGCGCCATCGCCAGCGCGATGGCGGGCGCCAGCTTGCGCAGGATATCCTGCGTCGCCGCCCTCGTTGTCATGGGGTGTTTCCTCGCCCGACGCACGAACGCTTGGGGCGGCTCGTTGCCGCCCCCGCGTCTTCTCGTGTGGTTAGTTTATCTTGATGCCCTTCTCTTTGTACCACTTGGTGGCGCCGGGATGGAACGGCACGCCGATCTCCTGCGCCATGATGTCGGTCGTCAGCTTGGACAGCTCCTTATAGACGGAGGCGACCGAATCCTTGTTGGCCAGGATGGCCCCCGTCATCTTGTAGACGGTGTCCTCGGGCAGCGCGCAGGCCGCGACCACGTGCGTGTAGTAGCCGATCACCTGCACGTCCTTTTCCTGCTTGGGATAGGTGCCCTTGGGGATTGTGACCAGCTTGTAGGCCGGATTGATCTTGCGCATGTCCTCGTAGAGGGCGGTCAGATCCAGCAGCTTGATGTCGCGCGCCGAGGCGAGGTCCATGATGGAGCTGGCGGGAATGCCGGTGCCCAGCGTGAACATCTGCATGCGGTTGTCCTTCACCTGCTCGACGCTGTCGGTGTAGCTGTTGGTGAAGCTCGCCTTCACGTCGCTGTAGGTCATGCCCGACACGCGCAGCACATGGCGCGCGATCAGCTCGCCGGTGTTGCCCTTGACCTGGGTGGCGAAGCCCTTGCCCTTGATGTCTTTGATGGTGTTGATGCCGCTGTCTGCCGGCACGACCACCTGGAAGTACTGCGGATAGAGCGTGGCGACGTTGCACACCTTGCCGTGCTTCTTGTCGAGCGGCGCCTCGCCGGTGCCGGCAACCGCATCCGCCGTGGTGATGGTGTTGCCGAACCCGACCTCGGCCTTACCTTCCTCGATGGCGCGCACGTTGGCGATGCCGGCTCCCGGCAGCTGCTGTATCTTGAGATCGGGGATCGACTTCTCCCAGATGTCCTTGAGTTGTCCGCCGAGCGGCACCCAGATGCCGGCCACGGGACCCGTCATCATGCGGACCTCGGCGGCGCTGGCCACCACGACCATCCCCAGCATTGCCGCCGATGCCGCAATTGCGGCCAGCATGGCTCTTCGCATGTAAATCCTCCCACGAAGCTCGTATGAGACTTTAGTCTTAGATCGCAGACCAAGGGTAAAGTCATCAAAGCGAAATTGCTAGCGCCCGTACGCTCAGCGTCGGGTCTCCGCCGGCTCGCGAGGCCGTGGACAAGAGAAAATCGGAAGGGTTCACGGGCCCGCGATGCGCCGCATCACTCGAGCGCGGTCGTCCTTATTCGACGCGGACTTTGAGATCGGTGATGAGCTTGCCCCATTCGCGCTGCCGCGCGCGGAGACGCACTGCTGGCAGCGCCCGCTACGTTCGGAAGGGCAGCGTAGATGGTGGCGAACGCCTCGCCTAGCGCAAGCGCACGTTGATGGCTTCCAAGGCCTTCGACCCGGGGCACAGCTCCCCCATCGGCAGTGCGTTGAGCGGCCGCGCGTCGGTGGCCAAGATGTCGTGCATGTCCTGCTGGGTCTCGTTGATGTAGAGCAGGCCGGTTGCCACCGAACCCTTCGCCGCGTTGGTGCGGATGGTCATCAGCGCGGCATCCGCATCGCGCGGGTCGTGCTGGGCGTCGAGCTTGCTCAGGATCAGGCGCGAGCCGTCGTGCATCTCGATGTCGGCCGTCGTCCCTTCCGCGAAGTCGACCGTGATCTCCTCCTTGGGCTCCACGTAGTCGAGGTGGTTCTCAGACGCCATGTTGTGGGCGCGCACATACTCGTAACTCTTGGTCGATGTCGGGTGGTTGTTGAAGGTGACGCACGGGCTGATGACGTCGAGGAAGGCAAAGCCGTTGTAGCTAATGGCTGCCTTGATCAGCGGGATCAGCTGCCTCTTGTCGCCGGAGAAGGAGCGGGCGACGAAGCCGGCGCCGAGCTGGATCGCCATCTGGCACAGGTCGATGGCATCGAAGGGATTGGCCTCTCCCTTCTTCGAAGGGGAGGTCTTGTCGTTGGTGGCAGAGAACTGGCCCTTGGTAAGGCCGTAGCAGCCATTGTTCATGACGATGTAGGTCATGTTCACGCGACGGCGCACGGCGTGGCAGAACTGGCCGAGCCCGATCGAGGCGGTGTCGCCGTCGCCGGAGACGCCGATGTAGACGAGGTCGCGGTTGGCAATCGCGGCGCCGGTAGTGATCGACGGCATGCGCCCGTGCACGGAGTTGAAGCCGTGGCTGCGGGAGAGGAAGTAGGTCGGCGCCTTCGACGAGCAGCCGATGCCCGACACCTTGGCGATGCGGTGCGCCGGCAGGTCCATCTCGAAGCACGCCTCGATGAGGGCCGCCGTGATGGAATCGTGCCCGCACCCCGCGCACAGGGTCGACATGGTGCCTTCGTAGTCGCGGCGGGTGAGCCCCAGCAGGTTCTTGGGCAGCGCTGGGTGATGGGCGGAAGGTTTGGGGATGAAGCTCATGGCAGGTCCTACTCGGCGGCCACCTGGGCGGGGCGCAATTCCTTGAGCACGGCGCCGCGTACGAACGCCGCCGTCATCGGCATGCCATCGTAGTTGAGCGCCGGAATCAGCTTGGTACCGGGCACGTTGCCCTCGGTCATAAGCAGCGAGCGCATCTGCGCGTCGCGATTCTGCTCGACCACGAAAATGCGGTCATGCATGGCGCAGAACGCCAACACCTCGCGCGTGAACGGGAAAGCCTTGAGCCTGAGCGCATTGAGCTTGATGCCTTCGCGCTCCAGCCCGTCGAGTGCCTCGTTGACCGCCGGCGTGTTGGCGCCGAAGTAGATGAGCCCGGTCTTGCCGGCCTTGTCACGGACGCTGATCTCGGGCTTGGGCACCAAGGTCGCCGCCGTATCGAACTTGCGGCGAATGCGGTCGATCACGCGCGCGTGGATGCGGCCATCCTCGGTGTAGCGGGCATACTCGTCGTGCGAGGTGCCGCGCGTGAAGAAGGCGCCCTTGGTCGGGTGCGTGCCGGGCAGCGTGCGGTAGGGAATGGCGTCGCCGTCGACGTCGAGATAGCGGCCCCAGTCCTTGCCTTTGAGCTCCCTGAATTTGTCGAGGGTCTCGGAATCCAGCACCTTGCCGCGGTCGTGCGCCTTGGCATCGTCCCAGGCGAAGGGGTCGGTCACCCACTCGTTCATGCCGATGTCGAGATCGGACATGACGATGACGGGCGTCTGCAGCCGCTCGGCGAGGTCGAAGGCCTCCGTGCCCAGCGAGAAGCACTCGGTGGGATCCTTGGGGAACAGCAGCACGTGCTTGGTGTCGCCGTGCGAGGCGTAGGCGCACGAGACGATGTCGGATTGCTGGGTGCGCGTCGGCATACCGGTCGAGGGGCCGCCGCGCTGGATGTTGAACAGCACCACCGGCACCTCGGCGAAATAGGCTAACCCAAGGAACTCGCTCATCAGCGAGATGCCGGGACCCGAGGTGGCCGTGAAGGCGCGCGCACCGTTCCAGCCGCCGCCGATGGCGACACCGATGGCGGCGAGCTCGTCCTCCGCCTGCACGATGCCGTAGAGGCGCCGGCCGTCCTTGGTCACGCGCA
This sequence comes from uncultured Alphaproteobacteria bacterium, assembly GCA_963832445.1. Classification (GTDB taxonomy): domain Bacteria; phylum Pseudomonadota; class Alphaproteobacteria; order Rhizobiales; family Hyphomicrobiaceae; genus AWTP1-13. Next base: position 374,774 of record CAWHUM010000014.1, read on the forward strand.
GGCGCTTGGCGTACCTCTCGTAGGCCTCGGCGAGAGAGGTCGACGGCGTGATGGGGTACCAGGCGCACACCGTGGCACCGGCGTAGATGGCGCCGAGGCCGGCGGCATCGTTGCCCGACACCAGGATCTTGCCCTTGGCGCCCTGGGCGTGCCGCACGCGGATCGGTAGCGGGCACTCGAAGTTGCGGCCTGCGTACTCGCGGCCCAGCGCCACCGCCTCCATATTGGCAGCGACGAGCTTCTCCTTGCCCTTGAGCTGGTCGGCCACCGTCGTCTTCAGCACCTCGATGTCGATGTCCAGCAGGGCGGTGAGCGCTCCGACATAGACCATGTTCTTGAACAGCTGGCGCTGGCGCGGGTCGGACCACTTCTTGGCGCACATCTCGGCGATGGGCACGCCCAGCACCTTGATGTCGTCGCGCGCCCAAACGCGCGGCAAGGTGGAATCGTACAGCAGCCAGCCGCCGGGCACGATCTCGGCCAGATCCTCCTTGTAGGACTGCGGGTTCATGGCGACCATCAGGTCGATGCCGTCGCGCCGGGCCAGATAGCCCGCCTCCGACACCCTGACTTCATACCAGGTGGGCAGGCCCTGGATGTTGGATGGGAAGATGTTCTTCGGGCTGACGGGAATGCCCATGCGGAACAGCGTCTTGGCGAAGATGCCGTTGGCCGACGCCGAGCCGGAGCCGTTCACGGTGGCGAACTTCACCACGAAGTCGTTGATGCCGCTCATCGCAAGAAAAGCCTCTCGTCAGCGCAGATAGGCATTGTGGTGGGTCAAACAAGCCTGGGCAGCCTGCGCTTCCACGTACATGAACTTCTGCATGTCCCAGGCGCCGGTGGGGCAGCGCTCCGCGCACAGCCCGCAGTGCAGGCACACGTCCTCGTCCTTGGCCATGATGCGGCCGGTCTTCAAGGTGTCGGACACGTAGATGTCCTGCGTCTTGTTGAGGGCGGGCACGCGCAGATCCCGGCGCAGCGCCGGCTCCTCCTCGTTGTCGAGGAAGTTAATGCAGTCGACCGGGCAGATATCCATGCAGGCATCGCACTCGATGCACAGCGGCGCCGAGAACACGGTCTGCACGTCGCAGTTGAGGCAGCGCTCAGCTTCCTTGGCGGCGAGCTTGTCGTCGAAGCCGAGCTCAACCTCGACCTTGAGATTGCGCAGCGCCTGCGCCTTGTCGGCGTGGGGCATGGCCACTCGGTGCTGGGGCGCGTAGTCGTTCTTATACGACCACTCATGGATGCCCATCTTCTGGCTGATGAGGTTGGCGCCGGGGGCAGGCCGCTCGGTGAGCTTTTGGCCGTTGCAGTAGTGGTCGATGGAGATCGCCGCCTGGTGACCGTGCGCCACGGCCCAGATGATGTTCTCGGGCCCCCAGGCCGCGTCGCCGCCGAAGAACACGCCCTCCCGGGTCGACATCATCGTCACCTCGTCGACCTTGGGCATGCTCCACTTGTCGAACTCGAGGCCAATGTTGCGCTCGATCCAGGGGAAGCTGTTCTCCTGGCCGATGGCCATCAGGACGTCGTCGCAGGGGAACACCACCTCCTCGCCGGAGGGCTCGAGCCGGGGCCGGCCGCTGGTGTCGATGCCGACCTCCGTCATCTTCTGGAAGCGCACGCCGGCGAGGTGGCCTTTCTCCAGCAAGAACTCCTTGGGCGCGTGGTTGTCCAAGATCGGGATGCCCTCGTGCTCGGCGTCCTCGATCTCCCAGGGAGAGGCTTTCATCACCCGCCGGGGCGAGCGCACCGTCACCTTCACCTCGGTACCGCCGAGGCGCAGGCTGGTGCGGCAGCAGTCCATGGCGGTGTTGCCGCCGCCGATGACGACGACGCGCTTGCCGATCTTCTCCACGTGCTCGAAGGCGACGGAGGTCAGCCAGTCGATGCCGATGTGGATGTTGGCGGCAGCTTCCTTGCGGCCGGGAATGTCGAGGTCCTTGCCCTTGGGCGCGCCGGTGCCGATGAAGACGGCGTCGAACTTCTCATCCAGCAGCGCTCTAAGGCTCTTGATCTCGTGGCCGAAGCGCTTCTCGACACCGAAGTCGAGGATGCGCTCGATCTCCTCGTCCAGCACCGTCACCGGCAACCGGAACGAGGGAATGTTGGTGCGCATCAGGCCGCCGCCCCTGGCATCCTTCTCGAACAGGGTGCAGCTGTAGCCAAGCGGCAGCAGATCGCGCGCCACGGTGAGCGAGGCAGGGCCGGCGCCGATCAGCGCGATGCGCTTGCCGTTCTTCTGCTTGGGGATCTCCGGCAAGAACGCGTTGATCTCGCCCTTGTAGTCGGCGGCGACGCGCTTCAGGCGGCAGATGGCCACCGGCTTTTCCTCCACGCGCCCGCGCCGGCAGGCGGGCTCGCAGGGGCGGTCGCAGACGCGGCCCAGGATCGCTGGGAAGACGTTGCTCTCCCAGTTCAGCATGAAGGCCGCTGCATAGCGGCCTTGGGCGATCAGCCGGATATATTCCGGGACGGGAGTATGAGTCGGACAGGCCCACTGGCAGTCGACGACCTTGTGGAAGTATTGCGGATTGGCAGTGTTGGTCGGGGCCATGCGGCCCCTGCGTCGTTCTTCGACTTGGCTGAGCGCCATTGCCTCCGCCCCTGGTTGTTCCCGCTCGCGACCGCACATCCTAACGGATGCAGGTGCGTTAGCCCAATTCCTAGTATCGCTCCAGCCGGGATTTGCAACGGGTGAGGTATGCCAGCCCTGTGCGAGCCGGGAAGCGTGCCTCGGCGGCTACGGCAAATGTACGTTGTGCGATGCAATATCCCGGCGCCCGTGGAGCGGACACCCGATCAATTGAGCTTGATGATGCCGTACAGGCGAACGGTGCGGCCGGGCTCCAGCACCTCGTCCTTCTTGAAGGACACATGGTTGCGCACGTCCTCGTCGAGCAAGTTGAGCCCTTTGAGGCCTATGGTGATTTCGGGAACGGCGTTGAGCCGCGGATCGAGCTTGAAGGTATACGCGAGGTCGGCATTGAGCAGCGTGTAGCCCTCCGTCGGCGTTTCATGCTCGCCGATCCGATTTTGGTCGAAGGCGTGCAGGAAGCCGATACGGGCGAGCCAATTGACGTCACGATAGTAGATGCCGGCGCCAACGCGATGCGGCGGAATGCGCGGAACGTTGCCGCCCTGCGCATCGTCGAAGCGCGCCTGTACGAAGTCGTACTGGGTATCGATGCCCCAGACACCGCGCCAGACGCGCGCGATGTCGAGCTCGGCCTGCATCTCCGCGCCATAGAACGTGGCGTCCCGCTGCAGGAAGAGGGTCTGGTTGAGCTCTGACCCGCTACCGCAGGTGGCCAGCGTATCGTCGCACAGCACGCCGTTGCGCTGCCGGAAGATGAAGCCGTCGAACACCGTGTAGTAGGCCGAGGCATCGAAGCGGAACGGACCCTTGGCTTTCCTGAAGCCGAGCTCGACGGTGCGTGCAGCCTCCTTTATCAGGAACGGGTTGCCGATCTCGAAATTGGAAGTCGCCTCGTGCAGGCCCTTGGAGAAGAGCTCCGCATCTGCCGGCGCGCGCTCCACGTATTGCCCCGTCAGGCGTGCCACCACGCCAAGCGGCAGCTCGTAGAGAATGCCGGCGCTGGCGCTGAACGGCCGGAACGTACGCTCCGCCGCCACCTCGGTGCCGGCATCGGGAGCCGTGAGCTGCAGGCCCACCCCCTCCACCGTGGTTTGCTCGATGCGGGCCGCAACCTGCAGGCGCAGCCTCTGCGTGACCCGCAGCTCCTCGAACCAGAAGGCGGCGATGCTGTTGGTTTTGGCCGGATCCAGCAGCGAATCGCCCTCGAAGCTCGCGGCCGCCACCTTGCGCTGCCCGAACTGCGTGCCGACCGCACCGCTGAGCTCGCCGAACGGCGTTTTGACGGGCAAATGCTGCACCTCGATGCGGCCTTCATACTCGTTGTTGGTGAAGCGCGAACCGATCTCCGGCGGACCAGCCTCGAAGCCGATCTCGTTGTGCGCGTAGATCGACGACCCGAACCAGAAGCGGATGGCCTCTATGCCATGGTCGCGCACGCGCCATTCACCGCGCGACTGCACCTTGTCCTGCTGCATGTCGATGCGCGTCTTCTCGTCGATGGCATCCTTGCCGGGGATGCCGTAGAGGCTGTTAAAGCGCGAGTAGGCGATGCCGAAGAAGCCGTCGCTGCCGATGAACGACGCGCCGAAAGCGAAGCCGTCGCTGTCGACGAAGCTGTTGAACTGGCGCCCCTGGGGCGTGTTGTAGTCGCCGGCATGGCGCTGGAAAGCGTCCGCGTGCACCGCGAAATTGCCGGACCCGGCAGTCACCTTGAAGGCGCTATCGGCACCGCCATCCCCTGACGTGAGCCCGCCCTTGGTCTCGACGCTGAAGCCGCGCGGCGGGATGATCTCGGGAATGCGATCGTTGATGGCGTTGACGACACCGCCGATGGCCTGCGAGCCGTAGCGCAACGTTGCCGGCCCGCGCACGACCTCGATGCGGTCCGCGGAGAAGGGATCGATCGGGACGCCGTGGTCCTCGCTCAATGCCGATACGTCCTGCGAGCCGATACCATTCTCCTGCACGCGCACCCGATAGTTGTCCAACCCGCGGATCACCGGCCGGCTGGCGCCTGGAGCGAAGTTCGAGGCCGTGATGCCGGGCTTGTACTGCAGGGAATCCGCCAGGTTTGCGCCGGGTGTACCGACCACATCGCGCGAGGGCACGACAGTGACGGGGACGAAGGCGTCGTCCACGACAATGCCCGTGGGCGGAGCCGCTCCTGTCTCAGTCGGCGTCCCTTGCGCAGGAGCCTGACGGGCGACCGGGCTCGGCGTCGTCACCACGATGCCGGGCAACTGGATTTGCGCCTGCGCCCCGCCTCCCCACAGGGGCCCCCAAACCAAGACCCCAGCCAACGCCTTACGCCACGATCCGAACGCCACCACAGCCAACGCACCTCTGTTTACGTAACAATATAACGTAACAGGTACGTCCAACTTGAATGCCAGCGCAACGCGAAAGCCCCTGCGGGACACCGCTTCGAGGAACGGCGTGTCTTGGATGTAACATTGTAACAGATTGCAGTCGCTGCTGCGGGCTGGACCCAAGCCATGGCGATCCGCTGAGGACGGATTGCCACGCCCGCCCCAGGCGACACCCACCGTACTAACCCACGAAGCTCCCAGCCTCTTTCAGTGAACACCCCTATTTCCCGGAGAAACCCTTTCGCGCTTCTTCGAGTTGTCCACGGGGTTGTGCGCTCACCAGACGTGGGCGCCTCCCAAATAGTCACGCTCGACCGATAATTGACGCATGATTCGACTCGCGCGACGCCCTGATCGATTGCAGCGGCACTACGACGTGGTCGTGGTGGGGTCCGGTTATGGCGGCGGCGTCGCAGCTTCGCGGCTGGCCCGAGCCGGCAAGCGCGGGGCCGTCCTGGAGCGGGGCCGCGAGTTCCGAACCGGCGAATTTCCAAGCAAACTCTCAGACCTGCGTCAGCAACTGCAGGTGGCCGGCAAGTCGTGGCGCATGGGGTCGCCCACCGGCCTCTACGACGTGCGCCTTGGTGACGACATGCATGTGCTGGTCGGCTGCGGCCTCGGCGGCGGCTCGCTGATCAATGCCGGGGTGGCGCTGCGGCCCGATCCTCGCGTCTTTCGCGACTGCGCCTGGCCCGACGAGATTTCCCGCGACCGGCTGCTCGATGAGGGCTATGCGCGAGCGGCGCATTGGCTGCGGCCGGCCCGCGACCCGAAGGCAGCGCGTCGCACCAAGTACCGGGCGCTACTCGATGCCAGCGGAGCGCTCGGCAAGGCGCCAGTTGCAGCTCCGGTGGTGGTGAGCTTTGAGGATACGGTCAATCCCGCCGGCGTCGCTCAGCCGGCGTGCACGGGCTGCGGCGACTGCTGCGGTGGTTGCAACGTCGGCGCCAAGAACACTATTGCCATGACTTATCTTCCGGACGCCGCTCGCCACGGCGCCCAGATCTTCTCACACGCCAAGGTGCACCACATCGCCAGAGACCAACTCGGCACCTGGCACGTGCATTTCGAGCGCCAGGACGGTCCGGGAGCGGGCCAAGGTGCCACGCAATTGTCGGTCACCGCCGACGTTGTCGTCCTGGCAGCGGGCACGCTGGGCACCACCGAGATTCTTCTCCGCTCGCGCGAGAGAGGGCTCGCCCTCTCCGACCGGCTGGGCCACGGCTTCTCGGCCAACGGCGATATCATCGCCTTCGGCTACGGCGCGGCGAGGCCGGTGAACGCCGTTGGTGTCGGCCACCCATCGCGGGTTGATGATCTCGACGTTGGTGCCGCCGTATCCGGTCAGATCGAGCTGGTGGATGAGGATTTGGCAAAGAGCCTGACGATCCAGGAGGGCGTGCTGCCTTCCGCCTTGGCATCCATCCTGCCGGTGCTGTTCATGCCGAACGGCCGCCTGCTGGGCGCACTGCAGAGCCTCATAGCGGGCGTCTATAAGGGGCCGTTCGCCAGCCTGCAGACATTTTTCGCCGTGTCGCACGACAATGCGGCGGGCCGCCTCGTACTCGATGACGACCGCATCACCGTGCGCTGGCCGCAAGCCGGGGAGGAGCCCGTCTACCAGCGGCTCGACGCGGCGTTGGAAGCGCTGGTCAAGCAGAGCGGCGGCCGCTACGTGAAGAACCCGCTGGCCGGCACGATGGTGGGTGACAAGCCCGCAACCGCGCATCCGCTGGGCGGATGCGGCATGGGCCGTGAGCGCGCCGACGGCGTCGTCAACCACAAGTGCCAAGTGTTCGACGCGAACCCCGGCGCAGGGTCGGCCGATATCCACGATGGGCTCTATGTGGTCGACGGCTCGGTGATGCCGCGCTCGCTCGGCGTCAATCCGCTGCTCACCATCACGGCGTTGGCCGAACGCGCCATGATCCATCTCGCGCGCGATCATGGGCTGCGGCTCGATCCCGCGCCGGCAGCGGCACGTTCCAGGACGCGGCCCGAGCCCGCCGTCGCCTGAGGCGACTAACCTCAGGCGATCGTCACGCCGCCGTCGGCAACCACCACCGTGCCAGTCATGAACGACGCCGCCTTGGAGGCCAGGAAGGCGACGATGCCGCCGATCTCGTCGGGCTCGCCGATGCGGCGCAGCGGCGTCGTCACCAGGCGGGGTTTCAGGATCTCCTCGTTCTCCCACAGCGCGCGGGCGAAATCGGTCCTCACCAGGCCGGGCGCCACGCAGTTGATGCGGACGTTCTTCGGCCCCCACTCCACCGCCAGATTGCGCGCCAGCGCGAAGTCGGCCGCCTTGGAGATGCCGTAGGCGCCGAGCACGCCGGTGCCGCGCAGGCCGCCGATCGACGACACGATGACGACGCTGCCGCCGCCCTTCTCGGCCATGCCGGGGATGGCCAGATTGCAGAGCCAGAGGTTGCTCTTGACGTTCGAGCTCATGATCTTGTCGAACGCCTCGTCGGAGAGACCGCCGAGCGGACCGAAGTATGGATTGATCGCCGCGTTGCAGACGAGCGTGTCGATCTTGCCCCACTGCTTGATGGTGCCGCTGATCAGCGCCTCCACCTCGTTCTTGCGCCCGATGTTGCAGGGGATCACGATCGCCTCGCCGCCCGCCTTCTTGATCGCGGCGACGACCTCCTCGCACGCTTCAGCCTTGCGGCTCGACACGACCACCTTGGCGCCGAGCGAGGCCATGATCTCGGCGGCGGAGCGGCCGATGCCGCGGCTCGAGCCGGTGATCACCGCAACCTGACCTGAAAGATCGAAGGGGTTCTTCATGATGCCCACATGGCCTCCTTGCCCTATACGTTAACTTTGTTGCCAAGGCCGCAATCCGGGCCTAGTTTGCCTCATCATAAAGACCGGCCCGACAATCCGACAAGGACGGCGATGCGAGAGGAACGCCCCTGGGAGAAGAACTATCCGCCCGGCGTACGCTGGGATGCGCCGATCGAGATGGCGCCGCTCCCCGAACTGTTCGACCGGTTTACCGCCACATGGGCGGCAAAGCCTGCCCTCGAGTATCGCGACCGCCGGATCAGCTATGCCGAGCTGCGCGAAGCGGTCGAGGCGGTCGCCTCTGGCCTGATGGATCTCGGCGCCGGGCCGGGCAAAGCCGTCGCGCTGTATCTGCCCAACACCCCATATCACCCGATTGCGTTCTTTGCAGCGTTGAAGTGCGGCGCGCGCGTGGTGCACCTCTCGCCGCTCGATGCGGAGCGGGAGCTGGCCTTCAAGCTCGAGAACTCCGGAGCGCGCATCCTCATCACCACCAACGTCGGCTTCATGGCGCTGATGGCGCAGAAGTTCAAAGCCGATGGGCTGGTGGATCACCTGATCGTCGGCGACGATACGGCGTTCGGGCCTTCGGCGATCCCAACTACGCCCATTGCGGCCGACGCGCCTGTCGTGCGGTTCGACAGGTTGCGAGCGGACGGCGCCAACAGGCTGCCCCGGCAATGGCCGAAGGTGAATGTCGAGGATATCGCGCTGCTGCAATACACCGGCGGCACCACCGGCAAGCCCAAGGGGGCGATGCTGACGCACGCCAATCTCTCTGCCGCCTGCTCGAGCTACAAGCTCTGGGGCGATCCGCAGAGCCTTGCGGCGCCCGGCGAGGAAAAGGTCATCTGCGTCCTGCCGCTGTTCCACATCTATGCGCTGACCTCTGTGATGCTGCGCACGCTCGCCGAGGGCAACGAGCTCATGCTGCGCGTGCGCTTCGACGTCGAGACCACGCTCAACGACATCGAGGTCAAGAAAGCCACCGTGTTTCCCGGCGTGCCCACCATGTGGATCGCGCTCGCCAACACGCCAGGCATCGACAAGCGCGACTTTTCCTCGCTGCGCTATGCCGCCTCCGGCGGTGCGGCACTGCCCGTAGAGGTGGCCGAGCGCTTCCAGAAGCTGACCGGTCAGCGCATCGGCGGCGGCTGGGGCATGACGGAGACCTCACCCGCCGGCACCGCCATGCCGCGGGAGTGGACTGGCAAGGCGGGCTCGGTCGGGATGCCGCTGCCTGGCATCATGATGGACATCGTCGCCCTCGACGACCCGCGCCGCGTGCTCGGCCCCAACCAGAAGGGCGAGATCCGCATCAAGGGCCCCAACGTTACCAAGGGCTACTGGAACGCGCCGCAGGAGACGGCGGCAGCATTCGTCGACGGCTACCTGCTCACCGGCGACATCGGCTACATGGACGAGGACGGCTACTTCTATCTTGTCGACCGCAAGAAGGACATGATCATCTCGGGCGGGTTCAACGTCTACCCGCGCACCATCGAGGAGGCGATCTATGAGCACCCCGCCGTCTCCGAGGTCAGCGTGATCGGCGTGCCCGACAGCTATCGCGGCGAAGCCGGCAAGGCATTCGTGCAGCTGAAGCCGGGTGCCGCGCCGTTCACGCTGGAGGAGCTGCGCGTCTTTCTCGCCGACAAGCTAGGCAAGCACGAGATGCCGGCGCACCTGGAATTCCGCGACGCGCTGCCGAAGACGCCCGTCGGCAAGCTGTCGAAGAAAGAGCTGATCGAGGAAGAGCGGCGCAAGCGAACCGTGCAGACTGCCGCCGAATAAGGTCATCCCGGGCCTTGTGCCCGGGATCCATCTTTCCGCTTGCTCCGGAGCCAGCCGACGGCTGGATCCCGGTGACAAGCACCGTGATGACAAAGAAGGAAGAGGAACGCAACTATGGTCGACGCCGTCATCGTATCCACCGCCCGCACCCCGATCGGACGCGCCGTGCGCGGGGTTTTCAACCTCACACATGGCGCCGACATGGGCGGCCACGTGGTCGCGCATGCGGTCAAGCGCGCCGGCATCGACCCGGGCGACGTCGAGGACGTGACAATGGGCTGCGCCAACCCCGAGGGCGCCACCGGCGGCAACATTGCTCGCCAGTGCGCGATCCGCGCCGGAATGCCCGTGACAGTCGCCGGCCAGACAGTGAACCGCTTCTGCTCCTCCGGCCTTCAGGCCATCGCGCTGGCGGCAAACAGCATCACCCAGGGCGGCGTGCCGGTGGCTGTGGCAGGGGGCCTGGAGTCCATCAGCCTCGTGCAGATGAACATGAACACCAAGTTCTACCGCAACGACTGGATCGTCGAGCACAAGGGTGCGCTCTACATGCCGATGATCGAGACCGCCGACATCGTGGCCAAGCGCTACAACATCAGCCGCGAAAAACAGGACGAGTACGCGCTGATGAGTCAACAGCGCACCGCCGCCGGCCAGAAAGCCGGCAAGTTCGACGCCGAGATCGTGCCGATGACCACGATCATGCAGGTCGAGAACAAGGAGACCAAGGAGATCTCCAAGCGTACCGTCACCTTGGAGCGCGACGAGGGCAACCGCCCCGACACCACGCTGGAAGGCCTCGCCAAGCTCAAGCCGGTTCGCGGCGACGACCAGTTCATCACTGCCGGCAACGCCAGTCAGCTCTCCGACGGCGCCAGTGCCTGTGTGCTGATGTCGGACAAGGAGGCGGCCAGGCGCAAGATCAAGCCGATGGGCATCTTCCGTGGCTTCGCGGTTGCCGGCTGCGAGCCCGACGAGATGGGCATCGGCCCGGTGTTCGCCGTGCCGCGGCTGTTGCAGCGCACCGGCCTCAAGATGGACGACATCGGCCTGTGGGAGCTGAACGAAGCATTCGCCAGCCAAGTGCTCTATTGCCGCGACAAGCTCGGTATCCCGCAGGACAAGCTCAACGTCGATGGCGGCGCCGTCTCCATCGGCCACCCCTACGGCATGTCGGGCGCCCGCATGACCGGCCACGCGCTGATCGAGGGCAAGCGGCGCGGCGTGAAGTATGCCGTCGTCACCATGTGCATCGGCGGCGGCCAGGGTGCCGCCGGCCTGTTCGAGATCGTCTGAGGGAGAAAGAGACATGGACCTTCGCTTCAGCCCCGAAGAGAACGCATTCCGCCAGGAGCTGCGCGCATTCTTTTGCTCCGCCGTGCCAGAGACCATCCGCAAGAAGGTTATGGAGAACCGCCACCTCAGCAAAGAGGAGATGGTCACAGCGCACAAGGTCCTGCACGCCAAGGGCCTGACCGTGCCGCATTGGCCCAAGGAATGGGGTGGCTCGGATTGGACCCCGGTGCAGCACTACATCTACACCGAGGAGCTGCAATACAACGGTGTGCCGCAGCCGCTGCCATTCAACGTGTCGATGTGCGGACCGGTGGTGGTCGCCTTCGGCACCGAGGAGCAGAAGAAGCGCTTCCTGCCGCGCATGGCGTCCCTCGACGACTGGTGGTGCCAGGGCTTTTCCGAGCCGGGTGCCGGCTCAGACCTCGCCGGCCTCAAGACCACGGCGGTGCGCAAGGGCGACCACTACGTCGTCAACGGCCAGAAGACCTGGACCACGCTGGCGCAATATGCCGACTGGATCTTCTGCCTCTGCCGCACCGATCCCACCGCCAAGAAGCAGCTCGGCATCTCCTTCCTGCTGATCGACATGAAGACACCGGGCATCACCGTGCGGCCCATCCAGACCATGGACGGCGGGCACGAGGTGAACGAAGTGTTCTTCGACGAGGTCAAGGTGCCCGTGGAGAACCTGATTGGCCAGGAGAACCGCGGCTGGGATTGCGCCAAGTTCCTGCTCGGCAACGAGCGCACCGGGATTGCCCGCGTCGGCTATTCCAAGCAGCGCGTGCAGCGCATCAAGGAGCTGGCCAGCAAGGTGATGGCCGGCGACAAGCCGCTGATGGAGGACGAACGCTTCCGCGAGAAGGTGGCCGCCGTCGAGGTGGAGCTGAAGGCGCTGGAGATGACGCAGATGCGCGTGCTGTCGGAGGACCGGCATCGCACCAACAATCTGCCGAACCCCAAGTCGTCGATCCTCAAGATCAAGGGCAGCGAGATCCAGCAGGCGACCACGCATCTGCTGCTCGAGATCGCTGGGCCGCTGGCGGTTCCCTACCAGGCCGACGACGAGGACAGTGAGTTCGGCTCCAACGAGCCCAACGACTATCTGGAGTGGGCAGGGCCTGCGGCACCCGCCTACTTCAACTATCGCAAGACCACCATCTACGGCGGCTCCAACGAGATCCAGCGCAACATTCTGGCCAAGGCCGTGCTGGGGTTCTGATTGCGACGCAGTTCCCTCTCCCCGTACTTACGGGGAGAGGGTTAGGGTGAGGGGCAGAAGCGTTCTGCGGTGGCACTTTGTGCCGCCCCTCACCCCGGCCCTCTCCCCGCCTGTCGTGCTAGTGGAGAGGTCGGCGGTGGCGGGGAGAGGGAGGAAGTAGGGAGTTATGGATTTCGATCTCAACGACGAGCAGCGGCAGCTGAAGGACAGCCTCGACCGGCTGCTCGCCGACACTTACGGCGACCTCAACCAGCGCCTGGGCTACATGAAGGAGCCCAAGGGCTACAGCGCGGCGCAGTGGCAGCAATACGCCGAGCTGGGCCTGCTGGCAGTACCATTTGCCGAGGAGCACGGTGGGCTCGGCCAGGGACTTACCGAAACCATGATCATCGCCGAGGCCTTGGGCCGGGCGCTGGCCGTGGAGCCCTACCTGGCGACTGTGATCATGTGCGGCGGCGCGCTGCGGCACGCCGGCAACGGAGCCCTGCTCAAGGAGCTGGTGCCGACAGTCTCCGAGGGCAAGCTGACGCTGGCGCTGGCGCACCAGGAGAAGCAGGCGCGCTTCGACCTCGCCGACACCGCGACGACGGCCCGCGCTGACGGCAAAGGCGGCTACACGCTGGAGGGCGAGAAGGTGGTGGTGCTCGCCGGCGATCACGCCGACAAGCTTATCGTGACGGCGCGCGCCTCGGGCGCGCGTGCAGACCGCAGCGGCATCGGCCTGTTCCTGATCGACGCCAAGGCCAACGGCGTGACGCGGCGCGGCTATCCGACCCAGGACGGCATGCGCGCCGCCGACGTGACCCTGTCGGCCGTAAAGGTCGGGCCGGAGGCGGTGGTCGCCGGCCCCGACAAAGGCTTGCAGGTTCTGGAGCGGGCGATCGACGAGACCATCGCGGCGCTTGCCGCCGAGTCTGTCGGCGCCATGTCGGGCCTGCACGAGATCACCGTCGACTATTTGAAGACCCGCAAGCAGTTCGGCGTGCCGATCGGCTCCTTCCAGGTGCTGCAGCACAAGGCGGTCGACATGCTGACCGCGCTGGAGGAGGCGCGCAGCATGGCCTTCTACGCCACCATGATGGCGGCCGAGCCCGACGTGGGCGAGCGCCGCAAGGCCATGGCGGCCGCCAAGGTGCAGCTCGGCAAGTCGGCGCGCTTCGTCGGCGAGACGGCGATCCAGCTGCACGGCGGCATCGGCATGACCATGGAGTACAAGGCCGGCCACTACTTCAAGCGGCTGACCATGATCGACATGGCCTACGGCGACGCCGACCACCATCTGCGCGAGCTGGCGAAGATGGGTGGGTTAAGCTAAGAGTGAATTGGCTCCGGCGAGTACACTGAGCTACGTTGCCAAGCGCATATTATTGCTGAAGTGATTTTGGGAGGCGTAGATGTCAACACGGAGCGATTTCGGATTCTGGTCGCAGCGTTATGTTAAGAGCCTGATCATCGTACTTGGGACACTGATCGGGGGTGGGTGGGTAGTTGCTAATTTTCTCGGGCTCTACTACGCGAAGCTTTATCTCTTTGACCGCCCCACCATAACCATGGACTTGCGCGCGACACAGTTGGCGACAGGTGACAACGACAAGCAGATCGTCATCACGTTAGAGATGGAAAATAACGGCATTCGTCCTTACGTGCTTGCACTTGAGAACGTCCTACCGATCAAAATCGTTCGCATCACCAAGGACCGGCCGGACGGCGTTTCTCACGAGAATGACCAGCTCTTCTACCAGGTAGTGAAGAGTATCTCACTGCCTTCGGTCTATCCTGATGAGAAGGACGGCGCGCCGATCATCCGCAATCCTAAGGCGCTGCGGGTGAGCCCTGGGCAAAAAGGCAAGTATTCTGTTACGACTTTGCTACCGGCGCCCGGCGTGTACTTTGTCGAGTTCACCGGTGCAAGCCCCTACGCGTCATTCCTGGAATGGGTAGCAGACAAGATTGCTGGGCGTCCCAGCCGGACCCTCTACTACACCGCGAGCACCATTGCGTATGTCAGATAGCCGCCATCACGGCCACCAAGTACGAGGTCCACGCGATGAGCGCAGCAGCCCCCAAGCCGTTCTCGCTGCACATCCCCGACACCGACATCGCCGACCTGCGCGAGCGGCTGGCACGCACGCGCTGGCCCGACGAGCCGCCGCTGGAGCCTTGGTCGACCGGCACCAGCGTGGCCTATGCGAAGACGCTCGCCGAATACTGGCGCACGGGCTTCGACTGGCGCGCGTGGGAAGCAAAGCTCAACGGCTTCAAGCAGTACACGGTGCCGATCGGCGGCATCGACCTGCATTTCATCCACGAGCCGGCGCGCAAGCCCGGCGCCATGCCGCTGCTGATCTCGCACGGCTGGCCGGGCTCGGTGTTCGAGTTCCACAGGCTGATCCCGCTGCTGACCGAGCACTTCACGGTGATCGCGCCGTCGCTGCCCGGCTACACGCTGTCGTTCAAGCCGGGCCAGAAGCGGTTCGGCGTGCAGGACATCGCCGCCGTCTATGCCGAGCTGATGACCGACGTGCTGGGCTATCAGCGCTACGGGGTGCAGGGCGGCGACTGGGGAGGCTTCGTCGCCTCGGTGATGGGCCACCAGTATCGCGAGCGCCTGGCCGGCATCCACCTCAACCTGCTGGCTGTGCGGCGCGACCCGGCGATGCTGCAGAGCCCGACACCGCAGGAGAAGAAGTATCTCGGCGAGCTCAATCACTTCCTGAAGGAGGAGACGGGCTACCAGTGGATCCAGGGCACCAAGCCGCAGACGCTGGCCTTCGGCCTCACCGACTCGCCCGCCGGCCTTGCCGCCTGGATCGTCGAGAAGTTCCGCACCTGGACCGACTGCAACGGCAATCCCGAGAATGCCGTAAGCCGCGACGAGATGCTGGCCAACATCTCGCTCTACTGGTTCACCGGCGCGATCGGCTCCTCGTTCTGGCCCTACCATGCGCGCATGCACGGGCCTTGGCCGATCGGGGAGGGGCAGACGGTCGACGTGCCGATGGGATACGCCGAGTTCCCGAAGGAGATCCTGCGCCCGCCGCGCTCGGTCGCCGAGAAGACCTACACCGACATCAGGCGCTGGAGCGTGATGGGCAAGGGTGGACACTTCGCAGCGCTGGAGCAGCCCGACGCGCTGGCGCGCGAGGTTGTCGAGTTCTTTGCAGGCTTGGGCTGATCGGCTTTGCGGTCGCAGAACTCAGCTCACGCCCCGCGAACGAGCCGCGCCACGTAGAAGCCGTCGAGACCGGAGAGTTCGGCCGGCTCGAGCGGCAGATGGCAGGGGAGCGTCCGCAAGTCGCCCGCCGCGCTGATCCACGAGGGGTCGGCGTCCAGCTCTCGAGGCTCGATGGGCAGGCGGTGGAACGCCTCGTTGTTCGCAAGAAACGCCGCGATCTGCTGCTCGCCTTCCTCGGGCTCCAGCGAGCAAGTGCTGTAGATCAGCAGCCCGCCGGGCGCCACGAGTCGCGCGGCGTTGGTGAGCAGCGCGCGCTGAACCTCGGCCATACGCGCAATGTCCTGCGGCTGCCGCAGACGCAGAATGTCGGGATGCCGGCGGATGGTGCCGGTGGCGGTGCAGGGGGCGTCCAGGACAACGACGTCGAACGCGCGGCTGGGCGCCCAGGTCGCCGCGTCGTCGGCGACCACCTCGGCTTGGAGGCCTAGTCGCTGCAGATTGGTGGTGAGGCGTTCCAGGCGCTTCGGTGAAACTTCGACCGCGGTCACAGCCGCGCCGGCAGCGGCGAGAGCCGCCGTCTTGCCGCCGGGTGCCGCGCACAGATCGGCGACCGAGCGCCCGGCAACTTCGCCCGCCGCCCGCGTAACGAGAGCGGCGGCGGCGTCCTGCACCCACCAGGCGCCCTCGGCATAGCCCGGCAGGTCCTCGACCCGCCCGGGCGCTGCAACCCGGATCGATCCCGTCGGCAGCAGGCGGCCGCCCAGCTTTTCTGCCCAGGCCGACACTTCGGTGGGCGCGGCGGTTTTCAGCGAAATGTCGAGCGCGGCCTCCCTCAGGCTCGCTTCGCCGATGCGGCGGGCCATGTCCTGGCCGTAGGCCGTCTCCCAGCGCCTGAGCAGCCAGGCGGGCACATTGACCGCGATGGGATCGACATCCCGCAGAAGCTCCGCGCCCTTGTCGGCGACGCGTCGGAGCACGGCATTGACGAGACCGGTGAACTTCGCCCCGCCGCGCACATGGCGCACCGCTCCGACCGCCAGGTCGACAGCGGCGTGTGGCGGGGTGCCGAGGCAGACGAGCTGCGCCGCGCCGGCGAGCAGAATGGGGCGAACTGCGCTTTCCCGGGGAAGCGGCCGCTCGAGGAACGCGCCGAGCACGTGCTCCAGTTCCCCCTGCCGTCGCAACACAGTCGCGGCGAGGGCACGGGCGAAGGCGCGGTCACGCGAATCGAGTGCGGCGAACCTTGGGTCCCCCCCGAGGTCCGCCAGCACCTGTTCGAGAGGGCGCCCGTGCAGCAATACCCCGCCGATCAGCCTGTGCGCCAGATCGCGCGCCGCCGCGCCGGCCGGCGCACCGCTGTTGGGTTGCGCGGACACGCGCCGCCCGTTCGCCGGCTTACCCTTGGGCCTCAGCCCCACGGACCGCGGCGCGGCCTCTCGGGCGCCCCTCCGCCCCACGGGCCCGAGGCGGCCGGAGGCGGGCCTGAGCGCGAAGCCTGCGGCAGCCGCGAGGCGCCCGGCCCAAGCTCAGCCGCCAACTGTTCCAGCGCGGCGACGCGGTTTTCCGTGTTGGGATGGGTGGAGAACAGGTTGTCCATGCCCTGTCCGTTAAGGGGATTGATGATGAACAGGTGCGCAGTGCCGGGTGCTGCCTCCGCCTGCTCGTTGGGGATGCCGCGGGCGTAGTGCTCGATGTTGCGCAGCGCGGAGGCGAGCCACATCGGGTTGCCGCAGATCATGGCGCCCAACCGGTCCGCCTGATACTCGCGCGAGCGGCTCACCGCCATCTGCACGAGCATCGCCGCCATCGGCGCCACGATCGCCGCGATCAGTGCGACGATCCAATGCCCGCCGCCCTGGTTGTCGCGATGGCCGCCGAAGATGGCGCCGAACTGCATGTACTGCGCCAGCATCGACACGGCGCCGCCGACGGTCGCCGCCACCGCCATGGTCAGCGTGTCGTAGTTCTTCACGTGGGCCAGCTCGTGCGCCATGACGCCCGCCACCTCCTCCGGCGACAGCATCTCGAGCAGTCCCGTGGAGGCGCAAACGGCAGCGTTCTGCGGATTGCGGCCAGTCGCGAACGCGTTCGGCTGCGGATTGTTCATGATGTAGACGCGCGGCATCGGCAGCTGCGCCCGCGCAACGAGGTCGCGCACAATTGAGTAGTATTGCCCGCCGCTGCTGGCATCGACCTCCTCGGCGCCGTACATACGCAGAACCAGCTTGTCGGACTGCCACAGGCTGAACATGTTCATCGCCACCGCGATGACAAAGGCAATGGCCATGCCGCCGGGCCCGGCGAACAGCCAGCCCAGCGCGACGAAGATACCCGTCAATACCGCCAACAGCAGGCCGGTCTTGGCGAAGTTCATCGGCATCGATCGATCCTTGGGATAGTGTG
Source organism: uncultured Alphaproteobacteria bacterium (assembly GCA_963832445.1). GTDB lineage: Bacteria > Pseudomonadota > Alphaproteobacteria > Rhizobiales > Hyphomicrobiaceae > AWTP1-13. The sequence goes on from CAWHUM010000014.1 coordinate 392,428, forward strand.
CTCCTCTGCCAACCGCTACAGGCGCGGGCAGCAATCACAATATGGTGTGGCGGAGTTTCCTCGGCCAGGGTCTGCAGGGCCCGGTCGCACATCATCGCATGCCCGGCGGCCGCAGCCGACGCAACGACGCCGCTTCAGACTACGACGACCCGCGCGTGCTGGCTATGGCGGGAACTACGGGGGTGCGTCAAAGCCGGCCCACGGGGAAACGACCAGAAAAGCCCGCAAAAAAAGAAATCGGCGCCCGCGGAGGGGCGCCAAGTTCATCTCACAGGGGAGGTTGGCTCGAAACTAGGCGAGTCTGTTCAGTTCATGTTGCGGTCGTGCTCGACCCAGTATTCCTGGGACCCGAAGGTGGCAGCCTGGGCGGAACCCATTGCACCGGCCAGAACCGTGAGCACGACAAGGGCGGAGAGCAACTTCTGCATGGTGATTCTCCTGTTTCTAGAGCGCTGCCGGCTACCCACCGGCCGCTGATCAGAAGATGGCACCGCGCCGCCCGCCCCGCTGTGCTTTGCGGCACAGGTTCACAAAGTCTCGAACCGCCTCAATCATTGGCGTGCTCAACCACCTAGAGGTTTCAGCGACGGCGCTGTTGAGCCGGTGAAACGCTCACCTGATACGCGCGGTGCTCACCGGCTCGTGCTTGGTAAGGGGCCCCGGGGTTGGTGAGAGGGCGCCCGCTACGACCAGTGCCAGGAAAAGCAAGACGCCGCCGGTGACGACGAGCAAGCCAACCGACGACCGTCGCGGGTCCCGCGCGCTTCTGTCGTACTCGGCGCAAACGTGCGCGTAGCCGCGCCCCCTTCCGTGAGGCCGACCGTGCTCCGGCAGCCGCGCCGCGTAGCGGGCCCGCCTGCTGACGGTGGTAGCCTTACGCGAAAGCATTGGAGCCTTCCCTCCGCGTTGGCGGCGTAATGCCTGCCCCAATAAACCCGGCGGTCCGCTTTCAGGTTCCAGCTTGCGTTTGCGAGCGCTCAGTAGCCGGTAAAATGGGGAGTCAAGTGGCTGCTTGAGCGAGATATGACGAAATAAAAACGTAACGAGATCGCCACTTGTGCGATTGAGCCCAGTATGCCCCCCGAATCCAATGCGAACGGACAGCAAAAGGAGGACTCCACAATCGCCATCTAACAACAGGAACGATCTATATTTTCCATACTCGTCGGACAATCAGGCCCAAGCAAAGAGAGACGCGGCGCCGGAGTGGGTCCTCTTGGGGCCGCCTGTCGCAAAGCAGTCATCGTGGCGCAACACAAAGTAACCAGTCTCAGGCGAGCAGGCCTTTTTGTTCTTGAGCATGTGGGCGCTGGCGTCATAACCTAGCTTTCACGAGCCCAGGTGGACGCACTTTTCCCACTGTCTCGCTCGTGGCCCGAGCGGCAACGACCGCATTGCGGGGGCCTTCGAAAAAACTCACGATCCTTCGGTTGGGGCGCTCCGGCGCAACAGCTGCTGAACCACTGGTGCAACTGAGCATGCGACGCGCCTGGGGCGCGCCTGTGTGAACAGGAGGTTGAGTAATGCCTAGAATCCTGAATAACAACGCTATCCGGTCAACTCTAAAGCGGCGCAACAACCAGCTTGGAACACTGATGCTGCAGTGTTGCTATCGGCCGCTAGAACAGGACAAGCGCTGCCTTCGCGAAGTGACGACCTATCCTGACCCACCGCCTGCCAAACTCACACGGGAACAGTTTGCTGCAGGAGGTCCCTACTACGAATTCGTCATGTCGCCGGAGGTGGAACAGATCCTGCAGCGCATCGATCGCTGGCTGCGCGACGCGGTCGCGCGCAAGGAGAGCTGGATCGACAAGAAGGACAACAGCGGGCGGGTCACGCGACTGCGCCATATCAAGACCCTGGAGGACGCACTCGCCCTGTGCGAGCAAGACGAGGCCCGATTTCGGGGGTTTCGACTGATCCAGAAAGACCTCGCCGACGGCAACAGCCCACGCCACGTGTTCATAAAGTGGCGGTTTGACGACGGCAGCCTTGCGGTCAAGCTCAAGACGCCTTCCGCCTTGCGGTGGGAGGGCCGGCACATGCGCCACTGCCTCGGCAACGCAACCTATGCGAGGCGTCTCAAGATAGGCGGTGTGGGATACTTCTCGATCCGGGATGCAAAGGGGCAGCCGCGCGTGACGCTCGAGGTGATCGGCGGACGCGTGACGCAATGCAAGGGGCGGGCGAACAGCGACCCGTTCTCTTCCTACGGAGGCAAGATCGCTTGCCTGGCGGATGCCTTGGGCTGGGACTGGAGCGACGCCCAACCACCTGCCGAACCCGAACTGCTCGAGCGGTTCGCTCTCGATCAGATGGTGTTCGACACCGACGTCACCCTGTCGGACGGAATGCTTCCGCTGGCCCGCACGCTGCACGTGAACGGTACCCTCGAGGCGGTCGATCTGGATCGGCTCACGAGCTTGCCAGCCGTGATGCGCATTCGGGGCGACCTCATCCTCTGCCGATGCAACAACCTTCGTCACATGCCGCGTTGGCTCCACGTCGAGGGCAACGCGCACATAGAGGAGTGCGGCTCCGTCAGGGAGCTTGGAACCAACTTTTATGCGGGCGGATCGCTGGTAGTGAGAAACTGCCCGGAAATCAGGCTCAACGCCTCGCGCGCAATTGTCGGCAGGACGCTGGTAGTGCGACGAACTCCGAGGGCCGAAATCCCCCGAGCCGCCGGATCGTAGGCGCTCGCGCGAAGCCGATGCGGGGGCCGCATGCGACGGTGTGGTCCGCCAGTGGCGCAGGTGGCGTGCGGGCGCCGCCTGCGCCCAAATTGAAGCGCGGCTCTAGTGTGATGATCGCGAAATTCGTGACCTGGTTCGCCGCACTGTGAGACGAATTTTGCGATCAGGACACTAAGCCGCCTTCAGCATATCCTCCTTGTCCAGCCCCTCCTGCACGATCCGCATCTCCTCTGCCGGGTACTCCCGCGCCAGCGCGAATGCCTCGTCGGGCGGCCCCCTGAGCCACGTCTCGAACTCTTCCTCCCGTGTCAGCAGCACCGGCATGCGCTCGTGATTGACGGTGGCGATTAGCGAATTGGGCGTTGTCGTGAGGAACGCGTAGGTCTCGGTATCGACATTGGGCCCGTCCTTCTTCAGGGGTCCGCGATAACGGCGCCAGATGCCCGGAAAGGCGAACAGCGGGCGCGGGCCTTCGCCTTTGATGGCGAACCAGTGCCACGTCGCGGGCTTCACACCGCCGTTCGGCTCGCAGAACGCGCCGGCAGGCACCAGGCAGCGCCGCACCTGGAAGCTTTCGCGCCAGAAGCCCGTCATTACCTTGTCGTCGCGCACATTGGTTACGAGCTTCGGCGCACGGCCCTGCTGCAGCAGCATGTAGCCCCAGCTCATCATCACCATCTCGCGGTCGCCGTCAGGGGCAGAGCGCACCACAGGCGCCATGTAGCGGGGGAAGATGCCCGGCAGCGGATCGAAGGCGACGGCGCGGTTGTGCGAGACGCGGAAGAACCGCGCGACCACGTTTTGCTTCGGCGCTGCCGGACCTCGAGCGAAAGAGGTAGCGCGACGGCCTAGGGCAACACGCCATGGACGAAGCGGCAAAAGCGCCAACACCGTGCCATGACGAGAAGCGCCGAAGCCGGCGCAAAAAAAGAAATCGGCGCCCCCAAGGGCGCCGGTTCCTCTAACAGACTTGTTCAGCTCAGTCGCAAGCCTGCTCAGTTCATGTTGGTGTCGTGCTCGACCCAGTACTGCGTGGAGCCGAAGGTGGCGGCTTGGGCAGAAGTGGCTGCCACGCCGGCCAGAACCGACAGGGCAACCAGTGTCGAAAGGATGGTCTTCATGATCATTCTCCAGCGTTTGAGTTTTTTGACTTGCTCATCCGAGCCTTCCCGGCTCGTGACCTGAAGATAGGTAGCTCTGCCCGAGCTGGAAGGCAGGCTCACCGACCTGTGATGAACAGTGATCAGCCGCTCGACTGCATGAGCTATGGGTCGCTCTAGGACCTTGAAAAAATCAGCGCCTCAACACGCGCACTCGCTTACTGCGGAGCGACGTACACCGTCGGCGTGAGAGGCAGGGCGTTGCGCTTGGTGCTCAGGTTCACCAGCACATTGAGCAGCACGAACACCTGCTTGGTGTTATTGGCCCCCTCGTTCGGCACGCAATACATGTCGCCGCCATGCACAGCCCGCGCGAAACAGTCGCCGCGGATACCCTTCCTGACCGTCAGCAGCGAGCTATCCCCCGTCGGCAGCCGGATCGACTTGGCGTCCAACAGCTCGACCCTCTGCGTCGTTTCGGTTGCCAGCACCCGGCCATAATACTGGAACACCGCATAGGGCGACCGCATGACAGGAATCACGCCCTTCACTTGCGGGCCGAGCCCGCGGAAGATCGGATTGGTCGGGGAGAAATGTCCCGAGCCACAGGCCAGTGACGGGTGCACGACCCGGCCGTACTCCTGCGCCACGGCCGGGTCGAAGCACATCACCACCCGCTGCACCATCTTGGGCTGGGACTTGTCGCTGCGCGCCAGCGGATTTGGCAACAGCTGCGGTTGCGTGGTCATGCCGTACTGCAGCGCGGCTTGCAGAAAATACAGAAACTTCTGGTACACGCAGTCGCGCGCGTGCTGCCCGGTCCACAGAGTGTTGGCGAAGGGCGAGCCGAAGGCCCCCTGACGCCGCATCTGCTCGCATTGCCGGCGCTGTTCGGGGCCTTCCCGTCCGAGCCAGCCGTCGTTGGCGGGATCATTCTGATACTCGAATATGGTCCCATCGGCCCTGACGACCCGCACGCCTTTGACGATGGAATGCAGCACGAGCTCGCGCGATATACCTGCGTTCACCAACAGATTGATGGTGGCGATGTCGAGCGGACTGAGGAACTGACCATAGAAATCCTGGTTCTCCAGCGGGGCGACGTCGAAGTTTCCGGACGTGTTCACTTTCGCGCTGGGAATCACCACGTTCTGCACCACGCCCGTCGTCGCCGTCGTGCCCGCCTGAATAGGCCCCTTGTTCAGGATGTCGTACATCAAGCCCTGGTTGCTGGTGACCTGCAGGCCGCCCTCCACAATGCCGGAGGCGGTGTACTTCGACAGGGCCACGAAATTCATGGGCTCAAAGCGGCTCGCCCGCACGATATTCAGCAATATGCCGTCCTCGCGCAGATTGCCCGAGCCGACGTTGACCGCGGTTCCGCGATCATTGAGGGTGGAATTCGACTGCCGTGCAGGCCGTAAGGAAGCAGGCGAAAAGAGCGCAGAGCGCCGGCAGCGGGCGCAAGTGTGACGAACGGCGGCGCCCACCGTCGACAACGCGGCCGGCGCGAACTAGGCAAGCAGCGCCAAGCCCCACACCAAAAGAACGCATACGCGACCTCGGAACTTACTTTCCAGCCAAGACAGAGCACGCAGACGAAGCCGAGTGAAGTTCCCAGCCCACCCGATGCGGAAAGTGAGAGAGGCGTTGTTGCGCAAATAGCACGCTCCGAGGACGTAGCGTTGTGCGGCCCTCAATATTCACACCCCCGGGCTCGGCGCGGCTCCTGTTTGCGGCCTTGCCGGCCTAGCATCGCATCAGCCATCTCAAAACCGTTACGGACCCGCCGTTAAGGATGGGCGTCGCCTGCGCTGGAGGGAAGCATGTGGCTGCTGCTTTTGCCGCTCAAAATGCGCTACATCTTGTTGAGCATGGCCCTTGCAGGCTTTGCGGCCTCCGCCGTGCTCGTATGGCGCTATGACGACTACGCAACGCCGTTCGCCATTCCGCTCGTCTTCTTCGGCTTCTTCTCCGTGCTCGGCCTGCGCGACCTGTTCCAGCCGCGGCACGCCATCCTGCGCAACTACCCCATCACCGCCCATCTGCGCTTCCTGTTCGAGAAGATCCGGCCGGAGATGCGCCAGTACTTCTTCGAGGACGACAAGGACGGCTTGCCCTTCCCGCGCGACAAGCGCGCCATCGTCTACCAGCGCGCCAAGGGGGCGCTGGACAAGCGCCCCTTCGGCACCCAGTACGATGTCTACCAGATCGCACTACGAGTGGCTGCACCATTCGATTGCGCCCAAGGCGCCGCCTGGCGAGCCGTTCCGCATCACCATCGGCGGCCCCGACTGCACGCAGCCCTACTCGGCTTCGGTCTTCAACATCTCGGCCATGAGCTACGGCTCGCTGTCGGCCAACGCCGTGCGCTCCCTCAACAAGGGGGCGAAGATAGGCGGCTTCGCACACGACACCGGCGAGGGCGGCTTCAGCCCCTACCACCAGGAGAACGGCGGCGACATCATCTGGGAGATCGGCTCGGGCTATTTCGGCTGCCGCAACGGCGACGGCACGTTCTGCGCCCGAGAGGTTCGCCGAGGTCGCCGCCAACCCGCAGATCAAGATGGTCGAGCTGAAGCTGAGCCAGGGCGCCAAGCCCGGGCACGGCGGCGTGCTGCCCGCCGCCAAGGTGACGCGCGAGATCGCGCACATCCGCGGCGTGCCGCGCGGCGAGGACTGCATCTCGCCTGCCCGCCACTCGGCCTTCTCGACGCCGATCGAGCTGATGCGCTTCATCGCCGACATGCGGCGGCTCTCGGGCGGCAAGCCCGCCGGCTTCAAGCTGTGCATCGGCCATCCCTGGGAGTTCCTGGCCATCGTCAAGGCGATGCTGGAAACGGGCATCACGCCCGATTTCATCGTCGTCGACGGCACCGAGGGCGGCACCGGCGCCGCCCCGCTCGAGTTCATGGACCATCTCGGCATGCCGCTGCGCGACGGCCTGACCTTCGTGCATTCGGCGCTGGTCGGCGCCAACCTGCGCGACCGGATCAAGCTCGGCGCCGCCGGCAAGATCACCTCGGGCTTCGACATGGCCCGCGTCATGGCGCTCGGCGCCGACTGGTGCAACGCCGCGCGCGGCTTCATGTTCGCGGTCGGCTGCATCCAGGCGCAGCAATGCCACACCGGACACTGCCCGACCGGCGTCACCAGCCAGGACCGCTCGCGCCAGCGCGCCGTCGTCGTGTCCGACAAGTCGGTGCGGGTCGCCAACTTCCACAGGGAGACGGTGAAGGCGCTAGCCGAACTCGTCGGCGCCGCCGGCCTCGATCATCCTCGCGAGCTGCGCCCGCACCACTTCATGCGCCGGGTGGCGCCAGACCGCGTGGTCACATTCGCCGAAGTCTATCGCTTCCTGGAGCCTGGCGAACTCCTCCGCGGCACCACCGACCCTCGCTTCCGCGACGCCTGGGCCATGGCTCGCGCCGACAGCTTCGCTCCCGCGGCAGCTCCGGTTTCGCCCATCGTTCAGGCGGCAGAATAGAAGTACACGACAGCGCTCTGTTTCCGGAGCAACTCGAACACTTGCGCCACGGAACGCGGTGCCGACCCGACCCATTGCGTTGGGCCCTTCCTTTACCAATGCGGACTATTCTCGCTCGAGCAAGGAGGGAGAAGGCGTTTTCCGGCCGCTCTCGTGTATTGCGTTGAGGCTGCAATGGCGCATTCACCCATCGTTGACGGGTCTGCGGGCAGCGTTGCCTGTCCTACCGAGGCAGGCGGCAAGCCTCGGGTTGGCGGCGATCCGGCACGATCGGCGCCGGTCTCTGCGCGTCTGCGCGAGACCCTTCTCCATCAGGATGTGACCGGCGAAAGAGCGATCGCGATCGCGCAAGGGGTGATCGCGCTGTTCGTCCTCGGGCTGCACATGATGGCTCAGTTTCGCTCGGGGCTTCAGCTCGGCAACCCGTGGGTGGTGCTGACGCTGTCCGCGCTGGCCGCCAGCTCGATATTGCGCCTGCGTCTGACCCAGGCAAGAGAGCTTCCAGAGCGCGTGCTGGATGCGCTCAACATCCTCGATATCGTGATCTTCCTCGGGCTGATCTGGAGCTATCAGTTTGCATATCAGCATCCGGCCGGTGGCGTGCTGAAAGCGCCGTCGCTCGCGCTGCTGTTCGTCCTGGTCGCCGCGCGGGCTTTACGCTTTCACCCTCGTCCCGTATTGGTGGCTGGCGCGGCCGCCGTGCTCGGGTTGGCGGCGATCGTGGTGTCGGCTGCGGTTCAGGACGGCGCTTCTGCAATCACCCGCAGCTACCTCGGCTATCTGACCTCGCACCACATCCTGATTGGGGCCGAGGTCGAACGACTGACCGCGCTCGGCGCACTCATTGCGCTGCTCGCATTGGCCACCTACAAGGCACGCGAGATCCTGTCCCATTCCGCGTACGCCTCGGATTATGCGGAAGCGCTCGACACCGCCCGCCGTCACCTCAGCGATGCGACCCGCGCGCGTACGAGGGCGGAGGCCGCGCTGGTCGAGCTCGATCGGCGCAGGGAAGAGCGCGAGCAGCTCAACGCGCAACTCGAGCAGCACAACCAGCTCCTCAAGCAGCAAGAGGCGCAGCGGCGCACGCAGAACCTGCAGTTGGACGCGGCGCTCAACAACATCGTACAAGGTCTGGCGATGTTCGATAGCGAGCACCGCCTCGTGCTTTGCAACAGCCGCTACCTCGAAATATACGGCCTGAGGCCGGAGCAGGTACAGCCTGGCACCACTCTGCGCCAGATCATCGAGCGCCGAGTTGCCAATGGACTGAAGTCGGAGATGTCAGCCGACGACATCGTCGACGGCATGCTGCGCCGTCGCAACGACAACAAGTTCGACCTCTTCTACTCGCAGCTCGGCGACGGCCGCTGCATCGCCGTAACGGTACGGCCGATGGCGGACGGCGGCACGGTCACCACACATCAGGACATCACCGAGCAGCGCCGCTCCGAGGCCAAGATCGCCCACATGGCGCACCACGATGCGCTCACGGGCTTGCCCAACAGGGTCCTGCTCGGCCGGCAGCTCGACCTCGCCCTGGCGCGCGTCAAGCGTGGCGAAGTCGTTGCCGCGCATTTCCTCGATTTGGATCGCTTCAAGAACGTCAACGACAGTCTCGGCCACGCCGCAGGCGACAAGCTGCTGAAGTTGGTAGGGGAGCGTCTGCGCGCGCTCGTGCGCGACTCCGACACGATCGCCCGCATGGGCGGCGACGAGTTTGCCATCCTGCAAACCGGCGTGGCCCAGCCGGCCGACGCCGGCGCGATTGCCCAGCGTGTCATAGAGGTGGTGAGCGAGCCCTACGAGATCGAAGGCCAACAGGTCGATATCGGCACCAGCATCGGCATTGCCATAGGGCCCGGCGACGGGGCCGAGCCCGGCCAACTGATGCGCAACGCCGACCTGGCCCTCTACCGCGCAAAGAGCGAGGGTCGCGGAGCCTTCCGCTTCTTCGAGCCGGAGATGGATGCGCAGATGCAGGAGCGCCGCAACATGGAGCGCGCTCTGCGCGCGGCGTTGCCCGCCGGTCAGTTCGAGCTGCACTATCAGCCCATCGTCGACCTGGGAAGCAACACCATCAGCGCTTTCGAGGCACTGATTCGCTGGCGCCATCCGGACAAGGGACTCATTCCTCCGGGCCTCTTCATCGGGCTCGCCGAGGAGATCGGCTTCATCGTGCCGCTCGGCACCTGGGTGCTCCGCCAAGCGTGCGCAACGGCTGTGACCTGGCCCAACCATCCAAAGGTCGCGGTCAATCTATCGCCGGCACAGTTCCGCAGCCCTGGGCTCGTGCAAGTGGTGATGAGCGCGCTTGCAGCCTCGGGGCTGCCCGCCAACCGCCTGGAGCTCGAGATCACGGAGACCATCCTGCTGCAGGACAACGAGGCGACGCTCACCACGCTTCACCAGTTGCGCGAGCTCGGCGTGCTCATTGCCATGGACGACTTCGGCACGGGCTACTCATCGCTCAGCTACTTGCAGAGCTTCCCGTTCGATCGCATCAAGATCGACCGTTCGTTCATCAAGAACATCGGCGACGGCACCGGCTCGATCAACATCGTGCGGGCCGTGGTGGCGATGGCCAAGGGGCTCGGCATGGCAACGACCGCGGAGGGCGTGGAGACGCCGCAGCAGCTCGAGGCGGTGATGTTGGAGGGCTGCAGCGAGATGCAGGGCTTTCTGTTCAGCAAACCGGTGCCGGCGGACGAGATCGCGGGCCTGTATTTGGCGCAACGTGACAAGAAAGCGACGTGCGCCGCTTAGTGGCTCGCCCAACGTTCCACGCACGCCGTTCGCCCTTTGGCAGGGAAGTGCGCCCCCCGCGCTCCTGTGCGACAATCGAACGCCCGGGGCGGATACTTGGCGGAAGACGGCATCGATGACACGGCAGAAGACTGGCGCCTCCCGCCAGGAGCACAGCCTCAACCAAAAGCCCGTCAACCTCGCGCTGCAAGGCGGAGGTGCGCACGGCGCCTTTGCCTGGGGCGTTCTCGACAGGCTTGCCGAAGACGGCCGGCTCTCAATCGCCGCGATCAGCGCCACCAGCGCCGGCGCCATGAACGGGGTGGTGTTTGCCTATGGGATTGCAGTTGGGGGCGCCGATGGTGCGCGCCAGAAGCTGCACGAATTCTGGCAGCAGGTCTCGATAGCCGGCAACCTCTACAGCCCCGTGCGCTCTTTTCCATGGGAGCGGTGGCTGCAGGCGAACGGATTGGGGTCCGAGCTGTCGCCGGCGTTCTTCGCCTTCCAGGCGATGACGCATCTGTTCTCGCCCTACCAACTCAATCCCTTCAACTTCAACCCGCTGAAGGATGTGCTGGCGCAAACGGTGGATTTCGAACTCCTGCGCAACAGTGCCAGCGCACCGCGGCTCTTTCTCTCGGCCACCAACGTGCGCACGGGCAAGATCAAGGTGTTCGACAACGCCATGATCACGCCCGACGTCGTGCTGGCCTCCGCCTGCCTCCCCTATATCTTCCAGGCCGTGGAGATCGACGGCGAGCACTACTGGGACGGCGGGTTCATGGGAAATCCGGCGATCTTTCCGCTGATCTACAACGGCGGCTCGAAGGACGTCGTCATCGTCCACATCAACCCGATCGAGCGCAGCAAGCTTCCCACTACTGCCTCCGAGATCTTCGACCGCATGAACGAAATCAGCTTCAACTCCTCGCTGATGCGCGAGATGCGCGCGGTGGCCTTCGTCACCAAGCTGATCGACGACAACGCCCTGGACCCCGCCAAGTACAGCCGCATGCTGATCCACTCGATCAGTGACGACGCGGCGATGACCGCGCTGGGCGTGGCGACAAAGCTCAACCCCGACTGGGACTTCCTGTGCCGCTTGCGCGACGCCGGCCGCAGCAAGGCCAGCGAATGGCTGGAGCGCAACCTCGACAAGGTCGGCAATGCGTCGACCGTCGATCTCAACGAGGTATTCCTGTAGGCGCGCACCAGCCTCCGTGCGGTTAAGGCGCCATTAAAGGCGCAGCTCAAACCCTATCGGTCCCCTTCGGCGGACATTGATCCCTCCGTGGCATGCTGACTGTGGAGCTCGGGGAATCCCAGAGGGGCGGATGAGACTCTACGCTGTTGTTGCGGTCCTGACATTTCTCGGCAGCTTCGCCGTGTATTCGGCGACGCAGATGTCCGGTGTCGCCAATGCGATCGGCGCCGGAGGCACCGGCAATGGGATGAGCTACGCGGCGCTCTTCAGGAATTTCAATCCGCTGACGCTGCTCCAGCGCGAGCGGGTGCTGGCCGCAGTCAGCTCGAGTGAAGGCATTCCTCGAATGGAGCCGTTTCGCTCAAACTTCGACGCTTCGGCCGCTTGGCGCAGCATACAGCCGCCCAAGATCACCATCGACACGCGCCGGGCCTGGGGTGCCTCGTACTACCAGCCACCGAGGGTCCCGCAATTTCACACCACGCCGGTCTACCGGCCCTATAGGTAGCGACCGCGGACCGGCGCAAGGCACTGGGGCGTACAATGTTGCCAGCGTATGGACTGTACGGCCACATCCGCAACAACAACATCAAGTCGGCGGTGCTGCTGGCGACGTTCGCCCTCTACGTGGCGCTGCTCTGGTTCGTCCTGTGCCTCGTCTGGGTCGGGCTCGGCGCCAAGTTCGATCCGATCATCTACCGCCTGGCGAACAACACCCAATACCAGCCCAGTTTCGCGCAATTGCTGAGCTTAGTGCTGCGGGCGAGCGCCGACCTGACACTGCGCTACGCCTTCGTACCCATCGCTATAGTCGTGACCTGGTTCGCCATCGCCTTCGCCTCGCACAAAGCCATGATCCGGGCGGGCACGGGCGCCAAACCGATCGTGCGCAGCCTGGAGTTCGACCTTTACAACATGGTCGAGAACCTGGCGATCTCGGCCGGTCTCCCCATGCCGACGGTGGAGATTGTCGAAACGGACGCGCTCAATGCCTACGCCAGCGGGCTCGGCACCACCGACGCCACGGTGGCGGTCACGCGCGGGCTGCTCGATACTCTCAGCAAGGACGAGCTCGAGGCCGTGCTGGCGCACGAGATCACCCACATCAAGAACCGCGACGTGCGCCTGATGGTGGTGGCGGTCATCTTCGTCGGCATCCTGTCCTACTGCGCGCAGGTGTTGTGGCGGGCGGTCTGGAACAGACGGCCGGGCCAGTCGCTCGGCCTGCCAGAGCTTGCCATCTTCGCCGTGGCTGGCGCCGTGGCATGCGTCGCGCAACTCTTCGGCGTACTCACTCAGTTTGCGCTGTCGCGCACGCGCGAGTTCCTGGCGGACGCCGGCTCCGCACAGCTGACCAAGAAGCCAGAGGCCCTGATCTCCGCCCTGCGCGCCATTTCGGGGCATGACGAGATTCCCGGCGTGCCCGAATCGCTGCACGCCATGATGATCTCCTCACGCCTCGACGGCCTGTTCGCGACGCATCCCCTCGTCGAGGAGCGCATTGCCGCGCTCGAGCGCTACGCCGGCGCAGCGGTGGCCTCCACGTCACTGCCCCGCCGCCGCGGTACCATCACCGCGCGGGCCGATGCATACTCGGGCGAACCGACACATGCGCTCGGCATTTCGGCTCTGCAGCCGCTGGTGCAGTTCGGGCGCCGCAAAGCGCGGCCCACCGCCCAGCTCACGCAAGCCACGTAGGCGGCCGCCGTTCATCCTTGGCCGCGCCAACAGCGCTCTCTATAGATGCCGCCCATGCCCAGGGTGGACATGGAGCGGCTGCTAAGACGTGCGCGTTGGCCGCGCGTGCTCCTGTTCGTCGCGGTCGCCGCCGGCACGGCGCTCGCCTTTCGCCAGGGCCTGGTCATGCCGGCCCTCAATCCGCTGCCGCCGATCGACCTGGCCCAACCGGGCCAATGGCTTATCGACTGGCGCCTCGCCAGCATCAGGCGCCATCCCGACGTCTGCGCGCGCACGCTGAAGGGGCCGCACATCGAGGCGCAGCAGATCCCCGACAGTCCCATAGTGGACGGCTGCGGCTGGACCAACGGCGTCCGCCTCGCCGCGGCAGGTGGCGTGCGTGCAGGCTTCGACAAGGTCACGTGCGAAACTGCCGTCGCCTTGGCGCTGTGGCTCGAGCATGAGGTGCAGCCAACCGCCCGGCAGCTCTTCGGCCAGCCCGTGCGCTCCATCCAGAGCTTCGGCAGCTACGCCTGCCGCAACATCGTCGGCAACCCACTGTGGGTCAACGTGCGCAGCCAACACGCCACCGCCAACGCCGTGGACATTGCCGGCTTCACGCTGGCCGACGGGCGCTCGATCAGCGTGCGCGCGCACTGGCAGGCCGAGACCGACATGGGACGGTTCCTACGCACCGTGCACCGCCGCGCCTGCCCCTATTTCCGGGTGGTGCTGGGGCCCGACTATAACGCCGCACACCATAACCATTTCCACCTAGACCGCGGTCCGCTGTCGCGCTGCAGATAGGCATGAGCCGCAGTCGTGTCCGGCCCATCGCCGGGCTATAGTTCGCGTCAAGCACCGCAGCCTTCACCTCGAGGAAAAGAAGCCGTGATCATCGAAAAGCAAGCAGACGTCACCAAGGCCGTGCTCGGCGAGCTGGCACGCGCCCCCAACGCCCGCTTCAGGGAGGTGATGAGCGCCTTCGTGCGCCACATGCACGACTTCGCGCGCGAAGTTAAGCTCACCGAGGAGGAGCTGCGCACGGCGGCCAGCTACGTGGTGGCGCTCGGCAAGCAGACCAGCGACACGCACAACGAGGCGATCCTGATGGCGGGCTCGCTCGGCCTCTCCTCGCTCGTCTGCCTGCTCAACAACGGCGACAACGGGCAGACCGAGACGGATGCAAGCTTGCTCGGGCCGTTCTGGCGCATGCATTCGCCGCGCACCGAGAACGGCGGCTCGATCGTGCGCTCGCCGACGCCGGGCGCTGTGCTGTTTGTCAAGGCCTGGTTCAAGGACAGGGCCGGGAAGCCGATCGCAGGAGCCGAGGTCGACATCTGGCAGTCATCGACCGAAGGCTTCTACGAGAACCAAGACCCCGTCCAGGCCGACATGAACCTGCGCGGCAAGTTCATCACCGACAGCGAGGGCTACATGGCCTTTCGCAGCATCAAGCCAGCCGGCTATCCGATCCCCATCGACGGCCCCGTCGGCGAGTTGCTGCGCGCCCAGGGCCGCCACAACATGCGACCAGCGCATCTGCACTTCCTCGCCAGCAAAGACGGCTTCAAGACACTGATCTCGCAGATCTACGTGAACGACGACCCCAACCTCGACACCGACGTGCAGTTCGGCGTCACGCGCCACCTGATCGGCAACTACGTGCGACACGAGAGCGGAGAGCCGCCGGCCCCCGACGTCAAAGGGCCGTGGTACACGCTGGAGCATACCTTCGTGATGGAGGCGGGCGAATCCAAGCTGCCGCGCGCGCCGATCCAGGGCAAAGCGTCCGGCGAGCGACCGGAACTGCCGGTGCTGCAGCGGCGGCCCTAGTTCGAGCTGAGGTGGTCGAAGCGCGGGCGGCGATGGCCATGCTCAACACGCAGGCCGGCTACGGATCGCTGACGAAGGCGCTGCACTGGCTGGTGGTCGCCCTGTTCGCGTTCCAGTACACCGCCGCCAACATCATGCTGGGCATGGACGAAAAGGGCCTGGTGCTCGGATTGCGCCAGGACACCTATTACAACTGGCACAAGTCGATCGGATTGGTGGCGCTGCTGGTCGCCGCGCTGCGGGTGCTCGCGCGGCGCAGCGGGCGGCTGCCGGATTGGGCACCGACGTTGAGCGAGGGCGAGCGCACATTCATCCATCGTGCCGAACAGGTGCTCTACACGGCCATGTTCGTGATGCCGACCAGCGGCTTTCTCTACGTCATGGCCGCTGGCTACGGGGTCAATCTGTTCGGCGTCTGGGACCTGCCGAACCCGATCGGCGACTGGCCAGCTCTCGGCACAGCCGCCAAGTGGACGCACATCGTCGCCGCCTACGTGCTGGCGCTCACCCTCTCAGGCCACCTTGGGCTGGTGCTGTGGCACACGCTGGTGCTGCGGGACGGCCTGCTCCTGCGCATGCTGCCGCGGCGGGACGCCTAGCACTGCCTCTGCCCGCCTGCGGGGAAAGGGACAGCGTCACACCTTGCCCAGGATCGAGATGTCGCTGCCGTCGCGATAGGCGTCGTCCTTCCAGCCGTCCTCGTCGTAGTCGGCCATGCACTGCTCGGCCAGCGCCTCCATGGCCTTGAGATCGCCCGAGCCCTGCGCCTGGAACAGCGGGAACAGGCGCACCAGTTCGTGGCTGCCGGCGTAGTTCATCTCGTAGAGCTCGTGGCGCGCACCGAACTCGGTGCCGACGGCGTCCCACAGTAGCTTCATGATCTTGATGCGCTCCTTGTAGTCGATGCTATTGGAGCCGCGCACGTAGCGGGCGAGATACTTGTCGATGTCGGGGTTCTTGAAGTCGCGCGCATGGCTCGGCAGATAGATGAGGCCCGAGGCGATCACCTTCTCGACGATGGAACGTACCGCCGGATACGCTTCGGTCATGAACAGGCGGTAGGCGGTAGAGGCGCGGATGTTGGGCAGCACCGCGCCGTCGACCCAGGGCTCGGGGTTGCAGGCCATGGCGTCGGAGAGCGACCAGAACAGATTGCGCCAGCCGATCACCTCGCCGATTTGTGCCTGCACGCCGCGGAAGGCCTCCACGCCCGTGGCGCGCGCGGCCTTGTAGAGGAGCCCCGAGATGAAATCGAGCTTCACGGCGAGGCGCGTGGCGCCCTGCATGGTGAAGCCGTTGACGAAGCCGGAGCGCGGGTAGAACTGCTTGAGGCGCTCGACGTCGCGGTGAATGACCACGTTCTCCCAGGGAATGAAGGCGTTGTCGCACACGAAGATGGCGTCGTTTTCGTCGAAGCGGGAGGTGAGGGGATAGTCCCAGGGCGATCCGGTGGCGGCGGCGGCGAGCTCATAGGAGGGCCGGCAGATCAGCTTGATGCCAGGCGTGTTCATGGGCGCGATGAACATCACCACCATGGCGGGATCGACGATCTCCTGGCCCATGTTCTGGCCGAGGAAGTTGTAGTGGGTGAGCGCCGAGTTGGTGGCCACCACCTTGGCGCCCGACACGTAGATGCCGGCGTCGGTCTCCTTCTGGATGGTGATGTAGACGTCCTTCACCTGCTCGACCGGCTTGTTACGGTCGATCGGCGGATTGACCAGCGCGTGGTTGAGATAGAGCACGGCCTCCTGGCCGCGCTTGTGCCAGGCGCGCGCGTTGCCGGCGAATGGCCCATAGAACTCGGCATTGGCGCCCAGGGTGTTGAGGAACGCCGCCTTGTAGTCGGGACTGCGGCCCATCCAGCCGTAGGTGATGCGCGCCCAGGCGGCGATGGCATCACGCTGGGCGATCAGGTCCTCGCGCGAGCGCGCGGCCTTGAAGAACCTGTGCGTATAGCCGCCGGAGCCCGTATCGGTCGGCGCCGTCAGCACATCCTTGGTCTTGGGCGCGTGCAGAGCATCATAGAGCTTGGCGACCGAGGCTGCCGCGTTGCGGAAAGCAGGGTGAGTCGTGACGTCCTTGACGCGCTCGCCGTAGACATACACCTCGCGGCCGTCGCGCAGAGATTCCAAGAACTCCGCGCCGGTGAAGGGGCGCTTCTTACCTTCGAGGATGTCTTCGGGGTGCTGCGGCATGACCTGATCGCTCCCATCGGGCGGTTGCGGTCATGATAGCCAAGCGCACGCGTTGCGCCTACGCGGGCCGATTGCGTTGCGCACGCAAGTTTGCGCAAGCTTCGCGCAAGCTCGGACGCAGCTCAAAACTCCTCGGTTTGGTCAAAATGCGGTCGCTGACCGGCCCCTCTGACGCCGCAATGAATTGCGATGTTTGGATCGTTGCCTCTCGGCCCGGTTCGCGGTGAGGCTTCGGAACACTCAGCCCCCCAGCCCCCCGGGGTCACGTCGCAGAACCGGGCCACCTGGCAAAAAACCGAAGGGGCACAACCTGACACCTGTTACGGCCGGCGTAGAGCCGGCCGTTATTTGTTTGAGGATTGATCGAAGCCTTCGCCCCGGGGGAGCCGAAAGCCAGCTACAGCTGCCGCATCAAAGCCGCGCCGATGATGGGCCCGGCCTGCCCCTGCTGCACGAGCACCGCGCACCGCTCGGCATCCTTCTGCATGAAAGTATGCCGCTCCAGCTGAACGCTCGTGGCCTTGCCGCTCCATATGCCGATTGGGATCAACTCGCGCACCACGTTGGAATACGTGATGGTCTTGCCCCTGTTCTCGCCGCGCGTGATCGGCACCTCCACGGCGCTCGACATCACCGCCAGCCAAATGGTGGCTTCCTTCACAGAAGCGCCGGGCGGGGCAGCACCGACATCGACGACCAGCTTGTCGTCCGACATGGACATGCGTACGGGCACGTGCGCGACCGACTTCGCCATCTTTTCGAGCGCACGCTCGACCTTGGCCTCATCGCTGCCGTTCACGTGGGCGAGGCCGTTGATCACCATTTGCGGGGTATAGACCATGCCGTCGCCGAGCACTTTGGCGTAAGCCTTCTGCCGCTCGGAGAATTTCGCCCGCGCCAGCGTGTCCTTCCAGCCGAGATAGTCCCAGTAGTCGACGGAGAGGGAAATGGCGATCACATCATCGCGCTTGGCCAGACGCCCGAGCAGCGCGTCCGCTGCGGGGCAGGACGAGCAACCCTGGCTGGTAAACAACTCCACCACACCAGTGGCGGCGGCGGAAACGGAGCTGGGCTGAGCCGCACTTTGGGCGTGTGCTGGCCCAATGGCCAGCAGCCCAATCCCGAGCACAATAAGTGCCAACGTGCGCATCAGCTTGGCAAATCCTTCCATCGCGACCGATGCACTCAATATCGGGATTTCACCGATAAAGTGCGAGTCACGAATGGGTGAGACGCCGTGTCCTGACTTTTCGCACGACAGCAAGTCGGCCCGAGTGGCTAACGCGGAGAAGAGGTTAAGCGGCGCTCGCCAAGTTGCGCAGCACAAACGGGAGGATGCCACCGTTGCGGTAGTAGCCCATCTCCTCCTCGGTATCGATCCGGCATAGCACCTCGATCCCGGTCGTCTTGCCGTCGCCGCCGGTGATGGCCACGGCCACCTTCTGGCGCGGCTTCAACTCGGCGAGCCCGCGAATGGTTACCGTTTCTTTACCTGTCAGCCCAAGCGTCTGCCACGACTGTCCATCGGCGAACACCAGCGGCAACACGCCCATGCCAACGAGGTTGGAGCGGTGGATGCGCTCGAACGACTGAGCGACGACGGCGCGCACGCCGAGCAGGCGCGTGCCCTTGGCGGCCCAGTCGCGGCTGGAGCCAGTGCCGTACTCCTTGCCGGCGAACACGACGAGCGGCACGCCCTCCGTGCGATAGCGCATGGCCGCATCGTAGATCGACATAGCCTCGCCAGAGGGATAGTGGACGGTGTTGCCGCCCTCCTTGCCGCCCATCATGATGTTCTTGATGCGCACGTTTGCGAAGGTGCCGCGCATCATCACGTTGTGGTTGCCGCGGCGGGCGCCGTAGGAGTTGAAGTCGGACGGGCGCACCTGGTGCTCGATCAGATAGACGCCGGCCGGCCCGTCCTTCTTGATGGAGCCCGCCGGCGAGATGTGGTCGGTGGTGATGCTGTCCTGGAACAGCCCGAGGATGCGCGCATCGATCATGTCGCCGATCGGCGTGGGGTTGGGTGAGATGTCCTCGAAGTAGGGCGGGTTCTGCACGTAGGTCGAGCCCGAGCTCCACCGGTAGGTGAGGCTCGGCTTGGCCTTGCCCATGGCCTGCCACCTCTCGTCGCCGACAAACACCGAACCGTAGCGCTTGGCGAACATCTCGGGCGTCACCGAGGTGCGGATGAGCTCGGCGATCTCCACCGAGGTCGGCCAGATGTCCTTCAAGAACACCGGCTGGCCGTCATTGCCCTGTCCGAGCGGCTCGGTCGTGAGGTCGAGATTGAGCGTGCCGGCAATGGCATAGGCCACGACCAGCGGCGGGGAAGCCAGATAGTTGGCCTTCACGTCGGGATTTACCCGGCCCTCGAAGTTGCGATTGCCCGAGAGCACGGCGCCCACCACCAGGTCGGCGCTGCGCACCGCATCAGCGATGTTGTCCGGCAGCGGACCGGAATTGCCGATGCAGGTGGTGCAGCCGTAGCCCGCCAGGTTGAAGCCCAGCGCGTCGAGATCGTCCTGCAAGCCGGCCTTGGCCAGATAGTCGGTGACGACCTGGGAGCCCGGCGCCAGCGAGGTCTTTACCCACGGTTTGGCCTTGAGCCCCTTCTTGTGGGCGTTGCGCGCCACCAGACCGGCCGCGATCAGCACGGAGGGGTTGGAGGTGTTGGTGCAGGAGGTAATGGCAGCGATCACCACATCGCCGTTGCCGAGAGCGTAGTCGGTGCCCTCGACCTTCACCCGCTGCTTGGGGTCGGCGCCCTTGACGATGTCGGTGAGGCCGGCAGCAAAGCCGGACTTCACTTGCGTGAGCGGCACGCGGTCCTGCGGCCGCTTCGGGCCGGCTAGCGACGGCTCGACGGTGGAGAGGTCCAGCTCCAGCACGTCGGTGAACACCGGCTTGGCGCCGGCTTCGCGCCACAGCCCCTGCGCCTTGCAGTAGGCCTCGGCCAGCGCCACACACTCCGGCGCCCGGCCTGTGGCCCTCAAATACTTGATGGTGTCGCGGTCCACGGGGAAGAACCCGCAGGTAGCGCCGTACTCGGGCGCCATGTTGGCAATTGTTGCGCGGTCCTCGACGGACAGGCTGTCGAGGCCATCGCCGTAGTACTCCACGAACTTCTCGACCACGCCGCGCTTTCTCAGCAACTGCGTGCAGGTGAGCACGAGGTCGGTGGCGGTCACGCCTTCCTTCAGCTTGCCCTTGAAGCCGAACCCGATCACCTCGGGGATCACCATGGCCACCGGCTGGCCCAGCATGGCGGCCTCCGCCTCGATGCCGCCCACGCCCCAGCCGAGCACGCCCAGCGCATTCACCATGGTGGTGTGGCTGTCGGTGCCCACGCACGTGTCGGGAAAGGCCTCGGAGCCCCTGGCGGTCTCCTTGGTCCAGACCGTCTGTGCGAGGTACTCGAGATTGACCTGGTGGCAGATGCCCGTGCCAGGCGGCACCACGCGGAAGTTGTTGAAGGCGCCGGCGCCCCAGCGCAGGAACTCGTAGCGCTCCTTGTTGCGCTCGTACTCGATCTCGACGTTCTTGGCGAAAGCATCGGCCGAGCCGAAGAAGTCGACCTGCACGGAATGGTCGATGACGAGATCGACCGGCACCAGCGGGTTGATCTTGGAGGGATCGCCGCCCAGGTGCTTCATGGCATCGCGCATGGCAGCAAGGTCCACCACGGCCGGGACACCGGTGAAGTCCTGCATCAACACGCGCGCGGGGCGGTAGGCGATCTCGCGCGTGGAGGTCTTGGTCTTGAGCCACTCGGCAACGGCGCGAATGTCGTCGGCCTTGACGGAGCGGCCGTCCTCGAAGCGCAGCAGGTTCTCCAGCAGCACCTTCAGGGAGAGCGGCAGGTTGGATATGCCGGCGAGCCCATTCTTTTCCGCATCCGGGAGAGAGAAATACTGATAGGTCTTGGCGCCGACTGTGAGCGTCTTGCGGGACTTGAAGCTGTCGGGGTGGGCTGGTGCAGCGCTCATGGGCGGCAATCTCCTTTATAACCCTCGCAACGTAGGCCCGCTGGCCTCGGGGCGAATCCAGGCCGTATATAATGCTTCTAGTATGTGCTTCGGGGGTGCGAAAGGCCCATGAAGTTGGTAGGCGACAAGTTGTCCTCAGTTCGCGGCAGCCGCACGCTGTTCGCCGATCTGTCATTTGACGTTTCAGCGGGACAGTCGCTGCTCGTCACCGGGCCCAACGGCGCCGGCAAGACCACGCTGCTGCGCACGATTGCGGGCTTCCTGCGCCCTTATGCGGGCCGCGTTGCGCTGGAGGAGGGCCAGCCTGACCACACGCTGAGCGAGCAATGCCACTACGTTGGGCATCTCAATGCCGTGAAGGCGAGCCTGACGGTGGCCGAGAACGCGGACTTCTGGAGCGCTTTCCTGGGTGGGGCGCGCAATCGCGTGGACACGGCGCTCGCCACGTTCGGGCTAGCGGCGCTGCGCGATATCCCGGCGGGCTACTTGTCGGCCGGGCAGAAGCGGCGGTTGGGGCTCGCGCGCGTGCTGCTGGCGGAGCGTCCCATCTGGCTGCTCGACGAGCCGTCGGCGGCGTTGGATGAGGGGGCGCAGCGCACGCTTTTGGAGGCGGTGAACGCGCACCTGGCGGCCGGAGGCATGGTCGTGGCCGCCACGCACGCACGGCTGGCCTTCGCAGGACCGCGCGAGCTGCGCTTGGGCGGAGCGCCCTAGTGTGATGATCGAGAAGTCCGCAACATCGCATGAGGCCAGGTTCATGAGCGGACTTCGCGATCTGAATCACACTAGCATCATGATCTTGCTAGTGTCCTGATCGCGAAATTCGTCTCACTGTGCCGCGAACTCGGTACGAATTTCGCGATCTGAAGGACACTATCTCCGCATGACGGCATTCTGGCAGCTGGTGCGCCGCGACCTCGCGATCGCCTGGAAGGAAGGCGGCACGCTGGGCGTGACGCTCGGGTTCTACCTGGTGGTGGTGACCATGCTGCCGCTGGGCTTGGGGCCAGATCTCAACCTGCTGTCACGTATCGCGCCTGGCCTGCTGTGGGTGGCGCTGCTGCTCGCCGCGCTGCTCTCTCTCGGTCGCATGTTCGAGACCGACCACGAGGACGGCTCGCTCGAGGTGCTGGCGATGGGACCCTTGCCGCTCGAGGCGGTCGCCGCCGCCAAGAGCCTGGCGCACTGGCTGACCACCGGCGTGCCGCTGACCGTGCTGGCGCCCATCCTTGGGCTGCTGTTGAACCTGCCGCTGGAAGGCTACGGCGTGCTGGTGGCAACCATGCTGGCCGGCACCCCGGCGGTGAGCTTCATCGGCTCGGTCGGGGCGGCGGTAACGCTGCGCGCGCGCCGCGGCGGGATGCTGCTGGCGCTGCTTATGCTGCCGCTGTTCGTGCCGACGCTCAATTTCGGTATCGCGGCGGTGGAATCGGCTCTGCTGGCTGGGGAGGGCTTCGCTGCCTCATTCCTGCTGCTGTTGGCCGTTTCCCTGGCGTCGATCGTGCTGGCGCCCGTGGCAGCTGCGGCTGCCCTGAGGTTCCAGCTGCAGTAGAGGGGAGCGTTTGCAGCAATGCGCGCAAAGGCCTAGATCAGTGCCATGCAGACGACCCTGACCCAGCGGCTCGCCAACCCCACGCGCTTCATGGCGCTGTCGGGACGGCTGCTGCCGTGGGCCGTGGGCGCCGCCGGTGTGCTGATCGCGGTCGGGCTCGTCATGGCGTTCACGGCGCCGCCGGACTACCAGCAGGGCCATACCGCCAAGATCATGTACGTGCACGTGCCGGCGGCCTGGCTCTCCATGCTGGGCTACACATTGGTCGCCGCCTCGAGCTTCGGCCTGCTGGTATTCCGGCACCCGCTGGCCGACGTCTCGGCCAAGGCCGCGGCGTTGATCGGCGCGGTGTTCACGTTTCTGTGCCTCGTCACGGGGTCGCTGTGGGGCAAGCCGATGTGGGGCGCTTTCTGGGCCTGGGACCCACGGCTGACCTCCGTGCTCATTCTCTTCTTTCTCTATCTTGGTCTCATCGCGCTACGCGCTTCAATCGAGGACGAGGCGCTAGCGGCCAACCTGACCGCCATCGTCAGCCTGGTCGGCATCGTCATCCTGCCGGTGATCCGGTTCTCGGTGGACTGGAACAGCATCCACCAGCAGCCGAGCGTGTCGCGGATCGGCATGCCGGCCATCCATGCGTCGCTGCTGTGGCCGCTGCTGGTGATGACGGCCGGCATGATGGCCCTGTTCGCCGCCCTGCACCTGAAGGCCATGCGCAACGAGATCCTGCGCCGCCGCGTCCGCGCCCTGCAACTCTCCGAGGTGCAATCGGCGGCGTCCGGTTTGGCGCAGCCGGCGGAGTGAAGCCCATGGACCTTGGACCGCACGCCGCTTTCATCTGGGCCTGCTATGCGGTGGTGGCGGTGGTGCTCTCTCTGCTCGCGGCATGGCTGGTGTTCGACGGCCGGCGGCAGCAGCGTCTGATCGAGGCGCTGGAAGCGCGCGGCGTGCGCCGCCGCTCGGGCCGCGGCCAGGACGCGGGCTGATCCCACATGACGAAGGCGACCCCAACAATGGTCGAGGCGCGCCCGCAGCGCTCGCGCGTGCTGATCTGGCCGCTCGCCATCTTCGCCATCATGGCTCTGCTGTTCGCCTTCGCGCTGAGGGGCGGCGACCCGTCCAAGCTGCCCTCGGCGCTCATCGGCCGTCCGGCGCCGGCCGTGGTGCTGCAGCCACTCGATGGCCTGAACGACGGGCTCCGGCCGATCGGCGGCTTCGACACTGCCGATCTCGCGAAGGGAGAAGTGTCGGTCGTGAACTTCTGGGCGTCCTGGTGCGTACCGTGCGTACAGGAGCACCCGCTGCTGGTGGCGCTCAGAGAGCAGACGGGCGTCAAGCTCTACGGCATCAACTACAAGGACCAGGCCGCCACCGCGCGCCGCTTCCTCGGCCGCTACGGCAATCCCTTCGCCGCGGTGGGCGTCGACACCAACGGCCGCGCCGCCATCGAATGGGGCGTCACCGGCATGCCCGAGACGTTCATCGTCAACGGCAAGGGCGAGATCGTCTACAAGCACATCGGCCCGATCTCGCCGGAGTCGCTGCAGAGCAAGATCATTCCTATGGTGCGCGCAGCGCAGGCGGGGTGACACAACGAGTTCGAGCCACCTGCGATACGAGATTCTGCGGGCACGCCTAGCACGTCCGTCTGTCCGGACTTGATCGACCTCCGCAATGGCGTTGTCACGAACTACGACCACAGTAACTTGGTCAAGTTCCGGAATTCGCAACGACGGTTCCTATCCGTCCGTCGTGCCGCGCGAGGTATCTTGTTGTCGTTGTCCGGGTTCCCGCGCGAGTTTGTCACCGAAATAGAGCGTCTGCTCGCCCGTGGCGGTATCGTCATCATGAAGCGCAATTGCCTCTTCGGGCAGGTGAGTAAGATCACTGGCCCGCAGATAGTCGCGCATCGTGGTACCCGTTGACCGCGAATCGACGTTGGTCGCTCCGCGGCGCGCGACGACGTCATCATAATGGACTGTCCGAAAATCGATGCTATAGCGGGCAACATTCGTGGTGTTCGGCACGGTTTCATGCAGTTGGGCCCCGGAGAATAGGATGATTGCCCCAGGTGGGGGGAGAAGGCGCACCGTCACGGGATCGAGCCCTTGCTGGGCTTTTGGCTGTTCGCGCGTGTCGCTCTTGACGTGCTGGGCCGCCGTGGCGCGGTTCTTCGTATTCCACTCGTAGTAGTTGTAGATCTCCGAATTGTTCTTCACAGGCTCTGCGAAGTAACGAGGATAAAATCCCATGGAGTTGTCGGGCTCAAGCGGATAGACCGGCAGCCACCAGTTCAACTGGCACATCGGCGCCGAATACCAGGTATCTCGATGAGGGTGAAAGGCGTAGGCGATGCCAGAGGACAAGAAATGTGAGGGATAGGCGGAGCGGAGCCGCGGAACGTCAAAGTATACCTTGTGCAGATCAACTCCATGCTCTCGCATGATCTGCGGGATGATTTTTTTGCATTCCGGATGGTGAATGAACTGCGGCTTGAGCTTACCAAGGATGGCTGCGACTTCCTCGGCCGTTTTCTTCTCATGAATAGTTCTGGGATCGTCCGGCGCAAATGCTTCTTCCAGCAACAGACGAGCAAGGTCGATCAGAGCGCGCGTGCCTGCCGTTGGCGACAAGATAACGATGTCGCCCGCGTAAAGTCGGCTGCGCCGTTTATAGTCTGTATGTGTCGGATCGATAATTACCGAACCCATGGCCATGTTCCATCGTTGTCAGACTTACAATCTGGGCATCTCGTGTGCGATACCCAGGGCGGCCTTCCTAGCCGATGGCCTGCACCTGCGCCAGGATTTGTTCTCTCGCTAACGTTGGCAGCTGCCCTGCGATCATGGCAATGCGGCTGCCCAGTACTTCGTCCCAATGGGGATGGGGATGTCGCACCAGATGGCAGACGGCAGAGGCGGGTCAAGGGAGGCAGGGCACTGGCTGAGCGTGGAAAATCCGCCGTGACCCGAGCAGCGGACACGGGCGGCATCCTGCGCACCCTCGAGATTCCAAATCCCGTGTGCCGGGAGCGCCACAACGTTGCCCCGACACGGCCGGCTACGGCACTGTGCTCCGTTGACTCAGCTTGAGCGGCAAGTGCAGCTTGCCGGCATGGCTTCGGTGAGGCGACATCGCTGCCCATTTGGCGTACTGGCGATCTTGGCCCTCGTTGCCAATGTGGTAGCGAGAGCACTCCGCCATATGCCCAAGCGGGCCGCGACGATTTTCGACGACATCCCGGGTCCGCTCTCGCTGTGCACCTCGGACGGCAGCGGGGGTTACTTCAGGACGGTCTGAAGAAACCCTTGCATCTCCGCCCAGGACTTCTTGTCGGCCTCCGCGTCGTAGGCTAGCGGCAGGTTGAATTTCTTGCCGTTCTCGGTTGCGGCGGGATTCGTGAAGGCGTGCACGGCGCCCGGATAGTCGATGAAGGTGTACGCGACCCCGGCATCCTGCATCTCCTTCTTGAAGGCAGCGATCTGCTCGGGCTTCACGAATGGATCGGCGGCGCCATTCAGCACCAGCAGCTTCGCTTTCACAGCACCTGTCTTCGCCGGTGTCTGGGTTCCCAGGCTGCCATGGAAGCTCACGACGCCGGCGAGATCGACGCCGCGGCGGACCATTTGGAGCGCCATCCCGCCGCCAAAGCAGTAGCCGATGGCGGCGATCCGCTTCGCATCGACGTCCGGCTGCCCGGCGAGCAACGCGCGCGCCGCCGCGAAGCGCTTTTGGGAGACGTCCAAGTTCTTGCTGGCCTCGCCGGACAACGCGCTCGCATCCTTGGGGTTGTCGACCGTCTTGCCGTCGCCAAACATGTCGACCGCGAGCGCCACGTAGCCCAGTCCCGCGAGCATGTCGGCGCGCTTGCGCGAATAGTCGTTGTTGCCCCACCACTCGTGCACCACGAGCACGGCGGGGCGCTTGCCGCCGGCTGCGGCCGGACGCGAGATGTAGCCCTTCAGGGTCGTGCCGTCGGCGGAGTACGTGATCTCCTCGCCCGCAAGGGCGACGGACGTCGAGATCAGGGCAGCGATACCCGCGGTGGCCAGGCAGTAGGCGGTGCGTCTCATGGTGGTCTCCTCTCGTGGCCGTTAGCTTCGGCGGCCCGTGGCCCGGGCTCGTTCGAGCAGAACCATACGGCAAGACCTCTCGCGTGCCTATCCACCGTGCCCATGACTGCGTGCGCTGCGCCCTTGGCGACAGCCAAGCACGCGTGCGTCACCCACCAGGGATACGGCGGAATCGGGTGAGAGGCGGGAAGGCACTGGCTGAGAACAGACATTCCGTTGTGATCCAAGCAGCGGACATGGGCGACCCCGTGCGCCGTTGAGGCTCAGATGCCCTGTGCCGGGGGCGCCACAGAACCAAGCAGGTACACGTCGCTGGGACATCCCGCTCCGTTGACTCACCTGGGAAGCCAAGTGCAGCCTGCCCGCATGGGAGTGGTGAGGCGACATCGCCGCCTGTTTGGCGTACTGGCGATCTTAGCCCTCGTTGCCAATGTGGTGGCGGGCGCGCTGTGCCATATGCCTGCCCGCACCGCGACAATCGTCGACGATATCCTGGGACCGCTCTCCATCTGCGCCTCGGACGGCAGTGGCACGCTGCAGCACGGCAGCGCGCCCGACCAGGATCGCAAGACCGACGGCAGCTGCACGATCTGCACCCTGCTGAAGGCCTTCGCGGTTGCCGTCGCGCTGGCGTTCGGGACAATCGTCTTTCCCATCTTTGGCGCACCCACCCCGCAGAGCGCGGGCGTGCGCACGCTGGCCCAGCACCTGAGCCTGGGCGCCATCCGCAGCAGGGCTCCGCCGCTTCCCGCCTGACAGCCCCGCATCTCTCTCAGTAGCTCGCGAACGTCCTTCGCGAGTGCGTTTTGGCTCATCGGCGGAAATCCACATATGTCGCGTAAAATTGCCCTCGGCGCGGGCGCAATGGCGCTGCTTCTCTCCTCCCCCGTTCTTGCTCACCATCCCTCCGGCGCCACCTCGACAGGCGGCGCAGGGCCTATCGGCACCATCTCGGCCACCACCCTCGATCAAGGCCAAGGCGCCGCGGCGCTGTTCTTCGAGATGGTCAAGATCAACGCCTTTACCGATGCGCAGCTGAAGACGTTTGCCGGCAAGCACATCCACGCGCACAGCCTCGACGCCATTCTCGCGCCTACCCTGGTCTATGCCTACGGCGTGACGAAGGACTTCACCATCATTGGCCGCGTCCCCGTCATCATGCGAGAGGACATCCGCGAGGGCCATCACTCGCATGGCCCCGGCGGCAACAGTGTGGACGAGCGCGGGGATGCGGCCGGCATCGGCGATGTCACCCTGCTCGGCCAGTACCGCTTCTACAACAACAGAAGCAGCCAGACCGAGATGGCGGTGCTGCTGGGCATCAAGATCCCGACCGGCCGCAGCAATCTCACCGACGCGCTGGGCGAGCGTTTCGAGACCGAGTTCCAGCCCGGCACCGGCTCCTGGGACGGCCTGTTCGGCCTCGCTTTCACCCAACGCTTCGGCCTGTGGGCGTTCGACGCCAACGTCCTCTACCAGCTCTCCACCACCGGCGCACAGCACACTGACATGGGCGATCGCCTCCTCTACAACGCCGCCGTGTCGTACCGCCTGTTCGGCAGCTCGCTGCACCCGTCGGGCCGCATGAACGCGGGCGCACCGTTCGCGGAGCAGCCGATGTACCATGGCGGACCCAAGGCCCATCGTCACGAGGAGCCGCCGGCGCCGCGCGGCCCCGCGCTCGATGTGGTGCTGGAGCTCAACGGCGAATGGCACGGGCATCAGGTGATCGACGGGGTGAAGGACCCGAACTCGGGCGGCAACGTCGTCTACCTCTCGCCCGGCGTGCGCTATTCGGTCGACAAGTGGTCGGCGTTCGTCTCGGCCGGGTTCCCGGTCGTCAATCAGGTCTATGGTGTGCAGGCCGAGCCCGACTGGCGTCTCCTGACCGGCTTCGCCGTCAGCTTCTGATCCCAGCTCAGCGTGCGCCCAGAGGCTTGCTTCGCGGCGCGCGCTCTTCCATCAAGGTGCAAACACGTGGCCGGCATCAGGGAGGCGAAAGATGAACAAGGGTCCGAGCGCGTTGGGTGTAGCACTGGTCGTCGGCGCATGGATCAGCATTGCTGAGGCGCACGCGCATCTGAAGAAGTCCGTACCGGCAGCTGGCTCCACGGTTGCGGCCACGCTGTCCGAGATTCGACTGCAATTCGACGAGGCTATTGAAGCACGACTTTCCAAAGTCAAAGTCGAATCGAAAGCGGGGGTTGTGATCACGGAACCGATTGCTGGCGACCCGGCAGACAAAAGCACCTTGATTGTGAAGCTGTCCCAGCCTCTCGCGGCGGGAAGCTACAAAGTCAACTGGCAGGCGATCTCGGCGGACACGCACAAGGTCAAGGGCAGCTTCACCTTCCACGTGCGCCCCTAGGTTCGAATGGAGCTCGATCTGGCCACAGCCGTCGCGCGATTTGTGCACGAGGCGGCATTGCTCCTTTTGTTCGGCAGCACCCTTTTCCTATTTTACGATGGGCGGACAAAGGGGCAGAACGGCTTCGAGCGGGGAAGTATTGCTTTCCTGGCTTGGCTTTCACTGTTCTCGGCTCTTTGCTGGCTCAGTGCATACGTCGCGGATGTGAGCGATGAGCCTCGGTCTCTGCTGTCGGTGTCGATCTGGCGCGACCTGCTATTCGAGACGGAACTTGGAAAGGTCTGGTCGCTCAGGATCTGCGGGCTGGTCGCCCTCGCGGTCGTGGCAACCTTGCGACCCGCTACGTTCTCCTCGCGACGGTCTACCGTCATTGCTGCGCTATCCGGCGCGCTACTTGTCGGTCTTGCTTGGCTGGGACATTCCGCCTCGGCCGAAGGACCGGAGCGCACCGTCAGTATCGTCAGCTACGGCCTTCATGTGCTGGCCGCAGCGGCTTGGTTGGGGGGACTGGCACCGCTGCTGCAATGCCTGGGTCGATCCACACACGACGTCGAGGGCACAAATGCGCAATTCGTTCTCGAACGCTTTTCGCGCGTGGGAATCGCCGCGGTCGCGATTATCGCGGCTAGCGGTATGGTCAACGCCTATCTGCGATCGGTGACTCTGGATAGCTTGCTTGCCACAACCTACGGCAGAGTGCTTGCGCTGAAGATCTCAGCATTTGTCGTGCTCGTCGGCGTTGCCGCGTGCAACCGTTGGGTCTACCTGCGTCAATTGCAACAGGGTTACCCGGCTCCAGGCCCCATCGCCGCGCTCTCCCGCTCGGTGGTGTTGGAGTTGATACTGGGGGCGGTCGTCGTTGCGCTCGCCGTCATCCTCGCACTCAGCTCGCCAACAGGATGACCGCTATGCTGCGACCCGCAATTTGCGCCAGCCTGAACTGTGATTAAGAGCACAGCGCGCACCTGCTCGATGGCCGACACTGCGCCAGCCAAGGCGATCAAATCGAGCAGGGACATGCCACTTGCCCTCAAGTCGCGAGCCGTCAGCTTCGCATTCGGCGTCGGCTCGTTCTTCCTGGCGGACGGCAGCACCACCGTCCGCGTGGATGTGAGCAACGATCTATTGGCGCGGCTGGCCGGCTCCGAGCCCCCGTCGAAGGCGGGCCTGATGGATCTGCTGGTGCGGCACCGGGGGAAGCTGGCGCAAATCGCGGCTGCCAAGTACGACGAGGGCGAATATCGCCCCGAGGTCAATGTGCTGGTCGTGCGCATCGACCCGCACGACGTGCTCTGACGCCGGCCTCAGCCCAGAACGATATCGAACGTGCCGGCAAGGCTGCCGGGCTCGATGGCTTCCGCCGGGTCCAGGCGCACGATCACGCTGTCGCGCTGGCGGCGATCGCCAATGCCGTTGAGCACGCCGTCGCGCGCGTTCTGCGCCTCGCCGAACACATACATTTGCGTGACGAGCGGGCTCCTGCCGGCCGCCAGAACCTTGAAATGGATATGCGGCGTGCGCCCGGGGTAGGGCACGGGGCGGATGGTGCGGAAGCTGTAGCGGCCACCGCTGTCGCTCGTGGCCCTGCCACGGCCCTGAAAGGCTGCGTCGTGGCGGCGTGCGCCTTGCTCGTCGCGCGGATGGCGATAGATGCCGCGGGCATCGCACTGCCAGATTTCGACGATGGCGCCCGAGATCGGCTGGCCGGCAAGATCGAGGACGCGGCCCTGTACATGCGTGACGAGACCCATGGCCTTGGCTTGCTCGCCCTGCACCATGACCAGATCGTTGTCGGCATCGCCCGACCAGTCGGTGGGGTAGAAGGGTCCTTCCGTCTGGCGGGGGGTACGGGGCAGGCGCTCCTGCGCCAGGGTCGACAAGGGCGATCCGAGCAGCAGCCCCGCCGAGGCGGACGCGCCGACGATCAGCGCGCGGCGTCCGATCCACGGTGTGCGAACGAGGGCCATTGGTCTCTGCGTGCCTGAAGGTGGCTTGGTGCAAGCTAGCCCGCGTCCGGCCCGAAATGATGGCTGGGGGAACTGGAGTGGGATGAAATCCTCGTGACCGCGCAATGCACTGGCCACCGGTCGGGATACACGATGGTGCGGACGGCGGGACTCGAACCCGCACGGGGTCTCCCCCTCAGGATTTTAAGTCCTGTGCGTCTACCAGTTTCGCCACGTCCGCCAATCGGCCCGAGATGATCAGCAACAAGATCGATCTCTCACCTTGCCGGTTGCTCTCTACTTCTACTCAATGTCGAGGCGGTGCGCGAACTCCGGGATGACCAAGATTCGCGCGATGCGCGAATCATAAGTCGCCAAGTTAGGGCGGCGTTAACACTACCTCTGGTATTTGTGAGGGGCTTTCAGACTGGCCCCACCGGCATCGATGCGGCCGTAGTCTGTTGTATCGGTAAGTAATGGGGTAACGCGCACATGAGTAGCATCAATACCAACGTCGCAGCGATGACCGCGCTGCAGACGCTGACGCAGACCAACAAGGCGCTGACCGAGGTCCAGGGCCGCATCTCCACCGGCTATCGGGTTGCCGACGCATCCGACAACGCCGCCTACTGGTCGATCGCCACGACCATGCGGTCCGACAACGCGGCGATGTCCACGGTTCAGGACGCCCTGGGCTTGGGCGCCGCCACTGTCGATGTCGCCTACACCGGCATCAACAGCGCCATCAAGGTCGTCGATCAGATCAAGAGCAAGCTGGTGGCAGCCCGCCAGCCCAGCGTCGACCGCGGCAAGATCCAGAGCGAAATCACGGAGCTGCAGGCGCAGCTGCGCGGCATCGCCGACTCCGCCACGTTCTCGGGTGAGAACTGGCTGTCGGTGGACTCGGGCGCTGCCACCTACAACGCCACCAAGAGCATCGTGTCATCGTTCTCCCGCACCGCGGGCGCGGTGAGCATCGGAACCATCAACATCGATGTCGACGGCGCCAAGCTGTTCGATGCCGCCGACCAGTCGGGCATCCTGGACACTGCCAGCACAACCACCAACGGCGGCGTCAGCTACTCGGTTGCCGGCTCCACCGACGCCCTCGACATCTCGACCCTGACCGACAGCGACAACGACCTGGCGGACCTGGACGAGATCATCAGCACCGTAGACGGCGCGATTTCGTCCATGACCAACTCGGCCACCGCCATGGGCGCGGCCAAGGCGCGCATCGGCATCCAGCAGGACTTCGTCAAGAGCCTGATGGATGCGGTCAGCCGCGGCGTGGGCCAGCTGGTCGATGCCGACATGAACGAGGAGTCGACCAAGCTGCAGGCCCTGCAGGTCAAGCAGCAGCTGGGCATTCAGTCGCTCAGCATCGCCAACTCTTCGAGCCAGACGATCCTCTCGCTCTTCCGCTAAGAAGCGCGGGTTCACGCAATACCCAGGCCGCGTCCCTCAGGGGCGCGGCCGTTTGCTTTTGGCGGCGCCTATGACCGGGGCAGCTAGCGGCCGGACGTGGTGGCGCGACGCAGCTGCTCCTTGAGCGCTTCAGAGGTCTGCTTCAGAGAGGCCGTCTGATCGGCCTGCAGCTTCTGCGCCGTCTGCAAGTCCGGGAACGGCCCGTGAATGTTGACCGAGCGGGCTTCGATCTCCGTCCGCACGAAATAGCTGCCGCCGTCGTTGAAGGTGTCGACGTTGGTCTGGATCGTCGTCTTGTCGGTCATGCCACGTCCCCTGCATCCCCTGCCTCGCAAGCGGGCAAGAGGCCACCAGAGGATTTTGCCGCAATAATGGCCGACGGCGTTCGACCCGCTTCGCGGTCACCCGCACACCCTACCCGGCGGGCTCGACGCTACGCATCCGGCCCGCCACGGCGCGCACCTTGCGCGGCGCCGCCTGCCATATCGCCAGAATTGCCAGCAGGCTCGCCGCTACGCCGATCCAAAAGGCCAGCGTGTAGCTGCCCCACGCGTCGAACAGAGCGCCGGTCGCCCACGGACCCAGCGCGCCGCCGCAGATGGCGGCCAGCATCACCGTGCCGAAGATGGTGCCGTAGTGCTTGCCCTGGAAGATCTCGGCAACGATGGCGCCGAACACCGAGGTGACGCCATAGCCGAGCGCACCCTGGGCGGCGATCATCAGGTAGAGCAGGCCGATGCTCGGATAGTCCTCGAGCAGCAGCAGCATGAGGTAGCAGACGGCGAACCCGAGCATGGCAACGGTCCACACCCATTCCCGGCCGATGCGGTCCGAGATGTGGCCGAGCGCGATCTGGCCGGGAATGCCGAGCAGGCTGACGAGGCCCAGCGCCCAGGCCGCAACTGTGGCGCTGAAACCGATCTCGATCAGATACTTGGTCTGATGCACCTGGACGGCGTACCAGGCGTAGAGGCCGCAGAAGTAGCCGAGCGCGATCCACCAGAAGCGCGCCGTGCTCAGCGCGCGGCCGAGCGTCCAGTCCACCGCCGCCCAGGCGGGGTCCACCACGTTGGATGCATGGGCGGCCGTCACGGGACCGGTGTGTGCGTCGCCGTCGGGCTGTAGCCCCATGTCCTCGGGGCGCTTGCGCAGAAGCAGATTGATCGGTGCCAGCACGATCAGCACCAGCAGGCCCATGGACCAGCAGGCCGTCCGCCAGCCGGCGCTCTCGATAACAAGCTGCAAGGCGGGCAGCAGCAGGATCGAGCCGATACCGACGCCGGCAAAGGCGATGCCGGTGGCGAGGCCGCGGCGGCGCACGAACCAGTTGGGCAGGAACAGCGATTGGCCCGAGTAGCCGAGGCACACGCTGCCCGCGCCGACCAGCACGCCAAGCGTGGCATAGAGATGCCAGGGCTGGCTGGTGAGCGGCGCCAGCAGCAGGCCGGCGGCCATCAGCACCACGCCCAGCTCCATGACAGCACGCGGGCCGACCCGGTCCATCATGCGGCCGAGCAGCGGGCTCATCACCGCGGAGACGAGAAAGCCGAACGAGAAGGCGCCGGCCGTGACGGCGCGCTCCCAGCGGAACTCGCCGAGGATCGGCGGGAACAGCAGCGAGAAGGCCGTGCGTGCGTTGACGCCGATGCCCATCGACACGAAGACGACGGCAACGATCAGCCAGCCGTAGTAGAAGGGCAGGCGCATGGGCAGCTGTGCTCGCGGTGAGGGCTAGGGGCTGTGGTGGCCTATAGGCTCTTGCCCGCCAGCCATCCATTACCTCGCGCGTAAAGCGCCTGCACCTCCGGGCCCTTGAGGCCCGGCATGTCGGGCTTCACCTTGAAGCCGATTTGGGTCTGCAGATAGGCGAGGTGGCGATAGCCTTCCGGGAAGCGTTCGAGCAGCTCCTTGTCGAGTGTCAGCTTGGCGGCGGGATCGACCGGGTCCATGCGATCCTTCTCGTAAATCGGCTGGCGCAGCACCACGCCCCAGCGCCCGCCGCGCTTCTCCAGGAAGTCGTAGAAGCGCCCAGTGCAGACCACGTCGACCAGAACGTCGTGCACGAGCGCACGCTGGGAGATGGTCATCTTGGTCTGGGACACGGCGCGGGTGCCGGCTAGGTCGGCCGAATGGCCGCCGAGGAAATGCAGAATGCTGACCCCCTTGTCGAAGCCGGCGCGGCTGACCGCAATGAACTCGTCGGCGGTGCCCTGGAACCAGGTCGCCATCATGCGCCCGTCGTCGTGCCACACGGTGCGAAAGCGCTCCCAATCGCCGGCATCACGCCACACCGCCCAGTTCTCGACGAGCGCGCGGATCGCCAGGCGATCCAGCAGTTCCTGATCCATGGTTCTTCCTCGCCACAACGTTGGGCCGCAGGATAGTGCCCTGCCAGGGCCGTCGCCAGCAGCGCAAAAAACGAATGCCCCGGCCGCTGGGCCGGGGCATCGTCAGAATTTCTCAGGTCCACCTCCAGGGTGGCGTCAGTGCACGCTGGCAATCTCCAGCTCATCGCCCATCGCGTGGCCTACCGCTGCCTGGTGGCTGTCGGTCAGGACCAGCGGGGTGCCGTCGGCCGCATGCAGGGCATAGAGGTCGATGCCGGTCGGGAGACCTTCCACGGCCGGGAACAGCTCCTTTGCCTCGTCGTGGCTCATCACCTTGATGTAGGCCACCTTTCCGCCGCCGAGCTTGGCGAGATCGCTCATGCTCATGACAGGTGGGACTAGCGTCTCGATGCTGCCGCGCTTGGCGGCATTCCTGCTGTTCTTTTCCACGACGCTCACTCCTTCTCAATTGGGGAATTGCACCGCTTCCCCTTGGCTGGGTCGGCTCTCACTGCACCAACCCTCAACTCCAGCTTAGGCTCCATTCCCGCGATCATCTTCCCGCGATTCGGCTTGCAAGACTGTGGCCAGTAAGACTCATCCTTTCGACTTGCCGATCTCGATCTTGCGCACCGACCGCTCCGGCTCGCGCCGCGCCAGGTCGATGGACAGCAATCCGTCCTTGAGATCGGCCGATTTCACCTCGATGCCATCGGCCAGCACGAACGTCCGGCTGAACTGGCGCGCGGCTATGCCGCGGTGGATATACTGCCGGGAGCGGTCGTCCTCCTGGCGGCCGTGAATCCTCAGCTGGTTGTCCTCGACCGTGATCTCGATCTGTTCGCGTTGGAAGCCGGCGACCGCCAGCGTGATGCGCAGCAACTCGGCAGTGCCGGGCTCAGCTCCGTTGCCCTCGGAGCCAATGCGCTCGATGTTGAAGGGGGGATAGCCGTCGCCGTTGGCCTTGCCGACGCGCTCGATAAGCCGTTCCCGATCCTCAAACCCCAGAAGAAGGGGGCTCGACAGCAGTGACATACGCGTCATCTCAAAGCCCTCCTCGAGCGGCCTTGGCCTGAACACCCTTGGGCTACTGCGGAGCCGGCGTGGCCTCCGTCGCCCCAGCCCTGAAACAGGCGCTGGTTGTGTTCGCGCCCAACATATGGTGTTGAGCAGGGCAACTTCAAGGAACATGCCAGGAACATCGGATCGCCATGACCCCGCTCTTCGGCGACTGGCTGACTCTGGCCCTGATACTGGCAGGCGCGGCGGCGGGCGGCTTCGTCAACGGCCTGACGGGCTTCGGCACGGCGCTGACCGGGCTGCCCCTGTGGCTGCAGGCTCTGGAGCCCCTGTTGGCTGCCCAGCTGGCCTCGGCCTGCTCAGTTCTGGGCCACCTGACGACGCTTCCGGTGATATGGCGGGGCCGCGCCTGGCGCCGGATGGCGCCCATGCTGATTGCCGGCCTGCTGGGCGTGCCGATCGGCACGTGGCTGCTGCCGCTGGTCAGCCTGGCTGCGTTCAAGCTGGCGGTCGGAACTGTCCTGGTCGTCTACTGCTCCTTCATGCTGTTTGCTGCCGGCCGCCTGCGGGTCTCCTGCGGCGGGCGCGCGGCGGAAGCGCTGGTGGGGTTCGGCGGCGGCATCTTGGGCGGCCCTGCCGGACTTTCAGGGATACTGCCGACCATCTATGCCGCACTTCAGGGCTGGCCCAAGGTTGAGCGGCGCCTTGTGTTCCAGGCCTTCAACACGCTGATCCTGACGGCGATGCTGGTTGCCAGCGCGGTGCAGGGCCTGGTGGGGATGAACTTGCTGCTGGCGCTGGCCGTTGCCGTTCCCGGCACGCTGCTCGGCGCGTGGCTGGGGATGGTCGTCTATCGCCGCCTCGACGACAGGCGTTTCGACCGCATCGTGCTGCTCGTGCTGCTTGCTGCGGGGCTCGGGCTGGTCTGGTCGAGCCGCTGAGTTGGCGCCATACTTACGATGCCTTCACAGGCAAAGAACCGCCAATCCGAGCAAGGGAGTGCAGCGCGTATGTCGAGGACGTTCGTTTCGTGGGCGACCATTGCCATGCTGAGCGCAAGTACCCTCGCCCTGTTGTCCGCGGCCGTGCCGGCACAAGAGACCAAGGCGCCGTCCCAGGCGGCGCCGGAGACCGAGGCAGAAAAGAAGGAGCGTGAGGGTCGCAAACAGTGCGCGGTGGTGCTCTGCGCCGCCCTGCACAACAAGAAGCCCGCCGAAGGTCAGGTGACCTGCAATATTCGGAAGAGCTGGCGCAAGGAGGCGCTGACCAAGATCCTCGCGCGCGGCAAGGTGTCGTGGCCGTGGGGCGATGCCCGCTGCACGTCCGAGCTGAAGTTCGACCGGGCTATGCTGATCAAGGCCGTGCAGGAGGCCGACTTCGAGGCGCAGCTCGACACCTACGACATCCGCTGCCAGGTCGACAACGACAAGGACAAGTACGACGTCGTCACGCAGGTGCGCCCCAAAATCACCTTCAAGCTGGGAAAGGCGGTAAAGGCCAATCTGAACTGGGGCAAGATAGAGGCGCCGACGCTCGCCAAGAGCGCGCTGTGGTCGATCACGGCGGTCGACAACACGTTCGGGCTGCTGCAGAGCATCGCGGTCGAGGACATCAACGACTTCATCGGCACCAAGTGCATGGAGTACAAGGACGAGTGGCAGGGCAAATAGCAGTCGTGCGCCGGTCCTTGCCCTGCAGGAGGCGATCGGCAGGGCCACCGCGGGGTCGCGTTGCCGCTCTCGAGCATCGTGGAAGCTGAGGGGCGGCGGCCATGAGCACGACGATGTTGCTCCTGCTCAGCGGAGCGCTGATCGGCGCCGGGGTGAGCCTGATCTGGCTCGACGTCTACAAGCGCCAGCGCGGCACATTCGTCATCGCCCGCGACCGCAAGGCGGGACCGGAGGCGGAGCCCGAGACCGAGATCACCGTTTCCCGCCGGGCCGAGCCCGCACTGAAGCCCGGCGAGGCCGCGGCGGCGGAAGGGGCATTGGCCCCGGAGGAGATGCCACGCCCCGACGGTGCCCGCCCGTCAGCGATAGCCCAGCAATGGGCCATGCTGCAGCCCGCGATCACCGAGGCAGTCGCGCAGGTCAACACGGTGCTTGCCGGCGCCGGCGTCGAGATTGGCCAGCCTGGCGAGCCCTCTTTCGGCATCGACAAGGCCTACGGCGCGCCGCGGCGCATCCTGGTCGGCGGCGAAAGCGTCGGTTGGCTGCGCCTGCAGTGCACCCCTGAGGGTACCCTCAAAGCGGCGGTGAAGGCCCACAAGGACGATCTCGCCGAGATCAACGCAGAGGCGAGCGCGCGGGCCGCGGGCGTGAACACCGTACGCGCGAGCGATCTGCTCTCCGAGTGTCTCAAACCATGCGCCGCCTACTCCATGCGGACGGGCGGTGGCGACGCCGAGCAGCGGGCGAGCGAACGCGCCTGGAAGGCCATCGACATCTTGGTGATCGGCGCGCTGAAGGCGGGCAACGGCGCGCTGGCGCAAGCTGGCGCCCGCCTATTGCCGCTGACGACGCCGGCATGGGACTCGGAGCTGAGACATCACCGCATGACGGTGGCTGTGGAGGTGTTCGGCGAGGACGTGGCCCGCATGCACATCGACCGGCTGGCGGAGGAGATGGAGGTGGCGGTCGGCGTGCCCGATGTCCATCTCGCGCATCTGGCCCGCCGCCACAGGATAGCTGTGGAGGGCATGACCACGCATTCGCTGGCCGAGCTGATCGCCAGCTGCGCCTGGCCCTCGATCGAGCGCCACCGCGAGCTACGCCGGCCGGCGTGAGGCGGCCGATGGCAGCGCCTGCGCCCTATGGCACCGTGTAAGCACCGAGCAGGGAGGCATAGGACGCCCTGAGCGCCTGCCTGACGTGCGCCTCGGTGTAGCCCTGCAGCACCCGCAAGCGCGCCGCCTCGCCCAGCCGCTGCCGCAGCTCGCCATCGCGCGCCAGGCTCTCCAGCGCCTCGGCCAGAGCCGCGGCGTCGCCGCGCGGCACCACCAGACCTTCGACGCCGTCGCGCACGAAGCTGCCGCCGCCAGCACCCTGCGTGACGATCAGGCCGCGTCCGCAGGCGGCGGCCTCGAGCAGCGTGCGCGGGGTGCCCTGCCGGCCGAGGGCCGGCAGCACGCAGATCTCGGCGCGGCGCCAGACCTCGCGCACGTCGGCCGCCGGGCCAAGCAGGTGCACGCCCGGGCGCAGGCCCCACAGCGTCAGCTGGTCGGGTGAGATGGCGCCGGGGCCACCGACTGCGCTCCCTCCCACCAGCTCGAGCCGGAGCCGCACGCCGCGCGCCCACACCCGGTCGAAGGCGCGCATCAGGACTTCGACCCCGCTGGAAGCCGTCAGCTCGCCCACAAACGCTGCGACGGGCATCTCGCCCGAAGAGGGCGGCAGGACGGGGTAGGTGTCGGGATCGACGCCGCAGCCGCCGAGCACGGAGAAGCGGGCGCCGGGGTCGACGCCCTGTGCACGCAGAGCCGTGAGATCGTCGGCGCTTTCCACCAGCAGGAACGCGGAAGGCCTGCCCGCCGTCGCGGCGATGAGCTTGTGCGCCGCCCGCCGATAGAGCCAGCCCCGCGCCCCGCGCGCCGAGGCCAGCGGGTCGATGTCCGGCAAGTGAACCACGGCGTGCTCGACGGAGACGAGTTGCAAGGCGAGGCAGCCGAGCACCGCCGCCCCGGCGCCGACGCAATGCACCACGTCGGCGGCCTCGGCTTCGAGGATGCGGGCGAGGCCCCACGCCGCGCGCAGGTCCTCGACCGGATTGCGCCAGCGGGCGCTGCCATCGAAGTCGATGACCCTGGCGCCCAGCGCCTCGACCTCGCCGAGGCGGCCCGTGGAACGGGCCATCACCACCACCTCGCGGCTCACCTCGCCGAGCACGCCGAGAAGAATGCGGCAATGGGAGAGAACGAAGCCGTCCTCGCCGGCGAGCAGCACGACTTTGCGCACCTTTTGCGAGAAGGGCTCGCCATGCGCTGCAAGGCCGGCCATGACGTTCATCCCGGCGTCGCCCCCTGCTTCGTGCGCCTGGTCGCGCCGACCAGCACGCTAAGCAGATTCTCGTCGTTTGGCCCAACGCAGGCACGCCAGCAAAAGCTGTTATGCCCCGGAACTTGACGGACGCACACCGGAGGAAGTGTGCCACAACCTGACCCTCGTCAGGGTTGGGCGTTCCCGAAATTGCTTCAAATAACTCCGTGTACGGGGCCAGCCATGACACCCCAAAGGTCGGCTGGCTGGTGGCCGAAAGGCCCTCGATTCTTGTGGCGATGAGAGCATGACGAGGCTTGGCCGTCGAGCGCGCCTCGGTAGTAACCCCGATCTGTAGCCGGGGAAGACCGGATCCCGGCTCGAACGGCAATCTGATACTGAAGCCCTGGCCGCAAAGGCTTCTGTGGACACAGATGTCCGGCGAAGCGCTGACCGAATACAACTCACCGATGGAAGATAGATGCGAAGGAAGCTGGCTACTGAGTTACCGTGCCGCGAACTCCTTGATGCGCTGCCCGCTGCCATTTACACCACCGACGCCGCCGGCCGCCTAACGTACTACAATGCTGCCGCAGTTCAGCTGGCTGGGCGGCAGCCCAAGATCGGTAGCGATGAATGGTGCGTAACTTGGCGACTCTACTGGCCTGACGGAACGCCACTGCCGCACGACGAATGCCCAATGGCAGTCGCCCTGAAAACTGGCCGCCCCGTAAGAGGCATGGAAGCCATAGCAGAGCGTCCCGATGGCACACTAGTACCGTTCATGCCTTACCCGACGCCGCTGCATGATGCGTCCGGCAATGTCGTCGGTGCCGTGAACATGCTGGTTGATCTCACGGAACGCTCGCACGCAGAGCACGTAAGGCAATTGCTGGCCTCTATCGTCGAGTCCTCTGATGACGCCATCGTCAGTAAGGACCTCAATGGTGTGATTGCCAGCTGGAACCCTGGAGCGGAACGCCTTTTCGGGTACACAGCCGATGAGGTCGTCGGCAGGTCTGTCACCAGTTTGTTTCCACCGGACCTCCTGCATGAGGAAAGCGCAATTCTTGAGCGCATACGACGTGGCGAGCAGATCGAGCACTATGAAACTGTCCGCCGCCGCAAAGATGGAAGTCTGGTCGATGTTTCGTTGACGGTGTCCCCTGTGAGGAATGCTGCAGGCAAAGTCACGGGCGTGTCTAAGATTGCGCGGGACATCAGCGCGCGCAGGAAGGCGGAACACGAGCGTCTGCTCGCTGTTCAGGACGAAGAGCGGCGACGCATTGCCAATGAGCTGCATGACTCGACTGCACAACATTTGGCGGCAATCGGCCTCAACCTGATGAGGATAAGAGCGGATGGTGCTGGAGAGACACTAAACATCCTAGACGAAATCGATGGATCACTAGAGGAAGCCGCAAAGGAGTTGCGCGCCTTCACCTATCTCCTGCACCCACCGGACCTGCAAGGGCAGGGCTTGTCGGCAACGCTCCGGCAGTACGTTGAGGGGGTCAGCACGCGAACTCGGTTGAAGATCACGGTGAAATTATGCCGCAGCGTCGACCAACTGTCGCTACCGCTTCAGCTTGCGCTGCTCCGCATTGTCCAGGAGGCATTGGCCAACGTGTATCGCCACGCCTCCGCCACGTGCGTCTCCATCGATTTGAGACGTGTGGGCAAGAGACTGCGTTTGGTCATCAGCGATGACGGGCAGGGAACTGAGGAAACCTCCGAACACCAGACCGGGGCGCCGTTCCGCTTGGGGCTTGGCATCCCAGGGATGATCGCCCGGATGCAGCAATTCGGCGGGAATCTTGCTGTTAATTCTAGCCGTGACGGCACCGCCGTTCATGCAACAGTGCCAGTCGATTGACGCACTTGCCTGCACTTGTACCTTCAGCCAAGAGGTTGGGATCGCGATGTCCGGTTGGAGGTGCCGATTAGGATGCTCCTTGCAACACGATTCCTGACGCGCCGATTTTCCTAATATCGCGCCCACCAAACAAACCGAGCCGATAGGCTTCGGTTATGAGTACACGTCGTTGGACGCAGGGCAGCGGGGCTCGTTTGCCGCGTTATGCGGCAGCAGTGGCAGACATCCCCGAAGTCAGAGCACCAAGAAATTGATGGGGTGCTAGTCAAGCAAGAGCCCAAGAGTTTGGTGGGGGTTCGCCGATAGCGGGCACTAGTACGTTGCGCATCTGCAGGGTTGCCCGACGAGAAAGGTCAGTTCCGGGTCAATCCTCGCCGTGCGATGGGCGGCCGGTTGGCAGGAATGTATCGAAAGCGGACGCAAGGTACCCTGGCCAAGCGCTGGGCCGGCTGGGAGCTCCTGCTCAGCGGCAGCGGCGCCGGGCACAACGGGGTGGGCCGCTGCATCCACGAGGCAATTGTCGCCGATTGCTCCGCAGCATTTCCTCCACTCCGCGTGCCTGATACCGTGGCTGCACCGGCTTCGAGGTGAAGCGTGCGGGCGACGAGCAATCATCCGGCTGCTCGCCGGCGGGGGGTCGGATCAGCATTGTGAGTTGATAGACAATCCCAACAAAGTGGAGGAAACGCCATGCCCGAGATCAAGACCGAGCTACTGTTCAAGGTCGCGCTCGAGGTGCCTCCGCCTCTCGATCTCGGCGAGACGCCCTTCGGTCGCCGGCGCATCGCTCGCGTGGTTGGCGGGACCTTCGAGGGGCCGAAGATAAAGGGCCGGGTGCTCGACGGCGGCGGCGACTGGCTGCTGCTGCGCCGCGACGGCGTG
The DNA here is from genome assembly GCA_963832445.1 of uncultured Alphaproteobacteria bacterium. Classification (GTDB taxonomy): domain Bacteria; phylum Pseudomonadota; class Alphaproteobacteria; order Rhizobiales; family Hyphomicrobiaceae; genus AWTP1-13. The sequence continues at coordinate 434,806 of CAWHUM010000014.1, forward strand.
CTGCAGCTCGACGTGCGCATTGCGCTGGAGACCGACGACAAGCAGCACATCTACATGACCTACCGGGGCTACCGCCACGGCCCCAAGGACGTGATCGAACGGGTCAACAAGGGCGAGGCGGTGGACCCGAGCCTCTACTACTTCCGCTCCACGCCCTATTTCGAGACGGGCTCGGATAAGTACGCTTGGCTCAACGGCATCTGCGCCGTCGCCACCGGCACGCGGCAGGCGAGCGGACCGGTCTATCACGTGTTCCAGGTGATGTGAGACTCGCCATCATCCTTGGAGCCACCGAAGGCCGGCGGTGCCGTACCGCCGCCCCGCGTGCGACTCCGCCGAACGCAAGCTGCCGGGCCTCTGGCAAAGGACAGCCGCGCGGTCGATGTCGGAGTGCCGGCCAGGAAGGGCGACCTGCCGGCCCGGCGCGGCTGATCGAGCGCGGCCGATTGCTCGCTGCGCCCACGCCCGCCCATGCGGCCTCGTCCCGACTACTCCTTCCACACCTCTTTCGAGATATCGACGATCATCTTGAGCTTGGCCCACTGCTGCGCCTCGGAGAGGACATTGCCTTCCTCGGTGGAGGCGAAGCCGCACTGCGGCGACAGGCACAGCTGCTCCATCGGCGCGTAGCGCGCAGCCTCGTCCAGCCGCCGCTTGATGTCGTCCTTCTTCTCGAGCTCGCCGCTCTTGGAGGTGACGAGCCCCACCACCACGCGCTTCTTGCCCTTGGGCAGGAAGCGCAGCGGCTCGAGCCCGCCGGCGCGGTCGGAATCGTACTCGAGGAAATAGCCGTCGTAGTCGATGCCGGCGAGCAGCACCTCGGCCACCGGCTCGTAGCCGCCCTCCGAGATCCAGGTGGAGCGGAAATTGCCCCGGCACACATGCGTGGTGATGACCATGTCGGCGGGCTTGGACTTGAGCGCGGTGTTGATCACCCGGGCGTAGGTGGCAGGCAGCTTGTCGGGGTCGTCGCCGCGCTGGCGCACCTCCTCCAGCTGCTCCTTGGAGCACAGATAGGCCCACGCGGTGTCGTCGAGCTGCAGATAGCGGCAGCCCGCATCGTAGAAGGCCTTGATGGCCTTGCCGTAGAGGCGGCCGAGGTCGTCGAAGTAGGCGCCCATGTCGGGATAGGCGGCGGTGCTCACCGCCTTGCGTCCGTTGCGGAAGTGCAGGACCGCCGGCGAGGGGATGGTCATCTTCGGCGTGACCTTGGTGTTGGCCTTGAGGAACTTGAAATGCTCGATCATCGGGTGGTCGGCCGAGAAATCCATCTTGCCGATCACTCGCAGCGCCTTGGGCTTGGTCTCGACGCCCTTGAACTGGATGCCCTTGTCGGCCTGGTAGATCTCGACGCCCGGCAGGTGCTCGAAGAAATCGAAGTGCCACCAGGAGCGGCGGAACTCGCCGTCGGTGGCCAGCTGCAGGCCGACCTCCTCCTGCTTCTTGACGACCTTCTTGATCTCCTCGTCCTCGATGGCCTTGAGTTGCGCGGCCGTGATCTCGCCCTTCTCGCGCTTGGCGCGCGCCTCCTTCAGCGGGGCGGTGCGCAGCAGGCTGCCGACCTCGTCGGCGCGATAGGGGGCGGTGGCGGTCGGCATGGGCGTTACTCCTCTCGAGACTTGGATGACTGCATTCCGGGTTGGTGGTGTTGGGGCCAATCTAGAGCGGCGACCGGGGCCTGACTACGAGACATAGCGGCCGTGCATGGCGCCTCTTCCATTTCAGCCGCTCTTGAATTTCTCGATGATCTCGGCGGGCATGGTGCCGGACTTGAGGCGCTTGGGATCGTCGGCATCGCGCACGGTCCACAGCCGCGTCTCGAAGCCTTCCAGCGCCAAGGTGCCTGCCTTCGTCACCGTGTGCCTGACGAAGAAGGTGGAGCGGCGGAACTCGGTGACCTCGGTCTCGATGTCTACGTCCTCGCCGTACTGCGAGGCCACCTTGAAGACCGCGCGCGCTTCCAGCAGGGCGAGGCCGGCGCCGTTATATTTCTCCAGCATCTTGATCTTGGTCAGGCCGGTGGCCTTCTCGAACAGCAGGATGGTGGAGGCGTCAAACCATTCGAAGTAGCGGGGATAGAAGACGATGCCGGCGGGGTCGCAGTCGCCCCATTGCACGCGGATGGTCCTGGTGTTGGTCAGCATGGGCGATGGTCTGGTCTGGACTGGGCGGGGGCAGGGCTCGGTGCGGCCGCGGCGCTGGCTGTGCCGGCAGCAGCATGGTTAAGAAAATGTTTCACGTGAAACAATCCAGCGTTCAGAATTGACCATGACGGGTGCGGCGGCGAGGGCAGCTCGAGCATCGGGTCTTGCATCCCTCTCTATCCCCGCACTCATTGAGCCCACCTGAGGTTCCGCATCTTGCAGTGGCCCGGCACCTGCTTGGTGCCAGCGATCCACCAGCAATAGCTGCGGACGCGACAGCTTTCTTCCGTGCGGCCCACGCATCTGGCAACGGGGGCCGTGCGTTTGGCAAGCATGGGCATCTCGTTTGCCGCCAGCGGCATCGCCAACGGGGCTGCGAGCGCGACCGGGGTCTGCGCAAGCGCGACGAGCAACGGGAGAGCGCGAGCGCGCATGCTTGCGATCATGGCTTCACTCGATCGCGATCACGTCTGGGCCCGCTGGCGCGGCGTGCAGGCACTCAACTAGCGCCGCGCGTTTGGCAAGCACGGCGCGCTGGTTGAGATAGCCTTTGTCGGTGATTTCGTTGGCATCTATCGACGGCGGCTCGGTCATGAGCAAGCAGCGGGCGATACGCATGGAGCTGCCTTGCGCCTGCTCATTGTGTCGCGCGAGACCCGACGCGAGCGCCGCGCGCACCTCAGGCCGCGCAACCAGGTCCTCCAGTTTCGCGTCAGGGCCGCAACCGGGGCACAAACCGCGCAAGCCGGCGAGGCTCGGGAAGATCAACAGCCCGATCTCGTCGCGGTCATGCCCGGTCACCACCGCGTCCTCGATGACGGGCGAGCCGGCAGCGATCACGGCGGTGCGCAGGGTGCCGACGTTGACCCAGGTGCCCGTCAGCAGCTTGAAGTTCTCCGCCACGCGCCCGTCGAACAGCAGGCCGGCGGCCGGGTTGGCGGGATCGGCGAAGCGCACCGCATCGCCGGTCTTGAGCCAGCCCGCCTCGTCGAAGACCTTGGCGGTCAAATCGGGCGCCTTGAAATAGCCGGGCGTGACGTTGGGCCCCTTCACGCGGATTTCCAGCTTGTCCTCCACCGGCACGATCCTCACCTGCATGCCGGGCCCCGGCACGCCGATGTTGCCCGGCCGGTCGATGGTGTAGTGCACCATGGTCACCGACGGCGCCGTCTCGGTCATGCCCCACGACGAGATGAACGGCACCTTAGCGCCCGCGCACCTCGAGCCCCAGCTTCTCCAGCCGGTCCCACAGGCTCTGCGGCAGCGCGGCCGCCGCGTAGAACAGCAGGTCGAGGCGCTGGAAGAACTTCCGCCGCAGCGCCTCGTCGCTCTCCAGGTGATCGAGCAGCGCCGCAAAGCCGCGCGGCACGTTGAGATAGAAGGTGGGCGACACCTCCTTCAGGTTGGCGACCGTGCGGCCGATCAGCGCCGGCACCGGCTTGCCCTCGTCGATGTAGAGCGTGCCGCCGTTGCGCAGCACCATGTTGAAATTGTAGTTGCCGCCGAAGGTGTGGTTCCACGGCAGCCAGTCGACCAGCACCGGCGGGTGGTCCTCGAGAAATGTCCACGCCGCCGCCGCGCTCTCCTGGTTGGCGCACAGCATGCGCTGGGTGTTGATCACGCCCTTGGGCTGGCCGGTCGAGCCGGAGGTGAACAGGATCTTGGCCAGCGTGTCGGGCCCGACGCGGGCGAACGCCTCCTCCACCGCCGGCGTCGGCCGCACCTCGGTGAGGGTGGAGAACGGCGTGACCCTGGTGGCGCCGAGGCTGCCGCGGCTGGCCACGATCTCGAGCCGCGTCGCACCGATGGCCTCCAGCGCCTTGGCGTAGCGGTCGGCCTCGTCGACGTAGACGAGGCCCGGCTCGACCAGGCCGAAGATGTAGCGGAGCTTGCCGAAGTCCTGCGACAGCCGCGCGTAGGCCGTCGACACCGGCACCACGGGGATGCCGACGTGCATGGCGCCGAGCGCCATCAGCGCGTGGTCGATGCCGTTCTCGGCCAGGATCAGCAGCGGCCGCTCGGGCCCGAGCTTGCGGTCGAGCAGCGACTGGGCGATGGCATTGGCAGCGCGCGACGCCTCCTCGTAGGTGATGCGCCGCCAGCCGCCCGCGGCGTCGCGCTCGGCCAGGAAGACGCGATCGGGCTCGCGGCCGGCCCAGCGCTCCAGCAGCACGCCGAGCGAGCGCGGCACGGCCCCGAGCGCGCGCGCCGAGCCCAGCACGATGGAGCCGTCCGGCTGGCGCTCGTGCCAGATGTCGGGCCGCGAGAACAGCTGACCGGCACCAGCGACGCGCGCCGTGCTTGCGACGCTGCCACGCGAGCCTCCCCCATCGCTTTCCTCTCCTGCGCCGTCTTCTTGCTTTCTGTCCTAGCCGCCCTCGTAGCGCCGCCGGGGCAGGGCTGCAAACTTGATATCGAGAAACGTTGCTAGTGGCAACGAATGGCCTCGCAGGCCCCCCAACGCCGCCCACCAGGTCGCGTACCTGATTGCAGGAGAGACGAGCCAACGTCGGATATGCGCCCTGGAGCAGGCGGAAGCTGCAGGCACGAGCCATGTCGCCCAAGTGCCACCGACGGACTCATGCAGTGCGGCAAGATGATCCCAGGCGCAGTCGAGCTGTTGCGTTGCCGGCCTCCAGCATCGCGCTATCTGATCATGGTCGAGGGGATCAGCAGGATGATCGCCGGGAAGGCGATCAGGATGGCGACATTGATGATGTCGACGAACACGAACCATCCGCATCCCCGGAAAATGTCGGCCATGCTCACGCCCTTGGCCACACCCTTGAGGACGTAGACATTGAGGCCGACCGGCGGTGTCATCAGCCCGATCTCGACCATGCGCACGACCAGCACGCCGAACACGATCGGATCGATGCCGAGGGCCTTGATGGTCGGCAGGATGATCGGCACGGTCAGCAGCACCATGCCGATGCCGTCGATGAACATGCCGAGGAACAGGTAGAGGAGAAGAATGCCGATTAGCACGACCGTCGGTGAGAGGTTGGCGTGGACTATGGCATTGGCGATTGCTGCTGGCGTGCCGGTAAAGCCGAGAAAATGCACGTAAATGAGAACGCCGGCCACGATGGCGAAGATCAGCGAGGTGGTGCGCACGGTTTCCACCAGGGCGGACGAAAAATCGCCGAACTTCATCCGCGGCACGGCCATGATCAGCGCCCCCAGGGCGCCGATGCCCGCAGCCTCAGTGGGCGTGGCCAAGCCGGTGTACATGCTGCCCATGACCAGCGCGATGATTGCTATCATGCCCCAGATGCCCGTGAGCGAGCGGAAGCGATCGGGCCAGGTTATGCCTTTGATCGGCGGCCCGAGCGCGGGATTGAGCTTGAAGCGAATGAGCAGCATGATGACGTAGCTGATCGCCTGCAGGAGGCCTGGCAGGATGCCGGCAAGCAGCAGGGCGCCGATCGATTCCTCGGCGATGTAGCCGTAGATGACGAACAGGACCGACGGCGGGATCATGATCGCCATGGTGCCGCCGGCGGCGACGCAGCCAGTCGAGACCTTGTCGTCGTAGCCGAATTTCTTGAGCTCCGGCAAGGCCACCCTCCCCATCACCGCGGCCGACGCCGTGGAGGCGCCGCAGGCGGCGGCGAAGCCGGCGCAGCCGATGATGGTGGCGATGGCGAGGCCGCCGGGCAGGTGCCCGAGCCACTGCCGCGCCGCCCAGTAGATGTCGCGCGTGATGTTGGCGTAATAGGCGAAGAAGCCCATCATGATGAACAGCGGCAGCACCAGCAGGTTGTAGTTGGTGAGATGGCCGAGGATGGTGGTGGCCGACAGCGACGCGGCCGGATCGTAGCCGCGCAAGATCCACAGCCCGAAGAACCCGCACAGCGCGGTGGCGAAGGCGATGCGCACGCCCGACATCAGAAAGAGCGTCAGTGCGAGGAACGAAAGGGCGCCGATGCTAACAGAGTCCACGGCGCGCTATCCTTCCACAAGAGCAGGGGGCTGCTGCGGCGAGTTGCCACTTACTCGACTGCATGGAAACCGCCTGCTGCAGGTTCGTTGGCCGGAAAGCGGCCGGGGTCATACAGGTGCAGGATCTGGATGTACATCCTGATCGAGACCAGGGCGTATCCCAGGGGAATGGCGGCTGCGGCCGGCCACGTCTTGAAATAGGGCGGTGACATCGTGACGTCGTCGAACAGCCACAGCTGGTAGGCGTTCCTGAAGCTGAAGAGGGCGAGCACGGCGCAGATGAAGATGCTGACGAGCAGCGTTCCCATCTCGGCATAGCGCCGCGCTCCTGGCGCCAGGGCGTCGAGCAGAAGGTCCATGCCGACGTGTCCATGCGTCGCCTGGGTGTAGGACAACGCCAGAAAGACGATGATCGGCCCCAGCAGCTCGGAGCCCTCGAGGTGG